>NZ_JBFTPA010000002.1:0-763003 GCF_056398245.1 Paenibacillus sp. 01T47
GGCCATAGAGCCAAGTTCACCACTTTCGATCTCTCCGATTATGGTAAGTTTCTCTGATGCGGAATATTTAACTTTAGACATGAAAATGCTCCCCTCATAGCAACAGGTTTTTTATTATTTCACCTGTCTACTATTTGGGGAGCATATCATAATATCGGCAGCCTCGTCTTGTTGATTCTTACGCTATAGTATTGTTCGATTGTAGAACCAATGATTACATAAGCTTTTACGACTTTTATTGGTGTTGAATATGCAATAAAGCGCCTGTTAAAGTAACGTTATTTTGTCAGAACCAGTGGCAAACGATTGACCCCGAACATCATCCAGCTGTCCAACCGCTCTAGCGTGTGCGAACGATCTCTTGCGTAGTCAGGAAACCTGCTAAGAAGTGTTTGAATGGCGATCTTGCTCTCCAAGCGGGCAAGCTGAGAGCCCAAGCAGAAGTGAATGCCATGTCCCAATGCCAGATGCGGATTCTGTTTGCGATGGATTTCGAATTTTTCTGGAGTATCAAATTGGGCTCCGTCATGATTGGCCGACCCGATCCAGAGGTTGACCATTTGTCCGGGCGAAAGCGTTTGGCCGCGCAGAACAGTCGTCTTTTTAACGATTCGAATCATCGTTTGAACAGGAGAGCAATAGCGAAGCACCTCTTCGATGGCTTGCGGAATCATGGAAGGTTCCTCGATGAGACTTTTCCTTGCCTCTCTGTCGCTATCTAGGCACAGTAAGGCTGACGTTATAAGATTGGTAGTCGTTTCATTCCCCGCCACCAGCAGCAGAATGCAGAATCCGATGATCTCCAAGTCACTTAATTGCTCGCCTTCGACCTTTGCATGAACGAGATTGCTGATGAGATCATCCTGCGGGTCAAGCCGTCTTCGATTCATGATGTCGGAGAAATAGTCGCTCATTTCCTTCTGGCATTGAAAATAACGTTCGCCGTCATTCCCAACTAGCGAATCCGACCATTCCTTGAACCGGTCGCGATCCACGGACGGAATGCCCAGCATTTCGACGATGACGATGATCGGCAGAGGGCTCGCATAATCGAGAAGGGCATCCATCTCCCCCGTCTCTTCTGCTTGATCACACAATTGCTGCGCAATCGATTCAATTTTCGGTGCGAGCGCTTCGATAGCCCGAGGCGTGAACGCTTGCGAAACGAGCATACGCAGCTGTCGGTGTTTAGGTGGATCTTGTCTAAGAATGCTTGAGTTGATCGGCTCCATGGCGCTTTCCGTCCCTTTTGAAGAATAATGCTCATGATCGGCAAATATCTTCTTTACATCTTCGTACTTGTACACGTCCCAAGTATTTTTCTCCGAATTGAACACGACAGGGGAAGAGTTTCGCATTTCTTTAAACCAAGACAAAGGTATCAGTTCGCTGTCAGTTTTCCAATTCATACGTCGCATCGCCGCTTTCCGCTTAGAATGAAATCAGTTCAACATACCATCTGGCTTGCCGCCGGGGGTCAAAAACAACCCGGTCGTAATAATCTGATAAAGAAAATGTTCAAGATCGTCGCGGTTTATACTACTGCCATAGGTTAGAAAATAATCGCAGGAACTGTTGAGCAATCCGACAATTCCCGCAGCAGCCAAGCTGCAATTGACATTGATCATTACCCCCTCTTCCCGGCTTCCTTCCAGCACCTCTGCAATAAAACGAATATAGCCGAGCTTCAGTTTATTCAATTCCTCTAGTACTTCCTGATCAATTCCGTTCGATAATTCGTTGAACACGATATGTGCGAATCCGCTGGAATCCAGAAACAAGTCGAGATTGTGCCGGATGATTCGCCTGATTTGTTCTTCCAACGAAAGATCAGTTCGCAGCTCATTCCGTATTCGATCGGTAATGACCTGCAGTCCATCCATTACGATCGTCTTAAACAGCTGTGCTTTTCCTGGAAAATGATAATACAGCGTCCCTTTGGCAACCTTTGCTCTAAGTGCGATATCGTCCATACTAGCTCGGTGGTATCCATTCTCCGAGAAAACGTCTATCGCTGCTGACATGATTTTCGTTTTGCTCAATGCGAAATGACTCTCCTTTCCGTAATGTACTGACTAGTCAGTACAATTAATATATTTATGGTAACACTCGGTAAAATGATTGTCAATCATGATTGTTTTTTCGTTATTCGGTACAAATTCTTGACATAGCACATTGCTAAGTATATGTACCGAAAAAACAAAAAAACCACGATATACGTGGTTTTTAATAGCTTGTCTCCTATTTATGCATACTCAAGAGCTTCGTTCAGATTTATATTTTTTCAAGCTTTTCAAAAACACCATCAACCCATTCTTTGTCATCCCAGAGTTTTGAATCATGAAGTTTTCTAACAGCGGGATGTCCAGTTACAATCGTGTCTACACCGTCTTTGTTTCCAAAGTACAAATCAACGATTTTTAATATTTTATTTTCTGTTTGAACTAACATCTTAAAGCTCATACCAGATCCTTGGTTCGAAAAAGGTAAATTTACGTAGTAGAGATTTTCATCAAGTTGCTTGAATTCTGCTTCCGCAAATTTATTTTCCAGACCGAAAATAACACTAAACTCTCCCTTTAATTCTTTTCTTTGTTCTAGCTCTAGCATTTTATTTGTGTATTTTAGAAGATTATCGTTAGATATGTAATTTCTAAATGTGACTGCTTTTTGTTCTGCAATAGCACCGGTATACAAATTCACAAAAGCTTTTCCAAATGTGACAACGGTTTCTTGATCGTCATCACTAATTTGATCCCTTTTAATTGAAAATTGCAGATTGGCTAGGTCACTTAATATTTCCGCTGCTGATTTCTCTGGTAGTTCCAAAGAAGCTTCTTCACTTGATGGTATATTATTTGAGTCAGTAATTTGTCCTAATGAATCTTTCCCCTTTATTACAGGATTTGCTAGCAATCCAATTCCAACTGCTATCATAAGGACAATTGAGAAAAAAAGTAACCAAAACCTCGGTTTTCTGTAATTCAACACGTTTTTAATCCTCCCTTTGACATTCCCCTCACCAAAAGCAAGCGGACTCCCATTCAAAATATGTCTTTCGGTAGCTAACGATAATAATGATGAACATACAGATGAACCAAAGATATGATCCAATCTGTATGTAAATCTGCAATGGATTCACACTTTCCCCATTCAGAGCAGTCAGTGCTGGAAATGTCCCGCCTACAAATGAATCGACCACTTCTATCCCACTATTAATTTGCGGACTTTGCTGAAGCATGCTATCTTGAGGAATTGGATTCCTATCCCCATTCCTTGGCAGCAGACTAAATACACTTTCAAATATTTGATTCTAAGTGGAGGACTCTCCGTTTGTCAAGGCGGGCCGTAATTCAAACTAGGAATAGCTTCTCCTATTATTTCTTGTGCTTCAGCTTTCTTTTAATGTGAACACCGATCAAACCGATAATTATAAAGCATCCTCCCGTCACTATCATGCCGAGAAAATTAGTCAAAATTAAATCAGGATCGGGACCATTTCCTACTGGACCAATTTTAGGTTTATAAGCATCAAAATAATAAAAAACAGCCATTAATGTCATTAGGGTACCTACTGTTATATTAAATACTGATATCCATAGTTTATATTTATCTGGTTGTGTTATGAGAAAATAAATATTTTGGATGATTACGAAAGCCAAGAATATCCCTTTGTAGATCACCTTTATATCACCTTTCCTCAAAATGTAATCGTACCTAATAAAACCTTTTATTGGTCACTATTGTTCGACTGTCCTGCTCTGTTAGCTTAACGGGCTACCGTAAAGTTGTATATAAACCTCAATGAATCCGACCCATCCGATATCCAGATGAGGGTGTTTTACATACTATACTACCTATCCTGATCCTTTATCACCTGCTCAATCCCCTTCAGAATCAGCTTCATGCCGAATTCAAACGCTCCGTCGGTCCCTATCAGATTAAATAGCCCATTTTTGTACATCCCTCGAAACACTCCCGCATCTGTCTCGCTCATGGCGTCCAGAAGACTTGTTATCTCTCCATCACGAAGCTCTCCCTGCTCCTCAAGCATAGTGGATAATATGCGCTGATGCTGATAATTGTCCAGAACGAAGTAGAAGACATAGTTCACCAGCGTAAGAACGGCTTGTAATTTTTGCTCTTGCTCAAGTGGCGTCGATTCCATGCAGAGCAGCATTCGGTTAGTGAACCGGATCATGTCTGGTTCGTGGGGCAGCGTCAACATCATGAGCTGCGTGGAGCAGGGATATCGGCTGAGCACACTCCGTACGGTTACCGCAAATTCCGCTAGCTGCTCCCTCCAATCCCCCTCAGAGTGAAACTCCTCCAAAATGATCTTCGATACATGGTTGGCCAGGCGCTGGTAGAGATTCTGCTTGCTCTTGAAATACCAGTACAGAGAGGGAGCCTGTATGCCCATACGATCGGCCAAGCGTCTCATGCTGAATTTCTCAATGCCTTCCTCTCCAAGAAGCTCCCACGAGGTTTCCAAAATTTTATCCTCCGAAATCTGAGGCTGCTTTTTTTTCATCGGTATCCGTCCTTTTATCTAACAGTGTAAGTTTATACTTTACAGGTTCATAGGTTCATGATATCATCTAACACTGTAAGATACAAACTAACACCGTTAGATTGATGGTCAAAATAAATAAAGAAAGTAGTGATTCACATGGATACAGAAAACCTCCATTATTTTGAAAAAGCACCCGTCTCAAAAGCTGTAGCTCACTTCGCTGTACCGATGATGTTAGGCATGTCAATGAGTGTTATATACTCCATCTTGAATGCCTATTTCCTTGGTACACTCCACAATACTGCCATGTTGACTGCACTCGCACTCACCTTGCCTTTATTCGCGGCGATTATGGCACTAGGCAACTTGATTGGCATCGGTAGCGGAGCCTTCATCTCTCGGTTGCTGGGTGAGAAAAAATATGATGATGTTAAGCATGTATCTTCATTTGCCTTTTACAGTAGTTTAGTTCTCGGTCTTATCGTGATGGCCGTTAGTCTCCCGTTGATTGATCCAATCGTTCATGGCCTAGGGGCAACGCCTGACTCCTTCGGATTTACAAAGGACTATGTCACGATAATGCTTATTGGTTCACCAATCGTCGTATTGTTCTTCACGCTGGAGAATATTGTGCGCTCGGAGGGGTCAGCTACCACGTCGATGATCGGTATGATTATCAGTGTTGTCGTAAATATTATTCTAGATGCGCTAGTCATCTTCGTTTTCCATTGGGATGTAATCGGCGTTGCGTCTGCTACAGTCATTTCTAATTTGGTTGCGAGTATGTACTACGCCTTTCGTATAAGATATAAAAGCCAATTTTTGACCATTTCTATAAAATGGTTTAAGGCTAACAAGGACATTCTAAGCAATGTATTCAAAATCGGAGTTCCCGTATTTGTTATGAGTATCATCATGGGAGCAATGTCGCTCATCTTTAACCATTTTCTTGTTGAATATGGGGAGCAAGCTATAGCGGGGTTCGGAATTTCATCGCGATTGCTGCAATTTCCAGAGTTTATTCTGATGGGATTATGTGAGGGAGTTGTGCCGATGATTGCTTTCTCTTTTACAGCGAATAAATTACGCATGAAGCATACCATTACATTCACAATTAAAGTGGTTCTTGCGTTAGCAGTCGTGTTCGGAGTTATCGTCTATCTGATTTCCGACCATTTAATTGGTTTATTTACGAATGACCCGCAATTAATTGAAATGGGCAGCTACATTCTGCATGTGACGTTCTTATCCTTGTTCATTACAGGAATGACCTCGTTGTTTACGGGAATCTTCCAAGCAACAGCGCAAGGAACCGCCGCGTTTATTATGTCAATTATTCAAGGAATTACTCTGATTCCTGTGTTGTTTATAGCTAATCGCTTGAATGGCTTTCATGGGGTGGTCTGGTCGCTTGTCATAGCGGATGCCGTCGCGTTCCTTGTTGGAGCGATCATGCTGTATGTCCTACGGAACAAATTGCAGCCGGATTTGGAAAGTTTAGTGCACTAGTAACGAATAAGACGTATGAGGCAGGATGAGGGCATTCTCTGATCTTGCCTTTCTTCGGATCAAACCGTTTTCCACCGTGAACTAGATTAGCTCCATGTTCTTATGCTCGAATTGCTTTACTAGTTCATCTGTCGAGAATAACTGATACAAAGACGGTTAAAACTTGTTTTCAATCCTGCATAAAGTTAAAAGAACATCATCATTAAAAAAGAATAAACCCAGAACCGATACAGTACTGGGTCGCATTTCTTCATTTAAAACCGCTTTTTATAAACCCTCATCGCAAAGAAGTAGGCTACAAACAAGATCCCAACGCACCATGCAAGCGCAATCCATAATTCATTGCCCACCGGTTGGTTTGAGAGCAACGCGCGAATGGCTTCAACGATCGAGGTTACCGGTTGGTTTTCAGCAAAGGCACGAACGACCGAAGGCATCGATTCAGTCGGCACAAATGCCGAGCTAATAAACGGAAGGAAGATGATCGGGTAGGAAAAAGCGCTTGCCCCATCCACCGATTTTGCCAATAATCCTGCAATGGCAGCGACCCAGGTTAATGCCAGCGTAAACAGCATGAGTATGCCAGCTACTGCTAGCCAGTCTAGTATCCCGGCCGAAGAACGAAAACCCATAATCAACGCTACGAGAATGATAACGACAACCGAGATAGCATTGGATACTAGTGAGGTCAACACATGCCCCCATAGTAAGGTGGAACGCGAAATTGGCATGGAATGAAACCGCTCGAAAATACCTCGCTGCACATCGGTAAACAGACGAAATGCCGTGTAGGATATCCCGCTAGCAATCGCAATGAGCAGTATTCCGGGCAATAGATAATTAACGTAGTTATCTGTACCGGTTTGAATTGCACCACCAAACACATAGACGAACAACAGCATCATCGCAATCGGAGTGATACAGACCGTGACGATGGTGTCCATACTACGGGAAATATGGCGCATGGAACGTCCGAGCATAACGCCCAAATCGTTAAAAAAATGTTTTTTTACCGTCTCCATTTATGCTCCCTCCTTCTTGCCAATAATGGAGAGGAATATCTCTTCCAATGTCGGCTGCTTCTCAATATACTCCACTTTCGTTGATGGAAACATCTTTTTTAGCTCCAAAAGCGTGCCGCTGGCGATGATTTTACCCTTGTGCAGAATCGCAATTCGGTCAGCGAGCTGTTCCGCCTCTTCCAAATACTGCGTAGTTAGGAATACCGTAGTGCCGCTGTCTGCAAGCTCCTTCACGATCTTCCAAACCTCGATGCGTGCCTCGGGATCAAGGCCAGTGGTCGGTTCGTCGAGGAAAATAACCTGCGGTTTCCCTACAAAGCTCAATGCGATGTCGAGCCTGCGGCGCATCCCACCCGAATAAGTAGATACCCTGCGGTTGGCGGCGTCTGTCAGGCCAAAGCGTTTAAGCAAGTCATCCGCAACTTGCCGCGGATTACTCAGGTATCGCAGTTTGGCAATCATGATTAGATTTTCCCGTCCGGTCATTAGTTCGTCTACAGCGGCAAATTGTCCGGTTAAACTAATCGCCTGCCTCACATGATCAGGTTTGGACGCTACATCAAATCCCTCAACGACGGCGGTTCCACTGTCTTGTTTGAGCAGCGTAGTCAGGATTTTGACAACCGTCGTTTTACCTGCCCCGTTTGAACCGAGCAGTGCAAAAATACTGCCCTTTTCCACCTCGAAATCTACTCCCTTAAGGACGGCAAGCTCTTTGTAAGACTTTTGCAGACCTATAACTTGAATTGACTTATTATTCATACTTTTTCCCCTCCTTATCGAACTGTAACTTTAGACAATTCGGCTCCCATACCTTTAAGCGCAGCATAGGTCAGCTTATCCATGACTGCTTCGTCAAAGCAGATGGTTTTGATGGAGCGGTAATACTTATTAGTCAAGGAAAAAAATGCTTGAAAAGAAACATTCTTGAGTGTAGCACCCTTAAACGAAACTTCATTTATAGCAGACTTGTCAAACTTAACGCCGATAAAGGTTTGCCCGTCAAGACACAGCCCACTCAGGTCACAATATTTGAAGTCCACGCCGTCAAAGATACAACCTTCAAAAATTGTTTTTTTAAGGTCGATCTTGTTTAGCGTGACGTCGGTCAGTTTTACGCCTGTGAATTTTGCTCCTTCCATCCCCGAAATGCTGAAGTTGGTGCGTACAAGGATCGATTTATTGAAGCTCGCATTGGAAAGATCATTGACAGATAGGGTACAGTCGGTCAGATTTGCGCCGTTAAAATTGGCTTCACGGATGTCGCTGCTCTTAAAGGTGCTTCCGGTCAAGTCTGCACCTGCAAAGTCAGAGCCGTGTAATGCACTCGATGTGAAATTTCCTTTATGCGCAATAACACCTGCAAAGTCACTCTTTGGCAAATTGCTCGCGCTAAAGTTTGTCAGTACTTGCCTCTCCAGCGAGCGGGAGAGATTGGCGACTTCCAGTATCGTTTCCTCGATGTCGCCAATGCTCTCAATGGTCTTATTAAACGCTGTTTCATCGTCTTTGCCCTCGGCTTTAAGTTCACGGTACCTCTCCTGTAAATCGGAGAGCAGGTCGGCTTTTAATTCGGTGACGCTTTTCACCCCATCGTATGGCGTAAAAACGTCGTTCAAATAATTCGTCAATTTCTGATTCATCACATCAAACCTCCTATAGTAAGTTTTCAAGCACGCGTTTTGCATACTCCCAGTTGCTATTGTTGCGGGCATATGTTTCCTTGCCCTTCTCGGTAATTCTAAAATATTTGCGCCGTCCGCCCTGTGATTCATCGCCCCAATACCACTCGATATCACCGTCTGTCTCAAGACGTCTGACACTGGAATACATGGTCGCTTCTTTTAGTTCATACTCACCGCCCGAGCGCTCCGCGATCAATTTGACAATTTCGTATCCATAGCGATCATCTTCGGATAATAGTCGCAATATCATCGTATCGGTATGTCCGCGCAGCAGGTCGGATGTAATTTTGTTCTCACTCATTTAATCACCCCGCTACTGTATAATACGACATACTACTATGACTGTCAAGGTACTATTTTAATCAAATTACTTTCTCTGTGGTTACGGAAGCCTAGCCCTATCGATTTTAGTTGTAAAATGAAAAATGAACCCAAGGTTCCCCTTGGGTTCACGCGATTAGTTACCATGTGTGTCTTTGCTGCTTGGCATGTGACATGATATCCCCCACAACTTAACTGTAAGAAAGTACCTTATTTCAATTCATTCTCATTCAAGCCGGTGGAATACTTTGAGGATTGTTGAACACATTATTTGGATCATACTTAGCTTTTACTCTACGCAGCCTAGGAAAGTTTTTACCATAATAAACAGGACCAGAACATTTGATACCTTGGTCTGGTACATTGATATAGGAACCTACGATATATGGCTGCAGCTTATGCCTTGTGTTCCGTGCTAAGGCAATATTTTTAGCGGCATGAGATGGCTTAACCCATGAGCTGTTCCATTCGACATAAAATTTGGCTTTACGCCAGTAGAATGCTGTGGCTTTAGGTGCGATACGGCTTATGGCACCACCCCAGTTAAGGAAGAAGAAGCCGGCCGGAGTCCCTCCCTCAGCGTTTTCTAGAAACTCGCGCATAACTTTATAGGCTTTATCTGGAAAAGGACGTCTGCCGAAGCCGCTGGAAAACTGGTTGCTGAACTTTTGTGTAAGCACTGGATCAGGAGCTAACAAAAACTTTGTAGCTTCAAGATATGGTAACAATCGGATGGTTTTTTTTGTAGGCGTCCCCACGCTTAGAATAGGCTCTAATTGACGCAGGGCTTCCGTTTTAGATCCAAGAAACAGACCGATCATGCTAACATTTCCACCCTTTTTGGGTCCAACATTTAATTCGCTGCCCAATCTGGTACTGGCATTAGGAGCCCAGACTTGCCATTTCTTTACGACTTTTTCGAACTGCTCCCATGGCCACGTTACGCTGAAGACGGTAGCTTTGGCTGGAGCACGCAGTACTTTGAATTTGTATTTTGTGTATACGCCAAAGTTACCGCCTCCTCCACCGCGGGAAGCCCATAGGAGATCGGAATTGCGTTTTTTATTTGCCCGGATTACTCTTCCCTTAGCGTCAACCATTTCTATTCCGATGAGATTGTCGCTAATGAGGCCAGTCGTTCTTTGGAGCGGACCAATCCCTCCGCCAAGTGTAATTCCACCGATTCCAACCGAAGGACTATCACCAAACGGTGCGATAAAACCTTGTCTTGCCAATTTGTCTACGACTCTTCCTACCCGATTGCCTGACTCAACCACAACAGTTCTGCACTTTTTATTCAACTTGATTTTCTTCATCTCGCTAACATCGATGACAATGCCTCCGTTAACTTGAGAAAGGTTGGTCTCCAAGGCGTGCCGTCCACTTCTCGGGCGAATAGGAACATTATTTTTGCGAGCCCATCTTATAGCGTTTGCAACATCCAGTGTTCTTTGGGCAAAAACAAAAACTTTTGGAAATCTGTCGGTATGAGGATCCCAATTCTTACGAGCCGCTTCATAACCAGGGTTTCCCTTGAAAATCACTCGCCCCGTAAGTTTTGTTATTGATTTCATGTATCCAACTCCTTTATCCATTTCTCCCGCAATTTAGACAGTTGCCATGTATCGTATGAAGGGTTTAACCAGTTGGTATGGACTACTGCTGATAAAGTATATATAAAGAAGATCTCGAATGATCATGGTTTTCATTATTTGTCTTTACAAGTGCATGAATGTTGAACTGATATTTGTATTCCAAACTAAAAACAGTGACAGTCATGGACCAGTAAATAATGTCCTAGACTGCCACTGTTTCAATGCACTAATGACTACTTTTTCGTACTCGGTGGAGTTCTATTTCCTTTAAGTTATGTTTTAGATAGTGTTGAAAAATATATGATAATGTTTACGGTGTTTTCTTGCACTTTATAATTAGAAAATGGATTGGAGGTGCATTTTTCGTGTTCTTATTTGGCTCGTCAATTTCTAAAATCTCTACCAGTCCATATTTTTCAAAATCTTGTTTTATGGAATCAGCATCATAAAAATACATTTTTACGCCCTCCATTATCTCGAAATAGTCTTTAGCCAATTGTTTGCCCTTTCCGAACATTGGGGCTTTTTGTGAAACCGTTGTAAAAACCAAATATCCATTTGGCTTTAACTGATCATAACAATCTTGAATAAATTTTTCTCTCTCTCGATTATCCAATAAGTGAATAAGCGCATGACTGAATATACCATCATAGAGCTTGTTATCAAAGGGCATATCCGTTACTGAACCATGAAAAATACTTATATCAAGCCCGTTTTCCTTCGCCAAATCAATCGCTGTATTTGAAATTTCTATACCTGTTACCTTTATTCCATTGTCAATAAAAACCTTTGCATTTCTGCCATAACCAATACCTGGAATCAGTATGTCCTTAACATTCTTTTCAAGGAAAAAGTCCTTTGTTACGATTGCGGAGTCTGTAGGTTCAAATCCCCACATCGTTTGTTTTTCTATAAAACTTGATTCCCAAAATTCCGTCATATCTCTATCTCCTTTATGTCTTAAATTAAATGTTATCTTGTTAGCCATTACAATATTTCGATATACCCTTCAGTTCCATGCACCCGTATTCGTTGTCCATCTTTTATTAATGTGGTAGCATTCTCTACCCCAACTACTGCTGGTAAGCCATACTCACGCGCGATAACTGCCCCATGAGTCATCAGCCCACCAACTTCGGTAACTAGACCTTTAATGGATACAAACAATGGTGTCCAGCCAGGGTCAGTAAAGGAAGTGACTAAAATATCTCCATCTTCTAAGTCAGCATCCTCCATACTTAAGATAACACGTGCTCGTCCCTCGATTACTCCAGAAGAAACAGGCAGACCTGCAATAGCCTCGGTTGGGAGATTTTCCCGTTCATACTTCCCTGCAATGATTTCGCCATCAGATGTAATAACTCGTGGGGGAGTCAGTTTTTCATATCGTTTATATTCGTCTTTTCGATTGTTGATGATCTGGTAATCCAGTATATTTGTGGCTACGACATCGCGAAATTCTTCAAAAGTAAGATAGTATACATCATCTTTTTCATGAATAATGCCCGCTTGTACGAGCTGTTCGGCTTCTTTCAATAAAGCTTGCTTATATACGAAGTATCGACTAATCATGCCGTATTTTGGATATTCACGATATCCGCTGAAATTTTGGATTAAGCTGATCATTTGTTTGGTCTCTGCGGCTTTTTGATTACCATCCGGTAATTGTTTTAATCGGTCTAATAACTCTTGTTCT
Organism: Paenibacillus sp. 01T47; assembly: GCF_056398245.1. Taxonomy (NCBI): domain Bacteria; kingdom Bacillati; phylum Bacillota; class Bacilli; order Caryophanales; family Paenibacillaceae; genus Paenibacillus; species Paenibacillus sp. 01T47. The sequence goes on from NZ_JBFTPA010000002.1 coordinate 12,345, forward strand.
TTTTCCAAAGCTTCCTGTCGCCCTTGTTCGAATTTTCGCTTGCCGGCATTAGGCTCAAAGTTTTTGATGTTGCCTAGAATCATCGGGACAAGTGTAATTGGTTTTTCACTCCAACGAGTTTTTGTCATATCGATTTCACCGGCACATCGCATCCCATATTTGTCGAGATAAGCATAGATAGCGTCTTGGGTTTCTTTCCCACCATTTAGCTTAACTAGATCATCCAAAAAGTTATCTTCTCTTACATATTGTAAATAATCAATTACTTCTGGATAAGGACGAATCACATCAGCGACATCCAATAGTGCCAGACCCATTGTCGAAGTAATATTGTTTGGTACAGATTGCGAAAGCGTATCTGCTGCATTTTTTTCACCTAACCACTTGTTCATTTTTTCATTAATCCATGATGAAGCATCCATCCCAGTCATAATTACAGCAGAACTTTGTGGGTTAAATAGAGTTTTCTTTAATTGCTGGATATCTTCTAAAATATAATCAAACAAATCTGATCCTGATTTCGTTTGGATGTTTTGTTTTAACTCTTCTATCGATGTTTGACTACTTTTAATTAAATCAGAAACGATTGTCGGGTTATTTTCGATTTGTGCTTGAATATCGGAAAACGTCTTACCTTTACTGCTTTTAATGGGACTAGGTACTTGTTTAACATCAGGAGTTGATTTTATAAAATCTTCTCGCTCTACGATAGTCATAAGCGCGTCTTTTATGAGGGGATCGGATTTTCCCAAGGCATCTATTACAATACTGCTACTGACAGGGGAAGCCAGGCTATGTGTGATATCAACAAACAATCTTCCACCAGCTGTTCGCATGGTTGCAGGGGTCGTTAACAGGTAGAAAGACAGTCCCAATGGTTTTATGGGGTCGGTCATCATTTGTTGATGACCAACAGAAACATAGACGTGATTTTCTTTATCATTCGCTTCAGGGATCGGGTATAAGGTTGTAATTGGACGACTCTGTACAATATAAAATGTATCATCAACTAAACACCATTCGATATCTTGTGGACAACCAAAATAAGCTTCGATCTGTCTTCCGATGAGCGCCAATCGTAAAATTTGTTGTTCAGTAAGTGTTTGTGTCTTCTGTAGTTCAGGATCGATTTGCTTTGTCTCTGTTCCTCCTTCTTTTAATCCATAGATAGCCACTTTTTTGGTTGCTATCCTTTTGTTGACGATTTCCCCTCCCTGTACGATATAACAATCGGCAGAAACTAGGCCAGAAACCAACGCTTCTCCAAGTCCAAAGCTGGCATCGATGGAGAGCAGCTTTCGGTTAGAACTGATCGGATCGGCGGTAAATAAAATGCCCGAAGCCTGTGGGAAAACCATCCTTTGAACGATAACGGATAAATAAACTTGACTGTGGTCAAATCCATTTTGCATACGGTAGATTACCGCGCGATCCGTAAATAGAGATGCAAAACATTTACTGATATGCTGAATGATTGCTTCTTTGCCGATGATATTTAAATAGGTGTCATGTTGACCAGCAAAAGAAGCATGTGGTAAATCTTCAGCAGTCGCACTAGAACGTACGGCATAAGCATGTTCATCACCAAATTGTGAGAGATAGTGTGTATTTGCTTTCACAACTTCAGAAGGAATTTCTACCTCCATAATGATTTGTCGAATCTTTCTGCTAATTTCACCAATCTGGTCTCGATCTACTGCTTTTAACGTTGTCAGTTGATTCAACAATGCATAGTACGTTTCGTTATGTTCGAAGGCTCTTTGATAAACCTCAGTTGTAACGCAAAATCCTTCTGGTACTTGAATTTCTTCGATTTTTGATAATTCCCCTAAATTCAACCCTTTTCCTCCAACGAGTGAAAATTGCGTTTTTTCCATTTCCTGAAAACCGAGAACTAAAGAACGCATTCAATATCTCTCCTATCCAATAAATTGAGAAAAAGATTTGACAAGAGCTTACCAGCATGATAAAATAAAATTGTAAGATGTAACATTTATGTTCAAAATTATTTCCGAAGACGTGAAACGATTATATCATCGTGTTTGTTTATATGCAAATGTTTAGAACCTGATAAAATTATCCAGGTTCTTTTTTGATTTCCCTCTAACATTATCGCATTAAAAAGCAGAGCTCGTGCCGGGCTCCGTTACTTCATATCACCTTCGGGTCCTATTAGGATATGAATTGTTCTCTTCCACTCTATCGCCCCAATAATAAAATAGTTACTGTAAAATTACCGATGATAGCCCTCTTAAAGTTAAACTCCGTTAACAGGCAGTCTACAAACAACCAAATGTATTTGCTTCCTACGATGGGATCACAATCGTTCTATGTTATGGAAAAAGCCTACCATCTCAGAAAAGGCCTTTTGTGCGGATTGTTCATTGTATTTATGAGAATACGGGTCACTGAAGCCGTGTTGTCCGCTAAATTTATGGATTTCATTCGCATCGTTTTTGCTTAAAATCGAAATTAATTCATCTACATGAAACGACAATTCTTCTTGTGGGAAAAATAATATCATTGGACATTTAGGTAATAATTCCGTGTAGTTTCTAATGCGTGAACCATAGTATGCTGCTATCCCATCAACCTCTGCTTCCTCTGAACATAACCAAGCAGTTGTTGCTCCTACGCTAAATCCGGCAAGAAAAACTTTTTTATAATTAGCCCTCTTGTCGGATACGAGATGCTTAATTTGGTTCGAAGCCTTAATAAAGCCTACATTTTCTACGAAATGACGATATGCAGTTTCCTCTTTTGCATAGTCAAAAGGTACTTCTTGTTCCAAAAGATTTGGACAAATAACATCAAAATTGTGATCCGCTAGTGATTGACAAATATGTTGCATATGACGGTTAATGCCATAGATTTCATGAATGACTATGATTAAAGTTTCAGAACCGTTAATTATGCTCATCATTATTTCAGCCGCCTTTGTTAAGTGTTTTTGTTTGGAGTGTCAACATGTTGTTGAAGCTTCGAATAGTCATAAATATCAACGATAGCACCATGTTCAAAATGCTCTGTAAACAAAAACGCTATTATTTGTTGTGCGGTTTCTTCTGGTGTCGTCAGCATGCCGGCATCTTTGGCCTTTCCGAATAGCTGTGCAGACGGGAAAGCTGCTTGGTCTTGAGTTCTTGCTTCTTTTTGCAAATTCGTATCAATCATTCCTGGCCAGATAGAAATAATACCGACAGGTGTTTGGGTGTGGCTTTGTTCAAGACCGACACATTGAGTGAATACGTCCAAGCCTGCTTTGGATGCCGAATAAAGACTCATGCCAGGGTGGTGATGTTTGGCTGAGGAGGATGATATATTTAAAATGCGCTTTTTGCCTAAAAAGGTTTTCGTATGCTTCATAAATGTAGAAGTCAGTAAAATAGGTGCGAGCAGATTAACATGAATGTTTCCTGTTATTTCGTTAACAGCAGCCGAATCAATAAATGCAACAGGAGCGATCATAGAAGCATTGTTTATGAGATAAACACCAGTGGCTTTAGACAGATCAATTTCTGAAAAAATTCGGTTCATTAACGCCTCGATTTGATCAATGTCGTGTAAATCAAATTCTAAATAGGTTATGTTCTTGCTTTTGTTTGTTAACGAATGATTTCTTTCGCGTGAAATACAAAATAAATAGTGCTCTGATGAGATAAGTTGCTCTGCAATAGCTTGTCCAATTCCTCTTGATGTGCCGGTTATTATAAAATAGTCCATAAATATGCGCCTCCAATTTTAAAGTTTTGAATTAGGAATTCAAAGATACTTTTTAATCAACTTCATCTAAATTAATATTTAATTCTATGGTCTTCCTTTCACCATTAATCGAAAATATGGTTTCAGTGTAAAGAATTTGTTCTTCAGGTGTAATATTAATCATTTTGTCCTTATCGAAACTGTATACTTCATTCTTAGCTAATGACTTTGAGATACCAACAAAACTATAAATAATATCTGGGCGATTAGATCGCTCTCCGACGACTGCTCCAGTCAAAGGGTCGCCATGGATGATCCCAATGAAATTATCGCCTGTATTCACCAATTCGGTATGAATTTTAATTTTTGATGCTTCTTCTCTTTCCACTTTGACTCGAACTGTAAGGGAATCGGACGAAACCTCCTTAATTATTGAATTGTCCTCTTTGCTTTGACATCCCATTACGAACAGAAGCAATATGTACAAAATGATAATAGGCTTCAAGTAGTTCAATCCTTTCTGCAAAAGCAAGAAATGATACTCTAATTCCAACGCTCCATTACTGGGAACAGAAAGCCGCTTAGGATTCCGGGTACGCAGTAGAAGTAATTCCATTCTAATTTGCCGACACAGAGGGAATAAATCATTGTGGAAATCATCAACCCGGTAAATGCGTGAGCAAGCATGGACGAAAATAATCTCCTTTTTTTAATTCTGAATAACAGATCAATTAAATAAAAAGCAGGGCATAAGCACAAAAGAATTAATATCCACAGTGACAATATCAACAATAGGAGCACGTACACAAAGAACATCATATGGACCTCAATTAAGAAGTTCAGCGGATAAAAACACATAAGGATCAACGAAACAACCACTGCAACCCAGAAACTATTTAATGCAGCATCATGAACTCTCTCCAACGGTACTCCCCCTTCATCCCAATTGAAATTTTCAATATGAAAAATTTACTTTGTGTTATTTGTTAGCCTCATGAATTATTCTAATTCTTAAGGACAAGAAGCGAAAATTGCTAAAAAAGTGTTATTGTTTCCTGAATTATATCCCCATTCCCGTCGTAATGAATAGTTCTATCATTAATAGTACCCCGTCTTACTTCTTGCTCCACTACTTGTTAAGATAAAAAAATAAGCAGACCGCCGAAGCGCCTGCTCATCCACAATTATCATTGTTCTTAGCTTTCCGTTAGTTCAATAAGAATCGATTTTTTCCATTAAAGTTCTCCTCTTGTTCTACTTTTTACTTGTAAAAAATGTATCATTTCGAATCTCTATCTTCATCTATGGTGTAACACAGAAAAAGCCAGGATAATCTCCTGACTTTATCATGGTCAATGTAAGTTCTAATCAAGTATCTATTCTTCTTCTTGGTCAAGGAAGGACTGGAGATCGTCAAGCTTGCTGGACCAGAAATGACGATAAGACTCCAGCCACTTATCGACTTCTTGAAGCGGCTCTGGGCGTAAGGAATAGATGTTTTTTTGGGATACAGATCGTACCTCTACCAATCCAGCTTCTCGCAATACTCTTAGATGCTTAGAAACACCTGGTTGACTCAATTGACACTTATCTACAAGTTCACCAACTGATCGCTCGCGAATGCGCAATAGATCCAGCATAGACCGTCTGTGCGGTTCCGACAAAACTTCAAATATATTATTACTCATCACTTGGTCCTCTCCACTCGAATGCGTAACCGACAATGGATTTTAATTTGATGTGCTAATCGCTCCAAGAGCATCAGCATTGTCTTCCTTTACAACTCAATTCATTATCGAATCATATTTCTTGCGCAACTCTTTAAAAAGATCCGAAGGGAAGTCGACATGCTTTTCATGAAGAATCATATCAATCATGTCTAGATGCACATGCCAGCCTGCCAGAAAATCAGCAACTTCAGCGGGCTCGTAAAACGTATGAGTCAGGTGAAGATGGCATCCTTTATCATCGTCATGCAGCTCCCATCGAACCACTGATTCTCCTGAAGTCTTCTCTATCCAAGTGTACTCGAGCTCATTTGGGGGATTGACCATAATGAACTTTCCATGTACCAGATCCCCATTCTCCCAACGAAATGTAATCTTTCCGTTAACGATCAAATCAAATTCAGCATGCGCAGTTAACCAATTGACAATCTGATTGGGACTAGTTATCGCCCTCCATACTTTTTCTATCGGATGATTCAGGTAACGCTCGAACCGAACCACACTTCTTCCTTCATATTGTAGAAGTTTACCGTCCATTCAATCCCCTCCAAAGTTATAATTTCCATATTATATTATATACATTACCATATGGTTATATAACTGTAAAGGAATTAATGTTTCTCCATAATGTAGTTTTTCAAGAAGTCGTTGCAAAACTTTCCTTGAGGGTCGTTTTGAAGTAGTAATTGCCGAAAGTCAGGCAACTTCTCATATAATGATTGAAGATGGGCAGGTGGCGTGGCAAACAGCTTTGCCCAATGTGGGCGAGCATGGAAAGGCGCAATTTGTTCCTCGATCATCGGAAGGATTTGTCGGACCGCCTCCCAATCCGCCTTCCATGTAAAGTGAAAAGCAACGGATTCCTGCTTATAACAAGGACTCATCCACAAATTGTCTTCTGCAATCGTACGAACTTCTGACACATAAAGATGTGGCGATATGAAATCACGTATCCGGTCAATCGCACATAGTGCTTGATAGGCATCTTTGCGCGGCACAAAATATTCACTCTGTAGTTCCTCTCCGGCACTTGGCGTGAAATCCATGCGGAAGTGCGGTAGCCTTTCATGCCATGGCCCCGGAATACCAAGCTGCTCACTGCAATTCTCTGCAGAATAACCTGGCACTGGATGTCGTGGTACACTTGCGAGCTTGGCGCCAAAAAATTCAGATTCCACTTCAGCGTGTTCAAGATCTGGTAACTTACGCTTTTGCCAGACTTGATTGAATGTAGACGTTTTCCAATCCGTAAAAAGACTAACACTATAAGCGCTAGAGAATATTTCGTCAAAATGGTCTTTAAGTTGAACTAAAGGCAAATGATCAAATACATATTGACTCATCTGGAATGTGGGGATTATATCTAGAGTGATTTTCGTAATAACCCCGAGCCCTCCAAGCCCCACTACCGCCCCGGCAAAAAGCCCATCTTGTTGATCACGGGAGAATACGACCTTATTCCCATCCGCTTTGACAACTTCCATGGAATGAATCGCCGAAGCAAGATTAGCATTCTGGTCACCGGAACCATGTGTGGCCGTTTGGCATGCGCCTGCTATTGTAATATGGGGCAACGACGCCAAGTTGTGCAAAGCATAACCGAATTCATACAGATATTGACACAGATCTCCGTATCTAATACCTCCCTCGACTGTAACCTTATTGTGTTTAGTGTCTAATGCAATGATTCGGTTAAACTTTTGAAGAGAGATGAGGTTTTCGTTACAATCAGCGATTCCATTGAACGAATGACGAGTGCCAAGTGTCTTAATTCGATTGCTACGTGCTACTATTTCTTGTATTTGCTCCAATGTTTCCGGAACATGGAGTTCCGATGCGCTATACCTATAGTTACCTGCCCAATTTCGATTATTTTCCATAAACATATACCCCCACTACATCTGATGAAAGATTTGTCAAAAATATCGATATGTTATAAAAACATTCTATATATTTTGGAAGTATCCTGCACGGTGACTAGTTCTGGTGAACATTACATCAATTTTACCTGTAATGCCCCTAGGTCTCTCATGCTTATCTATGTTCCTAAAATATCTATTTTCATTAAAGGATTAATGAAATAGCAAACGATTTGTAAAAAATGCTTTACCAATTAAAAAAGCAGCTATAGAAAAAACTAAAGGTACAACTCCTCATATTTTTAGAGGGGCTGTACCTTTTCTCATAATAATTTGAGCCTTAAGCATTGGTGTACCGTTTGCAACATGAAGTATGCTAAATACTAAAACCATAATTAATCAAGCCAATGTATCTTAACAATCGTAATTTCAAATTGTGGAGTTCCGTGTCTCTTTTCAGAAACCAATCATTTTAAGAATAAATGGCACCTGAATGTCATCGGCCTTATAACAATTTTCAAACTTTCCTTTTAACAATAGACTTCGACAAGCAGCGCCAGATTCTTCATAAATATCGGACTTCACATTCAACTCTATATTCCTATGGTCATTATATTCTAGACTTTCATTTTTAATTTTAAGAACTTCTGCGGATTTCCAATTCATAGAAAAAATGTCTTTATGATTGCTTGAATAAATCGTTTTTTTCTTGCCCGTTTGGATTTCTTCAACCTCGACAAGATACAAAACGCCACCTGCTGCGCCACCGTAAGGGATATAATATGCACTTGCATTATATTCGCCATTCGGAGATTTGGTCGGACCACTAAATATGACAGCATTATTATTAAGAGCTTGAAAACTATAAAAATATCTATTATATCCTATTAAAAATAAAATACTGATTGCTATAAATAGCATGAAAGCATATCTTTTTTTCATAAAGCCTCCCATCCATTTCGATTCCCGTGTGTGTTGAAGCCTTTAAAGGTTGGCAGTGACATGATTTTTCACACTCGTACTTTGATACTTTGCAATCGCCCAGTCGATAAAAAAACCTGCGCTCATAAAGAAAAGAAACACATTCGGGTAACCATACCTATTGAATGCGACAAAAGGAATATAGATTAATGTAAAATAGGCCAGTGAAAGCAATAAAAACAAATAAGCAATCTCCTTTTGCCGGAAGGCTCGCTTAAGCGTAATCAGTAAACCTGCTGCTCCAAATAGCATAAATACGACATGATAGATGCCCGCGATCCAAATATTTACACCAAATACCGTTTTCCAATAATAAGGAGCCGCATATAATCCAAAAACTTTATCAATCGTATACCATTTCAAGTATTTTAAAGGCTGATTTGTAAAGCCGAAGCTTACAATTTTTTGTGCCGTTTCGGCTTGAGCAGCATCTGAGCCTGCAAATAAATTTTCACTGATGCCCTCGTATTCTAGATGGGTGTCGAAGAAGGCCTTTGAAGGTGCCTTGTTGTTAATAAGAGCGCCTAATAACATCGGATTGCCTGCTGACTGTGTGAATGGAATGAATTTATCAAATGTGACGTAATTCCGTATCCACCATGGTGATAGCAAAAGGATCAACGTTAGCGAAATAACTGCTGTATACTTCACTATAATTTTCCAAGATATCTTTTGCACAAGCCATAAAATGAACCAGACAACGGGAAAAAGTACCGCATGCGGTTTGAAATAACATGCTAGCCCAACAATAGCGGCCGAAATAATGTAATACCTCGTTTCCTGTCTCCTTAAAGCAAGAAGGCTAAAGCAAATAAGCAATATGAACAGCGTACGGAACATTGTCTCCGACAAAATGGCGCCTGAAGAAAAATAATCGGGCAAATAAAGCGCAGTTGCGATACTGGCTATTATAGCTGCTCTACTATTAAACAGTTGATTAGCCGCTATAAAAATCAAATAGATCGAGAACGCCTGAAGGGCTGCCATAAGGACTCGGAATGCCACAATCCCTCCATCTCCTTGTCCGAAGATGAGCATGAGACCAGCCAGTACAACTGGCATTCCTGGCATGATGAAAGCAGACGGCTCATCGCCGCTGTTATAAGCAATCGTGTGCTTATTCAATAAAATTTTAGCGCTATTTACATATTTGACATCGTCATTATTTTGTTTATCATATGACCCAATGAGAAAGTGATCGCCATACAACAGAACAGAAACGGTGCTAATCGAAAAAACGAGAACGATATTAATGAATAAAGTAGTGCGCATAGGAAGAGAGACATGATTAAGCTTAAACAGGATTTACACACCTTTCTCTTACAAATACGAGGGGTACAGACCTTCTTCATCATATATCACTATGACCAAGTATTGGAGCCATACGAACCTTTGTATTAATAAATAATAAAGAGCAGCTGCCATGGCAAACTGCTCCAGAACTAAAGTATAACTATCGTTTACCTGTAATTCAAATCGTAACTATTGATATTTCTATCTCACAAAAGAAATATAATCAATGTTGACGGGTTCAAAAGCATTTGCTCGAATTTGTAAATTAATTTGTCCTCGATGATACTGACCATGTAGTGCTACATGAGTTAAAATATCTCGTGTGGAAGTTATAAACTCTTTACCTTTACTGTTTGAATATGATACTAAGTTATCTAAGTCAGCGTTTGTGATTTTAGTGAGAATATTTTTGAAGCTTTCTTCATTTTGTTTAATAAGTGTTGCACAGGATTCTAGATCACCAACTGACCAGATAGGCATTTGTGAACTGTCCATTCCTTGTATTCTAGCAATCCAAACTTGTTCGGCATATAGAATATGAGAAAATAACCGCACCAGTTGATCCTCGACTACTACATTTTGCAAAGTTTCTAGAATACGTTGATTTGCCCAGTTTAGATGTTCATACATCTTTTGAATTGTTTTCATTGATTCCATCCTTTCATTAACTTCACTTTATCAAAGAGTAAATGTTTGTATCATAGGCAACACCATTTTGATACATATAGTTTTTCAAAATCCCTTCTTTTTCAAAACCTAGTTTTGTTAATATTTGATTGGATTTTTTATTTTCAATAAAAACAATCGCGCCAATTCGTGTTAACCCAAGTTCGCTAAAACCATATGCTATAACTTTTGAAATGGCTTCTGTTGCATAACCATTTCCCCAATAATCAGGATGAAGCTCATAGCCTATCTCAGCTCTCTTATGTTTTAAAGACAAAACATTAAAACCGATGGTCCCGATCATTTCTTTTTTACCTTTTATTTCAATTCCCCATCGAATGCCTCGATTTTCTTGGTAGCTTTTCGCGAAAAACGCAATGAACGGTTCTGCTTGTTTGATATTTGTTAACGTATCTTGTCCATAATATCGTGTCACATCATGATTGGAAAAGCAATGAAAGATGCTATGAGCATCTTCTTTAACAATTTCTCTCAATTGCAATCTTTCTGTCTCTAGAATTGGAAACACTTAATCACTCCATTTTTATAATATTAATATGAATTCCCATTTGATGGTTAACGCAATAGTGATTGCTCATGCTTCGGATAATATTCAAAAAACAAATACTTCCAATCACTCATGAAGTCACTTTGATAATTTCTATTGTAAAAGCAAATCTGTTCATTCCAGAAATCTACAGAGTTGCATTTGTATTTACCTAAAATGAATGATGGATAATTATGGACTGAACTAGACATAATGCTTATTTTATTTGTATCCTGTTGATCAATCACATGTATTAAACTTTCTATTATGTATTTGATCGGACCCATGCTTTGATATATCCTTTCTATGTTATGAACCCTATTGTACAACCTTATTCTTTTGAGTTTTGAGATAATAGTTGCTTTGTATCGAGGATCTTCAATTAAACTCAACTCATTTAGTAACCTCTTAATTGAGCGAAAATTAAATTTGGTTTCTTTATGTAACCAGCATCGATACTTGAGTAAAAGTTGAAAAAGTAAAGGGTTCGTTGGATCAGTCCTAATAAAGATGAAAAGATAAGTCAATGAATCCATTACGTTTGCAGCATACATCTTCTCAAAAATGATAATCACCTGCTTAGTAGGAATTCAATAATTTCGAGTCCTTTTAGAAAGGCCGGAACTTCACAAAATGAGCCTATCCAGACCAATTGCACTAATTAAAAGCCGCTCTTTCCTGCTGCCTAACATATTTTGTGTCCAATCTACAAAGCCGCCATCTCCAATAAAATACTCCGTTTCGCCGATTACTGTCTTTATTGTGAATTGCATTCCTTTGTAATACTGGTTTTCCATATTCGGCTCTCCTGTACTTACCGACACATTCAATGACAATTCATTTCCATGTTTTATAATCCTTGAGACTAAGCCAGCCGAATCTTTGTAACCACTTCGTTCACTTATAATGATCTCGATGTCAGATCCAAACAGCGTTTTAAATATACTTTGGTACACTTTAATATGCTCCCATAATGAGTGTTTTTCGAAGCTATAGGAACCTTCATCTAATCCAGACGTCACCATACAAAATAAATGGAAATGAGGCAGCATCCCTGGAGCATCTCCAAAGAATTGCGCTCGGACATGCCTATGGGTTGTACAGAAGCGAATAAAATTATCTCTCTTATCATTTGAATCAATTGTTTTAAGTAAATTACTGATATGCAGGGCTAAGAGATTGGTTGCATCTGATACAACCTCCGTTCCTCTTAACGCGGAAATTGCTTTGTTTTGATCAACTGTTCCTAGCACAGAAGCACAGCCCAATGGTGCTACGGGAGATAGTTGAATTGGCGAAAAAGAATGTTTTGAAGCAATAACTAAAACATCCAACTCCATCCTCTTAAGTAAGAGCACATCGACGTCAGCTGGGTGTACAAAACGGTTATTCTTGTATCTTTTAAGTAGATCATTTGGAGAAGATGTCTTTGTTTTCTCGCTGAATACTTTTAAGAGAAGTGAATTCAAGTCACTGGAGGGTATCCGATCAACTAAAAGATTAATTAAATCAGCTTGATCAAGTTTTCGCAGTATTCTTTCAAGATCGGCTGTAAGGGTAGTTTCCATTAACTTCACTCTCCTTGACCTCATTCTATTGGTTATTAATGGATAATTATATGGGGTGACATTACTTTAGGTCAAGAACTAAACCAATATTATAAATGATCAATCTTTTAGCTTGAAAAATGACGATAAGTTTTATTCAGTTTTTTCAACAGGGCTAATCACAAAAATCCCGACGGAGAAGATCCCGCCGGGATTTAGTGGAACATACGATTTGAATTTAAATCAATAACTAAATCGTATCCTTTACTGGTTCGAGTTATTTACTGAATTTCCAAATAATCAATGTAAACATCCCATGTCCCGTTATCGGAGGTGCAAACGAGCTCAATTTCTTGATTACCGGTTCCATGGCTGACATTGCTTATGGTATAGACTGCGGGACTACTGCCTCCGAAGTAGAAGGTCCCTTTCGTCACCCCGCCTATTTTCAAGTCAACTCTGGCCATATTGGAATTATTTGAAGCACCACGGAGTGAGAAACTATGAGTTCCGCTCGTGAAATTCTGTGTGTATTTGACCAAATCATTGTTGGCGTATAAAGCAACACCAGAGAACGGCGAGCTGATATTCCCGGTGTACTGACCAGCTTTGGTCATGCTTTCGGCTTCCTTTTTTGTACTTGTGCTTGGAGGAGTAGTTGTACCGCCACCGTCAGGCGCAACCGCCCGGCCGGTGCTTGTTGAAATCATACCAGGGCAAAGTCCCCGGCTCTTAAGATTCTGAGCAATCTGGGGGATCGCTTGGAGCGTAGTCTGGTATTGATCATGCATCAGGATGACATCGCCGTTCTGCAGTCTGCCCGCAGCGGCTACGATCTGTGCGGTGGTGGCGCCATTCCAGTCCTGTGAGTCAACGTTCCACAGCACCTCGGTTAGCCCATTTTGACTCTCGATTGACTTCAAAGAAGCGTTAGTCTCGCCGTACGGCGGGCGGAACAATTTTGGTGCAGCTCCGGTAGCTGACTGGATCGCTTGTTGTGTTCGCGTAATTTCCGATGACATCTGCGAGCTGCTCAATGTGGTCATGTGAGGATGTGTATAAGAGTGGTTTCCGACCCACATGCCCGCATTCACTTGGTCCCGCACGAGTGACGGGTTATTTTGGGCGTTTTGCCCAAGGTTGAACATCGTTGCACGCAAACCGGCCTGCTTCAGAGCATTGAGCAGTGATGTAGTGTTACTGGCATTTGGGCCATCGTCGTATGTCAGACCTACATATCCGTTCGGGCAGTTGGCATCGGCTGCACTGGCAATAGGCATTATCGGGATGGAGAATAACGAACTGAAAAGTGCTAGGGCCGCTGCCCCTTTTATTAGTTTTGCTTTGAACATGGTAGTACCTCCTCGTATAAACATACAAGTATGGTTGTTCGCGCCACTCCGTTCTGCTTAACTCTCTCTACTAGATTCAGTGTTTTTACTGAATTTCTAAATAGTCTAGGTAAGCGTCCCATGTCCGTCATCGGAGGTTACAATTATTTCATCTGTATACCTCCTCTTCTTTAATTGCATTTAGTCTCACATGATGCTGTAAAGCCTGCAATAGGCTGCTCGAGCCTCACTTCCTTCCATATATTAACTTGAAAGCGATTACAATAATTATTTTAACAAAACGTTTCTTTATCGTTTACCTGTAAGAATTTAGTTCCTACTGTAAAAAACTTAGCTTTTTGTGGTGGACACTGGAAACGGAGTGATCCCAACAAGCATTGATGTTGATCGGTCTTTTTTTGATTTATGATCGTCTATTTTATATTATGCTAGCAAAAAACCGCACCCATAGGAGGATGCGGTTAGTATGCTAACAGCAGCTATATCAAAAATTATTGAAAATGACGTCGGCTGTTACTTTTCCGCTCGTGACGTCTTCCGAAGTGAAGCCAGATACCGTGTTGCCCACTTTAAATTCCTTGCTTACCAGCTGCTCTGAAATATCAGGAGCTGTTGGGCCTGTTATGCCGTAAGTCGTTTTTTCCGTAACTGTCACCCACAATTCGCCAATTCGAAAGCTTTGGCCGTCGGTACTTACCTCATCAATCACACCATCAATGTTTACCCTGTGTTTTGCTGAGGTCGCCGGTCCAGGACCATTATTCTCAATGGTGCCGCTTGGATTTTTCGTGACCGCACCAGGAGAAGTACTGCCTGCGTCTTGGTTTACTGCATTAATGCTCAGAGTCAATACCGCACAAGCCGCAATGCTGGTTGCCCAGATCATCACTTTGTTTTTCTTTACTTTAGAATGAACTGTTTTCATAGGAATCTCTCCATTTCGTATGTTGTTATTATTGTTGTCGATTTGTTTGTGCTTCTCCAGGCTTAAGCGTTCAAGTGTACGTTCTTGAAAGTCTTCACTTATTTTCACTTTGGACATGGCCGATTTATAACTTGATTTTTTCATTCTCACAAATCACCGCCTATAACTTCTTTAAGCTGTTTACGCCCTCGAGCGAGCCAAGTACCTACCGTCGCAGGTTTGGCATGAAGTATATCCGCTATTTCTTCCAAGGAATAACCTTCGTAATAATGCAAATGGATCGGGACCCGATATTTTTTATCCAATGATAATACAGCCTGCATGACCATGTATTCATCCTTCGGCAGGTTAGACAGGTTGTCCGGTATGGGGTTTCGACTCTTAAACCACCCCGTCTTGAGCAAGTTTTTACATTTATTGATAGTTGTACGGATTAACCAGGCTTTCTCATGTTCATCACTATCAAAGACGGGGGATTTTTGGAGATAGGCTAGAAATACTTCTTGCGCTACTTCCTCCGCGTCAGCAATATTTTTGAGATAAGCGAAAGCTATCTTGACCAGGCTGTCGGAATAGTTGACCACGGCTTTGCGGACGGATTCATTGAGCTCATATGAATCGTTCACTTGATGTCCCCCTTTCACTAGTAATACAATCGAGCAGCCCGTTATTTTTCACGCTGTAAAAAAAAATTGGGACAATTGCTTTAAAAGGGAGCAAAAAGGTTTTTATTAGTATGTCCTCTCACCAAAAACGGTAACATGCAAGCAATATTAACTGCAGCACCTTTAAATTCAATAAAAAAAGAACCTTCAATCTATAATTAGATCAAAGGTTCAATATTTATTTTAATGAAATTAAATAATTCACGGCATGCTTTCAATTACGTAATATTTCACTACATTCATTTGTTTTTAAATCAGAAAAACTAACTAAAAGCCAGCTCTTTTTCACTCAGGCCTAGTGAGTCAGCTGTAGAAGTATGAATTTCGTGCAGAAGCTCTGGATTTTCCATTAATGAAACGCCATAAGAAGGAATCATTTCTTTAATTTTTGGTTCCCACTCTTTGATGTGTTGAGGGAAACATTTTTTAAATACTTCAAGCATAACGTGAACAGCAGTAGAAGCACCTGGCGAAGCGCCTAGCAATGCTGCAATCGAACCATCAGCAGCCGTTATAACTTCCGTACCAAATTGAAGTGTTCCTCTGCCGCCAGCTTCAGTATCTTTGATAACTTGCACACGCTGACCAGCTGCTACTAAATCCCAGTCTTCCGTTTTGGCGTTAGGGATAAACTCGCGCAACTCATCCATGCGCTTTTCTTTGGATAACATAACTTGCTCAATCAGGTATTTTGTCAATGACATATTTTTTGCACCTGCGGATAACATTGTGATGAGATTATCCGGTTTTACGGAAGTGACCAAATCAAACATTGAACCGGTTTTCAAAAACTTAGGTGAGAATCCGGCAAAAGGACCAAACAGCAAAGATTTTTTATTGTCGATAAATCTTGTATCCAAATGTGGAACCGACATTGGAGGAGCTCCAACTTTGGCTTTGCCGTAAACTTTTGCATGATGCTGTGCCACAACATTCGGATTATTACAAACCATAAATATTCCGCTTACGGGGAATCCGCCAATATGTCTACCTTCAGGAATACCGGATTTTTGCAATAAATGCAAGCTTCCGCCTCCGCCTCCGATAAAAACAAATTTTGCAGTATGCCGTTCGACATTGCCGCTGCCATTACGTACTTTCAATTCCCACGAGCCGTCGCTAGCACGTTTAATGTTATCAACGCTATGTTTATATTTGAGATCAACGTTTTTACGTTTTAAGTGGTCAAACAGAATGCGCGTTAAAGCACCAAAGTTGACATCCGTACCAGAGTCAATTTTGGTTGCTGCTATAGCTTCATTTGATTTACGATCTTTTATAATAAGTGGGATCCATTCCATTAATTTTGCAGGGTTATCGGAAAATTCCATCCCTTTAAACAACGGATTAGTAGACATGGCTTCAAAACGTTTCTTTAGAAACGTTACATTTTGTTCTCCTTGGACCATACTCATATGAGGTAATGGCATAATAAAGTCTTGCGGATTACGGATTAGCTTACTATTTACAAGGTAAGACCAAAACTGCATGGAAAGCTGGAACTGTTCATTAATTTGAATCGCTTTGCTAATATCTACAGATCCGTCTGGCTTATTTACAGTGTAGTTAAGCTCGCACAGTGCTGCATGCCCTGTTCCTGCATTATTCCACTCGTTAGAGCTTTCTTCTCCAGCACTCTCGAGCTTCTCAAACACGGTAATTTTCCATTCCGGTACCAATTCTTTCAGAAGTGTCCCTAAAGTCGCACTCATGATTCCGGCACCAATCAAGATGACGTCTGTTTTATTTTCTCCGTTGCTCATTTTTACCATCCTTATATCCTAAAATTTGCATAAAGCATGTAGGCGCTTCTGTATAGGCGTTACACTAAGCCAATGCTCGACCCAGTCACACACCTTTTCTGTTTCAATTAAAACCATATCATATTGTTTTGTAATTGATTATAGATTAAATGATCTGCGATTATCAGATAATTATAAGCTATTTGAAAGCTGGTGAAAAGTGAAAAGTCCGTTTACAAGGCTCTAGGAACACACAAAGCAAAGGCAATAACAAAGCTTAATGCATCGATTGAAGCTTTTGTTTGCCGCCATGTGTTACTAGCATCATTACATTTTTTCCGATACTTGAGGTATGGTTCACTGTATTTGATGTTAAACTAAACTTCTATTAGTTTCAATCTAAACGTTGCTACTTCTCTGCTTCTGAGATTTTCAAGTATACAAATTGTGAATAATCTGCAACGTTTATATGAAGGAGTAGATATATTTCACAAAGTTGTTCAGCTTCCCCATTAAATTCCTTTAGAAATTTAACAATATATATTCATATCTTATTGAGGCTGGAGCCTTTTTGACAACAGTTAAGGTAATTTTCTGTTTGTTTTGCCTGTCTGCTGTATTCTGTATGTATTGTATATGTATTTAAGAAGAAATCATCTCTTGTATCAGTTAAAGTAATCTTGAAAACAAGCGAAAGACCCGTAAGGCGGCCGCTTCATTTGCGAAGCGTTGGCTCTTACGGGTCTTTTTTTATATTTAAGGACTATTTTTTGGAACGTTTTTTGGAAGATATTTTAGCACGTTTTCTGCGTTTTAAGCCTGAAACCATGACATTTTTCTCAGATTGCGTGTAATAATGCTGATAGACAGGACAACAATGATGCTTCTTCACCGTTTCAATATTTTGAATAACATTTACAAGCTGCGGATGGTAGATGTCCTCATATTGCGTAATTGGAGGATCATAAATCGTTTGCGTTGGACAATCCGGACAAAAGTTAGCCGAATTCGCACCTTCTACCATACCCATGTTACTACCCATATTACTACCCATGTTCATGTTATTACTCATGTTATTATAATCGTTACGGTTCACAGAATTATCTCCTTCCTGTTTTGGAATACACCATATTGTATTCTCAAGAAGACAAAACGACCTGTACGATTGACATGGAAGACGATGGCCTATGCTGTTCCTGCAGGATGTAGAGCATGATATTTACCTTGTACTGATAATGTTTGAAAAAAGTGTTTCGTTATGAATGAGAAGTTAATGGAAACAAAATATGTTCTGCTCTATCTTCAAATGAAGGACGAACAAACAATGTGTCCTCACTCTCTGCTAATAACTCGACATGAATGTTTTCATTATCGTAATCGGGTGTAAAGTAAAAATGAATAATCTCCGTATCGGCAGTAACAAGGCTGTTCAAAATAACATCATAATCAACTTTTTGAACGCTGATGATATCATAAAGATGAAGTTGTTTATCCTCGTGTTTAAAAATAACAATGGCATCAACTTCTTCGACATAATAAATCGCATCATTGAATGCTAAGATAAAATAAAACAGCAATAGATGTTCATTGTTTTTCACACCCATTATAGGGGATACAGATATTCTTTCCTTAGCAAACTGCTCCATCAACCGATAATCATTGGCGTTATTCGTATGTAGCTTGCGGTAGGAACGGATTGCTTCTGGTTTTAATTCTAAACCTGAAATGTTTAGCGTAAAACTACTTTCTTGCGTTTTTCTAAACCCAAATCTAGGATAATAGTCTAGAACCGAATCATTAGCGAACAAGTAGATAAAGTCATATTCTTGTTCATATTTCTCGATAATATGGTTCATCAGTTTGCCTGATAATCCTTGATTTCGATAGTCGGGATGCGTCATAACGGTACCGATTTGAATGGCTTTGTACTCTTCACTGTTACATATAACCGTCATTTTGCTTGCTGAGGCATTGGCAATTACTTTACCTTTATCGAGAAAGGAATAACATATATAATTTTCGTTCCAGCCCCCTTTTTCATACCATTTTTCGAAATCAAGTCCAAATACCATTTTAGCCAATTCATTAAAGCTTTCTTTGTAGGTTGAAATGTCTTTATAGTCACTTATGAATTGGTAATTAGTCATATTAACCTCGCTCACTTTACTTCTCCCCTTCATTCTCATCAACTTTTGCTGACTGCTTCAAACACCATTAAAAAGTAAAAGCAGTCCAACAGTGACCATATGTCACCGATGGACTGCTGTTTGCTTATTCAAATTATTGCAATATCTAACATGATCTCACGAATCTTCCTCAAGACGTACGAATGTAATTTAATAATCCCTGCTTATAATATAATTCAGCAGTTGCTTCAGAAAAGCTGGATTACGTGGCATCTCTTTCAATGCTTCCATTGCAAGGCAGAAGTGTTCCCACATCTCTTTTCTAGCTCCATCTAGACCAAGGATGGTTACAAAAGTCGAGTTGTTGTTCTCCACATCCTGGCCAATAGGTTTACCGAGTAAATGTAAATCTCCTTCCGAATCAAGCAAATCATCTTTAATTTGAAAGGCTATGCCCGCATGATAGGCGTATTTTTTCAAAACCGCAATTTCTGACGACTTTACCTGAGCGAGAATAGCAGGCATTACAAGTGAAGCTTCAAATGCAATTCCGGTTTTGTAAAAGCACATCATATTTAGCTGCTCCAATGTTAATGCTTTTCCTTTGGAATGCAAATCCATCGCCTGCCCCATGCACATATCTCCAGCTCTTTGGGACGAATATTGCATTAAAGCAAGCACGGTTTTAGGGTCAAACTGTTCAAGGGATGATTGCTCTTCAATCGCCTTTTGGGTAAGAAATAGGCCGGTTAATTCCGCGGTGGCACTATTATGCACCTGGTGCAGCGTAGGTCGCCCTCTGCGAGTAGAGGCATTATCCTGCGTTGGGAGATCATCGAAGATTAAAGACGCGGTATGCATATACTCTAATGATTTTAGAAGCGGCACGATCGCCGAAGCATGCAGTCCATACTCATTTATACCCATGACCCAAGCCAATATTGGCCGTAATCGTTTGCCATCTCCCTCAAGACTGTAGTTTGCAGCATCAATAAGCAGCTCTCTCATTGGAGGTATTTCATTACTTTTGTGAATCGGCAATAGATTGTTGATTTGCTCGCGAGCAGTTTTGACAGTTGAAAGGAATTGCTCCTTTTCACTGCGATTGCTTTTTAAAACCGTTACCATCTGATCCCGGAGCAGTTTATCGAAGAAATCCACATCATCCGCTTTTTGAACCACATGTTGGATAAGGCGATTGAAATCTGGATCTCCTGAAGCAAACACCGCCATAATTTCGTTATATTTCTCAGTACCTATACGTTCTTTCAACCTTTTTAGACCATTGAAGGCACGATCAAGAATCACTTCTCTGGTTTTGGCATCGGAGTAGTATATGTTGTGAATTAAATAAGAGATGACGGACCAGTATAACTCAAAGGGATTGATTAGATCTGAGCGCTGCTCATGGTATTTCAAATAATAGGTATAGGGTGTTACCGCCCCGTCTTTCATATCATCAAACATATCTGCTAAATCATCTGCCAGCTGGTTATAAATGCCATAATAAAATGTTCGATTATCAAAGCCTTCATCCAAAGGAGCACTAATGACGGAACGAACGATGAGCCTTGAAGATGAGGATTTTAAAATGATAGGCAGGTAAAGCTCTTTGTTAGTGTAATTTACATTCGATAGGTCCTTGACACGGTCCAAATCCTGAGAATGAAAAAACACGTAGGATTGCTCGAAAAAGGTTTGTTGTGTCTCAGGTCGCTGATATTTTTTAATATACTCAAAAGCGTCACTAAGCTCCGCGTGTACGTATTGGACAAATTCAAAGTTATTGCCGGACCATTCACCTAATTGTGGAACAGATCCGCTTAGAAGCGAAGTACGGATCATATTGGAATATTGTTCTTTCTCCTCTGCCTTTAGGACACCCGAATCAAGCAGATCGTCAATAAAAGGATAGGTTAGCCCATAGGAGTAACCAAGTCTGATGGCTTCGTCTAGTCTCCTGGCACGTTCAGCAGGCAATACTTGGTCATCCATTTCTTCAATTACATGCAACATTACGCCAATTATGATTTTGATCAGCTTGCGCACCGCGTGCTCGGAACTCATTTCCTTTGGGATATTAGAGGATACGGATTTTAGTTTATTTATTACCCAAATTATGCCGTTTTCTATGCCTTCCTTCTGAGCCCACCGATACAGCCCCGCCAAGGTCATAAAATCAGGCTGCTCTCCCCCGTTTGTTGTTGAGGGTTGAATAAAGTGGCTTTTGACGTCAGCAATCACCCGTTGAATTCTCATTTGTGTCTCTGGAGCATCCAAAGCTTTTCCTAAATCCCTCATATAAATATAGGAAACGCTTCGATCCAAATAATCATCCAGTTTTCCTGAATAATTCAGCCACCATATATATCTATGATAATCCCGAGAATCCGGTTTTTTCTTTCCTTTCGAAAAAAAGGATAACAATGAATAATGTTGGATATGGTTCTTTTTCCACAATTGAATATCTTCGGTTAGTGTGGTTACATAAGTTTTATTCTTCACTTGTTCGTTCAATGTTTCAAAATATTGGGCTGCCTTTTGCTCTGCAAGCTGGTACCAAGTATCTGCTTGAGCTGTATACTTATCATTCATACGACGCATAACCTCGACTTATAGTTAAAATAAAATGACTGGGAAATGTAACAAAATAACTGATTTGAAGCCTTAGTATAGTTTTCTGAAGTAAATAAGACTAAAATATTATGTTTACTCACTTCCTCCGAGGAATTTGGAACGATATGCGTCGAGCAAATAAGTTATATTTTACACGATTGTTGGTGGTTCAACAATTTTTTGGTAAAAATATGTAGCGAGAATATCAAGTTGGACATGAAGTGCAAAGTACTGAGATACATTACGCAAAAAGGCTCGCCCCCGTTCCATTTGAGCCCTTCTAACAAAAAAACAACAAAGGTTAGGTTGATCATCAACAATGTGAGATCAAACTAACCTTTGTCGTTAAGAGTTTTTTTGTATCACTTTAACTAGTTGGTTTATACCATTAATAAGTAATCTGCCAGTTGATTAAACGTCACTTCATATCCTTCGCGAACCATATCTTGTGATGCTTCTAGCGTTTTGGCTTCCTCTTCAGTTGGAGATACTGCTTCCCCTTCCATAGTAAGAATGGTTTTGTCTCCATCTTCACTGAAAATAAAAGTGACTGAAAATTCAAGAGGCCAATTAGCGTCAAAGGGTGCACGCACGGTGTTACCTTCCTCATCAGAAAAGGAATTGGTATATACAATTTTCTCAGGTGAATTAACTTCATGATAGATAAACTTGACCCACATCTCGGTTCCGTCTGGTGCGGTCTGTTTGTAATGAAATAAACCACCTGGGCGGAGATCGAATTTTTTAATATCAAAAGCCCATCCTTTTGGTCCCCACCAATTCAGTAAATGTTCTGATTCTGAAAAAGCCTTAAACACAAGGTCACGAGGAGCATTAAACGTATGAGTCATTTTAATTTTTGTAGTCATCTGAATCCTCCATTGCGATGATATTAACCTTTTGATACGTGTGTACTACACATCTTTTTCCTCTATCATGAACGATCAAGCTTGTCTATATCCTTCATAAGTCACTATAAAAATTCCGATACGATTGTTTTTCTTATATTTGTTCACCTTACCTCTATTTATTATTTACTGTGAATCGCTTCTTAAACCAAATATACCACATAGGGAATATTCCTGTAAAGGAATATATAAGGCAGGCTATTATTTATTATGACCAGAAATAAATTGTTCCAAGCCTTCTACTGATAAGACTCCGCTCCTATTGTCAACAGGTATTCCATCTTTAAAGAGGATGGTAGTAGGTATACTCATAATTCCAAATAGTGAAGCCATCGCTTCACTAACATCCACATTTACTTTCACAATTTTTACATTATGGCTTCCTGCCGAACGAAATGTTTCAAGAATGGGTGCAAACATAAGACATGGCCCACACCAAGGTGCCCAGAAATTAACTATGGTTAGCCCCTCCTTTTGAATTTCATTTTTTAGTGTTGTATCCGTTGCATGTATAATTGTCATGGTTATGTCTTCCTCTCCAGTTGGATGTTAGATTTTTCTAATTTGAATTGCTTAAGCTGCTTATCATGTCAGTTGCTTTAATTTCCTTTAAGTATGAAATGGTACATTCATCAACTTCTAGCATCAATTTCGCTAAGTTTTCATTTATAGATGTTGTCCAATGACAGAATGTAACGGTTTGGCTTTTCTTTACCTCTCTTACTGCATCGTAAACATCAGCCAGTGTTATATCTGATTCAGGATGTTTTAGTTTATATCCACCGTCTTGTCCTTCCTTAGCTTCAACCATCCCAGCTTTCAGCAATGTGGACATGATTTTTCGTAAATAAGCCGCATGGACATTCAGCTGTTGCGCCATTTCTGAGCTAGTCAACGTTCCGCCTTGCTCTGTAAGAAGCAAGATGACACATAAAGCTGCCCGAAATTTTGAAGACCCAATCAAATGATTTTTTATTTGCAAATAGCGCTCCCTCTTTCCGTATTGTGACTTCATTTAAGTTTCGTTAAATGAAGTCTTCCTCTGCCAACTCCAAATTTACGCTCATCGCTATTCGACTGCCGTCTGCCGCAGCAAAAACCAATTGGGATGGCATAAAATAGGAAGCATCACCAGCGATATAAAGACCGGGTATTGAGGTTTTCCCCTTTCCATCCGTTTGAATTCCTCCCAACTCCGTTTTATCACAGCCCAATTGTTCTCCGAACCGCGTGCTTGAAATAAACTTAGGAGTAACGAAACCACCAGCTCTTTCGATGGTAGTTCCATCTGAGAAACGAATATGCTCAAGCTTCCCATTTTGTCCGACGAATGCTGCAATGGGCTGCTCCATGATTACGATCCCCTTTCGTTGGAGCTGTTTTTTTTGTTCGTTCGACAGGTTTTCATTCCCGTTTGTACAGACAACTAAATCCTTGCTCCAATTGAGAAGCAGCTTCACTGTATGAAAAACAGTCGGATATTCCGAAACAACGACAAGCGGCTGATCGCGTAGCTCCCAGCCGTCGCAATATGGGCAATTAAACAAGCTTTTTCCATAAAGCGGGTAAAAGCCTTCGATCTCGGGAAATATTTCTTTTACTCCTGTTGCCAAGATCAATTTACGTGTATGAATGCGAAATCCAGATGAATCAATAAGCTCAAATCCGGCTTCAATTTTACTGACAGAAATCACCTCAGCTTGCCTATGATCGACTGTTGGATAACTCAGCACCTCTTCATAAGCAATGCGGCGAAACTCAGCTGGTGTAACGCGATCCCTTGTTATAAAGCCATGCGATGTATGAGTAACAGCATTTCTTGGACGATTGTTGTCGATCAAAGCAACGCTTCTCCTTGCCCTGCCAAGCATAAGTGCGGCATTTAACCCTGCTGGTCCTCCGCCAATAATGGCACAATCATAATTCATGTAGCTCATCTCCTACTAATGGGATATTAAAGACTCATTATATCTATAATAAAGCGAAAAAAACGCTTATTATCAAGTTCAAGTCCGACATTGAAGACTCGTTATATCTATAATTATTTCAAAAAAGGATTTTATACGATGTTAATTGTACTTCTCCTTTTTCAGAAAAAATGTTCTTAACTTTCAATTTTGGTTTGTTTTTTTGCAATGTCAGCTAATTTCGTTTGTTTCAGATGTTGTTCCATCTTCTCTTCCGCTTCTTTCATTGCAGCTTGAATCAAGCATTCTTCACCATGAACAAAATCACATTCAAATAATGATGTTGTACCCTCAATAGCGTGGATAATATCCAAAAACGTAATGTCGTCCTTTTTGCGTGATAGCCGGTAACCTCCGTTTGCCCCAGAAACGGATTCAATCATCCCTGCTTTGACGAGTCTCGTTAAAATTTTGGAAAGATAAGTAGGTGAAACGTTTTGGGATTCCGCCAGCTGCTTGACGCCTATGGGCTTCAAATTAGAAGCTTCTACAAGCATGAGCATGGTGTGAAGTGCATAATTGGTTGCTTTGGAAAATTTCATGTTCTCACCTCAATTACAGACTTATTGTGTCTATAATACCTATGAAGTCGCTAATATGTCAAGTTGTGAAATATTATTATGTAATTAAGTAGTCTCTTGGTTATTACACTTTACGATCATCATTTTCTAAATGTATTTGATTATAATGCTTCAAAAAATGCTGCTAATTCTTATAAAATAACGAATGAGCTTGACGCAAGCGTCATTAGAGATTTATTTGCAAAAGTTTAATGTACATAAGAAAAACCTCGCTACGAATAGCGAGGTTTATTTTTTAATGAGATGCTGAATATTCTTCTAGCTCGGAAGCTGGATCAAACTTCTCCTTGCTCATAGCAAAGGCAGCTAAAAGAGCAATGACGGAAGGAATGATGGCCCAAGCAAAGGTATGAACGAGTGACGAGGACAGTGCTTCAGTTATTTTATCAAGAATCTGAGAAGGAATGCTCTCCCTTGTCTCAGGTGTCAAAATTTTACTTGGATCACTTAGATCAATGAACTCCGACGTTTGACCGCCGCTGACGAACGATGAAGAAAGCTTATTTGCAAATAAGTTACTTTGAATAATACCAAATACCGTAATTCCAAGCGTCATTCCCAGTTCCCGAGTGAAGCTAAGTGTAGAGCTTGCAGAGCCTCGCTGCCTAGCAGTAAATCCATGTATGGCGGAATTGCTTAGAACAGAAAACGATGAGCCGATGCCAAGACCAACTAAAATCATAAAGATTGTAACCGTAAATCGGGATGAATCGGGTGTTAAAGTAGTCAGTAGAGCCATGCCGCCCACTAGCAGAAACAACGTCGAAATCATGATGGAGCGATAACTAAACTTGGAGAGCAAAATACCGCCGCCAGCAGCGGTGACAACAGATCCGACCATCATAGGAAGCAACACGAGCCCCGAGTTTGTAGCTGAGCCTCCAAGTACCCCTTGAACGTAGATTGGGATGTAAACGGAAGCTGTTATAAATGCTGCACCGCTAAAAATAGCCATTAAATTGCTCGTGGAATAAAGCCGATTTTTGAACATGCTGAAGGTGATGATCGGTTCTTCTGCGCGGCGTTCAATAAATATAAAAGTGACCAATAATACGGCAAAAGCTAAAAACAAACCTATGATCGTGAAGGAGTCCCAATCGTATTTTTTACCTCCTAGCTCCAGCGCGAACATGAGACAAAGAATTGAAGTTACGAGCGTTATTGCGCCCATGTAGTCGATTTTTTGTTTAGAATGCTCAACAGACTCTTTGTAAAAATAAGCAATCATTACAAATGCAATGATTCCTATTGGTAAATTGATGTAGAAAATCCAGGACCAATGAACATAATCTGCAATATAAGCGCCAATTAGAGGTCCGAATATGCTGGAAATACCATACGCAGCACCAAACAATCCGCCTATCTTCCCACGTTTTTCAGGTGCGACCACATCAAACATAATTGTGAATGCAATGGGTACAAGTGCTCCGCCGCCAATACCCTGTATCGCGCGATAAATACTTAGCTGTACAATAGATTCCGCTGTACCGCATAAAGCTGAGCCGATCATGAATACGATAATTCCGAAAACAAAGAAACGCTTGCGACCATACATATCAGATAACTTACCAAATATCGGCATACCAGCCATCTCTGCGATCATATAAGCAGAAGTCACCCACATTAATTTGTCAAACCCGCCAAGATCCCCTACGATTGTCCCCATCGCAGTTGCTAATATGGTGTTATCCATCGATGCCATCAGTGTAGCCAGCAGAAGTGCTGCAATGATTACACCTACTTTATTTCCTTTTGCCATTTCCATTGTTTCTCGTTCCCTCCACTTTGTTCAATTGACAATGTAATTGCCACTCCCTTTTTTATCTCGACGACTGATTGTCTTGAATAAATATAATTATAGTTATAAGTATCTTGATAATCGAGATAATATTATAGTAAGAGGAGCTTCATTTTTTGTCAAGCTATCAATAACTACCGTCAGTTGAATTTTATTGGATGGGAGATATCAGATTGGATTGGAGGGTCACAAGGTTTGAGGGTCACTGTACGATTGATGTAATCACGATTAGAAAGGATGACAACATATGATTTCCTTCTTAACTTTATGTGCGTGCTTCGTTGGCGGCATTATTTATATTTTATACGCAGGAGTAGGTATCATTAGAGATGACGAAATTCAGCAAGACCAAATAATTAGCAATTTTAAATGATAAAGAAGCAAGCCCTGAGGGCTTGCTTCTTTTGTAGTATAGTTATAAATGGCACAAAAACAGTTCCTAAATCCTCGAATATATTCGAAAGAACATAATTATTACTGTTTGTTACTTCCCTTCCTTCACAAACAACTCAATACGATTTTTTATCGAATCTCGGATCTCTGCGAATGCAGTATTGATTTCTTCTTCTGTACCTGTCGCTTTTGCGGGGTCGTCGAAGCCCCAATGCCATCTTTGCGCTTTGTCGTTACTTACAACCGGACAGTTATCGTTAGCATGACCGCAAAGCGTGATGATGTAATCTGCTTGTTTTAAAATTTCAGGATCAATGACATCCGAAGTATGATTGGAGATATCGATGCCTGCTTCTTTCATGGTTTGAACCGCACGGGGATTTAAGCCATGAGCTTCTAGACCAGCACTCATCACTTCATATTTGCCGCTGCCCATTGCCTTCAAAAATCCGTCGGCGATTTGGCTTCTGCAAGAGTTTCCAGTACACAGAAAATAAACGAGTGGTTTGTAGTTCATTATTATCGGCCTCCTATATTCTCGAGTTAACTTTTACGATCTCTTCTTGAAATCTCGTTTTGCCCATTTTCGAGCTAATCCAAGCATTTATTAATATGGCGATTAGAACCAATATAGCGGTAATTACGGCAATCAGCAGCCATACATTAATGCTTGTTGAATGGATGAAATGCAGCCACATATACAACCCTGTTAATGTGATAAAGAGTGTTGGGATCGTGAGAATGATACCCGTTTTAAAATAATTTCCCCATGTGATTTTTACACCCTTACGTGATAATACGTGCAGCCACAAAAGTGTCGCGAGCGATCCGATGGGTGTCATCTTAGGTCCCAAATTACTGCCGATAACGTTGGCATACACCAAAGATTCACGAATGACGCCTTGCGTTGCTGTTCCTTTTATGGCTAATGCATCGATCATCACGGTTGGCATATTGTTCATGACCGAAGACAATATCGCAGCAAGGAATCCCATACCGATAGTGGAGATGAATAGTCCCTTGTCGGCGATGGCTTGTATGACTTTTCCTAGTTCATCTGTAAGTCCCACATTACGAAGTCCATAAACAACCACGTACATGCCAATGGAGAAGATGACAACTGCCCAAGGAGCGCCCTTGACCAGCTTCCAAGTTTGAATAGCCGGGCTGCGTCGAGCAGCTAAAATAAACAAGATTGCAGCGACGCCTGCTATGACGGAAATTGGAACATGAATGTATTGAATTACAAGGTATGCGAGAAGTAACATGGCTAAGATTACCCATGAAATTCGGAACATCTTCTTATCTTTTATGGCTTCAGACGGCTTCTTGAGCTGTTTTAAATCGTAGTGACCTGGGATGCTTTTACGGAAGAACAAAAACAAGACCAGAAGGCTCGCCAGCAGCGAAAAAAAGTTCGGAATAATCATCCGGCTAGCATACTCGATAAAGCCGATTCCAAAAAAATCAACGGAAACGATATTAACGAGGTTACTGATTACAAAAGGGAGCGAAGTTGTGTCTGCGATAAAACCGCTGGCCATAATGAATGGCAAAATCATTTTCTGATCAAATTTGAGTGCACGCACCATCGCAAGCACAATAGGTGTTAAAATAAGCGCGGCGCCGTCATTGGCAAAGAATGCCGATACTGCTGCACCAAGAAGAACAACATAAACAAACATAAGTTTTCCATTGCCTTGTGCGAGCCGCGCCATGTGAAGCGCCGCCCATTCGAAAAAGCCGATTTCATCTAAAAGAAGCGATATTACGATAATGGCTACAAAGGCAAGCGTAGCATTCCAAACAATACCCGTAACCGTACTAACATCAGCAAAGCTTACGACGCCAAACAGAAGAGCCAGAATAGCTCCGGCAGCTGCCGACCAACCAATACTTAGTCCTTTTGGTTGCCAGATTACAAACGTGAGCGTAAGCAAAAAGATTAAAATGGCAATGAGTGTCATACTTCCCCCTGTGTATCACAGCTGTTATTTTTTAAGCCTGCTATTTTTTCTTTCATGGAAGGCAGGTACGGATACACGCACTGTACATAGGCTTCCGCATCCGGATTAAGGGAGTAATATACCCACTGCCCTTTTTTCTTTTCATTTAGAAGTCCGGCTGATTTTAGTTTTCGTAGATGCTGGCTGGCATTTGGCTGAGACATCCCGATAATGTCAGTGATATCACATACACATAGTTCCTTTTCTTTGAGCAGTGCTACGATGGTTAACCGCGTTTTATCGGCTAATAATTTATAAGCCTCGGCCATTTCCTGTATCGTTTGCTCCATATGTAGTACCTCCCTCTGTTTTCTCCCGTTGGCTTCTTTTCATTTCATAATTATATAACTAACTACTTATATAATCAATGGCGAATATGATGAGATGTGAAAATTTCGAGTGTTTATAACCATTCAAAGTCGCCCCTTCTTCCTAAATAAACAAAACAAAGGGCATTAGATTAAATAAATGCCCTTTGTTTTAGGTTGTTTGAAGTAGAACGTTGCTCATACTGGCTACGAAAGTAGACGGAACATTTCGGTATTCCTAGAATACTAGGCAAATTACTTGCTGGAACATCGTATATTATTTCTACTTTTGATCTGGTCCACAGCAACTGTCTCCGCCGCCGACACCAATGCTACAAACACCTGTCTCCGGCAATTCCAGCTCTACTTTACGAGCAGACTCCATATCCCCCACTAAAGCGGCTACAATCGATCTAACTTGCTCATAGCCGGTTGTCATTAAGAAGGTCGGTGCTCTTCCATAGCTTTTGGCACCCACAATGTAAAAATCTTTCTCAGGTTGACGTAATTCGAGTTCACCATGAGGTCTAACTGTACCGCAGCTATGAACGTTTGGATCGATTAGTGGCGCTAACTCATATGCACTTTCAAGACTCGGGTCCATCATCACTCTTACCTCACGGACAAATGATAAATCAGGACGTGAGCCTGTGTTGCATACGATCTCGTCGACACCGTCAATAAAAGCTTTCTCTGATCCAATCGTACCGATAACATGAATTTTCCCGTTACTCTCCTTTAATTCTTCAATATAAAACGAGGTCATCACTTTCAAAATTCCCGATTCTACTAATTTTTGAATTCGATTTCCGAGTTCACCCCTAGCCGGTAATCCATCTAACTCACGTCCGCCATAAACATTCTCAAGATTATGTTTTCGTATTGCCCATACAATTTCAGTCTCGTTTGTTTGCTTTTGAAGTTCGCCAAGTTCCAAAAGTGTATTAATAGCGGAATGACCGCTTCCAACGACAAGGACTTTTTTTCCGCGGTAACGTTCTTCATCCTTTCCGAGCAAATCTGGGATGCCATAATATATTTGATTGCTAAGCGCTTTTTCTTCTAATAAGAACACACCATCCGAACGAAGCGGGTTTGGATTTGACCATGTTCCCGTGGCATCAATAACCGCTCTTGCTTCAAAAAGATGTTGGCTGCCATTTTGGGTGGCGTGAATGGCAAAAGGCAGATCATCACGACCGTTCGTTTTAACTTTACTTAAACCCTTACGGCTAATGGCAGTCACCTTCGTATTCAAATGAATAGACGGACTTATTTCAGAGAGCTCTGATAGAGGCTTTAAATATTGTTCTACAAGTTCTTTCCCTGTTGGAATATCCGTATTTTGTGTTGTGATCCAGTTGGTTAAAAGCAACAATTGTTTAGCTGCTTTATCGATGTTATATTCCCATGGGGAAAAGAGTCTTACATGCTCCCATTTTTTAATATTTGCTCCGATATCGCAACCAGCTTCTAAAAGTAAAAATGACTCTCCTTTTAAACGTAAATGTGCAGCAGCCGCAAGACCTACCGGTCCAGCTCCTATAATTGCAATTGGCAAATTGCTTTTTTCGTTGTCATGTACCTCACAGCAGCTAATTTGGTTAATAGGAATACTTTTCATCATATTATTTCCTCCTCAATATTATTTGCAAATTGCAAGTATTAATGATTTTTAAAGGGATAAATAATTATCCCAGTGTTGTACAACATACTTTCGATTTTGCCATGCTTTCGTTAAGCAATTTTATCGAGTTTATGACCATGTCTTGTTCAAATTCAGACATATGCGAAAAGACCTCTTTTAAATAGTCATTCATTTGGCCATCAATGACTGTTGAAATGTACTTGCCTTCCGTCGTTAACGTTAAAATATTGATTCTCCGGTCTTCAGGAAGTTGTGTTTTCTTCACCAATCCTAACTTCACAAGGCTTTGAACTTGGCGGCTAAACGTCGTGATGTCTATGGATAGTGAATCCGCCACCTGCTGAATCGATGGATTATGTTTTCGATCGATCTCATAAATAATATGGCTTTGAATTAATGAGATATCCACTCCGCCCGCTGTGCAACAATTTTTATCCAGAAGCCCAAACCGGCGAGTCATTATTTGAAACATCTCTCTAGTGTTCTCCACTTGTTTCACCTCTTGATCTATTTATAACGCAATTATTTGCAAAATGCAAGTAAAAATTGAATATTGACCTTTTATTTTTTATCGTCAGAAACTACGCAGAATTATTCAGATGAACACAAAAAAACCAGTAACAACAAAGCTTTTGTCGTTACTGATTTCCACTTCCTGTGCTATTTGTTGTTGTAGCTCACAATCATTTTTTTAATTATTTAGGTTGCTGTCATCATGATCTTCCCAACGTCTTGAATACGCTTTGTTCGTGATCCAGAATGTAATCCATGAAAGAATAGCTACGATTATAAAAGATACGATCCATACGCCGATAGGTACTTGCATATGATTTCCCCCTATATGTTAGCAGTATTTTTTTGATTCCTAATACGTGCAGTTCATTGATATGTGAATTAACGTTTATCATAAAATAAAAAGCGAAAAAACGAACCATCCAAATCGGATGAATTACTACCATCCAATTCGATTGGTTTTCATTTAACTGTCATAGTTAGGTTGAAAACAGCCTCTTTCAGTTTGAAAATCAGTGGTATGATAATCATGACTATAATGTTTTATTTACAAGCAAGGGATGTGAACCTGATGTGGGAACTTGAGAGGAAAAGTAAAATTCCTATATATAAACAAATTACCGATCATCTAGAAAGACGGATTTCCTACGGTGAATTCCCTCCTGGCAGCTTGCTTCCATCTGAGAGAAAATTGGCTGAACAACTAGGCGTAAACCGCAGTACAGTCATTTTGGCATTTGCCGAGCTTCGATCGATGGGGATTATTGAAAGTCAGACAGGCAGTGGAACGCGTGTATCCAAAACAAAATGGGGAGCCACTCCCAAGCACACGCCTAATTGGAGTCGGTACGCTGAGGGCGGCAGCTTTCTACCTAACTTGCCCTTTATGCGAAGAATTCGTGAAGCGCTCAATCAAAACCCCTCTCTCATCGATTTTGCTAGCGGCGAGCTGTCGGCTGATTTGGCTCCTAATGATGAAATTACAACGTTGATGAGCGAGAATAAATATACTTCATATTTGGGTTATGATAATCCTCAAGGGTATATTCCGCTTAGACAAGCATTGGTATCCTATCTAGATCAACATCGGGGTATTAAGACAACGGAATCATCGATTTTGATCACATCGGGATCTCAGCAATCGTTATATTTAATAACCCAGTGTTTGTTGTCGCCTGGCGACGCGGTTGCGATTGAAGATCCTTCCTACTGCTATTCTCTGCCTATGTTTCAATCAGCGGGGCTTAGGTTGTTCCGACTTCCTGTTGACAGTCAAGGGGTATGTCCTGAGGACATTCGTGCTTTATACAAAAAACATCGGATCAAAATGGTGTTCATGAACCCCAACTATCAGAACCCAACAGGTACAGTGTTCGGTGCTGAACGCCGCAAACAGCTGCTTGGCGTCGCAAGCGAGTTGGCGCTGCCTATTGTCGAGGATGACCCATTTAGCTTAACGGACTATGAAGGTTTACCGCCTTCACCGCTGAAATCAATGGATTCAATTGGGTCTGTCCTCTATATCGGTTCTTTTTCCAAAATAGCTGCATCTGGCATGCGAATAGGTTGGATGGTTGCCCCTAACTCCATTGTGGAGAGACTTGCTGACGCAAGACAGCAAATGGATTTTGGACTTAGCGTTATACCGCAGCAGGTAGCGGCACAATTTTTGAAGTCCAATTACTTTGAACCTCATCTTGACCGCTTGCGAATGCAGCTCCAATATAAACGAGATTTACTTATTGAAGCATTGCAGAAGGAACTTCCAGGATTGGTTACGTTCACTGCCCCACAAGGTGGTCTTCATCTATGGTGTAAGCTAGTTCCGGATGTTCACGATGGAAAGCTGCTGGAGGAGTCCATTAAAAGAGGGATTGTTTTTGTTCCTGGTAGTGTGTACGGATCGGATTCTGGTTTCGTAAGATTTACTTTTGCTCGAGCAAAAGAAGCTGAAATTGGTTTAGGAATCTCCAAATTTGCAGATGCGCTGCGTGAGCTTATGAATAGCAAATAGCTTAATAGGAATTAGAAATAACCGCGGAGGTATACCTCCGCGGTTATTATCAACTCGTTAACATGATTTGGCAAGGCGAAACCCAAGGTCGTCAATACAAAATGACGGATGACTGCGACGACGACAAGTAGCTCCGCAGCCTCTCGCATCTTCAGCCCAGCTGCCGCCGCGAAAAATGCGATATGAGCCATATACCTGCTCATCATATAAATCCCAGCACCATTCCCAGACATTTCCTAACATATCATATAAACCCCATGCGTTGGGTTCTTTTTTACCTACTTCATGAATGCTGTCTCCCGAATTTCCATTGTACCAAGCGATTTTATCAATCTCTCCGTATTGATAGCCAGCTGATCCTGCTTTACACGCATATTGCCATTCCGCCTCTGTCGGAAGGCGATAGCCATCAGATTCCCAATCACATTCAATATGATCTCCATCCTGACTGAATGAGTAACACTCTGTTAATCCTGCATTCAGGGACAGTAAATTACAAAAATAGATGGCTTCATTCCAAGAGATATTGACCACTGGCCTTTGATCACTACTTAAAGAAAGAGGAGATTTTTTGGTTACAGCTAAATACAACTCCATCGTTACGGGATAAGGTGAAAGATAAAAGGGTTTAATTTCAGACTTCCATTTTCGTTTCGTCCGGTCATCTCTTAATTCAATTACTCCAGCTGGAATGCTTACCATTGGGTATTCATTATGTTTATTTAGAGCATTAGAAACGGTGATCTCCTCCTTTGATTTTTATGTTTTCCTTCTGTAATCTACCATAAATTAGTGATTTATTAAAACAGTATTTGATATTTCGTTTCCTTATAGAATAGTTAACAAAAAAAGGTACTGTCAGCATGACAGTACCTGCACTACGTATTGATTTAGTAATAGATTGGCAAGCTATAATTACTGTCTTTTAGCCAACATTTCCTTTAAGAACATACC
This sequence comes from Paenibacillus sp. 01T47, assembly GCF_056398245.1. Lineage (NCBI taxonomy): Bacteria > Bacillati > Bacillota > Bacilli > Caryophanales > Paenibacillaceae > Paenibacillus > Paenibacillus sp. 01T47. The sequence goes on from NZ_JBFTPA010000002.1 coordinate 47,183, forward strand.
CGTATACGACTCTGCCACTTCCGCTACACGCTCAGGAGTGCCTTCTGCTACTAATTTGCCGCCGGCTGCGCCCCCTTCTGGGCCGATATCGATAACCCAATCGGATTCTCGTATCAGTTCCAGACTATGCTCAACAACGATTACCGTATTTCCAGTATCAACCAGCTTGCTGAGTAAAGTATGGAGCTGCTTAATGTCAGTTGGATGGAGGCCTGTCGTCGGTTCATCCAGCAGGTAGAGCGTATGGTTTTTGGAAGGCTTGCTCAGCTCTTTCGCCAGTCTGATCCGCTGTCCTTCACCGCCAGATAACGTTTTGACCGATTGCCCCCATTTCAAGTAGCCTAGTCCGACTTCACAAAGCATCTCAATTATACCTGTTATTTTAGTTTCTTTTTTGAGAATAGCTAGGCTTTCCTGCACAGACATATTCAGCAAATCCGATATAGAGCAGCCTTCATACTGAACCTGCAGAACCTCATCCGTAAATCGTTTTCCTTTGCAGTCAAGACACTTTACCTCCAGATCAGGCAAGAAGTTCATATCAACGGAAAGCACACCTAGCCCCTGACATGTCTCACAACGACCACCAGAGGTGTTAAATGAGAAATGTTTGGTTGTCAGTTTTCTTTTTTTAGCTTCAGGCAAACCAGCGAACAACTGGCGCAGCTGCGTAAACACATCCGTATACGTTGCTACGTTGGAGCGCTGCACTCGTCCCATGGGTGTCTGGTCAAATATAACGACATTTCCGACATGCTCTAAGCCCGTAATTTTCTTGCACCCTATTCGCTCCAACTCCTTCTGACTTCCTTCTGCTAGGATATCAAAGACTAGCGTGGATTTGCCGGAGCCAGATACACCTGTAACGGAAACGAGACAGCCAAGCGGGAATGCTACAGTTGGAATGTCAACATTACGGAGTTTAGCCTGCTCGATTGTAATAAACTGACCGTTGCCTGCTCTGCGGATGCGTACAGGGGTTGAGCCATTCTCTTCTCTCAAATAAGCGCCTGTAACCGAAAGCTTACTGGACATTAAATCCTCCAGACTTCCTTCGCCTACGACGGTTCCACCGTGCAACCCAGCGCCAGGACCTATATCGATGATATGGTCTGCAGCACGCATCATCTCAACATCGTGCTCGATTACGAGTACTGTATTCCCTAAATCACGAAGCTGCTGAAGTACTCGTATGAGACCGGATGTATCACGGGGATGAAGACCCGTGGTCGGTTCATCCAAAATATAAAGTACTCCGGTTAGGCCAGAACCGAGCAGCGATGCGAGCCGCAGCCGCTGTGCTTCGCCGCCTGATAACGAAACGGTTTGCCGATTCAGAGAAAGATAGCCTAGGCCAACATCAATGATTCGTTTTAGCCTAGTAGGCATATCATGCAGAATGGGTTCGAGCAGATAATGACCTTCAGGCGGGAGCGTCTCTTGTAATTCCTCGGTCCACTTAAATACATCACTGAGTGACCATTCCGATACATCGGAGATGGTTGAGCCGGCTACTTGAACAAGACGAACTTCTTTCTTAAGGCGTGCGCCTAGGCATTCCGGGCAAAGCTGTTCATGAAAAAAACTTCCCTCTTTTTCCGCAGTGCCTGTTTCCCCTTCTTTTTCTTTGTAACGCCTCCATAAACCAGGGATGACTCCTTCGAATTTTGTACCTTGGACAGGCTTCACATTTGGATAATGCCGCTTGAAGGCTTCACTACCGACACCATAATATAACAAATCGCGCTGTACCTCTCCGAAATCCTTTAATGGCTGATCCGGACCAAATGCAAAGCCGTAATGCTTTCCTGCCGCCATCAAAATACGAATTTGAATATCGCGATGAACCCCGTTCAGAGAAGCCACTCCCCCATCGCGCAGACTGAGCTCCGAATTGAAAACGGCTGCTTCATTAATGCTTGCCACATGCCCAAGCCCACTGCAAGCTCCACAGGCTCCTTCTGGCTTATTGAAGGAAAAGTGTGACATTCCTAGCTGCTCAAGCGCTGCTCCGCAGTGAGGACAGCCTATCATTTGATGATCCATTTCCTCATCTTCATCGGCCATTGCACCTATGGGCTCAAATAAAGGAGCTATGTGACCGCTGCAAGAAGGGCAAATCCGCTTCCCTAGTCGCGAGAAGATAAACCTTACAAACGTATAGATATCGGTTACTGTTCCGACTGTTGATCGTGGATTTCGATTGGTAACATGCTGTCCAACGCTGATGGAAGGTGACAATCCTTCGATAGACTCAACCTTCGGCTTCCCTATCGAATCCGAGGTCATGCCCATGGAATCCAAATACTGCCTTTGGCATTCTCTTTGAAGTGTATCCATAGCCAAAGTTGATTTGCCAGATCCTGATGGACCTGTAAGAACGACCAGCTTGTACTTTGGAATTGAAAGGGAAACATTTTTCAGGTTGTTTTCACGTGCACCTTTAATAAAAATGGTATCTTTCATAAAAATCCTCCTCATAATAAATAATTATTCTATGTCTTATAGCATTCCGATCTCAAATATGGATTAAAGTGTTTAGCCATCATGACTAAAGTTTTTGCAAATTATGAATGATTTCGATAGAATGAACTTGATTAAATTCATTTCATCTAATATCTTTATAACAAAGTATCTCGGAATCCGAGATACCCATATCTTAAAAGGAGGTTTGTCCTTTGTCAAGCGAGCAACAAGTGCAAGCGACCGATCAGCAGGAACAATTCGTCGCACGTATGCGCGGACTAGGAAGCCGAACAGTTTTGTACCAACAAAATGTAGCTGCTGCTCTCGGCTTATATAATAATGATTTTTTATCTGTGGATATTTTACGTGAAAAAGGACCAATCACAGCCGGTGAGTTGTCCAAACTAACTGGGCTTGCTACTGGAAGTGTGACAGCATTAATTGACCGCCTTGAAAAATTCGGTTACGTACGCAGGCAAAACGATCCCAATGACCGTCGCAAAGTGATTATTGTTCCGCTCTATGAACAGAAAGAAGATGTCAGCAATACGTATATTCCACTTCACAACGAGATGGTAAAGCTGGCTTCCTCCTATACAGATGCAGAGCTGGAACTGATTACACTGTTTCTAGAGAGAGCCGGCAAAGTACTAGATGATCAAATTGATCACCTCAGCTCTGCAAAAAGCACTAAATCTTCATCTTAAATATAGGGCTCACCAAAAGAAAAGGACGATATCCAGAAGTCTAATGACCTCAGGATACCGTCCTTTATTGTAACTCACATTATTATCCGTCTTTTACTCTTGTACATGAACTGTCTTTAATCGAAGTAGATCGTTTTGCCGGTTTCGGCTGATAAGTAAACCGCTTCCAGAATAGCCGATACCACCATCGCCTCTTCAGGCTTAACGAGCGGATCGGTGTCGTTCACAATACTGCTGATCCACTGCTTGGCTTCATACTCGAAATCAGTCAGGTTTTCTCCACGGAATTGCTCTCTCTCGGTTGCTTTCACGTCGATGACGTTGAGAAATAAGCTGCCGTCCCTCTCACCGTTAATGCGCAGACCATCATGAAAATCAGCACCGCCCTTCGTACCGCACAAATATGATCCTTCCGATTTGGCGATATTAAGTGCCCAGCTGGTTTCAATTGAAACGACAGCACCGTTTTTGAATTTCACATAACCAAAAGCGGAATCTTCTACTTCAAACTGCTCTGGGTCCCATGATCCCCATTCATTAGCTGCATTTTCTGTATCCTTGAGCTTCTGGAACACACTGCCTACTACACTGTGAGGTTCATAATTGTTCATCAGCCATAGGATGAGATCCAGTGAATGGGTGCCAATATCGATCAACGGTCCGCCGCCTTGTTTCTCTTTATCCAGAAATACTCCCCATGTAGGAACCCCTCTACGCCTTGTTGCAACCGCTTTGGCATAATAGATCTCGCCAAGCTCATCATTCTCGATCATTTTTTTTAACAGCAACGACTGAGCTTTGCTTCGGTTCTGGTAGCCGACTGTCAGCTTCTTACCGGTTCTAACATGAGCTTCGTACATTACTTTCGCTTCGGCACTAGTCTTGGCCATCGGCTTTTCACACATAACGTGTTTGCCAGCTTCCATGGCATCGATTGAAATGACGGCATGTGAAATATTTGGCGTCAATACATGAATGACTTCAATATCCTCCATCGCTAATAGCTGCTTATAATCGGTAAAAACCTTCGCGCCGGGAACTCCATACTTCTCAGCAGCTTCGCGCGCTCTTTCCTCAATCAGATCGCAGAATGCGACCATCTCTACATTATCCACCTTGGCTAAGCTTGGCATATGTTTGCCGCCAGCAATCATGCCGCATCCGATAATACCTACCTTTACTGTTCGCATCTAATTAGTTTCCTCCTTGCCGTTTAAAATCTACCGTTCTTCTCTCGCGATGTGCGATATATGCCGTTTCAAGAAGCTCCGTCAGCCTTGTTCCATCCTCGAGTCCAAATGGCATCGGCTTGTCGTTCAGAATGCCATCCACCCATTGTGTTAGTGGAAGCGGCTGCTCCTTTGGAAGCTGTCGAGGTGAAATCCAGCCTTGGAGCGGTGAATCGGTATGTTTGGAAGCAAATTTAACATCTTCCCCGGATATGATCAGTGTCCCTTCCGTACCGTAAAGTTCAAACGCAGAAGGCGTCGAGTAAGTAACAAGGCTAGTTTCCAGCAGCGCAACCGCGTTGTTAGCAAACTCAATCGAGCATTGTGCATTATCTTCAACAGCCCGGCCTGTAAAATAATTAAACATAGATGTAATTCGTCTCGGCTCACCAAGCAGCCAGCTTGCCAAATACATCGGATGGCAACCAAGATCCATCATAGCTCCGCCGCCTGCCTGTTTCTCATCGTACCAGTATTCAGGCAGCCAATTGTTTAATGCTCCGTCGTGACCATTTCGGATTCGCAGCAGCGTAACGGCACCAAGCAGGCCGTCATCCAGAAGCTGTTTAGCGAATAAATGGTGAGGCCTTGTTCGAGCGGGAAAAGATATACAAAACTTCACGCCGGATTTTTGTACAGCAGCCGTAATTTTGTCGCATTCGGCTACCGTAAGCGCCATCGATTTCTCGGTGAAAATATGTTTTCCAGCTTGCGCAGCAGCAACCATGACTTCCGCGTGCATGCTGGTAGGGGCATCGATGACGACAGCATCTACGTCTTCCCTTTGAAGCAGCGTATCCAGATCAGATTCAAAAGCAGCTCCGAGCTCTGCTGCCCACGTTCGCCCTCTCTCTGTTATTTCATCCCAAACTGCTGTTATGTTTACGTTTCCAAGTGATTGCAGGTGTTTTGTATATCCATCAGCATGAACATGCCATTTGCTAATCATCGCAACATTTAACATTAGGTAATCCCTCCATTATTCAAATATTTGTTTAAGCGGCGAATTGCTAATCTTTAAAAGCCGTTTCGGGGTACCCGGCTCCAAATGGCGCGTCTGGCCGCTCATATTCTCCTGCTAAATAACGGCGCATAGGCGTTGTACGCTCCAAATAGTCCTTGTTGTTTGCAAAGCGATCGGAGAATCGAACCCAAGGCGGACTATAAATATAATGTGCGGTATAACGGTCGTAATCTCCATCATGAAAATATGTACGATGCCAAACCGCGTTATGGAAGAGCAATACAGATCCGGCAGGCGCACAAATGACATGTCCTACAGGCAAATCACCGTTATCGCGGCGGATGTCTGCCGGGAGTGGAACTTGGGCTCTATGGCTGCCTGGAATCATCTCCATGTTGCCCATCCTAGGCAGCGATTGGTCAGTAAGCAAATAGGAAGCGCGCAGCTGCAGCAGAGGAATCGGATAAGCTAGTTGATTAAAATCGTAGGCTCCTGAGCCATCCTGATGCCAGCCGCCTGCTCCTCCAAATGCCGGCTGCTTCGTGCACCAAGCGGATTGAAGAATAAAACGATCGCCATATAATGCTCTCACTTTTGGGAGCACCGCAGGGTGATCAATCAACTGGTCCAGCGTGGGTTCACTTTCAAATCCTCGGCCAACCTGAGCCCATCCGGTTGTCCCTTCTCTCTCATGCAGGCGAATAGATGCCTCCAAACATTGCTGTGCTTGGTCAGCGGTTAATACATTTGGAATGATCAAATAACCCCAAGATTCGAACATGAAACGGTCAAGCTCTGTGAATTCACCGGGTTGCGAAATGGCATTAAGTCCTTGACTGTGCTCGGCATTCATGCGATAACCTCCTGTTTTCTGGAGTGAATTGCTTCTTTTATATATAAAATATGAACGGTAATTCATTTAATGCATAGAATGCTTGGATTATTCCGATTATTTTTATTTAAATCATGAACATTTTGGTTAACTAATCGCTTTGTGTTATCTAATAAACGATGTTTTCAACTAATTGCTCATACAATTGTTCCTTTTTCTCATTCATTTTCTAAAATCGTATATATTTAATATGTATTATGTGATTCTCCATTTTCGTATTATATCTTTGATAAACATAAAAAAAAGTGGAGGAGTTCCAAAGAACTCCCCACACAGCCATTTCTTATTGTTACTGAATGATCAATCTGTTACTGAATGATCAAACCAAATCCATTCTGGATGTAATTCGTGTTGGGATGAGCGATATTGCTAGTCGTCAGGTTGTTGAACGTTGCTGATCCATTCCCCGTATAGGTGTAAATTGCCGCACCTGGATGCGGTGATGTGAACCGCGATGTAAGGATACCATCACGTCCCGTACCATTAATATTGATATTGTTGAACACGATATTTTCAAAGCCGCCGCCATATCCAAACTGGATCGCACTGCGCTGCGTATTGATAATATCAATGTTGGTAAACGTCACGTTTTTGATGGAATCGTTTGATGCCTCCAAATCGATAGCTCCGCGTTCACCATTGTAGAGGTCTTTACTAGTACCGCTGTTTATAATCGTTGTATCCGAGAACAAAATGCCGGTATTGTTCTGGAAATGGTAGCCTGGGAATACAGTGTTCATTCGAATGCCAGATCCGCCGACAGTGTCGATGATCAAGTTGTTAGTAGCCTTATGTCCTCCCCCGCCGAAAAATGCAATAGCAGCCGCACGCCAGTTATTCTCAATCGTATTAAACGAGAAAGTATTATTGACACCCGCGCGGGCACCATTTACATTACTCGTCCATACGGCAAGACCATCATCACCGTTATTTCGGACGCTGCTGTTGCGAACAGTCGAATTACTTGTGCCTTGAGCGAAGTTGACACCATCAGCAAGATTATTTCGGATACGGCTATTTTCGATCACTAGCCCATCCGCATAAATTGCTGGTGTATGTGCATAATCCCCTACCCAAAAACCGCATTCAAAGTGCTCAACCCATACATTGTGCACCTTTGAATTTTTTCCGAAATTGTCCATAAAGCCCTTGTAAATAGCACCCTCGTGATAGCGTGACCGCAGCTTGGAATTCATATAAATATTGCTAAAATCAAGCTTGCCTTCGACACGGAATGAGATGCCGCCCGATGCTACATTAGGGTTGGTAAACTGGATGTTTGTATGCCAGATGCCTGCACCCATGATCGTAATATCATTAATCATGCTACTGACAGAACCGACCTTCCACATGTTTCCGAGATGGAATGTTCCTTCTGGTATATACATGATTTTTCCAGTAGAAACCGCTGATGTTACAGCAGCTTCGAAGGCAGCTAGATCATCGAGGCCATCGTTCGCAACAGCGCCAAAATCCGTTACAGAAACCGAATTTGCTGGGCGGGCAATCGCAGCAGGAACCTGCTCGATTTCAAGGAAGTCTACACCATATTCGAGATTGTCTGCATTGCTTTTTTGGATACGTATGGTATCGCCAGGTTGAAGGGCTGTGTCTAGTTTCCAATGCACCTCATCAAATCGGAAGAGCGGACGTCCTCCGGATGGAGTGTCTGCTGGTTGGTCACTCGCGAAATACTGCCAGTTGTAGTAGGAAGTGAGCGGGATGGTCTTAGCTTTGACACCATTGACGTAAACATCAAGTGATCCGCTGAGCCCCATGCCATCTGACGAGTCAGGCATCGTAAATCTCATCGTAACGCCTGCTCCGCCCTCCCCTTGCCTTACGTTCCACTGAAGATATGAGCCATTCGATGGAAGTGACACGTAGCTCTGACCAGATGCCTCGGATGCAATCAGCGCCTGATCGAATGTCGGTGCAGATTGTAAAGTTGCCCCTCCACCACGAGTCGCATCCTGCGTATCGTACCTGTTGTAAGGCATGCTAGCACCTCGAGCAGAATAAACGACTAGACTTGTTGAACTCGTGTTATTTGCTTGCTTAATTGCTAATTCATTGGCATCAACAGCAACGATTGTGGATACGGTATAGTTGCCAGTTACTGCTGTCCATGTCCCAGGAATACTGACATTTGCAGATGCGCCAGCTACTAAAGTACCGCTATATGACCCGTTGTAGGTCTGAATGGTAGAGCCGGCTGAATTTTTAAGAATAACGGTTACGCCATGGGTGCCGCTTGCTGAAGAAATGTTTCCTTGATTTTTAAGGATAACGTTGAAAGCGACTGTGTTGCTGGCAACTGGATTACTAGGTGTCCAGGATACAGCTCCAATTAAATCGGAACTGGCTACAGGAGCGACAATGAGTGAAGATGGATTCGTGTAGCTGTTGTTGGCATCATTTTGCTCAATAATTGCATTGTTCTCATCTACCTTCGAGCTTACTGAGTACGTAGCTGCTGTTTTGGCACCAACATTAAGTGACACTGTTGCTGAAGCACCGGCTGCTAGTGCGGCTGCTGGAGCAGATCCGGCAAGCGTGTTGTTAAGGTAGAAGTTGACTGTAGTCGCCGGGGCACTGGCGTTGCCGATATTCTTAACTGTTGCGTTCAGTGTAATTTCATTTGTCTCTATTGGTGAGACCGGTGCCCATGACATGCCTGTAATCGTCAAATCAGGGTTTGGAGCAGGCGTTCCGTATACTTGAAACTCAGCGATTTGACCGCCAGGTGCGCCGGAGTTCGTCGTAATATTCAACTGCAGACGTTTAACCGTCGAGGTAATCGGAATCGCTACCGTATTGCCCGAAGCTGGATTAAACGTATAAGCTTGCGCCGACACTAAGCTGCTGAAGGTTGTTGAGTTTTGGTTATGGCCTAGTACTTGAATCGTTTGTGTGCGAGTGCCCCATTCTGTTGAAGGATTCAGCTTCAGCACGATGGAAGTAATGTCATGATTCGCCCCAAGATCGAGAGTTAAGGTGCTCGAAGCGCTGCCGCCTTCCCAATAAGTGGCGGTATTATTGTCGTTTGCATTCGCTGCAATAAACGTTTGTGTGCTGGATGATGCGCTAATAGCTTTGCCAATAGCGATGTTTCCACCTGGAGGAGTTGTAGGCGTTGCTGTTGGAGTTGGTGTCATTGTTGGCGTAGGAGTTGGCGTTGGCGTTGCTGTTGGTGTCACTGTTGGAGTAGAAGTTGCCGTTGCTGTAGGAGAAGGTGTAGGCGTAATGATCGTTGAATCAACCGTGATTTGATCAAGATTGACATTGCCGGAATCGCCTGCATCGTATTTATAAGCAATCGTATTGGAGCCTGCATTTAAAGTGAGAGCCTCTGCTTTCATTCCCCACGTATCCCAGTTCGCAAGGTTTGGAAGTGAGGTTTGGCGGATTTTTGTTCCGTTAACGTAGATGCTTATTGTTTTTGTGCTTCCGCTAGCATTGGCGTACTTGAGTGTCACGTTGCGGCTGCCTGCCGCGGCTGCATTGACCGTAAACGTTGTTGTCGCACCTTGTGCTAAGTAGCCGTCAACAAATCCAGTGCCGGCATAGCCGGTATGATCGGTATTTACGCTCGCTCCGCCGGACAATGCAGCAGACTCAGCCTGATAGGTGCCCGTAGGCGTTGACGTAGGAGTAGGTGACGGTGTCAGCGCAGTGCCATAAATTTCGAATTCGGATAACTGTGCCGCTGGCCAGCCCGTATTGCCAGTAAAATTCAAGCGAACATAACGTGTGTTCGTTGAAGCGAAGTTAATTGTGACCGAATTGCTTGCAACCGCCGGATTAAATACATAACCGGTAGAAGCTGCAATATTCGTAAACGTTGTTCCATTAACACTGCCTAGAACCGCTAGCGTTTGCGTCCGGGTTTCCCAGCCTGCAGGCAGCTTTAATACGATCTGGTCGATGCTAGTATTGGAGCCGAGATCGACTTGAATCCATTGTGGAAATGCGTTATTTGCACTTTCCCAATACGTTCCTTGGTTGCTGTCTTTCACATTGCTTGGACTGTAGGTTTGAGATTGGCCGCTTGCTGTAATGTCTTTGCCGATCGACAGATTTGATCCACCTGCAGCAGAAACGGGAGTAAACGGTCCAGTAGATAGGAGCAAGGTCGAGAATAGCATGGTAACGATGAGCGACCATGCAACATACTTATTGCGCATTATATTCCTCCTCAATAATGTGGGGGTGCGAGAAAATGTGCGATCTACCGAAAAACGTACAAATGGCAGCGTTTACAAAAAAGATTGTTTCACTATTATGCGATTTCCGTATAGCCTTCCGTTCACTTTCCTAGTTCATTTTAGAATGATAGACATCCTCCTCTCGTTGTCACACCCTTACATTATAAAGACATAATTGACCGAGCTATAAGATGTAATATTACGGAAATCGTATGCGATTCAATGATAATAAAACAAATCTAAGCTTCTTTCCTATAGAAAAAAAAACCAGTTCAACACATGGGATGTGTTTGAACTGGTTTTGTTCATTTTCTTATTTTGAAGCTTATTTGCGGTTCACTTTATAGTCAAATGTACTTCCTGATTTTTTCCATCCCATACGACATTTGCACCAAGTCCTTGTGCAACGAATCGCAGCGGAATCATCGTACTGCCTTTGACGATTTGAACAGGGGCAGTCAACTTTACAACATTGCCATCAACCGTTGCCTGATTCTTCCACACTTCCATTATGATTGAATGGGAACCGTATTTTACCGTTACGATGTCATTTGAGTAGCTGACCGTACCCCCGAGAGATTCAATAAGTCCCCTGACGGGCACGAATACGGATCCATTTATAAAAGCTGCTTGCGCGTCCATTAGGTGGTATTTATTATTTAAGCGAATGYCGATGCCTTTAACCACTTTTTTAGGTATGATCTTATAGTTGTATTTGTATTTATCGTCACCGTAATACTGACTCAACTTCCCCCAAGATGAAACCGTTCCATCCTTATGCAAAGCTGTACCTGCTCCTTCGCCAATCGCGCTGACCATCTTGACTTGATCTAGTCCTTTCACAGGGTAAAGCTTCTTATCTTGTATAGGCCAAATCCAATAAGATACTTTGCCATCTTTCGTAAGTACAAATGAAAAGGCATGAAAATCTCCCATCCCATCAACAAAGCCCGATACAGCCGAAACGTTTGGAGCGAGCTTGGCCAGATTGAAGCTAGGCTCGGTCAGCCCATAAAGAGAATATCGATTCATAATATACACATTCCAAGAAGAAGTTACGAGTGTTCCATTAGAAATAGAACTGATACCTTTTAAAGGGTCTGTTTTCAGACTGCTTTTATCAAGTACTGTGATCGGCAGAAAGGGATCGCCATATTTATCGTACCCCCAAATCCACACTGTCCCATCTTTTGCAAGTGCAATCGGAAAATAACCGTTTCCTTCAATCGCAGCAATATTTTCTAACTCGCCAATACGGCCGGGTCGAAGCTGCTCTTCCTTACTGCTGCCTTCCCTGCAGGCATCATTTTGAATCTGAAATTCACATAATCCACCGAGTGACCATACGGTACCATCTGCTTTTAATGCATAATTGCCTGAAATATCAATGACTTTGTCCAAGCCTTCCACCTGTGAGGGTTGGACATTAGACAGGCCTGACGTTGTTCCAGGCTTTCTCCCCCAGGTCCACACACTGCCGTCCGTTTTTATGGCGGCATTGCTTTCCGAGATTTTCTTTACTTGATCTAGGATGGGAACGGCTTCAAATGTTTTTTCATTCCATGACCAGAGTACACCTTTTTTATCCAATGCATGATTTCCATCAATGCTGATAATGCCATCTAGAACAGGTATCTGCGCCGCATTTACGGATGCTGGTGTCATAGATAATGAAACAGCACCTACAATGAATAAAATAAGCAAACGCGTTTTTAACCCTCGCAAATCATCACCTCATTGTTTTATTTACAAGGATTAGACGCCATTATTTGTAAAAAAGTTTCGTTTTCCTGTATAAAAAAAGACGATTCTCTCTAATATTGAGAAAGAATCGTCGTTTGTTCAGAAACGGTTGATTACTTCGGTGAAAGCTCGCTTTCCGTTACCCATTTATGGTTTTTCATTTTTTCTCCCCCAGTGGTTGGAACGTAATCAAACATATAAACCGTCGTTTGCTCTGCGGAATCAATTGTTGCGGTAGCGCCGTTCATACCCGCCATATGGTCTGCTTGAAGGATAACTTCTGTACCTGGCTCATAGGGTTTGTCGCCTGCATCTTTAATTTCTTCTTGAATAACCCACTTATGATTGGTCACTTTTTCGCCACCCGTTGTTGGGGTATAAGATACAGCGTAGGCAGTAGTTGTATAGGCGCCCACAATTGTTGCTGTAGCTCCATTCATTCCTGCCATATGGTCTGCTTTTATAATCGCTTCACTCCCCACCTTGTAGGTTGGATTCGTTGCTTCTTTTAACCCTTTAGGAAGCTGACTGCTATTGGAGTGATTCATTTGCGAGTGGTCTTCACCTTGATTGCTGGTCATCGCGTTCTCAGCATTTTCGTTTTTACCGCATCCACTTAAAACGATTACCGCAGCAACACTAAGTAAAACCAATTGTTTTTTCATTTTATATTACACTCCTCTGTTTATTCGTTCAGTATGTTATTCGCATTATACCCCCAATGGGTATTTAGGAAACGTTTTTTCATTTCTTTTTTTCAAATTTGTTCTTTTGTCCTCCTATCCACTATTCCTTATCCTCATTGTAACCTACACTTTTGAAGAACTTGTGTAGACTGCAATCAGCTATACTGGAAGAAGCAAATCACAACAAAAAAAGAAGCATCAGAATTTCTGATGCTTCTTTTCATTTTATGATTCATGTTTTCCAATAAAGTTGCTGAAGAATTTCTCTAAAACGGTGACATCCGTTATATTTGCGTTGCAGGCTTCGCTGTTTACGCACATATAATTTCCAATGGCCTTGTAGTAATCCGGTGAAGCATTAGCAGGCCTTGATTTCGTAATCGCCGTGAATAACGCAACTTCTTCATGTCGATTGCACAAAAAACAGGTGCTTTTCTTATTTGTTGGCGTAAACTTTCCTTCAATGCCGATAAGCTGTCCGTCTTGACGGTAAATAAGAAACAGCCTATTAGATGCGATATCGGTCCAACCCATATACGTAACATAACGGTAGTCAATATCATCTAAATCAGGTACCTTTAGCTTTTTGACTTTTGGAAACAGCTTTTTTATTTGAGCTGCCGTTACTTGAGTGAATTCCGACATCAAATGCTGCAGCGATTGCAAATAGGATTGAATTTCTTCTGTCCTATTTAACGTTGCAAGCTTCTCTAACTCATGCTTTTGAAGATCAGTTGCGCCCGGGAATGCTTCGGAAATCTTTGTTTGCGTACTATACCTAACCGCTTCAACTACTTTTGGATCGGATACCGTGTTACACGCAGTTTGAAGCAGATGTGCTTGTTTCTTAATTAAATTATATTGATGGTTTCTAATAAATGGTTTATTCATAGCTGTTCAGCCCCTTATTTTTAATGAAAAAAAATATAAGGTGCAAAGCTTTTATTAGAAACGATATGAGCTCCATTGGGCGAAAATATTTCAGTCCGGCCCCACGCAAAGTATCGCCCTAATAGTAGGCTTTGCATGAGCAGTTACTTTTCCCGGCAATTTGATTTGCCATTCCTATCACCTCCCTGCCTCTTTACATTATAAAATGAATTCAGATGTTGTTACAACGTGTGAATTCCTCTAAATTTACATTTTGATTAAGTATGCCATTTTTTCCGGATTTCCTCCACAGTGGCCAAAGCAATGGTATCTTGCAAAATATCGCCTGGTTTGTTGCCTCTCCCAAGGATGTAACCTGCAAAATTTGTGCCCGTATAGTCGAAAATATATTGAAATTGCTGAACAAGCGGAATTCCTTTCAGATGGGGCTCGTCATCGCCTATACCGATGATCCAAGCTGTTTTTGACGCAAAACTAGATAGAAACTCGGTCTTATTCTCTCTTAATGATTGGGACCATCTATCAATGAACGTCTTCGTAAGTCCTGATGCGCCATACCAGTAGATTGGCGTCGCAAACACCAATACATCTTGTGCCTTTACGCGTTCGATCAGATGATGGTAATCATCATTTGGGTAAGGCTCTTTCTCAGAATGCCGGTAATCGACAATAGGCTCGATGTTGTAGTCAGATAAGTGAATTTTATCTGCTTCAAATCCTTCAACTAATAAATTTGCTAGTTGATCCGAGTTTCCATTTTTGCGGGAGCTTCCATAAATCACTGCAATTCCCATTGTGAATAATCACCTCCACATTTAAAGTGTTAAGCTTTTATTTTGAAAAGTCCTGACCAAGCCAATCCGTACTAAGCTTTGCGAGGGTTCCATCCGCTTTCATTTCTTTTATCGTTTGATCCACAGCGTCGGCAAGTTTCTTTGACTCGGGGTCGTCTTTACGGAGTACATACTGGATATGCCCCTCATTAAGCGCATCTCCTACTGCTTTGAGCTTGCCTTGCGGATCTTTGATCGGAAGAAGGAAGTCTGCGCTTATTGTTGCGTCAACCCGTCCATTAGTGATTTGAAGAACTTCATCGTTAGCATCGTTTTGCTGGTACACGATTTTTATTGCGCCATCATGTTCCTTATTGTAATTTTCAAGGATTTGAGCTTGAGCGCTGGTCGGGCCAATCAGCACTTTTTTTCCTTTCAAATCATCTAAGGACTTGATCGATTCATTGTTTGCTGCTGCAATAATAATTTTGTTCCGCCAATAAGCGTAAGGTTCTTCGTTAAAATAAAACTTTTGTTCACGCTCAGGATTTTTCTCAAATAGATGAGCGGCTATATCGATCTTTTTCGTTTCTAGACTTAATAGAATGTTGGAAAATTCCATCGTTTGAAACTCAAATTCATACTCTTTCAGACGTTTGTCTATCTCTCTGATAACTTCAACGTCGTAGCCTGTTAACTTTCCGTTATCATCGAGAAAAGCGACTTGCTCGAAATCATTACCAGTGCCGACAATAACTTTTTTACCCCCCGCGGCTGATTCTCCTTTATTGCTGCTGCCATTATTGGCGCATGCTGTAATAACAAATAAGAAAACAAGGGCAAACGTAAATGCATTAAACTTTTTCAAAATCGTTTCCTCCAATTTGGTTGTGTATTAAACTCATAATCCCTACGGGTTAAGTGAGGATTAAAGGCTGAGATAACTGTAGCATTCACACCCACTTGAGGTCAATTGATTACATAATAGATATATTTTATATAAGAAACCAAAAAAGTTATATAAATATAAATATTGTAAAAAATCAAAGACCCTCGCCAATTGAATGGGAAGGGTCTTTGAACTTTAATCGTTTGTTTTAGTTTTGATTGTCTTCCCCAATGACAATGACTTCCGTTTCTAAATCTATGCCAAAGTTTTGTTTTACCGTCGTCTTAATAACTTCGATCAAATCAATGTAATCCTGAGATGTAGCATGATCCACATTTACAATGAAACCTGCATGTTTTGTGGATACCTCTGCTCCTCCGATTCGTTTCCCTTGCAAACCGCTGTCTTGTATCAGTTTTCCAGCAAAATATCCAGGCGGGCGTTTGAATACACTGCCGCATGAAGGATATTCCAAAGGCTGTTTACTTTCTCGCGCAAAAGTGAACTCATCCATTTTTTCTTTAATATCGGCATATTCAGCTTGTTTAAGATTAAATACAGCTTCGAGCACGACATATTTATTTGCAGAAATATTACTTTTCCGATAACTTAATGACAGATCCTCACTTGATAATGTGAGAAGCTCGCCTGCTTCGTTCATTACTAAAGCTTTGACTAATACATCCGAAATTTGTCCGCCATAGGCTCCTGCATTCATATACAAAGCACCACCGACCGTACCTGGGATGCCGCATGCAAACTCAAGTCCAGACAGATGCTGTTCTAATGCTTGCCTAGATACATCTATAATCGAAGCTCCAGCCTGCGCAATAATTGTACTATTTTCGGTTCGAACTTCATTCAAGTTTTTTAAATGCATCGTAATCCCGCGAAGGCCGCCATCCTTCACGATAAGATTGGAGCCATGTCCCAAAAGGGTAACTGGAACATTTTCTTCTTTCGCAATTTTATATACAGTGCTTATTTCATCATATTTATTTGGAGTAATGAATACATCTGCATTCCCCCCTAATTTTGTATATGCGTGATTTTTAACGGGTTCAGCAAGCTTAATATTCAAGTCGGGCAGTTTATTTAATATACGTTTATAAAGGTTCAATTCATTATTCATAAAAGTTGTTCCCATTCGTTCATTATCATTCGTTTCACCTTTTCTTGTTGTTGTTAAAGCTTTGAAATTTCAACTTTAAATTATAGCACATTTTTCCGATTAATATTACCCTTTAATCAAAAGTTGTTATTTATAAATGTAATCAATCCTATTTCCCACATATCATTAAATTATCGTTTCTCCTTATTAAATATGCAACAAAAAAAGAGCAGGATACGATCCTGCTCGCTTTTTTATGGCTTAATCTGAAGCAACCATAGCATGTCCTCTCATAAGCCTTAATGTCTTATCATTTATTTCTTTATTTCAATGACAATATCATCCAATTTAATTTGTTCTCTACCTCTTCCTGATTTTTTAGGCAATACAATTTCTTTTGAACCTTCGTCTCTCGTTATTTCTAATGATCCATGATTTTCGGCAGTGTGTTCATACAAGTTTATCTGAGGTGTCAGTATAAGCTTGGTAGCATTGGGGTCTAATTTTTCAAAAGTTTTACTCCAGTTCATGTTATAGCCGCCTCGCTCACCTGCTCCTCCATTGCCTTTACCTACATAATGATTGCCTAAGTCATCCTTGATTTCGATATCCACATCTACAGCATCCCATTCATTTCTTGTCTCATCCGAAATCACTTGATTGTAATAAACGATAAAGCTCATGGGGGTAAAGGTTATGTTGTCTATGTTCACTTTTACTCCCTCGTGTTCAACACTTTGATTTATGATCTGTGTTTGATTCGCCGTTGCGTCTAAAGAAAGAGCAAAGCTCCATTTACCTTGTATTTTCTCTTCGTTATTTGGATTTGTTATATTTTCAATAGTCCAGTTTATATTTACGAGATCCAATTCCGTTTGATTACGAAAATCGATATTGCTTTGCACTAAACCTACATAACTATTCTCATCCACTTTTGTAATTTGAGAGCTTTGACTGCCGCCGAGTGCTCCTTTTGCAAATAATAAACCATGTAACTTTGGTTTGTCACCCAAGTCTTGTTTACTTTCTAATGCATAGGTTAAGGTAACCGATTTCCCATCAAAAATCGCATCTTCAATCGTCACTTTTATGCCGCTGCTCTCCTTTGACATGTTAATTTCGCTGGAATATTTCTTATAGTCATCATAAAATCCGACCCTTCCGGTATCCAATAACCTGAATATATTTCTTATAATGGGGATTTCGCTAGCATAAGCAGGGAACGTAATGCCGAAGGTAGCAGCCGTTAAGCCGATTAGTATGACTGCAGCAGCAGCATTCTTTCTCCAACGATGTGTTTTTTTATTTTGAGCTAATGATTGCTTTAATGCAATCTTTACCTTGGTCTTTTCAAATTCAGTTACTTCCATTTCCACAAACTGCTTGTCGTCTAGATCTATATCGTTTAATAATTCATAAATATCCTTCATCATACACTACCTTTCCAATTCAGCTGCATCGCTTTGGTGTAAAGTGTCTTTTTCCCTCTATAAATTCGATTATCGATAGACGCTTTCGTTAAATCGAGTTTCGCTGAAATATCCTCTGTTTTTAATCCAAGAAAAAATTTCATTATAAAAATATCCCGATCCACAGGCTCTAATAAATGGATTAATTGAATTAATTCCGTTTTATCCTCCAGCATAATCAACTCTTCTTCTGCCGATTTTTCGGAGCTCAATTCCATTTCATTAGTGGTGAATTCTACTCTTTTACTATTTTTTCTGTAATAATCAATAGACTTAAACTTGGCTATAGCACAAATCCATTTCCTGAAATCAGTCGAATCGCCATGAAATTTATTCGAATTGTTCCATATGGATAACAAAATATCGTTCATACATTCTTCAATAACTCCCTCGTACTCAAGCGGGGACAGCACTTTATAAGTTACCCCTTTAATTAAAGGCAAATAGGTATCTACGATATATTCTAAAGCATCTTCTTTCTGTCGCTTTAAGCGTTGGATGAAATTTTTATCATTAGACTTCATTAGCGATTCTCCTTATTTTTTTGTAAAAGCTTTTACACTATATACAACGAAGTTGAAAATTTTTATTCTCAGGTTTAGATTAATTATATTTTTAGGCCATTTATAATAAAAAAAGTCGATTCCTTAATCGTACAGGAAATCGACTTTTTATGATTGATTTTTTATGAGTCTGCTTTCGAAAATATGGCAATCGGCTTCTTATCCGTAGCTTCTACTACACGCTGCTCAAATGTAGGGCCTGCTTCTGAATAGGAATCATATTCAATAATGCCTACATTCAGCATTCTGAACTTCTTTCTCATAACCTGATAGAACGTCGAATCATGTGTTGAGATAATAAATTGTTTATGATTTTGCAATTTGGAATCAGCTAAATTACGTATAAGATCAATTAATGCAGCTACATTCAAGTCATCCATGCTTTGTACAGGGTCATCCATTGCGACAAAGGACAGTGGGGACCAAGATTGCGTAAGCGCCATGGCCAAAAAGAATGAAATCGCAGTGGCATTCACCTGGGCTGCGCTAAATATGTACGAGGGATTTGCTTCTTGGTGGCCAAGGGCCGCATCTTCTCTCGTCATCACTTTGAGAAATAAGCGATTGCTGTTGAATTTTTTCCCCGTATCATAATCGATCTCGGTAAATACGGGATGAGAGTTGATTCTGACAAAGATGGAACGCATAGTGTTGAACATTTGATCCATGACTCGTTCATTCAAGCCGCGAATGGCATCTGGCACGGCCTGCTCGGCATCCTTTAGAGCGGCAACCATGTCTTCGATGGTTCGAAGACCTTCTTCCACTCGTTCTATGACCTTATGCTTGGCAGTTATTTGTTGTTGTAATTGTTCGAGCAGGGCGAGATCCGCGTTTGCTCGGAAAGCATCTAATAATTGTGTTGCTGCTCCGTGCTTACGAGTATTTTCGAGCAATGATTCTTCAATCAAACTAGCCTTTGCGTCTAACTGATCTGCAACTGCGCTCCAATCCGTTGTTTGAGCACTGGCACCAATAATTCCTTCTGCCGTTAGCTTACCTAGCCAAACAACGACATCATCTTGTAGATGCTTAAGTTCTCTCTCTTTGCTCTCCCTTGGCAGGGATGAGAACGATGTAGCGATCGTAATAAGCTGCTTGCGTAAATGATCTACTTGTTTATTACCTTCATCCAGCTTAGTCAGTAACTGCTCTTTCAGAGCTGGCGTATGAATAGGGATATCCAACTCATCAGCCAATGCTTTGAAATCATTGTAGCTCTTGTCCATTAACTGCATTTTTTTGTGCAAATCGTAGTGCTTTGCTTGTAAATCTGCCACTTGATCGAGCAATTGAGTATGCTGATCACTCCATTCCTGCATGGTGGCTTGAAGTATGATTAGACTTTCTTTAACATTCGCTTTTGCTTCAAACAGCTGGTCATTATAGATTTGTCGTTGTAATTCAAGCTCGAGGCTCTTCTTTTCTGCACGAGCTAGATCAGGATGAATGGCATCCATCTGTGCGCTGACGTAGTTCTGCAGGCGTAATGAATCAACATCTTCTATTCCACAGGCAGGGCAGCAATCTAGCTCTGGCTGTTCAATAGCAACCTGTAGAACATGCTTTAGAAAAGCTTTATGTTTCTTTTCATGAAGCACAAGCTGCTGTACAAATTCCAACTGCTGCTTGTGTAAACGATCAGCCTCCAAAAAAGCGTTTTCCAAATCTGTTTGTTCACGAAACCGCAGCTCTAACTCTCGTAATGAATGATAGAGTGCGAGTCGAGGAGTCTCCTCTAAGAGTGGATATGCTATGGCAAAGTTACCGCTCATCCCATCAAATTTTTTACGGTTGTTTGCCTGAAACCATAATTTTTTCACTTCATTTAACGCTTCTAATAAGTGATCGGCTCTATGCTGAATTGCCGTTGTTTGCTGCTGTAAATCCTCATTTAGCTGTTCGTTTTGAAGCTTGATCTGTTCGTTTTGCAAAAAACTATCTACTTCTTCATTGAGCCTTAGCAATTTTTGAATTGTATTTAAGTGTTCATCTCGCGTTTGAGTAAGATGATTTTCTCGTTCCCATTGCATCAGAAGCGGAAGCTTTTCCTGTAATGAGGTCATAGCATCTTTTGCTAGATCGAGCCGTCTGATTGTATCATTTTCTAAAAGATTTCGTTCCTGAACTAGAGCTTCTATTTGCTCCTCGGCTTCTTTGATCAATGAAATAACCTGATCTTCATCTTCTGAAACCGCTGCTTTTTGGAAGACAGCTTCATAGTTATGAAGTGCTGTTGACCATTGATTATTTCGTGATGCAGGCGAGAATTCTGAGATTTCCAGCTTAATGCCTTGAATACGGTGCTCCAGCGTTTCTTCCTCCGCAATCAGCTGCCCACGCTTTTGGCTAAATGCTAGTCTTCTTTCTTCCAGCTCCACCCTTGCTTTATGCACGAGTTCTCCATAGCTCGAAAAATGCTCTGTGCCGAAAATTCGGGAAACCGAATTGTAGCGATCCTTCTCCTTCATGCCTCTTAGGATGCCATTCATCCGTTCTTGACATAGAAGATGAGTAAGAAACAAGCTTTTGTTTAAATCCACTTTATCGAGCCATTCCGCGTGGACGAGCTTCTCTTTTAAAACGGCTTCTGCCTCCTTGGCAGGTACCTTCTCACCATTAATCTCAACTTCAAGCAAATGGGCTCCGCTATCTGTCCTTACATTCGTATTGGCGATCCCCGTACGTGTTACTGTAATTTGCATGTCTGAATTTCCTAGCTCAATGATTACTTTTGGAGCTCTATCCCCGGCAAAATGATTCCCAATGTATCGATATAATTTTCGTTCGGGGTCTTGCTCATAACGATAAATGCTACCGGTTAATCCCCATTCGATCGCGTCAAAAAAAGAGGTTTTTCCGTAACCATTTGGGCCATGTAAAATGACAATGCTTGTATTGGGAAATTCAAATCTTCGCTTCTCATTAAACCCGCGGAATGCTTCTATTGTGATTGCATTAATCCTCATGGCTGAGCACCTCAGCTAACACTGGAATATTTAAAGATGACAATAGCTTGTCCACAGACTGCTCATCAGCTTGAAACAAAGCTTTATTTAACTGGTCTTTCGTCGATTGTTGAACACAGGATTGCCATTGCTGGAGAAAATGCCGATCATGAAACCAAAGACGCTCGAGCTGGTGCTCGGGCAGCTTAGTTTGAAAGTCTAAAGGCAGTTTTTCAGCTAAACGATTTAAATCAGAGCTCGTGATGATTATCTTGCGAAAGAAAAAGCGGTTTGACTCGATGCGTTTTTTCAAAGCATTGCTTATTTCTTGCGAGTCTACAAAGAGGACTAAATACATGTCCCAACGCAAATCATCTAGTTCGCTGGGCAGCTGATTCTGTACCCGGTAAGCAAATTGATAAGCTGCTCGCTCCCAGTGGTTCTCGAGTGATGATGGAGAATCATAGGAAACGACTGCAAAAATTTGCTTCGCAGAAAAGTAAAGGGCATCTATATGCCTAATCGATACATTTGTTAACTTCTCAAGGTCAGATTGGTGGTCAAAAAAGTCAAATATCTGTTGCACCATTTTCAAATCACACTCCTTAGTCGCGTGCAAATTTCTTCATAACTCACTTCATGTCTAACTTGACGCAAGCAAGAGGAACAACTGATACTGACCGTTCCGGATAAGCGATTAGATTCTAAACCTTCGAAGATGGTTAACTTCGTGTCTTGAGCAAATTGTAGTAATATTTTGGAAAAGTCAGCTTTACGGCCATTGTTGCAATGCTCGCATAGGTTTTCTGGGTTGCCTTTTGCGAGTGATTCCGAATTAATATTTTCGAGCAGCAAGCGATACGGGAATAAATCCGAATGGTCTCTGGACTTCATATAAGATTGAAAAGAATTGGTGTAAAGTTTAGTCATAAATCCGATGACGACCTCAGGCATCGTTTCTTTAGCCTGTGAGTAGAGCATACGCACCCAGCGATCGGAATCCAGCTGAAGATTGGACAAATGAACCCATTCCTCAGGATCGATAAAGTTCCAATCGGGATATACCAAATTGACGAGCGCCAGCAGCTCCCACAGCTCGCGCAGGCCGGGTTCTCCTTCAGGAAGACGAATGTTTGCAAATTGGTACAGCTTTAGAAACAACTGTAATCTGCTTTCTTCCATCTCCTTCAGCTTTCGAAGAACATCATTCATAGAAGCAATAAGCTTTGTTCTTATTTCGTCATCATTTTTGAAACGTCGTATGAAGATGGTATCCAGTGCTTGTCGGTGAATCTCAAATTGATCGTTTAAGCGAGCCTGCATCTTAGATACATTAGCAGATCCTGCTGGCTTGTCCGACTGGTCTAAGGAAGTTGTAGGCTCTGGGCGGTGATCATGGATACCAAACGGTGGAGGATCAAAAGTGCCTAGTACGTCTAGTAATAGTCCTTTTAGAATATCGTAGTTTGTTGAGAGATGTCCTTGCAGCAGATCTAGAATGGTGCCATGATCACCGGGCAGAGACCTGGCAAGCGCGTACTTGGTTGAATGTCCCATAGTAGGAACAGCACTTCCCTCCTCGACTACGGTATCCTTGTCTCCGAAGCAGTAAATGGACGTGAAGAAGCTCTTAAGTTCTCCTTGAGCATCGAAAAAACTGCGGTTCATATCATCCAAAAAAGCGTTGTTTGAACGCAGCTGTTCGATTTGCTTATGATTCTGAAAGCGCTTTATTAAATGGTGAAATTCAGCGAATTTAGAGCCGTTATAAGGTGTTGCATAGCTAATAAAGCCACAGATCCGTTCTAATCCTTTTTTGCGATGCAAATATTCGTTGAGTAGGAATCGTTTACCGATTAATCCTCCCATACTGTGGCCAACGATAACAATTTTCTCATATTTTCTATAGGTATACCCATCCAAAATAGCCTTTAATTGAATAGCAAGCTGGTCTATGGACAGAGGACTTTTTTTACTGACACTAATTTTTTGACCTAAAACTTCAAACTCTCCTTCGATTCCAAAAATGCTGCTGATGAGCTTAGAGGTGTCATATGTAACGATACCAATATCCGTATCCGTGATGTCCGGATCTGATGCGATGAGCTCTGCCCAGTCCCTGCCTGGCTTTACCCACGTTTCAGGAGCGCCCAAACCATGAATCAGCAAGACAAGCATCTTGCCATTGCTTCCCGGTTTTCTCGGTTTCAGTTCGATCTGCATCGACATGTTCAGCTTCCCCTTTCTCCTAATGCTTTCCTATTATTTTATATCAAGCATATATGGTTTCCAAGGGTTGTACTACATGTTCTGGAAGATCTTTTTTTGTTATTTTCCATTTTATGAGTATTGTAATTGATTCGGATATGTGTATAATACAAGGTAATTGAATAAATGAAATGTTTTCTAGGGTTCCGCAGCATAACTGTTGGTCTGGTCCGAGAGAAAACTCACAGCGATGCTGTGTCACGGAAGGATAAAAGCCTGGGAGAAACTGTTAAACAGTTTACTCTTGGGCTTTTTTTTTATGTTTTTTGGCAACAATAAAATTGGAGGTGTATTTTGGTGAATTCGAATTGGATTAAAGTATTTATTGCCGCTTTTTTCGAGGTTTTTTGGGTGATTGGCTTAAAACACGCGGATGACTTCTGGACGTGGACAGGAACTGTTGTTTCTATTATTATCAGTTTCTATTTAATGATCGCTGCAGGCAAAAAACTGCCCGTCGGAACGGTATATGCTGTTTTTGTAGGAATGGGTACGGCAGGGACTGTTTTTTCCGAAATCATATTTTTTGGAGAACCATTTAAATGGACCAAAATGTTGTTGATTTTACTTTTATTAGCTGGAGTCATGGGCTTGAAATTAGTTACGAAGGATAAAGATCAGAAAGGAGCTGTATCCTAATGGCTTGGATTTCTCTTATATTTGCAGGATTGTTTGAAATGTTTGGTGTCGCCATGATAAATAAATTGCATAAGGATCGCAATTGGCAATCCGTTGTATTATTAACGATCGGATTTTTAGCAAGCTTCTTATTTCTTGCTTATTCCATGAAAACACTGCCTATGGGAACAACGTACGCCATTTGGACGGGGATTGGAGCGTCAGGTGGAGCTATATTGGGAATGCTATTATATGGAGAATCAAAAGACTGGAAAAGGGTTGTTTTTATAGCGATGGTATTAGGGTCAGCCGTAGGGTTGAAGCTTGTCTCTTAAAGGCTGTCATTAGATATGATCATTCGTGGAATTATTGCTACATTCTATTTATGGAAGGAACAGGCTCGTTAAGAGCCTGTTCCCTGCTTATTCAAACTCAAATCTTGTCTTACGTCTACCCCGCTGGACTCTCTGTCGTTTGCTGCTGATACACGACCGTTAACGTTTCCTTCAGAGAAAGGGCTAGTTCTTTCGCTTCTTGAGGGGTGTTGCCAACTGTAATGAAGTAACCCAATCGATCATCCGAGCTTTTTGCTTCGGAGACCAAATCTCCTTCAGTTACCGTGAGCTGTGCTCGGATAACATTTTCATTTAGTTCTAAACCGGCAAAGCCTTCAATCCCATCAAAAATACCCTCTCGATCGGCGGTCACATAAGCAATTGAAGCTGCACGGTTAAACCTTTTCTGAATATTGATCGGGTTGTTTAAATAATAGTTAACGGTTGCTTCAAATATATCGACACCGAACGCTTGCACTAATAAATCAGAAGAAATATTGTCGCCTCCTGGCCTGCCGTTCACCTCGATAATTCGTGGCCCCGTACTTGTAAGCTTCACTTCTACGTGACTTGGTCCATTTACTATCCCAATAGCTCTCAAAGCATCAGCAGCCGTACGAACGATGTGATCCTCATGCTCTACATGCACTGAAGTAGGTAATGTATGGAGGATTTCAACAAAATAAGGAAGCGGTGAGGTCAATTTTTCAGTAACGGCCGAGAAAATGGGCTCTCCATCTTTTACGAATAATTCGACACTAAATTCTGGACCATCCAAGTACTCTTCAATTAAATACTCATCGCGGACTTTAAAGTCCATATAAGTTACTTTAAACGCTGAGATCGCATCTATTGCATGTTTTAGTTCAATTTCATCGTTTATGAAATAAACATTTTGACTGCTTGCGCAATTAGTCGGTTTTAATACGATAGGAAATCCGATCTCTTCCGCAGCTGCTAATGCATCTTCGTAAGTTCTCACTTTTTTGAATTTTGCACTCGGAACTTGATGTTCATCATAAGCTTCTCTAGCCAAATCTTTGTTTCGCGACTTTAAAGCTGCTTCGTATGGTACTCCTCTAAGTCCAATCCGCTCTGCTACCTTCGCAGTTACGTGAGAGGCGTAATCCGTAGCAGGAATTAACGCATCCAGTTGATTCGCATAAGGTGAGCCAACAATCGCTTGGTAGAGTGAATCTTCATCTCGAATATCTGCAACAATTAGATCATGGTAAATGCCTTCATATCCATACTTTTGCGGATTTTCCGTGGAAGAAACGATGGAAATGACTTTATGTCCTTGTTCAAAAGCGACTCTCGCAAAACTAACGCCGTAGAAACTTGGTTCAACAAAAGCTACTGTTTTAATTGCTGTCATCTCTTTTTCCTCCTTTAATGGTTATGAAATAAGTGGTTCGCAATGCAAATTTCAAGCTTCCAGTGTGCTTTTTTGTGTCGCTTTACTATTCATCACAAAGAACACAATAAGTCCGATGAACATCAAGCCGCTCATACAGATAAAACCCGCGCCTGGAGAGAAACGATCAATGACAAGGCCAAGCCCTGTGGCGGACAAGGTCTGCAAGAGCAAGGAAATCGCCATCCAGACCGAAGTCGCTCGACCCATGTAGAATTTGGATACCGATTCCATCAGCGTCGTTGTCATCAAAATACGTAACGAAGAGTTCGTTAATCCGATCAACACGCTGCCAAGGTACAAAAGCAGAATCAAATGGTTAAACGCTACAGCCAGCAAGCTCAGCACGGATATCATAAAAAATAATAGTATCGTTCCATGTTGCGATATTTTCTTAGCTAAGGGTGCTGCAATAAATCCAGACAATAATCCACCAATGCCATAAAACATATCTGACAAACCGAATACAACGGAATCACCTTGCACCGTATTGCTCACATAGCCAGGAAGAACGACGTTGTAAATCATCGTAGAAACGAGTGGAATAATCGATACAATACCAAGCAAGAAAATAAATGGACGTTCCGCCAGATACGTTAGGCCATTCTTAAACGTTGCAAAAAAGGACTCTTTATCATTTTCAAAAGGGATAGGTGTATATTGAATCCGACTAAGGAAGAAGCTGCTCACTATAAAGGCGATCGCATTAAGAAGAAGAATGATCTCAAAACCAACGAATTTGTACAACACTCCTGAAAGTGCACCAGCCATAAACATCCCTACTTGCAAGCTGATTTCAATTAAGGAGTTTCCATTAATGAGATCTTTCTCCGATAGGATTTCCTGAACCAGACTTCGAGAAGCCGTCATATACACGGTCCAGCCCATCCCGTTAATAATGGCAAAGGCATAAAGATATTCAATTCGGAATCCCGTCCATACAAAAGCACCTGTTATGATTAACAAGGCGATCGCCCGAATGCCATTGGCCCATAAGATAATCGTTTTACGATTCCATTTATCAATTAGGGTGCCTACAAATGCGGAGATGAGAAAACCAGCAATAACATTTAAGGAAAGCATGAAACCTATGGCGGTAATCGAATTTGTCTGATCCATGAGATACCAGTTCGCACCAATCGTACTCATGCCTACGCCGAACCCGGAAATAATATCAGCGAAGGAATAATGGCGGAAGTTTCTTTGTTTAAGTACGCTAAAAACCATCCTTACCTCCTAGAATATTCTGGATTTGTTGTTGCAGTGGTTCAAACCCAAATCCTAAATAGTCTAGAACCTCAGCATGTGTACCGCCGTAGATCGGCCAGTTCTCACCGCAATGATGTGAGTGAACTTGATGCTTAGGCAATAATAAGGCTAGATAGGACGCCGTACCGCCGGTTGCTCTATGCTCCTCAACGACCAGAAATTGGTCAGCTAAACCGCTTAATTGTTGAATATAGGGTTTCAAGCTTTGAATGTCGACGTAACATAAATGCGCATGTACGATATCGTTGTCTTCTTGAACGATCCGCTTGCAAAGTTCTGTTGCTTGTTCACCCACGGAAATCAAGCATAGTTTGGATCGGGCAGTACGTGCGCCTCCTTCAACAATTAAGTTTCTGCAGCTCTCGTCCTCTGCTCGATCCAAGCTGTCAAAAGCATCATTTCTAGAAAGGCGAATATAATATGGCTCCTCTGATGCTGCTGCCTCACGTATTACTCTTCGTGTTTCCTGCTCACCATGAGGGCAGGCGATCCGTATCTTCTGAAACGATTGGAGGACTGCGATGTCCTCCAGTGCATGATGTGTCGTTCCAAACCAACCACCAGATACCCCTCCATACGCAGCTACAACCTTCACATTTTTCCCCATATACCCCATCGTCAGCTTGATGCTTTCAGCTGCTCGCAATGCTGCAAAGGAAGCAAAGGTTGAGAAGAATGGCACATAACCGGCTTCAGCAAGACCGGCTGCCATATCAATGCCAGCTAATTCTGCAATGCCTAGATTAAAAAAACGCTGGGGATGCTGCTGTCCAAAAGGATGATTTTTGCCTCCTAGATCTGCTTCAATACATACAATTTGGTCGTTGCTGGAAGCAAGCGTAGTCAGCTCATCTTTATAGGCATCTCTACCTGACTTCTTGGTCATGATAAATTCACCTTCCATTTATGAGCGAGCTTCTCCGGGATTTTAACATAATGCGCTTCGGGGTTTCCTTCAATCGCTGCAACACCTTTTCCTTTTATCGTATTGGCTAGGACGGCTACCGGTCTATCTGGATCCGGTTCAATTGCGGCAAGGATTTCTTTGAAATGATGGCCGTTGATTTCCTTGACAGCAAAGCCAAACGCTTCAAATCTTTGCCGGAGATTGCGAAGCGGTGATATGTCATGCACATAACCATCGTTTTGCCCTCCGTTGCAATCGACGATATATACAAAGTTAGTGATTGACTGGGCTTGGACAATCTGTGCGGTTTCCCAGCATAACCCTTCCTGCAGCTCCCCATCTCCACCGATCACAATCCCTAGACCATTCGTTTGTTTCATTTTTTGCGCCAGTGCCCAGCCTGCTGCGTACGGAATGCCATGCCCCAAACTGCCTGTAGCGAAGGGAATGCCTGACAGTTTATGATTAGGATGACCTGTGAACAAAGAGCCTGCTTTTCCATAGCTTTCCGCTGGGTTATCCTTGATAATCCCGTATACATGGAGCACGGCATATAATGCTGCTGCAGCATGCCCTTTGCTAAGAATGATGAGCGTATTGGGATCTTCAACATATTTCGAATACGCACCAATCAATAAGTCAATCGCAGAAAGACTTCCGCCGATATGGCATCCTGTAGGTGATGCAGCCATGTCAATGATCAATTTCCTCGCTTCTTTCGCCTTATCAACCAGCAGGGAAATTTCTTCCCTTTGAATATCGATTGCCAGCTCCATTTATTCCTCCAATCTCAGCCGAAACCATTCGTTTACAGCTTCTTTTAAAATCGTTCTGGTCTGCTCTACCTCACCATAATGTAAATATTCATCATTCGTATGATCCAAGCTGGAATCCCCGGGACCATAAGCTACCATAGGGACGGAATCCCAAGTTGTGGCCAGCGTATTCATGTCGCTCGTTCCACGTTTTTTGATATAGTGAATGGATTTCTCCTGCTTAGCGAAACTGCGAACAAAAGCTTTGACTAAGGAGCCTGTGCGAGAGTTCGAAAATCCTGGTGTTGCACGCAAGATGTCAACAGTCACATTTTCGCCAAATGACAAATCAATTTTTTTCCAATAATCGCTGCCTGCCGCAGGTGATATTCTAAAGTTTAACGTCCCTTTTACCGTCAAAAACCCTCGTTCATTCTGATGCTCGATATCAATTAATGAGGATAAGGATTGTGGATCGATATCACGTACGAGAACACGAATATCTGATACGACACTGTACAATTCGTCGATAACGCTCTGGCTATCTTTGGCTGCGGTATGCTCCTGCGCGCGATGAATAGTAATTTCCAGCTTAAAGAGACCGTAATAACCGAGGGTTAAGCTCTCTACCCCGCTCGGCTCCCCAATAATAACCGCATCCGCCTTGTAATGATCTCGAATATAATGAGCCCCTTTTGATGATGATATTTCTTCTTCGACAGCACCAATTACAAGTAAAGATCCCAGCTCTGGCACTTCAATTTCTTGCAGCATATGAATGAAATTTACAAAGCAGCCTTTAGCATCTACGATTCCCCTGCCCGTAATGCCATTGGAGTCGGATCGAACAGGCCAAACATGCGGAACCGTATCTATATGCCCTAATAAGAGCAGCGTATGGGGACCATTCCCTTTTCGGAAAACGATGTTCCCCGCGTGATCTATTTCCCCCGAAACCGAAGGCTGCTTTATCGTCTCTAATAAGTAGTGTGCAAGCACATGCTCATCTTGAGAGACCGAAGGAATACGCGCGACTTTATTCAATAAATCGAATGCGCCGAGCTTCCGATCCATGTTCCAAAACCACGTTTTACCGGGTGCTTCCAAGGTATGAGGACCGGATATATTCACATCACAGATGCCCTGCTGGATTGCTAATTGGGCTGCGCGCACTTTTTGCTTCATGCGCCCTTTTACAAAACTTAATTCATCATTCGTATAGACACTTTGTATCGTTGACTGTTTATCTTCAATATCTTCCAGTAAACCTGCAGTTCCAGTAACAAAGCGCAGGTGATGCGCTTCTAAGTCCACTGCTAAGTGAGCAGCGAGCACGTCTGCATCAATGTTTATGTACACATCCAGTTCTGGATCTACTATTGGTGGAGAAACACATACAACATCAAAGGCCTGTAAAGCAGATTTGAGAAATGCCACATGACTGCCCACGAAATGACCGAACAACGAATCACGGACAATAATTGATTTTTGATTCTTAATTACTTTAAGGGGTTTCGCTTTCTCGCCATAAACAAGACCTTGATCTCCACCAAGCTGTGAGTAGACAGTCAGACCGTATGCCTTCAGCTGTGTATGTATAGTGGGCAAAATAATCTCATGATAGGCTGCACGGATAAACGGCATCTCTTCGGGTGAACAGTACCGCACTTCATCCCCTGACGGCAATGTAAGAAAAGGCATCGCACGAGGAATGAATTCATATTTTTGCTTGATGGCTTCGGCACCGCCTGCCACAAGCAGCACTTGATTTCCTCGCTTTACGATACGATTAATTTCTTCGAAAATGTGAGGATGGTTTACAATCGTACTGCTCCCGAGTTTAATTACATATAAGCTGCCGCTGCTCATCAGGGCCACGCTCCCTCAAATTCAAATGTCAATCCCGCCTCCTCAGAATATCCAAAATAGTTGTTTGCTGCCTGTATGGCTTGCCCCGCAGCTCCTTTAATTAAATTATCGATGGTTGCGATGGAAACACAATTACGTCCATCCACATAAGCACCGATTTCTGCATAATTTGTTCCTACCACTGTTTTGATCATAGGTGAACCATTGCCCGAGTTAAAATAATGAAGAAATGGTTTGGATGAATACGTGCTGTAGAATGCTTTTTTTACATCTACCTCTGTTATATGCTCTTTGAGCAAGGAATACGAGGTTGTCATAATTCCTCGGGGAAGATCAAGACTATAGACCGAAAACTGCAAATCTACCGTTTGATTCAAATGATAGGATAATGCATGCACAACTTCGGGCTGATGTCGATGACCATGAACTTTATAAGCTCTGAAGTTATGTGAGCGCTCCGCATGATGTTCTGTTGTCGATTTTCCGCCGCCGCTGGAGCCCGTCTTGGCATCAGTGACTACACGTCCTTCAATTAAACCATGCGCCACAAGCGGATAAAGTGTGTACAGCGTCGCGACCGCCATACAGCCCGGAAGATTGACTACTTTTGCTTCAAGATTGATTTTGCTGAACTCTGGAATATAGTAGTGCCATCCGCCTTCGAATGCATTTTTTAA
This sequence comes from Paenibacillus sp. 01T47, assembly GCF_056398245.1. Classification (NCBI taxonomy): domain Bacteria; kingdom Bacillati; phylum Bacillota; class Bacilli; order Caryophanales; family Paenibacillaceae; genus Paenibacillus; species Paenibacillus sp. 01T47. The sequence goes on from NZ_JBFTPA010000002.1 coordinate 78,837, forward strand.
TGTTTCTGGATAATGTTGATGCAATATATCGGGGTCGGATATGCGATAATCCCCGCTTAGATTAAAGATATAGTCTGTATGCTCTGCAACATGCTGGATGATCTTGGGCAAGGAGCCTGTGGGCAAACAGGAGAAGACCGCATCGTAATGACCGTCTAATTCTATTATTTTCTTGAACTTTAACGAGCTGTGCTTTTTCTTATGAATAGAACCGATATAGAACTTATCCACCGGGTATCCCGCCTTTGATTCGGAGGACACAAACTGAACTTCAAAATGCGGATGCTTATTTAACAGCCTGTATAACTCAGCGCCAGTGAACCCGCTGCCGCCTAGAATGGCTACTCGTTTCTTTTGTTGTTCTGTTGTACTCATCCTAATCTAGCGTCTCTTTCATACAGCACTTTAAGATCGCTGCCTCGCTCTACCAGATCACGAATAATGTGCGGGTTCGCATCGATTTTTTTGAAAGCTAAGGCGTAAGCTTGAATTCGCTCATATTCTATAGGCGTTCTTAATTCTCTGCATATCGTTAAGCTGTTTCTAAGCATCTTCAATGTTTCAGGGAAATGGTTCAAATCGTAACCAAAATCTTGACGGTCCGATAACGTAAACGGATAACCATTTCCAAAGCCTTTTCGATTTTTGAACGGCAGATGACCAGGTATCGGTACATTTTGCCACTCTCTAGCAAATACGCCTTCAGAATTAATGAGCTGCTGAACGGCATCTTTTACAAGATAATCCTCCAAGTCCTCAAGCCCAAGTCGCTCGGGTGAGAGTTTAACGCGATACATGTTATAGCTGTGCTTATACCCATCTGGTACGAACGGACCGCTAAACAGCTTTGTCTCTGAAAGCTCTTTCGTTAAATAAGCTGCATTCCGTGAACGAATGGCATCATAATAAGGAAGGCGGGAAAGCTGGCTCAAACCGAAAGCAGCTGCGATCCACGACATGCGGTAATCAATACCTGATGAATCAAGGAACGCGAGTGCGCGCTCATAATCCTCTTTTTCTTTGAAAAAAGCGATGCCTCCTTCCCCGCCTACAGGAAAGTTTTTGTCGGCCATTAAGCTTTGTCCTGCACTGTCTCCGATCGAACCGGCGAGCTGTTGATGAATCGATGCGGAATGTGCATGGGAGGCATCCTCCACTAGACGAAGGGAATACTTGTCAGTCAGATGTCTCAATGCAGTTAAATCAGCAGGCAGGCCATGTACATGCACGGGCATGATTGCCTTTGTCTTGTTCGTTATGGCTTGCTCTGCTTTTAGTGGATCCAAGCAATAGGTTATAGGGTCAATGTCCACAAAAATGGGGATCGCTTTCGCTGCAACAACGGCTTGAGCGGTTGCTATGAATGTAAATGCAGGAACGATTACCTCATCCCCGGGCTGTACACCTGCCCCAACTAATGCGAGGTGCAGGCTGGATGTACCGCTCGCTGTAGCAATCGCATAATTCGCCCCAACATAATTGCGATACGTTTCCTTGAACTCCTCGACAACTTGCTCTCCATCTTGCTGGATGGAGATAAGCATTTGGATGACATCTTCCTTCGTAATGATTGGGAAATTCGTCTTCCTTACATCCTCTGGAATAATCGATGGTCCTCCCAGAAAGGCTAATGGCGCTTGAACCCAATCGTCTGATGGCAGCGCTAACGGCTTGCGAATAAAATCCGACTTCATCATGATTGGTTCCTCCTTAAGAGTGTTAACTTCACACATGCTGCCACAAGCGGGCTAAGCCTGTAGTTGAACTGCAAGGCTGGCTGCAGGTCAGGTTCACTTTCTTCCTGTGTCCACATCGTTTGTAAATCAAAGGCACCAAAAATCTTCAAGCGTTCTGCTTTTTTCCAAATGTTCTCATCATTTGCTGCGATGGCAGCTACCGGACCAAAGCCTAATCCCGTAAAATCCAAAACGAGAACGGGAGCGCGGTCGCTGGCTTTAAAAATGATCTGATCCAACTGCTGAAGATTATCCCAATTAACTTCAACGGTCACATAAGCCTGCTTTATGTGTGGATCTGAAATGAGTGTGATACCTAACCAATGAATAAACTTTTTTTCCTGCTCACTTGGATGCTCCAGACTTGTAGAGGTATAGTACCCTAAGTCCTGTCCCCACAGCGCACCATGAATCGCACCCGTGTAACTATTAAATAAGGAGACATATTTCTTGTTGGTCAGCTTGGCTATCCCTTTCTCCAATCCTTTTAATTCAAGATCATTTTTTTCAATACTCATAATGACGCCTGAATTTAGTACTCTCGATAATACAAAAGACAATGAAAAATAGTTTTCTTTTTGGATGACAGCTTCTGGTTTCGTTAACGTTTCTCCCATTTCCTATTTAACCTCCCTATTTACCGAGATATAACTGTTAAGTTGGCCTTGTTTTTTCGTTCAATCGCAGCTTTTACATATTGTGCAATAAGGTAGGCCACATCGACACCATGAATTTTCCAGGACTTTGCGAATTCCGGGTTTTGATTCACTTCACATACGACGTACCGCTGCTGCTTGTAATCAAAAAACAAGTCTGCACCATAAATGCCTTCGCCCAAAACCTCAATTATTTGTTTGCAAATGGATGCCATTTCATCATTAATTTCTAGAGGATCGATTTCTGCGCCTAGATGTGTATTCGTTTTCCAATTGTCTGCCGAAACCCGGCGGAACGCAGCAATCGGTTTGCTGCCTACGATGACAACACGGATATCAAAATCGCCTTTTTCCACATATTCTTGCACTAATACAGGGAACGATTGATGCCCAGGGTCTACAGATTCTCTTGCTGCTATCCAGCCATCTAAGCATTCTTTGCCGGTGATTCTAGCTATTCCCCTTCCCCAAGATGAGGTTGCCGGCTTAATGACACATAAATCTCCAAATGTCTGCAAAGCTTGGAAGAGCTTCTCAGGTGTAAAAGCTATTTTATATTGGGGCTGGGGAATGCCATGTTTTTGAAACACAATCGCTTGATGTATTTTATTTGTACAAATAGTAATTGCTTTGACCGAATTCAACGTTTCAAGACCGGCTAATTCAAGCAGATGGGCTCGATTCAACGCGTTTTTCTGTGAGAGACAACGAATGAGAGCAATTCCGAAGGAATGAACATCAGGCTCACCTAATGGTAAGTCCATGGAATCCAAGTTCACCTGCACTTGTACGCCTAAAGCTCGAAGATGATCGATAATTCGTTGTTCTTCTTCCCGCAACTTTGTAACACATAATAAAATCGCACGATTCTGTTCCATGTTCGGTTCCTACTCTCCCCAAGTTTCTTCTATTTCTGGAGCTAGAGCGATGCTTACAAGATTGGATTCGACTTGTACTTCATGCTCTTGACCGCATGAACCACATTCCAAAATTTCACCCGTCGTTACACTCTCTTCCACCTCGATATCCGACTTGCATACAAGACAATTCAAATCTGCCATTTTCCTTGCACCTCCTAAAGTTTTAAAAACATATATAAATGGAATAAATTCCGTAAAACCGAGAAATAACTTCATGGCATGCAGCTTTTTTAAAAATGTGTGCTGCTATTTCGTTTCTATATCCCACTGGTTTACATTATTGAACGTACCTAGATTAAGCGGTTTTCCAACGAGAACGTTTTTTGATACGACCTGCAAACGTTTCTCGGAATAAACAGCTAAAGTGGCAACCTCATCATGCAGTACCTCTTGCAATTGGTTATAAATCTCGTGACGTTTTTCCTCAATAATTTCTTGTTCACCCTTTTTAATCAGCTCATCGACTAATGGATTCTTAAATCGAATCACACTTTCGGGATCATCACTTTTATAGGTTGTAAAATAGAGGCTAGGTTCGATATAGTAATCTCTTGTGAATATGGTAATGTCATGCTCGCCCTTCTCCACTTTATCGATTAACGTTGGAAAATCGAATTTCTGAACGTCTACTTTAATCCCAACAGATTCTAAGTTTTGCACGAGAATATCAGCAGCCTGCTCACGAACTTTATTCCCAACTGGAATAATAAATGTAATGGTACGTTTGGGATCCCAGTTCGCTTCTTTTAAAAGCTCTTTTGCTTTTTCAGGATTGTAATCATAATTGGCAATGTTTTTATTAAAGTAAGGATGCGAGCTTGGGATGCCTCCATCAATAATTTCGGCCTGCCCTTTGAGCAGCTGCTCCACGATGAGCGGACGGTTCAACGCATAGGCGATCGCTTGGCGCACTTTTTTATCAGGCAGCTTCTCCGTATTGAAGAATATTTCTGCTGGCTCAGAGGCTGGAGCAGAGGTTACATTTACATTCTCAAAGCCCTTCACCTTATCATAATCCGTAATCGGTACAAGCCCGACCGGCAAAGAATTCATTTGAATTTCTCCCGTCTGCAGTTGCGCTACAAGATTTGCCGCGGGAAGCACCTTAATGAATATCGTGTCTATCTTAGGTACATCGAGGTAGTAATTTTCATTTTTTGTCACCTCGACAAATTGCCCCTGCTCATAATTCGCAAACTTATAGGGACCAATGGTGACTAATGGTTTCTGGAAATATTCGTTCGTTGAAAGCTGCTCTGGATTGGCATCTTTCAGAATATGCTCGGGCAAGAAATTAACTTTAACACCGAAACGTTCATTGAATACGAGCGGATCGATCGGTGTTTTTGTTTTGATTTCGAAGGTCGTAGGATCGATGATTTTTAATCCCGATAGCTCTGTCTTCCCTTCATCCAGTTTCCCAATGTCATTTAAACCTTCGATAAAATCCAGCTTGAAGGATGATTCTACTTTGGCATGGAGGGCAAGCTTTAAGGTGAAAGCCACATCTGCCGTTGTAAAAGGGGTGCCATCGTTCCATTTGGCATTCGCTTTAAGCTTGATATGGTAAGTTTGCTTATCCTGCGTCTCGATAGATTCCGCCAGCTTCGGTATAAATTGTGCGGTATCCGTTACATCGAGCAAAGAATCATTAAGTAAATTAATAGGGGCAAGCGACGCCGAGCTTCCTTGCGTATTGATTTGATTTAAAGTAACAGGAGCATTAACGATACCAATGTATAAGGTTTTTTTTGCTTTGGCTTCGTTGGTTGTTGACTTAACAGAAACATCCTCCTTGGCTGGTTCTGCTGTTGCTTCGATCTTCCCCTGCTTCGTTTCACTGCAAGCCGATAGGAAAATCATTAAGATGGTTAATAATATGAATCCTGGTACTTGAAACCTTGTTTTCATTTGTTTCTCTCCTTTTGTTTTATTGCTTTATCTATTTAAATAATTAAATAGCAGATTCATGTACTTAGGCTCTTGCATCAAACGCATCACGAAGACCGTCCCCTACAAAGTTAATCGCAAGAACTGTAATGAGAATAACGATGCCAGCGGGTACCCATAACCATTGCTGCTCAGTTAAAACCGTTAGCGATTGTGCATCGTGCAGCATATTGCCAAGGCTCGCCTGAGGGGATTTGACCCCCATCCCAAGAAAACTAAGTCCAGCTTCACTAAGAATCGTGCTGGCAACGCCAAACGTTGCATTCACAATGATTGGCCCCATTACATTTGGCAAAATATGCTTCATGAGTATTCGCGGGGTGTTGTATCCAAGCGCAACGCCGGCGCGGACAAAATCCATTTGTTTCATGGATAATACGCTTCCCCTGACAAGCATTGCTATCGTTGGCCATTTGAACAGTGCGAGAACAAGGATGATCGTGGATGCACTTGCACCAAGCACGCTCACGATGACCAATACGACCATCATGTATGGAAAACTTAAGAAAACATCAGTCAAACGCATAAGTGCCATATCCAGCCATTTGCCATAGTAACCAGCAATTAGCCCAATGAATGTTCCGAATGTTACGTACAAAGCAACTGTAAAAAAACCAATCATTAAGGATACCCGTGTTCCAAAAATCAGCCGGCTTAATACATCACGCCCTACTTGATCGGTGCCTAACCAGTGTGTAAGCGAGGGATGGGCTGAGAACGCATCTGTAATTTCATTAGGCTTACTCGGAGCAAGCCACGGCGCAAAAAGCGCGATACTAAGCAGCAGCAAGGTAGTTGCAAGTCCCCATACCGCCAGCTTGTGCTTGATAAACTTACGTCTCACTAATTGGGCATGACTCTCCATTACATCCATTGACAGTTCGTCTTCATCGCTTTGATCTGAGGGAAAAGCATCTTTCCTCATCCATGGCATTTCACTAACGGACATTTCCAATCCCCTCCAATCAGCTGTATTTAATGCGTGGATCGACCATTGAATAAACGATGTCGGTCAACAAATTCGTGAAAAGTATAACGCAAGCAGCAATCAGATTAATGCCCATTAAAGTTGGATAGTCCCGTGAGAGAATGGCTTCCATCGTTAATTGCCCGATACCCGGCCATTGAAATACTTGCTCAATAATAATGCTGCCGCCTAATACCAAAGGAATTTCTGCACCGATGATCGTTATGATCGGGATTAAGGCATTGCGAAGCGCATGCTTATTCGTAACCAGAAATTCACTAAGGCCTTTCGCTCGGGCTGTACGCAGATAATCCTGATGGAGTACATCGAGCATACTTGCGCGAACATAACGAACCTTTTTACCTGCAATCGTAATACCAAGCACCATGACAGGAAGAATCATATGCATGAGGATATCTCCGAAACTTCCAGAGCCACCTAACGTTGACATTCCCCCTGTTGGAAGCCACTTCAGCTTAATTCCAACCACATAGATGAATCCAAGGCCTAGGAAAAAGGGAGGAATCGAGGTGCCTAGGAAGGATAACCCTGTCATGACATAATCCAATTTTGAATTCTGTTTGACAGCACTGATCACCCCTACGGGTACGGCAATCAATATCCCAACCAGCATCGATGCTGCAGCCAGCAGCAAGGTAGGTCCGATTCTGGCGCCAATCAGCTGTGATACGGGGGCGAAGCTGCTAAATGAATAGCCGAGTTCTCCTCTAAAAAAACCGCCCAGCCATTTTACATACTGTATATACAATGGGTCATTCAGACCAAGCAGCTCTTTTTTAATCTCTAGCAGCTCTTTCGGGATATTAGGAGTGATTAACATATCCACGGGATTCCCGGGAGCCATATTCATGATAAGAAAATTAAGCAATGTGATTCCAAGAAATACTGGTATGGAAATCAGCAGCCTTCGAACGATATAATGGCCCATCGATGCCTTCTCCTTTCCTAGCCTTTGTGCTATGCAAGCGGATAGTGGCATGCAACAGAGTGATGCTCTTTCGTAATTACCGGTTCTGTTGTTCGGCACAGCTCTTGCACATAAGGACAACGAGTATGAAATCGACAACCAGATGGAGGCTCAGCTGGACTAGGCACATCTCCTTGAATGATGTGACTGTTCGTTGTTCGAAGCGTTGGGTCCGGCGGAGGATACGCATTTAATAGAAGCTGCGTATACGGGTGCTTCGGCTTGCGGAATAGCTCCTCTGTAGGTGCCAATTCTACGATTTTCCCCAAGTACATGACGGCGATTCTTGTACTGATCTGTTTAACTGCTCCAATGCCATGGGCGATAAATAAATACGTCAGCTTCAACTCATTTTGCAAATCCTGTAAAAGATTTAAAATTTGAGCTTGGATGGAGACATCAAGCGCTGATACTGGCTCATCGCATACGATCAATTTGGGTTTGAATGAAATGGCTCTAGCGATTCCGATCCTCTGGCGCTGCCCCCCGGAAAATTCATGAGGATATCGATTGGCAGCCGAACGCGGCAATCCAACTAATTGAAGCAGGTTATCAACCTCACGCTGCACCTCACTGCGCTTCACCAGCTTGTGAACAATTAAAGGCTCAGCAAGCGTATCGTATATTCGAAGCCTTGGGTTTAAGGAAGCATACGGGTCCTGAAAAATCATCTGCATTCGTGTCCGCAGCGGTTTTAACTGTCGCTGAGAGGAATATATAATGTTCTGATTTTCAAAAAGAATACGTCCAGCTTGCGGATTCTCAAGTCGAATGATTGAACGACCAATCGTCGACTTGCCGCATCCCGATTCGCCAACTAAACCGACGGTTTCCCCTTCATACATCGTTAGGCTCACATCATCAACCGCCTTGATATGGCTGACTTGATTCGAAAATACGCCACTACGAATGGGGTAATACATTTTTAACCATTCGATTTGCAATAGTGCGTTGAGGCTCATAATCTAACCGCCTGAGTATGTTCTTCATTCGATACGTTTGGAAGGTCCTTCAGCCAGCAGCGTACATGATGTCCCTGTCCATTCGTCGTAAGATCAGGCTGTTCTTGCTGGCATCGTGCGATTGTATGTGGACAGCGTGGGTGAAAGCGGCATCCTGCAGGCATCTTCTGGATAGAGGGAACTGAACCTGGAATCGTCTGCAGCCGCTCCCTGTTGACTTGATCGAGTCGGAGGGTTGATTTCATTAAGCCTTGCGTATACGGATGCTTTGGTGCTCGAAAGAGAGTGAAAACGTCAGCTGATTCGACGACTTGCCCCGCATACATGACGACCACCGTATCCGCCATTTCAGCTACAACTCCTAAATCATGCGTAACTAGCAAGATAGCAGCACCGCTTTCTGCCTGCAGCTGCTTCATCAATGCAAGGATTTGTGCTTGAATCGTAACATCGAGTGCAGTCGTTGGCTCATCGGCAATGAGCAGCTTGGGCTGGCATGCCAGCGCCATTGCAATCATTACCCGTTGTCTCATGCCTCCTGAAAGTGCGTGAGGGTATTCCTTTATAATCGATTCAGCTCTAGGAATACCTACTTTCCTTAACAAATCTATGGCTAAGCGCTTCACTTCCTTTCGAGACAGGTTCAAATGCTGGCGAATCGTTTCTTCAATCTGCTCTCCGATGGAGAAGACTGGATTTAGAGAGGTCATCGGCTCTTGAAAAATCATCGCGATTTCGCTGCCTCGAAGCTTACGAAGCTGAGCTTGCGAGCAGCTGATTAGAGATGAGCCGTTGAACTTGATTTCTCCTTGACGAACTGAACCATTAGCTCCGAGCAATCCCATGATGGAAAGGGATGTTACACTCTTTCCACAACCGGATTCGCCAACAATAGCGATGGTTTCCCCATGTTCAAGTGTGAAGCTCACATCATCTACAGCGATCACTTCTCCTTGATCCATCCGAAATGCCACCTGTAATCGATCAACTTCTAAAAGCTGTCCTATTGCATTCACCAACTTTTTATCATTTGGTATACGTACTTTACAATCAATCCATATAATTCCTATGTGTTTTATAAACTTTGATTAATCCTAGCATACAGAATTTTGAAAAGATTGAATAATAGAATAATTCTATATATAAATAGAAAATTGTTCCAATCCATACATAAATAGCTACGCAAGCTCGTTATGACTAGCTATTTAGCGGGGTTATTAGGATGATATGGAACATAAAAAAGTGCCGCAATAAATCGTCGCGGCACTTTTTATAAGTTAAATGATGAAATTGATTTTGATTGCAATTTAGTTTTTAGCGGTATGTTTCTTAATTGCAGGCATAATTTCAGTAGCGATAAGTTCTATATTTTTTGCAATTTTATCAAATGAAACACCGCCAAAATCAATTTGAGCCATAAAACGCTGATGTCCATATAATTCATATTGGTAAAGCATTTTTTCAATGATTTGCTGCGGGCTGCCCACCATTAAAGCATCACGATGATCGGTCGACTGAGCAAACTGCTGTTTTGGATATCCGCCTCCACGCAGTGCTTGCATTCCAGCGTTAAGATGTGGATAGTACTCACGAAGAGCGTCTTGTGTCGTTTCTGCCATATAAAATAAACTCGTCGTTGCTATAGGTAAAGCTGCTGGATCAAAACCTTTGCTTGAAGCAGCTTCACGATAAGCATCTACCGAAATTTTAAAGTTGCTTGCTGGACCTCCAAGCGTTGTCAGCATCATTGGAATTCCGGCATATCCTGCTTTAATAGCACTTGCAGGAGGTCCGCCTACTGCTCTCCAAATGGGCATATGTCCATTTTGGGGCTGCGGCAAAATCGATGCTTGCTTAAGAGCTGGTCTAAACTGACCTTCCCATGTTATCGTTTCTTCATTGTTTAATTTCATTAGAAGCTCTAGCTTCTCTTCAAATAGTTCTTCATAATCCCGAACATCATAGCCAAGCAAACTATACGCCCCGACGCGTGAGCCCCGTCCTGCCACAATTTCCGCACGTCCCTTGGAAATTAAATCGATCGTTGCAAAATCTTCGTATACTCGAACAGGATCAGATGTACTTAGCACTGTTGCTGAGCTGGCAATCTTAATGTTTTTTGTGGCCTGGGCAATAGCTCCTAAAATCACGGTATGGGCTTGTGTCGTGAAAAATGTTTGATGACTTTCCCCTACAGCAAATACATCTATTCCTGCCTCATCTGCCAGCTTGCTTGCATCAATGAGCTCTTGAATACGCTGTTCAGCACTTATCATTGTGCCCGTATTCGGGTTAGGCAAATGATCCCCAATGGAATACAATCCGAATTCTAATCCTTTATTTTTATCGTTTCGATATTTTTCCATGCGTTCTCTCCCCTTTTGCGTATTAATTCAGCGGTACTAATTTTGCTTCAATATCCGCCCGTCTAGCTTCTAAAAATGGCGGTAAATCCAGTGCTTTACCTAGCTCTGCGACGGATGAATCTTTCGTAAACCCTGGCCCATCCGTCGCTATTTCAAACAAAATGCCATTTGATTCTCGGAAATATAAGCTTTGAAAATAATAACGATCCACAATGCCGGAGGAGTGGAAGCCGCGTTTTTTAACGACCTCATCCCAATAGCGCAGCTCTTCTTCATTTTTAACACGGATGGCTAAATGATGAATGCTTCCTCTTCCAGGCTTCTCGATTGCTCCATCTGCTTGTTTGACCAAAATTTCTCCATAGGAACGACCGGCAACAGATTGATAAATGGCTTCATTTTCCGTACGTGACACTTCGCTATAACCTAACATGCTCGTCAATGTAGCGGCTAAACGATCCAAAGATCGAACGGTCATTTCGACAGTTCCCATGCCAAGAATGCGATGATTTTGCAAGGCGATTGATTCCTCCCATGCTGCCCATTTCTCAGGGACTTCCTCACCGTTATTGTTTAGTAGAACCATTCGCAAACCTTCTGTATCTTCAAAATGGAGCGCATCTCGCCCTGCATATTTTGTAATTTCGCCGTGTTCTACCTTTAATAATTCAAAACGTTTTTTCCAATAGGCTAAACTTTCTAAAGAAGGCACGAGCAAGCCAATTTGAGTAATCGCATTAGTACCGCGCACAGTTCTTCCTGCATTTGTCATTTCAAAGAAGGATAGCTCCGTTCCCGCACTGCCCGTTAAATCACCGTAAAATAAATGATACATGGATGGATCGTCTTGATTGACCGTCTTCTTCACTCTGCGCAGTCCTAGTACTTCTTGATAAAAATGATTATTAATTTTTGCGTTTTTTGTAATCATCGAAATATGATGATGTCCAGGGATGGTATACATAATTGTTCCTCCTCTATTTAACTTGACTAGTCAATTGATATTGCAAAAAAATTACTCTGACGGCAATTTCTTTTTCTGGCTATGTTTATGGATGCGAGTCATCAATGAGTATAGTGTTTTTTGTTCGTCCTCATTTAATACATCTTCAAAAAATGAAGTTTGAAAAGCAAGCTGACTCGGCATTGCGATATCCAATATGGCTTCGGCCTTTTCTGTTAAACTAATCGTTTTGGTTTTCCAGTCTTGCTTGCGCACAATATAACCTTCGTTCTCAAGTCGTACGAGCATGCGAGATATGCCGCCTTGCGTAACCGTTACTTTCTCGGCCAGTACCATTTGAGTTAGAGGCTGATAGACACGAATTTGCATGAGTACATCAAATTGAGCAGTCGTTAAATCAAATTGTTTTAAAAACTCATTTGACATCTGGTTGCTCTGATTCGTAAACCGCATCAGCCGAAGCCAAATTAACGAACCTAACGTATTATTCTGCATTTCGTTCCCCCTCTCAATGACTATGCCATCACTTTACTACTCAATTGATAAAATGACAAGTGTGAATGTTTAAGTTTAAAAAGCTACAATTAATGGAAAGATTAATGCACTTAATTAATTATAGTTACTTGACAAAGAAATTTATATTCGCTATTATTATCTCATATTAAAGATACTCAACGTAAAGGAAGTTGGCGTATTTTTATTATCCATCTTTCATTAAGAATAACCCTTCCTTGTTTAAGAAATACTGATCATTAACTATTTGTTATTCTAAGGACGGTTCTTGTTCTAAAGCTTTACAACATGATTTGGCAGTGTCTGCAAAAGGTTTTCTAGACAAATGATTTGGTAGAACAACTATTGAGGAGGAAAAAACAGTGTCAAAATTAAATATCGGTATTATTTTAGGAAGTACTCGTCAAGGTCGTCTTAGCCCGCAAGTTGGTGAATGGGTGAAGAAAATCGCTGATCAACGCGGAGATGCTAATTATGAAATCGTTGATATCGCGGATTTCAAGCTCCCGCTCTTGGGAGAAAGCGATGCTACTGAGCAAGCAACAGCTTGGAATACTAAGCTTGCAAGCTTGGATGGATTCGTATTTATCGTACAAGAATACAACCACAGTATTTCAGCATCACTGAAAAATGCGCTTGATTATGCTCGTGACGCATGGAACGATAAAGCAGCAGGTATCGTAAGTTACGGTTCCGTAGGCGGTGCTCGTGCAGCTGAGCATTTACGTGGAATTTTGGGCGAATTGTCTGTAGCTGACGTTCGTGTACATCCTGCATTGTCACTCTTCACTGATTTTGAGAACGGTTCTGTTTTCAAACCAGCTGATCTTCATCTTACTAATTTGAACGGTATGTTAGATCAAGTACTCGCTTGGAGCGGTGCATTGAAAACATTGCGTTAATCGTCACTACCAACTACCACCTCTTTATGAAGAGGTGGTTTTTCTTTGTGTCATTTAATGGAGCAGATCATTGCCTGGTGAAAAGGGATATAAATTCCCTTCCAAGCTGAAGGAAGCTTGACCGGTTTCTTCTGATACGATGATAACAAGCGCATCACTTAATTCTGATAAACCAAGACCGGCACGATGTCTAGTTCCAAGCTTCTTCTGCTCGCTGTCTCTTTGCGTTAACGGCAGGACATTACCAGCAGATATAATTTTATCATTTTGGATTAAGACTGCGCCGTCGTGGAGCGGACCGCCAGGGGTGAAAATAGATTCTATTAACGAATGCGTCAGCATGGCAGAAATTAATACGCCATGAGTAATATACCTATCGATTGAATCTGATCTTTGCACGACGAGAAGCGCCCCATGGCGCCGTTTCGATAAATGGGATATTGCATGGGACAGCTCGTCATATTTAGCGGTATAAGGTGCAAGATAACATTTTAAATAAAAGGTTGTTGCAATCGATTCCGTTTCAAAAACTTGTTCTTTCATAGAATGGAACTCGTTTAGCAAGCAATTGCCAACATCATGATCCAAATCCTTTATCAAAGATTCAAGGGATTCACGCAAATGTAGAAGCTTACTCTTCACTTCAACTTTCATTGGAGAGAAATCACATTTTATATCATCCATACGTCCACCCCACTCAAGTGACTACCGCAAATTGAAGTTGAATACTTCCTTTATTTTGCTTAGCCCCTCTTTTTTTATACATAATGGCTGATGGCAACAAAAAGACTGGCCCTATAATAGGAACCAGTCTTCTTAAAGTTCTTGTCAGTATATCTGCGATTGCAGCTTACTGATTGTTTTCAGGAATGCTTAATTTTTTGGACCATGTTTTGCCGCCATCGGTTGTTCTGTATACAGCTGCATTAGATAGGCTTGTATCGGCCATCCAGCCTAGTTCGTTGCTTGTAAACGAAATAATGCTTTCTCCCCCTGCGATCGGTGTAAGATTATTCCACGTTTTCCCTGAATCAACCGAACGACCAACGCCAATGACTCCAGCGGCTGGAGAGTAACCTCCGAGTATCGCAGCTCCATCAACAAGCTCCATATTGCTAGGGTGTCCACCAGGCGCAGCAGGTCCTTCTTTAACAAGTCCTGCAGCACCGCCTGGTGCTGGTCCGCCGCCTGCTGTTTCCTGGCTAATTACTTTCCTCCAGCTTGAACCATTATCTGCAGAGGCATAAAGGGAATAAGATTGCTGGGACATCCCTACTCCACCGTAAAATTGTGCCCATATTTGATTTCCCTTTGTGTAAAGCTTACCGCCTATGCTCTCCTCTGATTTAACTGTTAGTTTTGTGGACCAATTCATACCACCATCTGTGGTTTTTGATAGTCGATAGCCAAATCCAGGTACTACGATAAGTGACCATCCATGCTTCACATCTGTAAACTCTGCATAGCGGTTATTGGGAGGAGTAGAGATTTTGGTCCATGTTTTCCCGCCATTTGATGTTTTATAGGCAAAAGCCTTCGTATAGCCGAAGCCATTTGAAGCATCCACAAAATGAATACGTTCAAGCGCGAGCGGACTGGTTACTATTTTGGTGAACGTTTTTCCGCCATCCTTGGTGTGAATAAGGGCATTCGTTCCGGAAGCAGAAGATTTCGCCAATGCCCATCCGGTTGTGATGGAAATAAAATCAAGCTGTGTAAATTGCCAAGTACCCTTATAGATCGGTTGCCATGTTGAGCCGGCATCAGAAGTACCAATGAGAAATCCATTGCCAGCAGCGCGTCCGGTTGTACCGTTCAAAAATTGAATATCACTGAAATGGTATGCGGTATCCCCTGCTGGTGTTCCGCTGAAAAGATCCTTTGCTGTTGTGCTGCCTGCTGCTTGCGTTAACGGTGCGATTGCAGTAAGGCCAATCATCAGTGCTGCTGCTACAAGACCGTATTTAAGTTTAGTTTTGATCATGTTTTTCCTCCTCCTGCTGCTAAGTTAGTATTAGAGCCTTTATAGAAGAAAATACCCTGCTTTGATCAAATTGAATCTTAATCGTTATTGGTTGTTATGCTGTAACTTTCTTACGAGCACCGCTTATTTTAAATACAATGATGCCACAGACGATTACAAGGACACCTAACCCTTTATTCGTTGTGAACGCTACTTTTTCGATACCTAGCCACCCTTGCGAGTCCCACAATAAAGCAGTTCCCAGCTGTGCGGTTAGAACGATAGAGATGGCATACGTCGGACCAAGCCGCTTAATGCCTTGTACCAGACAAGTAACAACGCCTACGCCGATTAGACCGCTGAACCAGTACCATGGCTTCATATTTTGTAATGCAAATAACTGTTCGCCTTCGAATACGAATCCGATAACAAATGAGGCAAGGAATCCCATGCCTAATACTAACGCAGTTGTTGTCCATGTATTTATTCGTTCATTGACTTTGCTATTGAATATATTTTGCAAACTGACCAAACAACCAGTGAGAACTGCAAATATAAGTCCAATCATCATGTTTTCTACTCTCCCATTGGCTTATTGTTTTGAATTAGCTCAGGATATTGTTTGACTCATAAATATTTTGGCTGGCGAGTGCGCGTAGTCCATCCTTGTTTTTAACAAGAATGCCTCCATTTTTCCGCTCAATTAAACCCTTTGCACAAAATTGCTGGACAACCCGATTGAGATGTCTATAGCTCGTTCCGATCAAGTTAGCCGTATCCTTTAAGCTGATTGTTTTTCCCTGCCCTTTAATTAGATATTCTGAATCATCATAGGAGACGGACAATAGATAGCTCGCCAATCGAACCTCCACAGGATGCAAAATATTGAAGCTTAATGCGTTTGAATTTTTTAAAAATTTCCGAGCTATAATTTTCAATAAAAATTGCAGCAGCAGCGAATGATCTTTGCCATATTTATTCAACCACTGATGATGAATGCCAATCATGTATACAGTCGACACGGCTTCGACCGTGTTGATAATGTCAATGTCTTGCACATATTCAATATCCCCTACTACATCAAGGGAGGTTTTGAAAGTAAGAATAAGTGTTTTCCCATCTTTCGATGTTGTGTAGATCTTTATCTTTCCTTGAACGAGAAAATAGAGATATTTTGAAGATTGACCTTGGGAACAAATAAGCTCCTCATGGTCAAAGCAGAATAGTGATAAATGGGGTAATAATTGTTCCCCGAATGTTGCTTCCAATTGATGCGCTTGTAAAAAATGGTGGAGCTGCTCGCGATCTTTAATTTCTTGCATCTGTACGAATCACCTCCAGTGGAATACGGTCAAGGGCTTGGTATATTTTAACTATTATAACCGCAATATGACCACCCCAGCTATCATCATCCCAATACCGATAAATTGAGGCAGCCTCATCTTCTGCTTTGCAACCCCGAACCATCCTTGACTATCGACGATAAAAGCCAGGCTTAACTGGGCAATCAGCATGGCAGATATGCTAAGTGTAACGCCAATTTGTTGAATAGCAGTGACATTGCTGAAGATGATAATAGCTGCAAAGGAACCGCCGATTAGATATAAGGGTTTTACTTGTTTAAAACCGGACCACTGTTTATCCCTGACGAATAACAGAATAATCAAGGCTGCTATGAATCCGGTGAACTGGGTAATCGTTGCGGTTTGCCAAGTGCCGATATCTTGACTAATTCTTGAATTAGCAACACCTTGCAGTGTAATTAAGACCCCGCCTAAAAATGCGAAAATGCTTCCTTTCATATCATTGCTCTCCTCCATATCAATCTTTCCATCATTAAACGATACATTTCAAGGTTTAGGAAAGGACATATGTCCTAAATCAATGTAAAGCAGTTTTTTGCATAAAAAAAGAACGAACGCTCGATCACTGTTCGTTCAATTTATTCGTTTGGGATAGCCTCCTACTCGCTCCAACGTATCTTATTGCGGAACCCCAGTTCTTTGGAGATGAGATCCGCATACTTTTTTGCTTGCTGACCGTAGCTCTCGATTTTACTTGGCGTAAACCGTATCGCGGGACCAGCTACATTCAGTGATCCAATAACTGTATTATCATAAGAAAAGATGGGAGCCCCGATGCCAGTTGTTCCATCCGTTGCTTCTCCTGATGTGATGGCATAACCTCGGGAGCGAATGATCTCTAGGTCAGTCTGAATCATTTCTTTGGACAATGGAATCAGCGACGGTACTGTTGTCCAATCCACACCTTGCAATATAGCTTCTTGCATCGTGGATGGCAAATGAGCAAGAATAGCGCGATTAGATGCTCCTATATAGAGTGGCAGCCTAAGTCCGATAGGTTCGGAAATTTTCAAAATTTGCGGTGAATCGATGGAATCAATATAGACGCCTTCTTGGTTCTCTCTTGTAGCCAAATAAATCGTTTCTTTCGTTTTTTGCGATAGTTCGACCATGAATGGTCTAGCCAGTGACCTGAACATTAGACTGTCCCACATCAAAAAACCGTATTTCATAATGGAAAGTCCTAATTTATATTTTTTCGATTTTTTATCTTGAGCAACAAATCCATGTTCGGATAAAGAATGAAGAATCCGATGCGCGCTTTGTACGGGCATGTCGAGTTCCCTGCTGATTTCTGTTGCACTCATTTCTTTCTCGCTGCCATGCGGTACAAGCAGATCCAATATGTGAATAGCTTTGGAAATGACCCCGGACATTTGCTGCACCTCCGATAGGAATTGATGTTATATTGCTTAACATGATTTTAGCATATAGATCCTAGCAACGAAATATTACTCCGATGATTCCTCATGATTATGTAGAAGAATTGATAGATTCATGATGTTATCCGAGTCGATTCCCTCATCGGCAAAGCCCACCTTTTTAAAGCATCGGATGCTCGCTATATTTTCAACTTTAATACCTGCTGTAATGATCTGTACGGCATCTAATTCCTTTCTATTCTGCAGCAACTCCAGCATTCTTTTTCCGTAACCCTTATTTCGAAGGCTTGGATTGGTTAATAAACTTACAGAAGCAGTATGGTCGGGATAAATTTCAACACTGATTTGACCAACGGGTATTTCTTGCTCATAAACTATCCAAGCATAATAATTAGAGCTTTTATTAACGAACTTATACCAGCGTTTTAATGGCAATTTGCCGCTTAACCATTTATAAACTTCTGCATCTTTAAACCAGTCTTCTAATACATACAAGTTGGGCTGTTCCAGCTCCCTAAACTCCATTGTGCTTCATCTCCTATTTTTAATTTATTCATTTATACTAAACGGCTCTCATGAAGGTTTCTATTTTTTTATATCCAAAAAGACGAAATGATAGTATGGTTTCCTTCTCTTTTTATTCTTCTTTTTCGAAAGTATAATCATTTGCAACAGTACGAGAATGAGGAGAGAAATCACATCATGAAGCGCATAAAGCAATTTGCAGAGCCCGCTGCTCCAACCTTTATTCATTTATGGCGGCATCCAGGATTCCTTATCCTGTTTCTAACAGGTGGAATTATCGCCTTTGGCAACAAAATTTATGAGCTGGCGCTGCCGCTTATTTTGTACGATTTGAGCCACTCTGCGGTGAAAATGTCAACGATGCGCGCCATCGAGTTTCTTCCAAACCTGCTGCTTGCCATGTTTATCGGTGTACTGGTTGACCGCGTGCACAAGAAAAGCTGGTCATTATGGGCCATAGGACTGCAAATCTGCGTTCTTCTAGGTCTATATGCAGTCATTTCCTACGGCAATCCACCCATCTTTGTGCTATATGTAAGCGGCTTTTTGCTCATGCTGTTTGGTTATGCATTTAATAATGCTCGTGTTGGAATTGTGAAGCATTCACTCCCTGCGGAAATGCTGACACCGGCTAACGCTACCTTCAACTTTATGTCAACCTTGGTTGGCATTATGGGTCCTGCTGTAACAGGGCTGCTGCTCATGCTTCCTGTGCTGTATGATGCCTTATTCATTACTGCGTTTTTGTTCTCTATTGCATTTGTTTTGCTGATATTCTTACGCAGCGATGAGCCGCCTAATGCTCAGCAAGCTGGTTTCTGGCGTGAGCTTCGAGCAGGTTGGGCTGAATTTCGCTCTAATAAATTATTATGGCAGTTGACGATCGCTGTAATTTTTTTGAACGCGACATCAGGCATGGTGGATACAACGATCATTTTCTACGCCAAGGATGCACTCAGACTGAATAATGCAGAGCTAGGTACCGTGTTGGCAGCAGCATGTGTAGGTGGGCTTCTTGGCAGTCTACTTATTAGCAGGCTTCGACGCACCTATTCTGTTGGTGTCTTGGTCACGATCACCACGCTATGTGTTGCGTTATCTTATTTACTGATGGCTTTATCGCAATCCAGTATGATGTTAAGCTTCAGCCTGCTGCTTAATGGATGTTTTGAGATGATCAGCACCGTTTGTATTTGGACATTTAGACAGGAATCTACACCACATCAGCTAATCGGACGTATCAGTGGCATAACTGGCTCATTATTCAAGCTTGCTATGCCGATTACGATTGTTTCTGCGGGTTGGATCTCTGAGCTCGCGTACCCAACAGTAGTATTTTGGCTAGCTGCTCTAGGAAACCTGCTCATTTTCAGCTACTGTAGATTTAGCTCATTATGGAGTAAATGATGGATGAATGGTCAGCGTAATAAGCAGTACCTAATCTCAATAAATAACACGTACCTCCGATCGGAAAAGCATCAACGGTACGTGTTTTTTTATGCTATTGATTTATAAACGTTCTCACTCGGTTCTGTATCAGATTAGTAACATCCTTTGCAGTTTATTGTCTTGTAAAGTAAGCTTTGATTTGAATAATTTGTCTCCAGCCGCTACAAAATGTTCTCATTCATCTACAAATAGACTCTTTATTTAGTTATTCTTTACTGTATTCGGTAAATACACATGAAATAAAGTCCCTTCATCACTTTCAGCCCAAATTTGTCCTCCGTGACGTTCGACAAGCGTTTTCGTAATAGCAAGACCTAAGCCCCCGCCTCCCGATTTCCGGTTCCGTGATTTTTCCACACGATAGAAACGTTCGAATACATGCGCGAGCTGCTCAGTTGGTATTCCGATTCCAGTATCCTTGACGGTTATTTGAACACCTTGTTGAACTAATTTCCCATATACCGATACCTTTCCACCATTAGAAGTAAACTTTAGAGCATTCGATAATAAATTCGTCCACATTTGAATGAGTCGGTATTCATCAGCATGGATAGTCATTTCAGGGATGAAACCTCTTTCCAAAATAATTCCTTTATCTGAAAAGGAGGGCTTCATAAGATCTAAAACTTGTTCTATAGATTTTGTTAGTGGAACATCTTTTAAGCTTAACTGCTGTGCTGTAGAAGTAAGTGTTTGCAGTTCTTCCAAATCATTAACCATTTGGACTAAACGGTGAATTTCTTCTCTGCATGATTGTATGCGTTCAGGTGTAGCTTCCCAAATTCCATCTTGAATCGCTGATAAAAAACTATTTAATGTCGTTAAGGGGGTTCGAAGCTCATGAGCAATATTTTCGGTCATCGTTACCCGTAATTGTTATTGCTGTTCAAGCTGTTCAGCTAAATGATTGATAGAGGCGGCCAGTTGATCGACTTCATCTTTTGGAGTGCCTTTTAAAGGAAGACGAGCATCTCGTTTTCCTCTTGCCATAACGAGTGTTATGTTCTTCATTTTAACTAAAGGAGAGGAAATTTTTTTAGCGATGTAAATGCTCATAATAAGCGTAATAATGAGTGCTCCTCCTACTGTCAGTCCAATGGATTGAAGCACGGCTTGCTCTAAATGTGAATTTAATGACTCTGTCTTATCGTGGCTGCCTTGCGCTATCTCTTCACCATAAAGCTGGAAATGATGATGAGTGGCTGTAACTAAAGCAATGGAAGCAATGATTAAGATGGCTGTTGTATAAAAGATAAGAAGAATACTAATCCGATTGGATAGTGTTTTTTTCATTTGCCTCCTCCATGAAAGCGATAGCCGGCACCAAAAACCGTCTGAATGAACATTGGATTTTTAGCATCCTCCTCTATTTTTTGCCGTAAATTTTTGACATGCTGATCAATTGTACGAGCATCCCCTTCAAAATCGATTCCCATCACCATATCAATTAATTGTTCGCGGGAAAGTGTTCTTTCAGCATTTCTAGCCATAACAACAAGCAGTTTATATTCATTGGGTGTTAAATTTATGGGTTCTTGATTGATGTAAACCTGTTTAGCTTGGCTATCCAAACTTAATCGTCCATTACCGTATTCCAAACGATCAGCGAGAAGCTCATGATGATTAGTACGCCGCAGGACAGAACGAACTCTAGCCAACAATTCATGGGGATCAAATGGTTTCACGATGTAATCGTCAGCTCCAGCAGATAACCCTTGGATGCGATGATTTAGAGAAGCTTTAGCCGTAAGCATAATGATAGGTACCGGATTAGTTCCTCGTATTTGTCTGCACAGCAGCTCTCCATTAATGTCAGGGAGCATCAAGTCAAGAATGATTAAATCAAAGGGATGCTTATCGATTTCATGCATCGCACTTTGGCCATCAATAGCTTCACATGCACGATAACCAGCCTTGTTTAGATAAGCGATTATAACCTCTCTAATTTTATCTTCATCCTCAATAACTAAAATTTTACTCATGGTTGCTCATTCCATTTCAATGTTTTTAGTTCGTCTAGAGTAATTCGATTAATAAATTTGCTGAACTTTTCCTTTCCTTTAGCATGTTCTTTATAATAGTTAATGAGATTAATTATTGATGATATTAACTGATTTTCTGGTAAGCCTGAAAGTAAAAGCTGGGCAAAGGAAGGTTTTATTCCCTTGGGCTCTCCGCCGACATAAACGTCAAACACATTCCGCATTTTTACGACCCCAATATCTTTTAATAAAGGTTCACTTGTACCTAATGCGCAACCTGCATAACCGACTTTCATTGGCGTTGGTGTTCCGATTCCCGCAATTGCTTCGTTTAATTTAATGGCAATATCTAAGCCGGCATCCTTGGCTCCTTTGCAAAAGTTGCATGCAATCAAGCTTTTTGTCGTAAAGCCTGAAGGATTAACCTCGAGGCCGACTGCTCGTAATTGTTCGGTTATTTCATTTTGTTGATCTAACGGTATTTCCACATAAAGCTGCTTAAAAGGTGTCATCTCTATATTTGCATCTGTGTCAATGAGTGAACCTATGGTTACCAGTTGATGAGGTGTGAACAGGCTGCCTCCAACCTGAATGGCTGGTGAGACTGCGATTTTTATTTTATCATTCATTTGGCATCTCTCCTTTACATCATAACCATTATAATATACCCCCTAAGGGTATGTAGGTCAAGAGTTTTTACTATACCCGGGTTATGTATCTATATTAGTCTTCATGATGTCATTGCATCAGTCTAATTATCTGCACAAAAAAAAGAGCGAGCCGAATAGTCGGCTCACTCTTTATAAATATTACTAATGGCTGCATTCAAGTTTCATGCTTATTCTAAACCAAACTTGACCATATCATTTGTTTTGTACCAAGTACCGATTCAGGTATCCATGAGTAAATGGAAGGCACCATGAGTACAACAACGAGCTTCTCAACCGGGTCCACAAAAAATCCGGTTCTTCCTGAACCCTCCAGCTGGTAGGTGCCTACTGATTCATATGAAAGATGATGAATAGCTAAATCTAAACCAAGAGCATGGCCTTTATCTTTGATTTTACCTCCCCAATGATAGGCGGGAACGTTAAACAGATGTCGGCGAGTCATCAGATCTACTGACTTTCTGCCAAGGATACGCTGACCTTCAAAGGTTCCGCCATTCAACAGCATTTGTCCGAATTTCCACATATCAAATAGTGTTGAATAAAGTCCACTATCCGAACGAGGCGGCATAGGTGAACCGTCATTTTCTCTGCTTAACCTTTCGATATCCATCCGATCTACACTGCATACTTCAGAGTGCAGATGCTCAGGCACATCAAAAAAAGTACGTGTCATTTGGAGTGGTTCGATAATGTTCTCCGTAATGTAGTCCTCATACTGCTTACCAGATACTCTTGAGACGATCTCGCCCAGCAGAGCGAAGCCCACCGTAGAATAATTATAGGCATCCCCGGGTTGGCAAACGAGCGGGCCTTGCAGCACTTTTCGAATCCAATGATCCATGCCGCTAGCCCCCCACCATTCTCTAGGATAGGGCTCATTGTAATATCCGGTGACTGGCAAAATACCAGACGTATGCGTTAATAAGTGGAACAAGGTGATATCTTTATGTACAGGATTATCAAATTCCGCCAAAATGCTGGACACAGGCAGATCGATATAAAGCTTACCGTCCTCTATGAGCTTCATGATCGCAACACTTGTGAATGCTTTCGTTATGGATGACATTTTACGCAAGGAATCCGGCTGCAATTCACCTTGGTCAGTTGAGCCATGCAGTCGCCCCATTGATTTCCATGCGGCGATCTTTCCTTCTCGTGCAACGAGAAAACTGGCTGCTTGAATTTTTTGCTGTGCGATCAGATTCAGAAAGTGATTATCCAGCTTATTTAATTGATGTGAGCTGAGCCCAACCTCTTCGGGCACAACATCCAAGTGGCCCTCCGTTATTTTCCACTCGCTTAGCAATTCATTCATCTGTCTCGATCCCCTTCCATTAATTAGGAATAATGAATCTATACTACACGAGCCGCTCTAATTTCGTCCATATGGATGTAAAGACTGCCGTTAAAATTATAAAAGATTGTTAGTATGTATCAAGTTCAGAGCTGCATTCCATTCGTATGTTTTATCATCAAAGATCCTTTGTTTTCGTGAGCTTTACCCTTTTTAATATTTCATTTATAAAATCAGTTTTACCTGCTGTATAACCGGACCGATCTTGAGCGTGCAAAGCCAATTCCTTTTTTAACTGTTCATACGCAATGACAGCCTCGGGATGCTCCCTAAGATAATCGCGGAATGCCAAATGTCTTGCTAATTCTTCGCTATCACGATTGCACACGTACAAATGATGCTCCATCCATTTTCCACGCTGTTTATGCCAAGGAACCGACATATCTTTTCTGCCAAAGGCCTCTCTTCCTTCAAAACTCCATTCTTGTTGATGGAAATAACCAATCTTCTCAAGCCCTTGGATGATCAGAGGCAGCATACTATAATCTTCAATGACGATATCTATATCCAAGATGGGCTTAGCACCAAGTCCTTTAACAGAGGTGCTTCCTACATGTTCAACTGACCTAATGAATTGCCCAACTTCAGCTTCGATAGTAGATCGTATTTCACAAAATTCGTGCTCCCAAAGAGGATTATAGTTTTCAATCTCAACTATTGTACTCATCATACTGATTCCTTCCTCTGCGCGGCAAAACCCATTCTGCACATCGACCAATTAAAGCTTGTGGTTGCAATTTTATCATTCAAATCCCACAAATTATCGATCATGCGAACCTCGACATTTCTGCGTATGAGTTCTCCAAACAAATCATGAACAATTATTTTATTGATAGGGATCTGTGTTTTTTCGCTCACATAGTAACCAGCACTTTTATCTGCGCCATAGAAATCAGTCGTATCGAATTCATATAAATACAACGTGGTTTGCCTCATGATTTCAAACCATTTATGCTCAATCGCAACAACATGGTCCAACGAATTTGAGCTTAAATAAAGTTTTTTATGCTCATCTGTGGTCGTTTCATGACTATGATAAGTTACTCTAGGACAATTGCGAGGTGTTAGGAAATTCGGCAAGCACCGTTCATTTATTACCCATACCAACCCTTTGCTTTGATCCATATCCACTCGAGAAGGTATTCGAGGTTCAAAAAGTGTAATATCACTTTCTTCGCTCACATGAAATAATCTCAAATGATCCCTGCTTTCTGATATAAAATTGTTGTGCACGAACAGCATTATTTTCAACATACGAGGAGATTGTACCATAATCTGGTTTAGAGTGGACGCAAAAAAACCGCGATATACGCGGTTCATCAGTCACTTGAAAAGTTATCTATGCACATTGTTGGTTTCGTACAGTAAACAGCTGGCTGAAACCATGTTTTTTAAGGATTTTCGCAGCCTTTTTACTTTTATAGAAACTGTCCGACAAAATTAAGACAGAGTCATTTGGTGCAAGCTCTTTGTTCCACAAATAAGGGAGCCGACCAATTGATATATTAATCGAACCATCCACATGACATTTCTCATAGTCAGTTGAATCGCGGACATCGAGTATTTTACTGCTGTCAGGTATAACGCCTTTTTCATTTAGCGCTTTTTCGTCGACATAAGTTAAATTTTTTAGGGGTGAGAATCTTCTATAAATGAACCACATTACGAATAAACCAGTTAGAGCAATTAAAATCAACATATCCTAACCTCCCCAATCCGTTTAATAAGGTACGCATATTCTATTGTAATATGGATGACCACACTTTAATCGCTGTGAAAATGAGTAATACAACAAGCCCATATCGCAAATATTTCACGTTTATTTTAGAGCTGATTCTAGATCCAATTGGAGCACCGATCAAGCTGCCCAATACCACAAATACAGTTGGCCATATCGGAATGGAACCAGCGGATAGCTTGCCGATTACGCCGCCAATTGCCGACACAAATACGATCGCTAATGATGAAGCAATGGTTGTCCTTGTCGGAATTTTTAAGACCGTCAACATTATTGGGATTAGAATAAAAGCACCACCTGCTCCAACAACTCCTGACACAATGCCAACAATGAAAGCAGACGTTACCGCAATGAGCTTATTAAAAGTGATTTCATTTATATTTAATTGTTGTTTTCCCCGGTTTGGAACGAGCATTAAAACAACAGCAATAACCGATAATGTTCCGTATATAATATTAATGGCATCTTCATTAAGAAAACGAGATCCGAATCCGCCAATTAAACTGCCCATTAAAATACTGCTGCCCATATAAATAACAAGACCTTTATGAATGACCGCTGTTTGATTGCTTTTCTGACGGAAAGCGATAATCCCAGCTAACGAAGCGAAGAAAACTTGAAACATGCTGATGGATGCCACTTCTTTTGCCGTAAACTGCGCTAAGCCAAGACTGGATGGAACATATAATAAAAGGGGAAAATTTATTATGGCCCCGCCTATGCCAAGTAATCCCGAAAAAAAGGAACCAACAAAACCGAGCAGCGTCATGATGATGTAAAGGATAATGTCCATAAAAACTCTCCTTGTTGGAATGCAATAAGTAAGGTATAATTAAAACCAAGTAACTTCATGTGAAATGAGGTATTTATGAAATGAAAAGTATATTCAAAAAAATATTTGAAGATAAATGCCCGACCTGCAATGAACCCTTGCTGTCAATCAATGAAAGCTTGTCCAGCACCAAGTATTGTGAGCATGGACATTACAAAGAAGAAAATTACAGCTCCCTAGGTGTAAGAATTATATATGACGTCTTAGAATAAGCGAACACGCTCTACCGTGTTCGCTTATTTTTTGTTATCGTTCAGTTACAAAAAAATCTCCAAAAGGCCTATTACAATGAGTATCATACCGCCGATGAGAGTAGAATATTTACCTAACCATGTTCTAGCAATCTCATGTCCAATCCGCAATCCGATAGCAACGGTTATTAGTGAAAATATACCAACAGAAATTGCAGTCATTATCGGTGACGCACCACTAACACCTGCTCCAAATCCTGTAGCGATACAATTTAATGATAAAGCAAAACCTAATGAGATCGTTTCCTGCCAAGTAATAGATCTTTCCGAATCACTAGTCTCACGTAATGGACTTGTTGCAACCCTTGTCCTCTGTTTAGGCAATATGCTCCAAAGACCTAGAAGTATGATGACAGAACCACCAATTAAATCTGCATGCTTTTGACTCATAAAACCAGATATAAGGTGACCCATTGTTATGGCTAAATATGCTGCAGCCATGGCCAATATGGCAATAAACAAGTTTGAGACAATTGGAATTTTTGTTGATCGTGTGCCAAAGGATACACCAATTCCTAAATTATCAATATTAGAAGCCAGTCCAATGAGAATGATTGAAATTAAATGCATAACTATACCTCCTCTACCATCCATTCTACTAAGTAGAGTATGCTAGAGAAGGTTATTAAGCTTGTGTTCTTTTACCGACTTTTCACGAGCAGCTCAATCGCTTCTTTAACCAGCTTATTCGCATCGCCGCCAGCAGACTGTTCTTCAATAATACATTGATGAAGGTTTTCCGCAACAATTTGGGCCATTGCTTTATCTGCTGCATTGCGTACTGCTGACAGCTGGCTTACTACGTCCTTGCAAGATTGCTGTTCATCCATCAATCTCAATACGCCTCGAACCTGACCCTCTATTCTTCTTAGTCGTGTTTTTATTTCATCGGTATAAACATATGCCATGTTCTTAACCTCCCATTCGTTAACGTGTACATGTATGGGTATATTATAAACCAAAAGAGAGTATCATTTCATTGATTATATAAATAAATTCACTTTTGCATCGGTGGCGTCGCCTAAGTAACCGGCTACACCAGCAAGTTGAATATCATCGATCAGCTCTTCACGCTGCAAACCAAGAAGATCCATTGTCATTGTACACGCTACAAGCTTAACCCCTTGCTCCTGCGCAAGTTCTATGAGCTGTGGCAGTGATAACGCATTATGCTTCTTCATAACATGCTTAATCATTTTAGGTCCCATGCCGCCAAAATTCATTTTGGATAAGCCTAGTTTTTGCGGTCCTCTTGGCATCATCCAGCCAAAGGCTTTTTCAAGAAGCCCTTTTTTGGTATGGACTGCTTCATCCTTGCGCAAAGCATTTAGTCCCCAAAAGGTGAAAAATATAGTTACCTCGTGATCATAAGCAGCTGCTCCATTTGCAATAATAAAAGCAGCTATCGCTTTATCAAGTTCCCCGCTGAAGAGGACTATCGTTGTTTTTTCAGTTACAGCTTCCATATATGTTCTCCTCTCCATAATAAAATTCAGTTAAATTTTTTTCACTAGAAATGTGAACACGCCGTTTTCTTCCGTATGCTGCACGAGTTCATGGTTTGTTTTTCTAATCCAAGCCGTAAAATCATTTAAAGAACCTTTATCGGTTGATAATACCTCCATAAATTGTCCAGGCTTCAATCCATCCAGTGCTTTTTTTGCTTTTACGATTGGCATCGGGCAAGCCAGCCCTTTGGTATCAACGATTAGATCAGCTTTCATTATTCATTTCCTCCTTTAATTATCGTGAACGGCACAACGATTTGGACCGATTTCCATTTCGCGCTGCTCTTCTTCGTTAGGTGTGATTTTACCCATATTCGTTTGGCGTATTTCTTGGTAAGCGTTCGGATGCTGCGGCAGATTGTTGGTCACCATGCCGCGAAACGCAGCTTCATCCGATATTTGCAAGCCTGTATTGTTTTTATATACATCGGATAAAACAGCGGCTACCCGCCCATCTTCTCCAAGCTCCGAGAACTTGCCGAAGTGTGCTGGAAGTATAATTAAATCCTGAGACAAATCCGGATAACGACTATATAACGTTTGACGAAGATCACCAACCCAATCTTCAGCGAGTCCAGCCAAATCTGGTCGTCCAATGGATTCAATAAATAAAATGTCACCAGTTAGTAAATACTGATCATCTACTATAAATGATGTACTGCCGATCGTATGACCAGGTGAATAAATGGGTTGTATTTTTAATGTGGTATTGCCTACCTCAATATCGTGACCGTTCTCAAGTTTCGCGTATTCAAATGTGACTTCTGCAGCATCTTTTGGAGGAAGCCAGTACGTTGCAGATTGTTGTTCTGCAAGCTTACGGCCGCCCGAGATATGATCCGCATGAAGATGGGTATCTAACGTATGCATAATGCGATACCCATTGTCCTTCGCAAATTGCTCCAACACATTCGTCATTCTAGGGGCATCTACGACAGCAGCTTCACCGTCTGATACGATCATGTAGGACAAGCAGCCTTTACCCATTCGTACAAACTGAAAAATAGTACCGCCTTGGCGCAAATCGCCAATTTTTACGGGCTCCAAATGCTCGCTCCACGACTTCATCCCGCCCTGCAAGTAATAAACATTAGACCTGCCTGCTGCCACGAGCAACTCTCCAACAAATATTGAAGAACCTTCTTTGGCGCATACAACCAGCACTTTTTTGTCTATTGGAATTTGTTCGATTATCTCCTCTACTCCCTCTAGCAGTTCAAAGTAAGGAATATTGAGAACCTCTATTCGACTTCCTTCGATTTTCCAATTCGCAAAGTCGCTTTCACTACGTACATCAAGGATGAAGAGATCTTCTTTTTTGCTTAAAATAAGTTTTGCTAGCTGCCCGGCACTCATTTCATTTAACTGGTTTGATGAACTCACGGTGTATTCCTCCTACTATGATGAGTGAGTGGTATTACTGTACATCATTCTCTAGTGGTCCTTCCCATTCGGACATACCTGGCAAGACATTGTACACGAGTTTGAACCCTTTATCAGCTAATAGCTGGCAAGCGATATCGCTGCGGGTGCCAGTGCGGCACACGATATAAAGCTCCTGATCAGGATCGAGTTCACTCGTTCGAATATCAAGCTCTCCTAACGGAATTGATTTGGCTCCAGGGATGTGGTTAAAAACATACTCTGCAGACTCACGTACATCTAAAATCATCATGTTCTCATTTGAAATAAGCTTCTTCTTCAAATCTCCGTTGTTCATTGTCTTCAAATATTTGATTTCTTCTTTTATTTCATTCGGGTTGGATTTTCTAAGGTAATGCTTCAATACCTCGCCCTCCACAAGCGTACCCAAGTATTGATGCCCCGCATTTCTGCTCCACCCTTGGATGTCTGCCAAAGATCCTTTATCCGTGGCAACTACTTCAATGACTTGTCCAGAAAGAAGCTCATTCATTGCTTTTTTCGTCTTGATGATGGGCATAGGACAAGCCAAGCCTTTGCAATCTATTGTTTTGTCTGCTTGAATGTGATTCATCATTTCTTGAACCTCCTTTGCGTTTATTAATAAATCATTCGAATAACATACCCATGGGGGTATCGAGAAAGGCGAAAAAATGACGCCGTACATATACCCCTATGGGTATAAGGCGTTGATAAAAATATACATGTTTTAAATGCAGATGTCAACGTGGCATCACAAAAAAAAGACCGCCATTCAGCGGTCTCTTAGTAATCTCTTTCTTTATCCCTTTTTCTTCTTTCCTGATCTCTCTTCAAGGCACGCCTCAATTCATCTTTGTTTCGATTTCTTCTAGGCAGCTTTCCGTTTATTTCAAATAATAAAATAACAATCATCGTTAGCAGTAAAACGATTATAAACCCCATCTCTTTCCTCCTAGGATAAAGTTATACTGGGCATTGCTCTGAAAATTAAAAGGTGAAATAAACAATGAAAGATCTACTCTTTTTACCAACGGACTCAGATCGCATAATGAAAGCATAAGCATTGATTGGTAAGAGGAGGAATGAATCATGTTGTTTCATTACTATGTAGCAGAAAGTTTATGGAGGGATCAGCAGCAAGCTTTGGATAAGCGAATTCGTAGAGGGGACTTTATTGATTATGATATCAAAGCAGCTTCACCCGATAAATCAATTATTAAAAGATGGTTATCAACACGTAAAAAAAAAGGGGTTAATCCTCAAGTATGAAGATTAACCTTATTGGCAATTAGGACGAACGATTAATCATCCAGCAAGGATTTCACAAAACGTAGGGCGAACAAAATGATATTAACCAAATCAAGATAAATATTAACGATCATCAGTGGAATATCTTTGTCTTCAAAACCTTCCTTGGACATACGGCTAAAGTCATAAAGTGTATAACCGATGAAAATGAGTAATCCAAAGCCGGCATAAATGGTTTCCATCATCCCTCCGAAAGGGAAAATAAATTGCATAAGACCGATAACGATGAGCCCAATTAATGATGCGAACAAAAACCCGCCGAGAAAGCGAAAATCCTCTTTGGAGTATGTAGCGTAGATCGCAAGGCCTGCATAAACGAGTACGGCAACAGAAACGGTTTGAATGACGACTGATGTACCCATGGAGGCGATATAATAGCTTAAAGAAAACTGCAAGGTTGCACCAGATACAATCATAAACACATACATCAATGAGTAGCCAATTGCTGTTGATTTACGCAAAAACATGATGGCAATGATTAATCCAATCTCGACAATAAACAGTGGGATTCGTGCGGCGCTAGGAAGCATTGTTCCTATGTACATGCCGCCTACTGAAACAATTAAGGCAAAGAAAAAGGTTAGCATTAATTTTTGCATCGGTTTACCATAACCGCTTGACTGTGTATAGCTCATCTTATTTTCTCCTGTCATCCATATTTATGGATCAATAATAGCATGAAAAGCGTGAATACAAAATGTTCTTTTTATTTTTTCATAATGGATCTCGTCCATGCGATATGTAATCCGGCTCTTTCCATATTATGTTGACTGCTTGATCCGAAGCTAGCCTGTGCTACGACGAGCTCACAGCCTGCAAGATGCGCTTCATGTAGACGCCTGCTTAATAGTGCTGTTTGCAGCCCTTGATTTCTAAATGCAGGGGCAGTAGCCGCTAGAGCACACGAGGCGATTCCATCCTCATTCATATGCATGACACCTACACTAGCAGGTATGTCATTTAAATACGCTAGATAGATTTTCCACCCTTTTCGATTCAGTAAACCAATATTATTATTAACAAAATGGTGTTTATCGGACAATGACATGCCTGATCCTAGGCAATGGATTTCAGCATAATGATCGAACACCTCCTCTGTAACGACTTCCGAAATCGTGATATGAGGTGGCAAAACAGGTTTATCTTCACTTGGCAGTCCAAAAAGAACAGAATGAAAGCCATTTTGTCGAAAACCGAGCTCTGCCAATTTCCCAAACAGAGCAGCTGTGCATTTTATAGGATCCAAATCAATTTGAAAGCTTCTGTCTCTTGCTTTATAAAACTTAATAATCTCCTCCAGCTTGTCGCTGTCCTCATCGCCCAAACCTTTTACCGAATTAAAAATGCTCCAAGGCATTGTTCTTATATAGTAAGCTACAGCTTGGCCATAATGATTAATCTCAACTCCTTCAGGATTGCCTAGTCTCTCCCCTATGGAACTAATTCTTGATGTAAGATATTCCATTTCTGATTGCTGTATTCGTTTAATCAACACTTCATTCAAAATGGGAAGTTTCATCTCCATCCATCCTTGCGCATTATAATGGGATTCATCTGAAAAGTGAAATCTGCATTAACATTCATAAAGAACATTTCCTGTCTGTGATAAGTCATAGCCGGAAATAGCTGCAAGCTCCTGTTGAAATGAAGCGGACTTCAAAATTTCGATAATCAAGTTAATGAGATCGCTATTCTCCGAATATTTCATAATGACAAGATCATAACGTTCACTAACTAAAGGAATAAAGTCCACTCCAGTTACGATCGCTGCTGCTTTTTCTATCCCAACTCCAACATCTGCCTCGCCACCCGCCACTTTGGCTGCAACGCCTAAATGATTTGTCAGTTCGTCCTCATAGCCGAGAAGCTCACGTGCCGAAATACGATGCAATCGAAGCTGTTCATCTAACAATACACGAGCCCCGGAGCCTTTTTCTCTATTAATAATACGTAAGTCTGGCTGAACAAGATCGCTCCATCCTTTTAGGTTTCGCGGATTCCCTTTTTGGACAAATAATCCGGCTTTCCTAGATAGCAGATTAATAACAACGTATGACGATCCGACGAGCAGCTTGCGTATGTACGGAATATTGTATTCGCCCGTATCGCCGTCTAACAGATGGGTGCTTACGACATCGGATTGCCCATTATACATGGAGATCAAACTATCTAGACTGCCGGCATTAGACCGCAGTGGGCGCAGTGCGTGTGTATATTTCTCAATATGCCTTCCGAGGATGTCGAGGCTGATGTCTTGTCCTGTGATGACAATGGAGCGAGCCCCAAGGCTCTGGCGTACTGTGCTTGCAGCATCTGGTTGAACAATTAAAGCGTCACGCAAGCTTTGCTGGTTCCCCTTTGAGCGCTGCTTATAGGCTTCTAAATCAGAAGCGTCCACTCTCATTTGTTTACCTACTCGGTATGAGGCCAAATCCCCTTTTTTGATAAGATCATAAACGGTTAATTTGGATATTTTGAGCAGCTTAGAGATTTCCTCTGTCGTATAGGAAATATTTTCAGATATGTTAATCACCTCTTAAGGATTGTATGCAGTAATCATTATTGTAGCATAAACAACGGAAATACTGTGGTTATTCGCTTTACAAATCTATTTCCTTCACCTTATAATCGGAAAATGGATTATATCTATTTATATCTAAACATAACGAAAGAGGGTATTAAATGATTAATTTACTTAAAAAAAGCTATGTTTTATTGTATTTGGTTATGATTATGGTCGTTGTAACGGCCTGTGGTTCGAATCAACCAAGCTCCACCAATCAACCAGAATCAACAGCAATTAGCACGGAAACACCTGCTGAAAATGTTGATTTAACGATTTCAGCAGCTGCAAGTTTAACGGATGCGTTAAAGGAAATTGAAACACAATTTAAGGTAATTCACCCTAATGTAAAATTGAATTTTAACTTTGGCGCTTCAGGCGCTCTTCAGAAGCAGATTGAAAATGGCGCGCCTGCGGATCTTTTCCTCTCAGCTGCTTCCAAAAACATGAAGTCACTAGTAGATGCGAAGCTGATTGCTGAGGATAGCCAAACAAATCTCCTCTCTAATGGTCTCGTGCTCGTCACTTCAAAAACATCAAAAACACAGCTTGCAACGGTTAATGATCTGTTGAATGCTGATGTCAAAACGATTGCAATTGGCATCCCAGAGAGCGTACCGGCTGGAAGCTATACAAAAGAAGCCTTGGAACAAGCGAAGCTATGGGATAGCTTGCAACCGAAGGTTGTTCAAGCGAAGGATGTCCGTCAGGTTCTTCAGTACGTTGAAACAGGCAATGCAGACGCGGGTTTTGTTTATAAGACTGACGCTTTAACATCAGATAAAGTCAATATTGTCCTTACCGTTGATCCTGCAACATACACGCCGATCACCTATCCGATTGGTGTCGTTACAGCAACTAAGCATCTTCCAGAATCGAAGCAATTTTATGATTATCTTCAAACGGCAGAGGCAATGGCTGTGTTTGAAAAATTCGGCTTTTCGAAGCCATAATGCATTTAAGAAAAAGCAGTACTTAAAAAAACCTCTATTCTTCCACTGGGAAGAACGGAGGTTTTTTGCTTATGTCTGCTATTTTATTAGGGATTTAAAATAAGCTTAAGGCCTTCAATTTTGAGCTGATCCATACGAATAACCCAGTTTTTAATGGATTCACAAGTTTCTTCGTCTAGATTAAGAAGCTCTTTCATATCCTTTGTTAATTCTTTTTCATCGTCATTGTAGTCGCCGTCAGCGAATATGAGAAGCAGAATTTCTGCGAAAAAGATTTTTTTTACATGATCATCATTAATATTTCCTAGTATATCTGCTAACTGCTTTTCGGATGAAAAGCTTATTACGGCTTGCTGCATATCCATCTCTTGCATATACGATTGAAGAAATCCTTGTTCTTTCTTGTGAATGAACCCATCAGCATTTGCTGCAAGATGTGCTAATTCGAGAAATGCTTCTTTTTGCTCCTTGGTTTGTAGAAAATGTAAAAACATAAGGTCCACTCCCTTCATTCGAAAATATTTACTCATACTCTTATTCGACATGATTTGACTATTTCCTACTTGCTGCTTATCTTTTCTATTTCATTAAATGTTTTGTAGCCTTCTATTTTGTTTAGTTTTATATCAAAAGGATGGTGGTCTTCATGAAACAAAAACTCAACACGATGCAATTTATAAAATGCTTATACAGCCGTTTTCGTGAGGATGATGTGCCTGCGCTTGGCGCACAGCTGACGTATTATTTGATCTTATCGTTTTTCCCCTTTCTTATATTTATGGTCAGTTTGCTTAGCTTTATCGAAATGTCTGGCGATAGCGTGATCGCAGAGTTTATTCGCCTTCTACCTGCAGATGCAAGTGATACGATTAGCGGAATTCTTGCTGAAGTTGTAGATAACAGCAGCGGAACACTGCTGTCATTCGGTATGATTGCGACCATTTGGTCTGCTTCAAACGGTATTAATGCGATTTTGAAAGGATTGAACAAAGCCTACGATGTTGAGGAAAAGCGGCCGTTTTGGAAGGTACGCGGTATTTCACTGCTATCAACAATTTTTTTAGTCGTCGTTATTGTTTTGGTCATGGTTATGCTTATTTTCGGTAAAGCTATTGGCGAATACTTATTTAAGTGGCTTGATTATCCAAATGGTTTCGAATGGATTTGGAATGTCTTGAAGTATGTCATACCTATTTCCGCAATGACAGGCGCCTTTTCCTTGCTTTATTGGATTGTTCCTAACAGAAGGCTGAGCTTAAAAGAAGCTGTGCCAGGTGCTTTATTTGCAACGTTTGGTTGGATTGCGACTTCACTTGTTTTTCAGTTTTATATGAACAATTTTGGGAACTATTCGAAAACATACGGCAGTCTTGGCGGAGTAATCATCCTGTTGATCTGGCTCTACATTAGCTCTATCCTCATCATGCTTGGCGGTGAAATCAATGCTACGCTCGCATCAGCAAAAAGCATAATTCCACCCAATAACTCAGCTAGACATAGCTTTCGCATTCCGCTTAATCAGAATAAGGATATTAAAACGATAACATAAGTGGTAAATTTGCAGCCTTGTACAGATACTGGGCGATTATTAACCTTAAATGGATTATAGGCATATGCTGAATAATCTGATTTTGAGGAGTAATGCCGCATGTATCAAATTGAACAAAACACGATTAACTACGTATATCCATACTCGGATGTTTACGCAACCAGTGTAAGATTGATGCAGAGCGAACAGCCGCTCACTTTTGTTCTCGTTCATGGCTCCTGGGCGGATGCGAGCTTTTGGAATGGCATCGGTTATGAATTAAGCAAAATGGGCCATATCGTGTTCGCGCCTGAATATCCTGGGCATGGTGCAGACCCTAATAAAAACGTCACTCATGAAATGATAAGTCATTCTGTAGCTGCTTATATTGCGTCAAGAAATCTTCAGCAAATCATACTTGTGGGTCACAGCTTCGGAGGCTCCGTCATCCAAAAGGTTGCAGAGCTCATTCCAGAGAGTATTAGGAGGCTCGTGTTTTTGGATGCTTTTGTATTAAACGACGGTGAAATGGTCGCCGATGAATTCCCAGCCCCTGTAAAAGCTAGTTTCCAGCAGCTTAGGGAAAGCTCGAAGGATGATACGATCATGCTGCCATTTTCGCTGTTTCGTGAAACATTTGTTAATTTGGCAAGCCTCGGCTTAGCGGAGAAAATGTACAGTATGGTAAGTCCAGAACCAGCAAAACCTTTTTATGAAAAACTCGATCTTAAAGTATTTTATAGTTTGAATATGCCGAAAAGTTATATTTTCTTAACGGAGGATAATGTTCTTCCACAGTACAACAGCGAATATGGATGGCATCCGCATATGTCCAACCGACTGGGCTTGTTCCGATACATCCAAGGTCATGGCGATCATATGTCAACTGCAAAGACGCATCCTGAGATGCTTGCTCATCGTATCTATGAAGCTGGAAGAGATTAAACGGATAAATCAGATTGAAGAAAATATAAACGTTATTTCAAAAGCATCAAGTGAAACATAAAAAGCGCGTGCCGATTAACTATCGGCACGCGCTTGTTGTGTTGCTTCTCTCATAAATGTAAAAGGTTATTTAAGGAACGAATTGCTGGACGATGCGTACGATTTCCCCGTTCTTGATCGTCATATGATAAGGAAAGCTCTTCATATCGAAGTCGTCTTCCGTATTGATGAGTTCAATAAACTTTTTAACTGAAATCGGTTCATTCCAAACAATATCTGCTTCATTAATATTGCCCGTTCGATTATAGATTTGCATAAGCACCTCAGCGTTATCGGCTATCGGTAAGTCACGCAATGTTTCATCATCATTCTCAATGTAATAACCATCTGGCGGGGCATCGAGCCCAGAATCCTTTTCACGCTCAAGGAAAATTTTTGTCGCTGCATCACCCTCGTACCAATCGATTTGGTCGATAGATAATGTGTAATGATTATTTTCCCCTTTTGTCATTGAAACGTAGCCAGTTATCATATCCGGTGTTTGTTCTACCGGTGTATATTCACGGCCTCCCGCCGGCGCAAAGCTAAAGGCCGTGAGACAAGCTATCGCAACAGTTGCGATCAATACATATTTTTTCATAGCGCAGACGCTCCTTCTATATGGTATATATTCTTATTCGGCTTACTTATACAATATAACGAAATGGGGGTGCAGAAAGTTACAGAAAAGCTACAAAAAAAAATAGATTTTAAAAAGAAAAACCTGCGCTGTACGCAGGCATTTACCTAAATAACAAATAGTTCCATAAACTGCTGTACGGGCGTGTTCTCTAATACGTTTTGGTCTTGGCAAAGCTCTAATATCGCTTGTGTTTGCTTGGATGGGAACCTGCTCTTCAAACTGGCATCAAACTTCGCAAGCAGAAGCGGTATGGCTTCCTGACGTCTGCGCCGATGGCCGATTGGGTATGCAATCTCGATCTTCTCAGTGGATGTTCCGTCTTGGAAAAACACTTGAATGGCATTGGCAATCGAGCGTTTATTAACATCCAAATAATCATGTGAGTAAGTGATATCTTCAGTCGTAACCATTTTCTTGCGAAGCTCATCGATACGACTGTCACTCGCATAATCATCCTCATAATGATCGGCAGTTAAATGTCCATGAATCAGGCCAATTGCGACCATATATTGAATGCAATGGTCACGATCCGCAGGATTATGGAGCGGTCCTGTTTTGTCGATAATTCGCAGTGCGGACTTATGTGTAGAAATGATTATTTTATCAATTTCATGCCATTTATCCTTCACACTCGGGTGCAGCAAGATAGCAGCCTCCACCGCTGTTTGGCCATGGAATTCAGCGGGGAAAGATATTTTAAACAATATATTTTCCATGACATAAGCTTCAAAATCCCGTTTAATGGACAAAGGATTCCCTTTAAACAGCACATCATAAAATCCCCATTCCGGTGTAGATAGTGCAGCGGGATAACCCATCTCTCCTTTTAGCGCCATCAATGAAAGCCTAAGCGCGCGAGCTGTGGCATCGCCGGCTGCCCATGACTTTCTCGAACCTGTATTTGGCGAATGACGATAAGTACGAAGAGGATGACCATCAATCCACGCATTGGATAAAGCATCAATAATTTCATCTGTCGTCCCGCCTAGCAGCGCAGTCACTACAGCAGTTGAGGCAACCTTCACGAGAATAACATGATCGAGCCCTACGCGGTTAAAGCTGTTTTCAAGTGCAAGAATTCCTTGAATTTCATGCGCCTTGATCATAGCTGTAAGCACATCTCTCATGACAAACGGCGGTTTGCCCTCGGCTATGTTTTTCCTGCTTTCATAGTCCGAAGCAGCTAGTATAGCTCCAAGATTATCTGATGGATGGCCCCACTCCGCTGCAAGCCAAGTATCATTGTAATCGAGCCAGCGATTCATACATCCAATGTTAAATGCAGCAGTGATCGGATCAAGCTGAAACGAAGTTCCAGGAACACGAGCTCCATTCGGAACAAGAGTTCCCGGTACGGTCGGGCCTAGCAGCTTCGTGCACTCGGGATACCTAAGCGCTAACAACCCGCAGCCAAGCGTATCGATGAGACAATAGCGAGCGGTATTATAAGCTTCTTCGCTAGTTATCGTATAGTTTGCAGCATATTGTGCAATATCAACCAACACTTGATCCGGCTTTGGCCTCTCATTACTCATTAAAGTGGACATTCGTTTCGCATCCTCCTCCTCATTTAGGATCGTTGTTCGATAGGCAGCCAAGGCTGCAAATCACAGCCGATATATTCAGCATTAGGACGAATGATTCGATTGTTTGCACGTTGTTCAATGATATGGGAAGCCCAGCCGCTGGTACGAGAAATAACGAAGATCGGTGTAAAAAGTGAGGTTGGAATGCCCATAAATCGATAGGCTGACGCGCTGTAAAAATCCAAATTAGCAAATAGTTTTTTCTCTTTCAGCATTATTTTCTCTATAGACTCGGAAATTGGATAAATGATTGAATTCTCAGCCCCTGCAGAGAGTCTATTTGACCAGTATTTAATAATATCGGATCGTGGGTCAGATACAGAATAAACACGATGTCCAAAGCCCATAATTAATTTTTTGTCCTTCAGCATTTGCATAATTCCGATCTCGGCTTCGCGCACGCTGCCGAATTGTTCAATCAGCTCCATCGCGGCTTCGTTGGCACCGCCGTGAAGAGGTCCACGGAGTGTGCCGATGCCAGTCGTAATGGCGGAATACATATCTGATAAAGTAGATGCAGTAACACGTGCTGCAAATGTAGAAGCGTTGAATTCATGCTCCGCATACAGTACAAGTGAAACGTCAAAAGCTTTCTCATGAAGCTCGTTCGGGCGTTGATCATGAAGCAGCTGCAGAAAATGTCCAGCAACACTTTGTTGATCGGTCTCTGTATCAATCCTTCTCCCACTCTTCTGATAATGATACCAATACAATAAAATAGAGGCGCTGCAGGCTATTAATCTATCAGCGATATGGGAAGCGTCACGCTCCTCATTTTCTGGTTCGAACGCAGCTAACGCCGAAACCCCCGTTCGAAGCACATCCATTGGATGTGTGCTGCTCGGTAGCTGCTCCAATATGTTCAATACACCTGCTGGCAGTTGTCTAAGTGACGCAAGCTTCTTCCTGTAATCTTTTAACTGGACATCGCTTGGCAAGGCTCCATATAACAATAAAAAAGCAGTTTCTTCAAAGCTGCCATGAAGGGCGAGATCATCAATCGAATAACCTCGATAGGTTAAGCCCTTTCCTGCTTTTCCGACTGTCGAAATCGAAGTCTGTCCCGCTATAACGTCGGCGAGACCGCCTTGTTTTTTAGTTGTCATGACGGTTCTCCTCCTCTTTGACTCCATAAAGCTGATCCAGCTTCTCTTCGTAGCTCAAATAATCGAGGAAATCATAAAGCTCTGCTCTAGTTTGCATAACATTTATGACATTTTTCTGTGTTCCTTCCTGTTTTATCGTTTCATAGACATGAAGAGCTGCTGCTGACATTGCGCGAAAGGCAGATAACGGATAAAGAGCTAAGCTGACACCTGCATGCTCAAGCTCTTTTATCGTATACAGCGGAGTTTGCCCGAACTCCGTAATGTTTGCGAGTATAGGAACCTTCACCGCATCAGCAAAGGCTTGATAATCCTCAAGTTTTGTTATTGCCTCAGGGAAAATCATATCTGCTCCGGCCTCCACACATGCGCATGCCCGTTCAATCGCTGCTTCTAACCCTTCTACCGCAAGTGCATCCGTGCGAGCCATAATGACAAACTGATCATCTTCTCTTGCGTCTGCAGCAGCTTTAATCCGATCAACCATTACCTCCTTGCTTACAATTGCTTTGTTAGGGCGATGCCCGCAGCGTTTAGCCAGGATTTGATCTTCAATATGAACGCCGGCGGCTCCCGCACGGTTCATCAGCTTAATCGTTCGCGCAATTTGGAAAGCTCCTCCAAAGCCCGTATCCACATCTACGAGCAGTGGCAGCTCTGTAACACTCGTTATTCTTCTTACATCCTCAAGACAATCCTGCAGCGTTGTAATCCCAAGATCAGGCAGACCGAACGACGCATTAGCAACACCTGCACCAGATAAATACAAAGCGCGAAACCCTGCTCTTTCCGCCATTATTGCCGAAAAGGCATTAATAGCGCCTGCGATCTGCAAAGGCTTCTCGACTTGAAGCACCTCGCGAAATCGCGCTCCGGGAGTATGACCCATCTCGCCACCGCCTTTTTAAAAATCATAATGATTTGAGTATTTTGCCGCTGATTACGATTCGGTGAATTTCGTTCG
Organism: Paenibacillus sp. 01T47; assembly: GCF_056398245.1. NCBI lineage: Bacteria > Bacillati > Bacillota > Bacilli > Caryophanales > Paenibacillaceae > Paenibacillus > Paenibacillus sp. 01T47. The sequence continues at coordinate 119,819 of NZ_JBFTPA010000002.1, forward strand.
TTCCCTCGTAAATTTGAGTGGCTTTCGCATCTCGGAACAGTCGTTCTATCGTTGATCCTTGCAGGCAGCTGTCTGATCCGAGCATTTGCATAGCCTGGCTTGTCACTGCAACTGCTGTATCAGATGCGAACATTTTGGCCATGGATGCTTCCTTCGTACAAGGCAAACCTTCTTGATGCAAATACGCCGCGCGATAAACGAGCAATCTAGCTGCCTCTACTTTAGCTGTTATGCCAGCGAGTTTAACTTGCTGATGCATTGCCTTCTGATCTGGCTTTAACAACAATGCAGCCTTCGGTTGGAAGCGGTCATTTAGAATGTTTAGTGCAGCTTGCGCAATTCCAAGCGCTTGGGCGCTGATTCCGATACGTCCGCCATCAAGGGAGCCTTTGGCTATGGTAAAGCCTTTGCCTTCTTCGCCAAGTCTCTGGGAAACGGGTATCCTTAATTGATCAAATATAAGCTCACAAGTATTCGATCCGTGCAAACCTAATTTTTTTTCTTTTCTTCCGATCGTTAGCCCTTTTGTTTCACTTTCAATAATAAAAGCGGTAATGCCGTATGCCCCTTTGCTTGCATCAGTCACTGCAAATGCAACATAAACATTGGCCGCGCCGGCATTTGTGATAAATACCTTTGATCCGTTCAAAACATAATATTCTCCGTCTAATACAGCTGTTGTTCGAATAGAGGAGGCGTCCGAACCCGCATGAGGCTCTGTTAACGCGAAAGCACCTAAGCGCTCACCCGAAGCAAGCTCGGGAACATAGCTTGATATTTGAGCTGGCGTACCATAATGCAGGATCGGCAAAGTGCAAACCGAAGTATGAACGGATAAGATGACACCAAGCGCTGCGCTTATCTTTGATATTTCGTTAACCGCAGCAATATAGGAAATGAAATCGCAGCCTGCTCCTCCCCATTGCTTAGGAATTGGAATGCCCATAAAGCCTGCTTGTGATAGTTTTTCAATGAGAAGGCTGGGAAATTGATCATGTTGCTCCATGAGTGGCACAGCGCTGGCTACTTCTGTCTCTGCAAAATGTCGTATCGCTTGTTGCAGCTCTATTTGTTCCTTTGAAAGTCGGAGTTCCATCGCCCGTCTCCCTTCGGATGTACCTATCCCTTCTCATTTGAGTACACATAAAAGCCGCGTCCAGCTTTCCTGCCTAGCCAGCCAGCCTGCACATATTTGCGCAGCAGCGGGCATGGTCTATACTTTGAATCGCCGAATCCAGCCTGCAGTGTCTCCATGATTGCTAAGCAAGTATCGAGTCCAATAAAGTCGGCAAGCGTAAGCGGACCCATTGGATGGTTCATGCCAAGCCTCATCACTTGGTCTACAGCTTCCGGCTCAGCGACCCCCTCATACACCGTGTAAATCGCTTCATTTATCATAGGCATCAGAATTCGATTGGAGACAAAGCCGGGGAAATCTTGAACCTCAATCGGCTTTTTTTTGATTGTGAGCGTCAATGCTTTTATTTTTTCAAATGTATCGCTCGAAGTCTCAAGCCCTTTAATAATTTCGACTAATGGCATAATAGGTACGGGGTTCATGAAATGCATGCCGATTACACGTGAAGCTCTTTTTGTTGCTGAAGCTATTTCTGTAATTGATAACGAGGATGTATTGGTAGCCAAAATGGTATTTGGTTGACAAATTTGATCAAGCTTTTCAAAAATCTCTTTTTTCATCGTCATATTCTCTGGCGCAGCTTCAATCATTAGATCAGAGCGATAGGAGCACATTAAGTCTGTCGAAGTTAGGATGGATTTTATGGTCTGAGTTCGATCAGCCTCGCTAATATTTCCTTTGGCGGCAAGTCGAGTCAGGGAAGTATTAATTGTGGCAATCCCCCTTGCCACGGCAGCTTGCTCAATATCGTAAAGGGTTACCTGCAATCCATTTTGCGCTAACGTCTGTGCAATTCCGCTGCCCATTTGTCCAGCTCCAATTACGGTAACGGTTTGGATAATCATGAGCACCTCCTTTGCCTTAGCCCTCCACCTGAATGAGCATGGCATCACCCTGGGCTCCGCCGCTGCAGATGGCAGCAATGCCTAAACCGCCGCCGCGGCGCTTCAATTCATAAATTAAAGTGAGTAAAATTCTTGCGCCGCTTGCACCGATTGGATGGCCAAGCGCGATCGCACCGCCATTCACATTAACCTTCTCCTCATCCCAGCCTACTATTTTCCCGCAGCTGAGAATGACAGAGGCAAACGCCTCGTTCACCTCAAATAAATCAATGTTTTTTAAAGGAATGCCCGTTTTTCGCAATAGCTTTTGGATTGCAAGCGCTGGAGCAGCAGCTAAATTAGGAGCACTCGCACCAATGGTGCTATATCCGATAATTTTGGCAAGCGGCTTGTGTCCGCCTCGTACCGCTTCTTCCTCCGACATGAGGAGCATAGCGGCGGCGCCGTCATTCACACTCGGAGCATTCCCAGCCGTAATTGTACCGCTCGGACCATGAATCGGTTTTAGCAGCGCAAGCTTCGACAAATCCGTATTAAAACGTGGTCCTTCGTCAATGGCCAAAATAGCGTTTGCAGAAGTGTAGTAAGGCTGAACTTCATCCTCAAATAATCGCAGATTTGCAGCTGAGCTCGCTCGGTCATGACTTCTTAATGCCCATTCATCTTGTTCCGTCCGACTAATATGATGATCTGTTGCAATTTTGTTGCCATAAACAGCCATCAGTACATCTTCGAAAGGACAAAGTAGACCATCGTGAATCAATAAATCCGTCAGTTCGGCATTTCCCAGCTTGTTTCCCCATCTAGCCGTTCGAACAGCAAATGGCGCCTGACTCATGCTCTCCATTCCGCCAGCTAATATTATGTTTGCATCTCCTGCACGTATGATCTGATCTGCCATAGAGATGGCTCGCAAGCCTGAAGCACAAACTTTGTTAATCGTTTCCGCTGGGACGCTCCAATCGATTCCGGCAAGAATGGCAGCTTGTCGAGCTGGATTTTGGCCGCAGCCGGCTTGAAGCACCATTCCCATCATGACGGCATCAGCTTGACTTGCGTGTATTCCCGTTTGCTGCATGGCTCCTTTAATGACGGCAGCGCCCAGCTCAACTGCTTTCTCATTTTTGAACATGCCGCCTAGCTTTCCGAATGCTGTTCGTTTCCCTCCTATAATAACGGTCTTGCGCATGGTGATATACCTCCTACTCCTTCAGCATCCGATGGATGCAATCCACTTCCATCCCGCCTGTTCCAAGCCCCGTTTCCACACATTTTGCATCCCTTAAAAAACGTTCCATCCGATATTCTTGCATATAGCCATAACCGCCAAATATTTGTACAGCCTCAATCGCAACGGCAACAGCCATTTCTGCCGCGAACTTACGCGCGATGGCGGCTTCCTTTGCAAAGCTTAAGCCTTCATCCTTGCGCCACGCCGCTTGATAAGCGAGAAGCCTGGCTGCTTCCAGCTGAGTTGCCATATCTGCAAGCTTGAAAGAGATGCCTTGCTGCTTTCCAATTAAATGACCGAATTGCTTGCGCTCCTTGGCATAGGCAGCTGCAGCTTCAAAAGTTCCTTGTGCAATGCCAATGGATTGCGCAGCTGCACTCAAATGACCGATATCGATGGAATTCAAAATGATTTCAAATCCTTGACCATCTTTTCCGATTTTGTTTGTCTTAGATAACTCATATTTATCCAGCTTCATATTTGAAATGTGGAAAGAACGCAATCCCATCGTTCGTACTCGCTGCCCAATTTGCCATCCAGCTGTACTCGTTTCTATTAAAAAAGCTGTACATGTCGATTTCTTTCGTTTTAACTCCGTCTTTGCAATAACAATGCAATAATCCGCAATATCTCCATGAATGACACATTTATGCTCGCCACATAGCTCCCAGTGATCTCCTCGTCGACGTGCTGAAATGCTGCTGCTCAATCCCTCGTTCCCCACTACTGTCGATGGCAGAGCGCATCCACCCAGCTTTACACCTTTTGCGAGGTCCTTAAGATACAAAGCTTTTAAAGCGTCGCCGCCAAAAGTGAAAATCGGCATAGCAGCATAAACCGTATGGGCGGCAAGCTGAGCAGCTGTAGAAGCGCAGACACGAGCCAGTTCTTCTATTACAATAATGAAAGTCATCCAATCGCTGCCAGCACCGCCATTTAAGTCATCAATAGGTATGCCAGTTATGCCAAGCTTAGACAACTGGTCAAATAACGATCGATCAAACTGCTCCTTCTCATCACGTTCGACTGCTTTAGTTGCAACCTCGCTTTCTGCAAATTCCCTTAACACTGCGCGAGTCATTTCCAGCTCATCGGATATAGAAAATTGCATCTCACTCCACTCCTTCTTAGACGAGGCATGGTTAGTGGACAATGTTCGACGGTATCCGCACGTATCGTAGTATATGAAGACAGACCGCTGAAAAATGACTTCGATCTCCCTCCATATATGCAGCTTATCTTTATTATTTGAGCTCGGATAAACAAAAAAAAGCCAACCCCATTAGGTTGGCTTATACTATGTTTTGCTGTGAGCTATACACTTTGTTGAGTAATTACTCCACCCGGTTCGAAGGTCAGCAGCTTTGTAGCGATTTTATCAATGAAAAAACGATCATGGCTTACGGTGAGTACTGCTCCAGGGAAATGAATTAACGCCTGCTCCATCACCTGTATGCTGGTCAAATCCAGATGATTGGTAGGCTCATCCAATATGATGAGTTCGGCGCCAGACAGCAAACATTTTGCGAGAGCCACACGTGCCTGTTGACCGCCGGATAAGCTTCCGATCACTTTTTGAAGGTCTGCTTCCGAGAACTGCAGCATAGAAAGAAATTTATTCACTTTCTTGCGAGGGGCATTAAGTCCAAGGCCATAGATGTTCACTGCATGGCTTACTGTATCCTTCTGATCGAGCTCGTCCCACATGCGATTGAAATAGGCGTAGCTTACGCCTTTGCTAAACTGCACGGAACCTGAATCAGCCGGTTCTTGTCCTGTTAGCACTTTAATTAAAGTGGATTTTCCGCTGCCATTTGAACCGATAATAGCAATCCGGTCTTCCTTTTGGATATCAAAGCTGACATCTTGAAAGATAACACGCTCAGCATAGTTTTTGCTTATTGCATCGACAGTGCATAAGTTGTCTGGAAAACGCAAATTTTCATAAATATCAGTAATCAGAACGTTTACAGGATGCGGCTCTACTCTTTTCTTCATATCAGCCAGCTTACGCGACAGACGATCTTTGGAAGACTTCCTGCTCGAACGGTTGTCGATTTCCTCAGCTTCCATAAGCAGAAGCTCCTCTTCCCATTCGAACTGCCGATCAAGTTCTTTTTTGCGAAGCTTCTTCTTCCGAATATAATCGGTATAATTGCCTTCGTATTCTTGAAAATGATAATTCTCAATCTCAATGGTACGAGTCACTACCCGGTCAATAAACTGCCGATCATGAGATACCAAAATCATTGTACCGCTAAAGCGATTTAACCATTGCTCCAGCAAAGCAAGACCGTCGAGGTCTAGAAAGTTCGTCGGCTCGTCCAGAAGTACGACGTCTGGCAGCTCAATTAACATTTTGGCTAGTGCGGCGCGGTTGCGCCAGCCGCCTGACAATTGATCGATAGGCTGTTGACGCGATTGCTCATCAAATCCAAGCTTAGTGAGTACGGTATCGATCTCTACAGCAGCATTCCAGCCATTTTGATGCTCCATCTGCTCGAAGAGATCTGCTTGACGATTCAGCAGCTGATCCATTTCATCAGCATCAACGGTAATACCAAGTTTTTCTCCGATTTCCCCAAGCTCGCGTTCGATGCTCCAAATATGCTCATAACAAAGCTCCAGCTCTTGTTTGACGGAACGATTGCCGCTCAGCTCTGAGAACTGTGAGAAGTAGCTCACCTTGACCTTCGGATCAACCTCTACCTTCCCTGCTGTAGGCTCTTCTCTGCCTAAAATAAGTTTAAATACGGTCGATTTTCCTGCGCCGTTACGGCCAATAAGACCAATTCGTTCCCCTTTGCTTATCCGAAAATAAATATCTCGAAAAATAAGTGTATCTTCATACTTTTTCGTTACGTTCTCCAACCGAATGACGCTCATGTCGCTCACCTCTGTATATGGTTGTAAACCACTTTCGGGTGATGTGTCAAGCTAAGTGCAGCATACATCTATTAGACAGCTTTACAACAGCTTCACTGTACCATTGGTATAACCTACGATGACCTTAGTTGCCATACCGATAAACAATCCGTTATCGACGACACCAGGGATGAGATTTAATGTATGTTCCAGCTGTTCTGCTTGTGAAATGATACCAAACTGACAATCTACAATATAGTTGCCATTATCCGTTACAAACATTTGATTTTCTTTTGTTCTAACACTTGTCTCAGCGCCTAGATTACGCAGTTTTTTTATTGTTATTTCGTAACCAAACGGAACGATTTCTACCGGGAGCGGGAAACGTCCCAATTGCGCGACATGCTTGCTTTCATCTACGATGATAATTAGCTGCTTGCTGGCGGCAGCTACGATTTTCTCTCGGAGCAGCGCGCCTCCTCCGCCTTTGATTAAGTTCCATTCGTTATTTACTTCATCTGCGCCGTCAATTGTCACATCAATTTGCTCAATCTCTGCGAATGGAAGCATCGTTATGCCAAGCTCTATCGCAAGCTCTTCAGAAGCTCTCGACGTAGCAATCGCCTTAATCGATAGGCCCTCCTTTACTTTTTGGCCGATTCTTTGAATCGCCCAATAAGCGGTTGATCCTGTTCCTAATCCCACGACCATTCCGTCCTTAAGAAACTCGACAGCTTTTTCGGCGGCTAATTTTTTTGAGTCCATTTATACAGCTCCTTCACTTAATCAATCGTATTTTGTAAAAAAATATTGTACTCACTATATTAATGGAGAGTCATCTCAAATGAACGCTATTTATGTCGTTAATTATTAATTTTCACATGCATCAACCGACAAACATCACATCACGAATCTGGTAGACTAGCAATTAGGTTGTCCCACCACAGAATAGGAGCGCTGATTATGCACACAATTTCGAATGAACATTTTACGAATGAAACGATTGCTTTTGACGGATTTAGCTTTATCGGGTGTACCTTTTCGAACTGCGTCATCATTATCACTACGCTGGACTTTAATTTTGAACGATGCTCTTTTTATGATTCTTCCCTGCACGTCAACCCGAAACTTCCCATATTCGCGATCTCTCACAAGCTTTCACAGTCTACTTATGATTCAGACACGAACTGTTATCAGAACGATTATAAGTATCCCCAAACCGTTGTAGAATTACCGGAAGCCGTACATCGCTGATTCGGTTTAATTTTTCTAAACATACTATTCCCTAATAGGGAATGCAAGTCTGTAATCATAGGATGCCCTATAAAAAAAATCGCGCTTCTTATCGAAGTGCGATTTTTTGTGCTATTCCTTAATCTAGTTAACGATTCGACTAGCCAATCGTTCGATTCGCAGCACAAGCTCCTGCATATGAAATGGCTTTACGACGTAATCATCTGCACCAATTTGAAGTGCATTGACGATATCAGAAGTATTATTGCGAGCGGTCAGCATGACGATCAACAGCTGTTGTTCAGGATAATTGAGGCGCAGCTCCTTTAATACCTCTAATCCGTCCAAATCAGGCATAGAGCCATCGAGCAGGATAATAAACTTTTCACTCTCTTTGTACCAGTTGGAGGATAAGAACGTTCTACCGTCTGCATAACCTTCTGCTTTTACCTTCGTATGATTCGTAGGCTTCCAGTTAAAAAATCGATTGATGATAATCTCTCGGATTAATGGATCATCATCAACGACAATGATGTTTAAAATCGATTCGTTTTTGGAATGGTTTAATGCCTTGGAATAAACAACCGTTTGGTTTCGTCCTCCGCGTTTCCCACTGTATAAAGCTTGATCCGCTTCATCTACCAGGGTAGCAGAATGGCTATTAAGTTCCGTTATTTCTGTGATTCCTGATGAAAATGTGACTTGAAAGTTAGAATCACTCGTTTGAAATTTAATAGCATTAAATTTAGTGCGAAGACGCTCCATAAGGTAAGCGGCTTGAACTGCATCCGTATTCGGTAAAATAAGAACAAATTCTTCCCCGCCATATCGGCATAAAATGTCTCTTGGCCTGATCGCATGTTGTGTAGTTGCCACAAAGGCTTGAAGCACCTCATCCCCTTGAAGATGACCATAGGTATCATTTACAAGTTTGAAGTAATCCAAATCAATCATAACGAGTGAGAAAATATCGTTTGAGCGCTTAAAGCTGTCGATATGCTGCCGCATCATTTGATTGAAATGCTTGCGATTGTAAGCGCCTGTTAACTCATCAATAATGATCGAGCGTTCCCAGTCCATCTTCATCGCAAATCGATTGTCGATGAGAGCCTTAAGCAGCTCAACATCAAACGGCTTGGCAAGAAAGTCCATCGCACCGGATCGATAGGCGTTAACTTGATTTTCGACGGATACATTCCCGCTGACCATTATAATCGGAATATGCTGCTGCTTCGCCTTATCAACGATTTGATTAAGAACATACATGCCGCTTCGATCGGGCAACACGATATCAAGAAGGATGAGATTAGGCTTCCATTCGTAGAACAGCTTTAAACCGCGCTCGGCATTCAGAGCAATGCTTACTGGATAATCATTTTTCTCTAAAACTTCTTTGACATAGGTTACAAATTCAACATCATCATCAATGACAAGTACACGATTGTGATGCTTTGAATGATCATCAAGGGAATCGGCCTGACCCTCATTTGCATTGTCGAGTCCGTCTAGCAGCTGCAGTACTTGAGGAAACATGGCCGTTAGTGGCAGCAAATGCTCTGACCACTCCTCGCGTATGTACGTTTTTTTGCTTTTTTCAGAAAACAATTGTTCTTTGGATTCCGAAAACTTTTCAACCTCACGCAGCCCAATCGTACCGCTTGTCCCTTTAAGATTATGGAAAAATCGATGAATATCTTGTTCCTCAACTGCTGTTTGATTGGACCAATCATCGATCGTCTGTGTAATTCGCTGTTGAATCAGTTGTTTATATTTTTCCGTCTTCATGAAAATGGGCTCCCCCAATTATCGCAGCAAACGAGAGATTGCTGCACTTAGTCTGCCAGGTAAATAGGGTTTCACAAGGAATTCATTAATTCCCCATTGTGCAGCTTTTTCTTTCTCTTCGAAGGCGCTCGAAATGATGATTGGCGTATTTAGCAATACATCGGATTTCTTGATTTTGCTAATAATATCCCAGCCGGTAATTCCTGATTCCAGCATCAGATCGATGACCACGATATCCGGTTTGAGCTGTTCAATTGCATTAATAGCCAATCCACCTTCTGTGAACAGGTGAACATGAAATCCACTAGACCTCAATTCATCTCGGAGTAAAGTGGACAAATTAAGGTCGTTTTCAATCAGCATCACTTGAATGGACGTCTCAGAAGAAGTATTTTCCTTCAACTCATCGTTTTGTATTCGTTCTTGCTGCTTAGCCAGTGGAAGCGTCACGATAAAGGTACTTCCATGTCCGAACTCGGAAAAAACTTCTATTTTGCCATCATGTCTTGTAACAATCTCTTTTACGATTGCCAAGCCTAAGCCAGTCCCGCCAATTTCTCTTCGATCAGAATTATCGACACGATAAAACTTGTTGAAGAGATTAGGCAGTGCATCCTTTGGTATGCCAAGTCCCTCATCTTCTAAGCGAATGACGATCATATCTTTGTTAATGCTGCTAAACAAAGTGATTTGCCCGCCATTTGGCGAGTATTTAATTGCGTTGCTCAATAAATTAATGAATACCTGAAGCATTTTATCTTTATCTGCAATTACAATTGCTTCTTGTGCATCATTTTGCCATGTGATTTGATGGATGCTGGCAGACATTTGCTGCATGTCGATTGCTTCTTTAATTAATGGCGTTAATGATGTACTTTTCATTTCATATGTTTGTTTGCCTGATTCCATTCGTTGCAAATCTAAAAAGTCATTAATTAACGTCGTTAATCTTCTAGCTTCTTGATAAATCGTCGATACATACTTCCGCTGGCGCTCCGGCTTCAGTTCCCGGTGAAGCAGCAGCTCTGCGAATCCAAGCACACTTGCAAGCGGCGTCCGCAGCTCATGACTAACTGTACTTACAAACTCAGATTTCATCCGGTCAACCTCGTACTCCTTCGTTATGTCACGGTGAACGAGCAATAACCCGAATTGTTGACCATTGCGGTACAAGGGCTCGCAATAAATTTGAATGAATTTTCTATCTGGTTCTGTAATTTCATAGTTCATGCTGCGCAAGCCATTATAATGTCCATTTGAGATAAGCCCAGTCATAAATTGAATTAACGGTTCAGATTCAACAACAGAGGATTGGACAAAACCTTTGAATTGCTCATAAGGCATATTGATTGTCCCTTTTTCATGATTGAAAAACCCGAATATCTCAGCCATTTTGTGATTAATTTGAAGCGTGCTGCCATCTAGATCTAGCAATTGAATGCCTTCTTGAATGGTGTTCAGTATATCTCCAGTCATCAATCGCTGCTTCTCCGACAGTTCGTACAAATGTAGTTTATCGAAGGCTAATGATACTTGTGTCATCATGCCAACGATCTCTTCTTCCTCTTGCTTCGTAATCGTACGATTGACCTTCGTAATGACTAGGCAGGCAACCATTTCTTCTGATGCATTCAAAATGGGCAAGATTAAATCGGTAGCCTTCATAGCAGAATCGTGATATCCCTGTTCGCCAAGTGAACATTCTCGAATTATGCTGTATGCTTGTTTGGTCTGTGAGGCACGTAATACGATGCCATCTTCCATTTGCTCAATAAACTGTTTGGCTGAAGCATTGGAAATCCCTACGGATGCGCAATCATGCTCTCTATTCATCATCACAATTAAGCCTTTATCGGAATCGGTAATAGCGACTATATTAGAAATGATGCTTTGCAGCAGCTCTTGTTTATCGAGGGTATTAGAGAGGGATTGTACTAGCTGGTTGCGCTTCTCCAAATATTTCTCATTTTGCTCCATAACACCTACGGCAATCTGCAGTTCCTCTTGCTGTGCCTGCAGCTCATCCTGCTGCGCAATAAGTTCTTCGTTTTGAGCGAGAAGCTCCTCTTCTTTACTTTGGATTTGCGTCATCATTTTCTTAAAGGTTCGTGCCAGCTCTCCAAGCTCATCTTCTCTTGTGAGATCCTCCGGCTCCGAATATTCACCATTCGCGAACTCACGAGCGTGGTTCGTCAATCTCATGAGCGGCACGCCAATATCTCTAGCCACTTTTCTCGTAATAAATGAAGCTATAATTAAGATAATAATGATGTATCCTATTAATATAACGGCTTGGAGCGTTAGGCTGCGAAACAATTCATCGTTTTTTTGCTCAGCAAGCAGCTGTACTTGTTTCTCAAAATCACGTGAGTAGCTAATTAGTTTATTTACAGGGTTATCCTCACCTGCGGATACAAGGACGCGAAGCGCTTCATAATTTTGAGCTTTTGAATATTCAATCGCTTTCGGCAAAATGTTTTCAAAGTAATCAACGAAAAAGGACTCAATATTGTTCATCACTTCTTGTTCCGTTGCATTAATCGGATAGGTTTTGATTTTTGCTAGAGATTGATCCAGCAGCTTCTTCTCCGAAAAAATCTGCTTATATTCGAAATCTGTTAAATAGACATAGTAACCGCGCGCTCTCAAAATAATATCATTGGAATGATCGGCAATTTGCGCGACAAGCTCTTGCTTCTCTCTCATTTGAACCGTTTCGGACTCATAATTTTTTAATATAATAACCGAGATTGTCAGCACGGCAACAGCCCCAATAAGAATAAGCGATAAAGCAAGTACCATCATCGCTACGAACTGTCGTGTAATTCTTTTCTTATAGAAGAGACGCAGCTTACCCACGTAACATCTCCTCTACCTTATCGATTAGCTCAAGCGGACTGAAGGGCTTAGACATAAAGCCATCGGCGCCAGCGAGCAGCACTTTCTCTTGTTCGGCTTGCTGGCTCTTCGCTGACAGCATAAGAATGCATGAATGCTTGCGATCCTCCAGCAGCCTTGTTTTCTCTATGACTTCAATACCTGTCATCTTAGGCATCATGTAGTCTAGAATAATTAAATCAAAGTTAGTGTCCACAATTTTTTGTAACGCTTCTTCCCCATCAGCCGCTTCTTCGAGCGCATAACCTTCATCTTCGAGCGTATCCATAATAAGCATGCGCAGAACCGGCTCATCTTCTGCAATTAATAATGTTTTCATTTTCTTAATCCTCCACTGCCATTTGTTCTAGTGTTCATTCGACATCTATCGTCAAAAATACATCCATTAACATTTCGACGTTCGACAAAAAATCCCTCTTAAAGGTTTGTCTTAGTTGTGTCAATCCTACTTTTTACTCAATAATGACAACAAAAAAAGCAGATGCTCGCGGCAATCTGCTTTTTTTCAATATTTTTTCATTATCGTGATTTAACAATGATCTTACGAATGCTTTCGCACGATAAATGATATTTCCGCTCTAGATCAGCAACAGTCCAACCATTCGAATAATACAGGTAAATTTCTTTGTTTCGTTCGGCAAGCAGTTTCCGTGTGCCGCTTACCTCACCCCAATGCGCACGTTTCTCCGCAAGCTTAGGCACATAGATCAAATCACCTTGAATGTATTTTTGCAGCTCTTGCAATAGACTAGGGGGAAGCACGTCTCTCCCATTTTTGTAGTTCACAATAAATGTCCTCCTCGAACAAGCTAATCTTTTTAGAATTGTTTGCAGCAGTAGTGTTAATCAACATTTTTTGCTTCCTCCTTTCGATTTTTGGTAACGCTGAGTTTTTGTTGCAAGCAATAAAAGCCATGGATGTTATTCCCTCCACTTGAACTTCTTTCTTGTTGCACTTTCTTATTATATTGTAAGCATTTTCAGATGACAAGAAATGTTTAACAATAATTCCATTAATAATGGTTAGAACATTTTTAAAAGTAAAAAGGAGACCTTGCGGTCTCCTTCTAATGAGCGATCTCCGTTAAACGGAGATCACCTCCAGGTTGTTAATCAAATCGATCAGCTCCTTTCCTCAAGATTCGTCGGCCCGACTTCATCAGTATATATCCTGTATCCAGCTTGGCGATAGAGTAAAAACACTTATAAATGAACTTTACCAAATGGACAGCTGTCAAGTGAGAAAAAGTGAGTATTTTATCATCACTTTTTAATAAAGTTGTTTTTATTCAGCAGCAGCAAGGGTTTGCTTCCTCATAGGTAATTAGTGGGCATTTAATCTATGTTATGGTATTCCTAGCTCAACACACAGACTACCTAATTTCAAGGAGGAACATCATGAATAACACAAAGTACAAAAAGATTAGTAGACTTATCGCAGGTATTGGAATCAGCTTATCTATTGCCATTGCCAGCGTGCCTGTCATAGCGCCTCAAGAAGCAAATGCAGCAACGGTATCAAGTACGTCCAAAGCAAAAAGTGTCATTGCAACTGGAAAAAAATATTTGGGCGTGCCTTATAAATTTGGTGCAAAATCTGGTATTACTAGCGCGTTTGACTGCTCGTCTTTCACGCAGTACGTATTTAAGAAAAATGGCATTAGTCTGCCTAGGTCTTCTAAACAGCAAGCGAAATCAGGCACTTATGTTTCGAAAAGCAATCTTAAACCAGGCGATCTTGTTTTCTCTGACACGAATCGTGATGGCATCATCAATCACGTAAGCATATATATCGGTAATGATAAACTCCTTCACACTTACAGAGTAGGTGTAGGCGTAACCATTTCCAAATTCAAAGGCAGCACATGGGACAAGCGTTATGTAACTGCTAGACGCGTAATTAAATAGTACGATAATAGGCAGATCTCTATTAAAGAGATCTGCCTTTTTTTATTTTACACATGTGAAGAACCGCGAGGCGTGCCTGCCCTAATCTTTTAATAAACCAAGCATGCGCAGGCCATACATAATGCCGTCCTCCGTTACATCCTTCGTTACATAACGTGCGGCTTGCTTCACTTCATCGGGTGCATTGCCCATCGCAACGCTGTGATAGACATATTGCATCATTTCCAGATCGTTTAAACCATCGCCAAATGCATAAATATTTTCACGGTCGAAACCGGATCGTTCAACAAGAGCATGAATTCCTTTTGCCTTTGAGCCACCAGGCGGTAAAATGTCACTGCCAAACAAATGCCAACGAATGAAGCCGAGCTCAGAAAAATTTTCCTTGTAGCAGCCCTCATCCTCTTGCTTGCAATAAAGCAGGCACTGATAAATATCTTTTCCTACATAATAATCAGGTTCCATAGGCGGCAGCTTCTTTTTTAACGGTTCGTGGGCATCCTCTAAATAAGCGGTTTCATGTGTACTGGAGCGCATACCTTCCGGTGTCATATAGACTAAAGGATGATTATTATTTAGAGTAATTTGCGTAAGCTCTGCAAGTCGGTCAGGATTAATCGAATGGCTGTACACAACTTCTCCATTGTACACCACGTAAGAGCCATTAAAGCTAACATAGGATTCTATGTTTAATTGTTCGCTAATGGGCTTCAGCATAAAGGGCCCTCTTCCCGTCGCAATAACGAGTTCATGGCCAGCTGCTTTCAATTGCTCAATCGCTTGGTGCGTAGATGGCGGTATTTTCTTCTCGTGATCAACCAAGGTACCGTCAATGTCAAAAAAAATAAGCTTGCGAGTCATCATTGTTTGCCTCAATCCTTCATATTCTATTCCTCTATTATAGCTTATTTCATAAAATTCTGCGTGGAGCTGCATACAGCAAATAAACCGACGCCTGCTGGCATCGGTTTTTTTCTTTATTGCTTATGCAGCCATTTGCACATTCACTGGGTTAGCAGCAAACACATGTGCTCCGCTTCTTGAGGCTTTGCGCTTATTGTTCTGTGCGATACCTACTAGGATTGGCGCTTCAGAAATATCTCGTTGTGCAAGCTCAACTAAAAGAGCTACATCCCCCGTCTGATAAGCAACCGCCATCGCTCTTAAGAAGCTTCGCAAATACTCATCATCAGGTAGTATAACAGCCTCTGCCTTCAGTTCCCGCTTGACTGCTTGCAAGGCTTCACGCGCGCGGTAATGGGCAGCCTTGATTGCACCAGGCGTCGTATTTAGCCGCTCGGCAGTTTCTTCGATTGAAAAATGAAGCACATCGCGCAAAAGAAACACAGTTCGTTGTAAAGGTGACAGATGTTGCAAGAGCGCGTACATCGCTTCTTCATGGTCAAGACTGCTTGAATAAGCTGCTATATCCAATGGCTTCGCTTGCTGGATGAGAAGTTGATATTGATTTTTTCTTCTTCGCTGGTCAATCCATGTATTTTTGGCGATGCGCAGCAACAAAGCTTCCGGATTATTGTGATTTGAATCAACAGCTGCCCGCAGCCCTTTTATCCATGTATCCTGCACTAAATCCTCTGCATCCCATTTTGATTTTGTTAAAAACAAACAATATCGCTCAAGTGTTTTTTGAAGCTGATCAAGGTCAGCCTCTGTGCTTTTTACTACTGTATGGGGTAAAGATTTCAGTTCATTCATCATTATACCTCCTCGGCATTT
This sequence comes from Paenibacillus sp. 01T47, assembly GCF_056398245.1. Taxonomy (NCBI): domain Bacteria; kingdom Bacillati; phylum Bacillota; class Bacilli; order Caryophanales; family Paenibacillaceae; genus Paenibacillus; species Paenibacillus sp. 01T47. Next base: position 135,459 of record NZ_JBFTPA010000002.1, read on the forward strand.
ACCTCTCTTCATCTTCTCAAAAAGGAGAACATCCTTATTGAAGTAAACGAATGAAGTGCGTCAAAAGATACGCTTCTTTCAAAAATTTTTCCCGTATCTTTTTTTAATTGTTATTCGTTTACTAATCGAAACCAAACAACATCCATTTGGAGGTAAAATACGATGAGTAATTATGTACCTTATGTAGTCGAGCAATCCAGCCGCGGTGAAAGATCCTACGATATTTATTCGCGATTGCTGAAGGATCGCATCATTTTTTTGGGCTCTGCAATAGATGATGTAGTCGCTAACAGCATCGTTGCTCAATTATTATTTCTTACCGCGGAGGATTCTGAGAAAGAAATCTCGATGTACATTAACAGCCCAGGCGGCTCCACTTCTGCCGGATTCGCCATTCTTGACACGATGCAATTTGTGAAAGCTCCAGTACACACTATCTGCACGGGATTCGCTGCTTCTTTTGCAGCTATACTTCTGCTTGCTGGCGAGAAGGGTCATCGTGCTGCGCTGCCTAATAGCGAGATTATGATTCATCAGCCCCATGGCGGTGTCCAAGGGCAAGCTAGTGATATTGCGATAAGTGCAAATCGGATTTTGAATATACGCTCTAAATTGAATCGAATTAGTGCAGAAAGAACAGGACAGCCTATAGAGAAAATCGAAAAGGATATGGATCGTGATTATTATATGTCATCGGAAGAGGCATTGGAATATGGAATTATCGACAAGGTCATCACCTCTATGTAGATAATAAGCTCTTATGAATCCATATTGCCGCTTGGCTGCCATCCCCCATTGCTATGGTCAACATTTCAGAATGCGCAGTTACGTCTCCAGCGGCCCAAATGTCTTCGACACTTGTAAGCTTGGTACGCGGGTCAACGACAATATGATTGTTCTCCATAACCTCTACTCCAAGCTGTTTGGCAATGGAGGAACGAACCTCATTACCGCCAAAAGCAACAAAACAGCGCTGACGATAAATAGATGAACCGTCCGCAAGAATTATCCCTATAAATTGTTCACGCTCAATCAGAACGGTTTGAATGGCTTGTTCTATACAGGGGATTCTTTTTTGGTCAAGCTTGAGTCGTAGCTCTTCTTCAATCGGTGTGAGCTCATGATTTACATAAATGAGCTCCTCCGTCCAATGCGTAAGTGTTAGTGCCATTTGTGCTCCGGCATTTCCAGCACCTAGAACAATCGTAGGCTGGTCTCGTACTTCGTATCCATCGCAGTCAGGGCATACGTATACGCTCGTTCCTAAACATGGAATAAGCATATCCAAATTCGAAAGCCGATCCTTCACACCTGTCGCAATAAGCAGCTTCTTACCAAGATAAGTTTTCATATCCGAAGTTTTTAGAAAAAAAGCCTCATTTAATCTTTCCGCATGTACAACTTCAGCTTGTATGAATGTGACTCCAAGCTGCTCTGCTTGCTTTCTCCCTGCAAGGCGAAGCTCCACCCCGCTAATGCCATCAGGAAAACCGATTAAATTATGATAGCTTCTGCATACCGAAGATCTTCCATTGCCGGAATCGATAACCGCAACGTGATGACGATATCTTCCTAATTGTATGGCAGCCTGTAAACCTGCAATGCCGCCACCTACAATTACACAATCATAGATCATCAAATGCCTCCCAGAAATAGGATTAGTGTAAACAACATCAGTTGATTATTTATTATTTATAACTGGCTCTCCACTTATACAAAGGAATAAGAATACGGCTAGGAATAGTCTCTAATTCAAAAGAAGCCAGCTGCACTAATTCAGGGCAGCTGGCTTCTTTTTCATATATGTGATTATTGCACGCTCAATCTTCTTCGCTTCATTTTGATGACTTCTGGAAGCGCAATCCCTATGAGTACGACGATGACACCAGCCCATTGCAAGGCGCTGACATGTTCATTCAGAACGAAGGATGAAAGCAAAACAGCGACAGGAAGCTCCGACGCACCCAAAATCCCTGCCATCCCTTCTCCGACATGCGGCACACCGATTGCAAATAACACGGGTGGAATAAACGCACCGAACATACCAAGCAAGAAACCGTAAAGCATCAAATCTCCAAAAATGAGTCCATTAAACAAAAAGGTTGGAGGGAATAAAATAAATACAAGTACCATGCCTCCGGTAATCATCCAAGCGCTTCGATATGCAGGATGTACAGAGGGAACTGCTTTTCCGCTAAAGAGAATAAATAATGAGTAACTAACTGCAGATAACAGGCCGAGTATAACTCCCATTATATTGAACTGACCTGTGCCCTGCTCGATGATGCCTGCTGCAAGCAAAGTACCGCCGAATAAGATAGCAATTGTAAAAAACATAATGCCGTTTGGACGTTTCCGCTGTCCTACCGCTTGAATTAATACACCAATCCATGTGAACTGAAAGAGCAATATAATCGCAAGCGATGCTGGGATGTAGCGAAGAGATTGGTAATACAATAAACCTGTAATAGCGGTTGGAGTTCCAGCAGCCATTAGAATGAAACGTTGTTTCCATGTCATGCTGCTCGTGCGAATAGATGTATTAACCTTACTTTGATTAGTTGAGCTCTGGCTGCGCTTCTCACGCCATTTCATAATGAAAGTGAGTATCCAAGCGAGCAAAAAACCTGTTAACAATTGACTGCCTACAACTTCACCAAGCTCATAGCCGCGACCATAAGCAAGCACAACAATAGTGGATAAAATGCCATAGCTTGCAGCACCTAGAAAAACCGAAAAAATATACTTCATCTGTGTGAATCCCCCTCATGAAAATTTGAAAATTTGCGCATAAAAAAATCCCAACTGCGAATATAGGATCAATGATGATTGATCTCATATTCGTAGTTGGGAAGTAAGGCTTCCCGTAGAAACCCTCACCCTGTTCAAGCTGTAACTCCGTGAGGTTATACGAATTATTTAGTTGTGGAATACGTCTTAAGCACATTGAATATTACATGACAAGTAAAGTGCTGTCAATAGATAATAAACTGGAAGTTCGGAAAATAGGCGAATTGCACATCACTTTTTTGCATCTTGCTCCCTATGCTGCATGCGATTATGCTATGATAATACGACGTGAATATGGCTGTTATATGGAGTGAGAAAGATATGAGCAAATCAATAATAAATGGTACTGTAAAATCGGTTTGCCCTTTTGATTGCCCGGATACTTGTGGTCTGAGCATCACCTTCGAGGAAGGCAAAATAACGAAAGTAACAGGTGATGCAGAGCACCCGGTAACCCGCGGAGCAATTTGCAATAAGGTAAGACAATTAAATGATCGCGTGTATCATCCTGAAAGACTGCTCTACCCTCTTCGCCGCGTAGGTCCCAAAGGCGAGCATTCATTCGAACGGATATCTTGGGAAGAGGCTTATGAGGAAATTACCTCGCGGATGAAAGGGATTATTTCCGAGCATGGAGCGAGTGCCATATTGCCTTATAGTTTTTATGGCAATATGGGTGTTTTGAATGCAGAAGGAATGGATCGACGGTTCTTTCATCGACTCGGTGCAAGTCAATTGGACCGCGCAATTTGCAACGCTGCTGGCTCAACTGGCTATGCTTATACGATGGGCGCTTCCAGAGGCATTGATCCCGAAGAAACGATACATACGAAGCTGTTTCTTATATGGGGCTGCAATCTCGTATCCACAAATATGCATCAAACGATGTTGGCAACGGAAGCACGGAAAAACGGAGCAAAGGTTATTCATATTGATGTGCATCGCAATCGCACCTCTACTTGGGCGGATCAGTTCATTCATTTGCGTCCGGGAACGGATGCAGCGCTCGCTCTCGGCATGATGCATGTCATCATCCGTGATGGGCTGACTGATCAAGCTTTTCTCGAGCAGTTCACGCTCGGTTACGAGGATCTCGCGAAGCAAGCAGCTGAATATACGCCTGAACGAGTGGAAGCTATTACAGGCGTACCGGCAGCGGAGGTCGAGGAGCTTAGCAGGCTGTATGGAACGACTACTCCCTCTTTTATCCGCATTGGCAACGGGCTTCAGCACCATGATAATGGCGGAATGATCGTGCGAACAATTTCATGCTTGCCTGCATTGACTGGGCAATGGGATGTTCAAGGTGGCGGCGCAATGAAAGGCAACAGCTGGTATTCGCGGCTCAATGGTGAGAAAATTGAGCGCCCCGATTTAATGCCTGATCCGGATGTCCGTACGATCAGCATGAATCAGCTCGGCGATGCTCTTCTAGATGCCGCTCCTTCAGTCAAGATGCTGTTTGTCTATAACAGCAATCCAGCAGTCGTAGCGCCTGACCAGAACCGAGTGCGCGAGGGATTGGCTCGTGAAGACTTATTTACGATTACACATGATTTGTTCTTAACAGACACCTGCAAATATTCGGACATTGTATTGCCTGCAACTTCTCATTTTGAAAACTTGGATTTATACACTTCATACTGGCATCTGTATTTGCAGCTTCACCAGCCGATTATGGAACCGATGGGTGAATGCAAATCAAACTTTACGCTCTTTAAGGAGCTCGCGCTTAAACTTGACTTTGAGCCTCATCTATTTGACATTTCTGAGCAGCAAATGATAAGTGAGGCACTTGATAGCGAAAATAATCCACTTCTTAAAGGCATTACTTTTGAGGCGCTGCAAGCTAATACGTGGATGAAGGCTGGCGGTAATGAGCTTCCTTCCTATACCTCGATGATTCCGACTCCTTCTGGTAAAATCGAGCTTTATTCGGAGAAAATGCTTATGAACGGCTTGCCACCAATACCCAATCATACGCCGCTTAGAGAACCGGAGACGTATCCTTTTTGGTTGACGACTGGCCCGAATCACAGCTTCATTAACTCGACCTTCGCCAACCAAGAAAAGCTGCAAAAGCTTGAGAAGGAGCCTCTCCTTCATATGCATGCGGATGACGCAGAAGCTCTCGGACTCCTTAGCGGGGAACGTGTTAAGATACGCAATGATCGTGGTGAACTGGAGATGACGCTGCGCGTTGGTCAAGATGTACTGCCAGGAGTACTCGTCACGCAAGGCTTATGGTGGGAAGACAAGAAAAAAGGTCATCAAGCCGTGAATACACTGACGCCGCAGCGGCTCGCAGATATGGGCGGCGGTGCTACATTTTTCTCAAATCGCGTTGAAGTTTTGAAAGCTGATGCAGCTCAATAATAGATAACCAAAAACACCTGAGTCCCTATGAAAAGTAGGAACTCAGGTGTTTTTACCTTTTTGCCTATGAATTAGTAGCTAATACCAACACGTTCTCGCACATAAGCACCGTTAAAATATTCCGAAACAGCGAATTCAGCCGTATCTGCAAAAGAAATCGATGCACCTCCAGAGGGCAGGATTTCCTTTCGCACACGATAACCGCCGCGCAGCTCCTCTTGAACGAGCTTTGTGGGACAGACGATGGTCCAGTCCAAATCAGTGTTAGCGAGTGCCCTATAAGCCTGCTCATGCTCTTTGGCTGCATCATGGTTTAAACGTCTGTTTTCACTGGATTGGTATCTAAGCAGCTCTGGCTGCAGCTCACTCTGCAAGATGCCCGCTGTACCAATCGTTACGATTCTTTTCACTCGGTAATGCTGCATTGCGGCAATTAAATTTGTGATGCCGCTGACAAGTGTTCCGTTGCCTTCCGTATTTAACGCACAAATGACTCCACTCGCATCAACTATGGCTTCAAAAACATCATGCTGATTACGTACATCTCCAAGATAGCTCTCATCGATCATTTGCTCAGGCAGTCTTACAAATCGCTTAAATGGAACGTTCCTATCTTCAAGATAACTCGCAATAAATTGACCGGTCTTGCCTGTTGCTCCGAGAAGTAATAACTTTGAAGCTGTCATGATATGTACCCCTCTTATTAACAACGTGTATCCTGTTAAAGCAGCTCGTCAACGACATTTGGGGGGACTTGTCCCGTTAACGCGTTTACTAGGTTTTGAGCTGCAAGCATAGCCATATTAAACCTTGTATCCGAAGTGGCAGAGCCGATATGAGGCAAGGTTAATACATTAGCCATCGTCAGAAAAGGATGATCCGCTTCAATCGGTTCTTTTTCGAATACATCAAGGCCCGCAGCTGAAATCGTACCCTGCTCGAGAGCTTCAATCAAAGCTTGCTCATCTACCGTTTGCCCTCTCGATATATTAATAAAAATCGATGATGGCTTCATTAATTTAAACTCAGTTGCTCCAATTAGCTTAACCGTGTCTGGTGTCAGAGGTGCTAATAATAAAACAAAATCTGAATAAGCAAGCAGATCATTTAATTCAAAATAACGAACGCCCAGCTTCTCTTCCGCTTCTGGCTTACGGCTGCGATTATAATAAACGACATCCATGTCAAACCCGAACCTGGCGCGACGGGCAACCGCCTCACCAATTCTCCCCATTCCAATGATGCCAAGCTTAGCATGGTGGACATCTTTACCGAACAGCTTGACGCCATCGCCTGTCTTCCACTTGCCATCCTTTACGTATCGATCCAGCTCCGCAACACGCCTCGCTGTTCCCAGAATGAGTGCGAGTGCAAGATCCGCTACAGTGTCATTCAGGACATGCGGCGTGTTCGTTCCAATTATCCCTCTTGTACGCATTGCTTCAACATCAAAATGATTATAGCCGACGCTTATGCTGCTTACGACTTTCAAATGCGGCGCATGGTCAATTAATTCAGCATCAATTTTTGCTCCTGCCGTTAATAAACCATTTGCACTCGCCATCTTCAGAAGCATCTGCTGACGGGTCATGGGCGTTTTCTCTTCCCATTTGTCTATTATACAGTGCTCTGCTATAAACGCCTCTACTTCAGCGGGGATCTGTCGATCAATGAAGACTGTTGGTTTCATTAGCAATCTCCTCTCAGCATTTGTCATTTATAAGCATAGCACAGTTTATCCATTCATTGCTGCTTGGCGCTTGATTAGATCTTCAATAACGATACATGCCATCGCTTCTACAACGGGAATAATACGTGGACAGATACACGGATCATGTCTGCCAATGGTCTCGATCATCTTCTCTTGACCGTGGATATCAATCGTATGCTGCGGCAAAGAGATGGATGAAGTGGGCTTAACCGCTATACGAAAAACAATTTCTTCGCCCGTGCTGATGCCGCCGACAATTCCCCCCGCGTTATTGCTTAAAAACCCGTTTTTGCTCATGGCATCATTATGCTCGCTGCCGAGCATCTCTGCTGCTGCAAAACCTGCCCCAAACTCAATGCCTTTAACAGCCCCGATGGATAGCATTGCTTTTGCAAGCTCAGCGTCCAGCTTATCAAATACTGGCTCGCCAATCCCAGGTAAAACACCTCTTACTCTGCATTCCACGATACCGCCGCAGCTGTCTCCAATAGTCGCTAAATGCTCGATCTTCTCGATCATACGAACCGCTGCTTCTGGATCACATGCTCTTACCGCATTTTTTTCAATCTCATCCTCGACGTACGTTTCGCATTTAATACCGCCTATTTCCTTGGTATAAGCAACAACACTTATTCCTCGGTTCTCTAACAGCTTGCGGGCAACCGCTCCGCCAGCAACACGGCCTGCTGTTTCTCTTCCCGACGCCCTCCCGCTTCCGCGGTGATCACGCAAGCCGTATTTTTTCAAATACGTATAATCGGCATGTCCTGGACGAAAGGAATTTTGTATATCGTTATATGCTTCAGGCTTCATATCCGTATTATGCAGCATAATGAAAAGTGGCGTTCCCGTTGTTTTCCCTTCAAACATGCCAGACATAATACGAATGACATCATATTCTTTGCGCGGGGTAGTTACAGAGGATTGACCGGGTTTTCTTCGATCCATTTGCGTTTGAATATATTTCTCATCCAGCTCAACCCCAGGTGTTACGCCATCTACAATGACGCCAACGGCTTCCCCGTGTGATTCACCGAATGTCGTAATTTTAAAGCTTTCCCCATATGTGCTTCCTGCCATTATGTTTACCTCCCGATGGAATGCTTTGACGCATTCGTTATTTGTCTATTATAATTTTGAATGTGAAATAAATGAAATCGAAATTTTCGAATCTTGTCATAGAGAGGAACTATATCATGCTAATGAATATGGAATGGTATCGCATTTTTCTCCATACCGCCAAATTAGGAAATTTGACAAAAGCAGCACAAGAGCTGCATATTACACAGCCTTCAGTCAGTTACGCAATTAAGCAACTGGAAGCGCAGCTTGAAGTGAAGTTGTTTGATCGATTGTCCAAAGGAGTAAAGCTTACTTCGGAAGGATTGGAAGTTCTCGCTTATGTAGAGAAATCGTTTACGATACTGCAAGCAGGTGAAATCCAATTACAAGCGCTCAAAAACCTTACGGCAGGCGAGCTGCGCATTGGGGCTAGCGGACCTGTAATCAAGCATTTGCTGCTGCCTCTGCTCGATACGTTTCACGCGGAGCATTCCGATGTACGCATTCGGCTTTCTCAAGGAAAAACATCGGATATACGGGATCGATTGTTAGATGGTCAAATTGATATTGGTCTTGTTCACTTGCCCCTCTCTGATCATGAACTTGTCGTTTCACATCTAACGGAGATTCAGGACTGCTTTGTTGTAGGAGAAGCGTATCGTCATTTAGTCGATACCCCCTTTTCGGCTCAAGCCTTAGCCCAATTGCCGCTCTTGCTGCTCTCTGAAGCGAGCAGTACAAGATTGTTTATTGAGCAGTGGTTTGCTTCACAAGGCATAACGCCAGATGCGGATATGGAGCTGTCCAGCATGGATATGCTAATTGAAATGGCTATTCGCGGATATGGAGCAGCATTTGTTACACAATCCTTTATCGATCTAGAACTTGAGAATAAGAAACTATTTCGACTTCAGACAATTGAACCCATTCCATTACGTTCTGTAGGTTTTGCCACTAGGCGCAATTCTTCTCTTCCCATCATCGCAAACCGGTTTATTGCATTGCTTGAATAACAAGAAGAGCCTCTCGGCGTCCAAGAGGCTCTTCTTATTATTAGCTTGATAATGATCAGTATGCTCTTTCATATTGCTTTGCGGGTAATGCCTCACCTTTAATGGCCTGAATTGCATGTAATGCCCAATAAGGATTACGAAGCATGCCGCGAGCAACAGCTACTAAATCAGCATCTTCACTCGCAATCGTCGCTTCAGCCAGCTGTGGATCCTCCAGCTTGCCTACGGCAATGACAGGTACCTGCAGCGCTTCTTTCAGAGCACGTGCCAAAGGCACCTGATAACCAGGATAGTTGCCCGGACGCCTTACTCCGACTGGTCCTTCTCCGCCGCTGGATACATGAAACACATCAACTCCAGCTTCTCTGTAGCGTTTGCTGAACTCGATGCTATGGTTCAAATCATAACCACCATCCATATATTCAATGGCAGAGATTCGCATGATGAGCGGCATGTCTGCTGGCATTACGCTTTTCACCGCTTGAACGACCTCTACACCAAATTTAGCCAAATCCTGACCGTACTCATCCTCACGGGTATTAATGCCCGGAGACTGGAATTGATGCACCAAATAACCATGAGCACCATGTATTTCAATTGTGTCTACACCCGCTTCTACTGCTCTTCTAGCTGCCTCTTTAAATTGATTCACAATAACTTTTATTTCTTCGACAGAAAGTGGTTTAGGTGTTTTATAGTTAGGACCTGCTGGGATGGCAGATGGACCAACGGGCTGCTCAGCGTCCTCTGCTTTGCGTCCAGCATGCGCGATTTGAATGCCTATTTTCGAACCATGTTTATGAACCTCTGAAATAATGCGTTTGAAAGCTGGAATATGCTCATCTGACCAAAGCCCTAAATCATGATCTGTAATGCGACCATCTGGATCAACGTCGGTCATCTCCATGAGGATAAGACCCGTACCGCCTATCGCACGTGAAACATAATGAACATAATGCCACTCATTAGGTATCCCGTCCTTCGCATCTACAGAGTATTGACACATAGGTGCCATTACAATTCTATTTTTAAGCTTAAGACTTTTGAGTTCAAATGGTGTATCTAAATGTTTAAACGTCATGATCTATGCACCTCTTCGTTAATTAGAGTGGGTAGTTATTACTCTATTTTTACCACAGTTAGTATAAAAGTGAAAGTAGTGAACTTTTTTTCATATAGTTTCCCTAAAGTTACTTTTGTACTATACTTGAAGAAATGGAGTTAAATTAGTTGAGGTGATCCTAATGGATGAACGTGAACTGCTCGTTCTAGAGCGTGGTACCTATGGTGTTCCTTGCGTTATAGGTAAGGTACTAGACATTATCGGTACGAAGTGGACCTTTCTCATTATTCGTGACCTGCTGGTCGAAGAAACGATGCGCTTTAGTGAATTGTTGAAATCACTCGAAGGCATCAGTCCGAAAACACTTTCCCTTCGCTTGAAGGAGCTTGAAGACCAAGGCATCGTTAGTCGAACCATTTATGCTGAAGTCCCCCCAAGAGTAGAATACACCATTACTGAAAAAGGTAAACGATTGGAACCCATCTTTATTGAGCTCAAGCGATTTGGACTCACTTTATAATGATCATACAGCAAAAAGGATCGTCTCCAGTCGTCGCTTTAGAGACAATCCTTTTTTCATTTAGAAAATTAAATCAATTCTGATTTTTGTAAAAGCCGTTGAATGAGCGATGCAACTTCCGCTCGAGTCAGGTTTGCTTTTGGCGCCAGCTGATGATCTGTTTTTCCGTTAATAAGACCACTTTGCAAACAATCCGCGATACCGCTTATAGCCCACTCTGCAAACATTGCTCTGTCCGCAAATCCTTGCAGCAGCGTATCGGTATCTGTATTCACTAGTTTGTCCTTTAATCCCGTAAGCTTCATTGCTTTGGCTGTGATCGCCATGGCCTGTTCACGTGTCATGCTGATGCTTGGACGGAATGTCCCATCCTCGAATCCTTCAATCAGGCCATAAGCATAAGCCGTTTGGATTGCCTCCGAATACCAAGCCGAGCTATTCACATCTGTGAATATTTGCGCTGCCTTGACAGTTTTCAGGCCGAGCGCCCGAACGAGCAAAGCCGCAAATTCAGCTCGCGTAACCTCTTGGTTAGGCAGATACTTATTTTTGTCCACACCTTTTACGATGAGTCGTCCACTTAGATCATTTACGGCGGATGCTGACCAGTGTCCCTCTATATCCACGAATACGGTATCATAATGGACAAGCGCATACACGCTGTTTGTCAAACTGCTAATTACTGCTATATAGTTGCCATTCTTATGAACAATTTTGGTAGGTACATGGCGAACTGATCCGTCTGGGTCAATGACAACAGCTGTCGTCATTTGAGTTTGATCCACATCGTCAGGAAGTATCAACGCCCTTTCCACATAGGCGTCGAAGCTGTCGATATTCATTTTGGTTCCTCCATAATTGGCGGTAACCGTAAAATCAAATGCCGCATCAACTAATGAAAACTTGCCGATTATAGCAGCTTCGTCTAGCAACTTTTGAACCGCTGCTTCCGGCTTGCTGATTTCGATATTAATCTCTATGGCTGACGGCTCTGCAGAAGTGTTAAATTGCACCATCAATGCTTTTAAATTAATATGCTGCGCAGGCAGCGTATAGATTGTTGCAGCGGTTTGCAGCATAATTACCGCATTTTTCTGCTGAAGATTATCCAGTATTTCCGCAGTCAGCCCAGCTAGGAAACGATCAGGCTGTGTTCTCGTCTGTATCGCAATGACCGAATGCTCTTGCTCACTGGCCAGCTTATTCGCGAGTTTAACAGGATCAAGCTTGAACTGAGTAACCGATTGTCCATTTATTGTTGAAGTCTCTGCGGTTCCAAGCTGCTCTTCCTTGCCGTTGATCAACACAGCAAACTCTGCATTAGTAGGCTTCCCAGGCTGCGGAGGATTAATAGGCGAGACAGGTCCTGATTCTCCTATTGGAACTGCGCTTATTTCATTAGAAGCTGTGCTTTCTCCTGACCCATTATAAGCCTTGATAACAAAATAATACGTAAGACCATTGCTCAAGCCTTTGGCTAAATAGTTATATACAGAGCCTGTTACGGTTGCTGTCTCTTCCGAATAAACGCCTGGCGTCGTGCTGACAAATATTTTGTAGCCATCTGCATGATCCACGGCGTTCCAGCTTAAGCTGGTTTCTCCATTGCCCGCCACTGCCTCATATAGTACTGGCGGCAAAAGCGACTCCCCTGGTTCAGTTGGATCAGTTGGATCTATTGGATCAGTTGGTTCCATCACCGTCACAACTGCTGATGTACTTAAGTCGCCGTTTTGTGTTTTCGCCGTAATGTTGACCGTCCCTATCCCTATGGCGGTAACAAGCCCAGTCTGGCTTACCGTTGCAACATTGCTGTTGCTTGTTGTCCACGTTATATTTTTGTTCGTCGTTTGCTCTGGCATAAGCGCTGCGCTTAGCTGCTCCGTTTTGCCAGTCACCAGCGTAAATGCTGATTGATTCAAAGTAATGCTGTCCGCAAACACTTCGGGTCCATATACCTCAAGCTCCCAAAGGGAATAACCATACACTGTCGCTCTTACCGTACCGTACATCCGCACGTAGCGGGCGTTGACTTCATTAAACAAAACCGTCTCGATGCCGCCCTTCCCAGTCGTCGTACTGTACACCGTCTGCCAACCTGCTTCGCTGCTTATATCGTTGGCAACTTGGATCTGATAGCTTTTGCCATAGGCACTCTCCCAGTACAGCTTCACTTGATCAATTGTCTTGCTCTCCCCGAGATCAATATAAATCCAGCTCGGATCGATGCCTCGCTTGGAGCCAAAGCGGGTCGCGAGATTACCGTCATTAACATAACGCGACGTATCCTCGACGCCGTCATTCGAAGAGCCGACCGCGGGCTTCCTTAGCGCCAGATTCGTCCGCGTCCTAGGCTCCGGATTTTGCACGGGCTTGATCGTTACACCGCTATAATGCTCCTTGCTCAGAAAGTTCATCTCATGGAGATTTTTTGCAGGCTCGCTTTTGCCCGGCATATACACGTTTTCGAACGTAATATTTGTAATCTCCGCTCCTTCCATCCCCTTCAGCTTGGAGAAGCCTTCGCCAATGTCTCGTACTGTAATGTTTTTTACGGTTACGCCTGTGATCGGTCCGACACCTGCATTGCCGCCGTTTACTGTAAACATTGTCATCCAAGCACTGTTGTCTTCGTTGCTGCCGCTGATATCTTCTACATCCATATTCTCGAAGGTAATGCCGCTTACCTTACCCGATCCATATTTATGATGAATGGCAAAACCAACCGCTGCCTTATACACGACACCGTCCTTGAACGTAATATTTTGTTGGTCCTGCATAACGCCTTGACCCATTTTGAAGCCATAACATAAAGTCCAAGAAATCGCGTCTTCGAAGAGCACGTTTTGCACCGGCTCCGGACTTCCTGGCCACGGTACCTTCCCGGATGCGATATCCGTATCCTCCCGCCATGCTTTGGTGGAATACGGATCATCCAGCGCTATGCCAATCGAATTTCTAACGACTACGTTTTGCGACTCGCAAATGTCGATGCCGTCATTTTCGCCCATGCCCAGGCTGTTGAACATTTTCAAATTCGTAAATGCTAAATCATTGGATCTTGTCGATACGATCGCCCAGCCAGCCGATTCCCGAACCATGATGCCATCCATCTTAAAATTTGATGTAGCGATAGGCACGATCAGATTGTTGATCATACCTTTGCCGTTCGTACTTTTATCATCATGCAGCGCTTGTCCGTTGCCATCGATCGTGCCGCGCCCGTAAATTTTAATATTCGTCGAATGAAAGGCTGTAGAAATCCACCATGTGGCGGGCCTTCCCATCGAATCCTTAAACCAATGTTCGGTATAATCTGCCGTCTTTCCCGTAGCAACAAATGTTGCTCCAGGTTGCATATAAAGCGCCGTGTTGCTCTTCAACAGGATATTACCGATGTAATACGTACCGCGTGGAACATAAACGATGCCTTGCTTCCCATTCCCCTGCGCAGTTCCATAGCTGCTCGCATCATTAATGGCTTGCTGCAAGGCAGCTGTTCTCGCTGCTACTCCCGTTTTCTCCCCCGTTGTCGTCACCAGATAAGGCGCTGCGGTCACATTATAGATCCCCTCGCCGGTGGCATTCGGAATATCCGTCTCCGCCGGATCAGCCGCGATAACCAATCGGGTAGCCCGGTTGTTCATCATGATGATCAAATACTCATCCTTCTGCGTCGTAAACGTGATCGTTCTGCCAACCACCGAATCAGCTTGAATACCGAGTTTCTTCGGACTGATCGAATATTCATGCACCTTGTCCGTATTCAGGATCGTTAGTTCATAGGTTACCGGTCCGCCTCCCATCGAGAAGCTTGCATAATCGTAGTCGTTGAAGCCCTTAACCACTGGAATTTCTACTCCATTCGCCTTAAGGCTATAGTTCGTTGAAACTGCATATTTTGCTGAAGGCTGATACGAATAAATTGTAGCTGGACCCACTCCCGCTCCCCCTACTCCGTCTGATGCTGCCTTCGCACTTGGCGCTGAAACAAATACCGATGATGCCAAAATCGCAAACGCTAACGCAAAACAAAACCATTTTCGAGTCGTGAATGTCATTTCCTTTCCCCCTTCTTCATTTTTGAAAACCCTTACATTTATAAGTATAGGGGGAATGTACGAACCCTCTAATGCGGTAAATCCCACATTATGGACAGCAATCTTGAGCAATTTACTAATAAAAGAATGGATTAGTCCAGTGGTCGTTATTGAATAAAGGCTTATAAAAAGCAAAAACCCCCTTAACGGGGGCAGGAGTACATACACACTTTTTATTTGGTTCAACCATCTCTTATTTAACGGTGATGACAAATGGCACCGTCAGCACCTCGCCTTTAAACTGAAATTGCCCCCATAACTTGTAGATGCCTTTCTCAGGAAATACCGTGTGGAACATGACGTTTGAACCACCACTCATCGCTTCCATTGCATGTGCATGCACGAATTGGTCAACTGTGCTGTTCAAAATAACACAATGGCCGGAAGTGCCGAGAAATGGCTCTATCTGCTTAATCGGCTTTCCCGTCTCTTTATCAATAAATCGGAATAGCAACATAACCATCTGTCCCGCTTCTATTTCACCAATCCCGGGACTTGCCGATAATGAAACTTCTAAGCCGCTTACACTTTTTATCCATGTGGTGTCAGGAACTATTGTTTTGTTAGATAATGGCTCGCCAGAAACCTGTATCCACTGCTTATGAATGACAACTTTTTGTTTATGAGGCTTGAATTCAGTCGTTACATAAAACGAGCCTGCAAATGGTAAATTAAGCTTTGTCCGAAAAACATTGTCTTTCACATAATCGGGATGCACATGCTGAAACGATGATAAATCTTTACTAACGACGATCAGATGCATGAGCTTGGTCATATCTTCTGTAAATTTCGTTACAGGCTGCCCATCCGCGGTGGTGACTTCCAATTGTAATTCCATTTCTCCTGCTTCTACTGGATTGCCATTTATTTCGCTTATTTTTACAAGATAACCTGAAGCTTCTGGTGACGGCATTTGTTCATTCTGAAGAGCAGCCAGCAATCCGCGCTTAGGCGGTTCTATATCGACGTTCGTAAGGTTCGTAAATGTACCCGAAGCACAGCCAGTTGCAGCTAACAGGATGATGAACAAAGTTATAAGCAACAAAATAATGGACTTTAATCGTACGCTCATTGACTTACACGCTCAGGCGATTGGGCTAAAAGGCTAAGGCCCAGCGACAGCAGCGAAGCTTGTACGATTGAGCCTACCCACAGCTCGGGCTCCCAGCCAATTCCGCTCGTCGCAGCCATCCAGCCGAAGTAACTGCCCCAAAGCACAATAGGCGTAATGGTTGCAATCAGCCTGCTGCTTCGCCTGCGATTCAGATCAGAGCGTCTAAAATGTAGCAATAAGTCACCGCTGAGTCCTGCAACAAACGATATGAGTAAACTATGTATTTGGGTAAAACCATCGATTACACCCATTAGTGCGCTAATGAGTAAGAATACAAAAGTAATCGCACCAAAAGGAGGCTTCCAGCGCTTTAGCATAAATAAAATGGGAAACATAAATACGATCGTATTAAGTAGGATAAACGTTAATCCTCTTACCTCGGCATCATCTGCCATTCGGTGCGCAAATAAAGTGCTGGAATTGTTCATATACCAAGCAACTACTTTGGGCGCTGGCAAATTATACCGAAACATCCACACATACATGAGAAAAAAACTGACAGTACCCGCTGATAACGCTAAGGATAATAAGTATGGGAAAAAGCTTCTCCAACCTATCTGGTCGCCACTCAGCTCCCTCCAGCCTGCTCGAAGTGGACTTGATAAGATGAGAATGGCACCAAGCATTAAAGCTAAATGAGAAGGACTAAGCAGCGCTTCAAGATTCACTTCAATTCCAAAAATAATATGCCAAGCCATATCAGCTAAGCCGCCTGCAAGAAAGATGATGACGCCAAGCAAGCCAAGCTCATATCCACTAGGAATGGCTTGCTTCCACGAGCAGCCCATTCTTTTTTTCACATATACAATCATTCCAAGTATCCATGCTGCGCATGCAAGAAACCCACTATACAAAATCGCATGCCAAGGAGTGAAAAATGTTTCGACAACATCATGGTTATGGGCATAACCGTCTACGAATATACCGAGCACCAGCCATGTGCCAAGCAGCATCGTTACGAAGTGGCTTTTCGTAGAAATAGCGTATGGTTGCATTGAACACTCTCCCCAGTTATCAATGAATAAACTGCTCGGCTATGCTGGTTAATTCTGCTTTGGTCATGTCTAGATCGGAACTGCCAATCGTGTATAGTATCGTTTCATCCGCTAATGAATCCATCCAAAAGACGGATTGATACTGATCCGTATCACTGTACAGAAATGGCTCGGCAAGAGCATAGGTAGCAGATTGTTGACCAATAACGATTTGCTCTTGCGCCTTTAGATTTGAACGTAATTGCACATTGCTCTTATCCGTGAATACCTCCATGGTGATATGAATAATGTCAGTGGATTCGTTCTCATAAGTCGTCGTATAGACAGGATGATCCACGCTCTCTATTTCAGGTCTGGGCAGTGGCAGCCAGGTCTCCTCCGGTTTCTCTTTCTTCACACGTTTCTCAAGCTCATGAAGCGACTCCATGTCTGCAGCGGATAATGAACCGCCAAACGGCTGATCCTTCTGACCTCCAATAAACGTCAATGTTTCTGTTAAAGAATCAGGCATTTGAAGATCTGGATTTGCTTCCGTCAATTGCATCTCCCATTCTTTTTCTACCTTCCACACGTATGGATTGGTGACGATTGCGATAGGTATAGAACTTGTTTTCGGCAGAAGACTTTTTAATTTTTGCGAATAAAATATCGCCTTCCCCTCGGTAGGAAGTGTTTGTTTAACCTCTTTGAGCGATTCGCGCATTTGCTGAGCCAACATCGCATCATACGTTCCTAATTGACCATTATGCAGCATGTAATCAATAATCTCGTCTTTAAAATGAAAAATATAGGGTGTAGAGAAACCCATGGAAGTAAGGAGCAGTCCCGCTACGATGATTCTGAGCGTCCATGATTTTTTTACGGCGTGCAGCTTGGTCTGCTTTTGGAAGCTCTGCTTTCGGTACAGCTGTTCGATTCGAGCATCAAGCTCCTCAGGGCGTTTGATTCTCGTTGCGGATTGTTTGTAGGCTTGTGTTAGCTCTTGTTCAATCGACATGATTAAACACCTCCTTGAAAAATTGAGAATGTGAGGTTCGATTTCGCAGTTTTTTCAAAGCCTCATGATGTCTGGATTTGGCTGTGCCTAGTGGGATTTGGAGCGTGCTGGCAATCTCTTCAAAGGAGCAATCCTGATAATAGCGAAGTACGATTATTTGTTTATGCTTGGCAGACAAGCTGTTTACTAGCTGAAGTACTTGGTGTTTTTCTTCCTCTTCGACCGCTAATTCATCTGGCCTCTTCCATGGCTGTACGCCATACAATTGCTTATTGCGATTAATTAAACGTAAAAATCGCCAGCCTTTTCGATTGTGATGATTAACCTGATTAATGATTAAGCCGTTAAGCCAGGCTCGAAATGGTCTATTGTAGTCGTAGGCAGGCAAAGCGGAGAGCATAGCGATGTAAATCTCACTAACGATATCATTGACTTCGTTTTTGTTCGTGACCAAATAATAGACAGTACGATAGATATGATCTGCCGTTTTCTCATACACCAAGCGGAAAGCTTCCGGATCTTCATCCAGAAGCAAAGCTAACAAGGGTTGTATGTCCGAATCCTTTAATACGGAAACCTCCTCACGCCACACGAGTACTCATGTGCCAATTCCAATTATTATTTCGTTTCAAAAAGGGATAATTCACTCATCATGATGCCGGTTACCTTTTCTTGATCTACCATAAACTCGAGTACCCATTCCTTCTCTTTATCGATATAACCTAGTAGTTTTAAATCATCGTGTTCTCTATTATAATAGGCATCCCCATACATGTCCTTAACAGATTGTATAGAATTTCCCAGTTTAGCCCCTTTATGGGTAGCTTCATCTGGAAGCAGAATATAGCTTGCGACCTTGCTTTCAGTTACCGTATATGTAGCGTTAAAATACTCCCATGACTGAACAGGCACATCATAATCATCTGCTTTTTTCATTTTAATATCGTATTTCCCTTTTGGCTGACCACGTTTATCCGTAAGTAATTGTACCGAATCCCCAGGCGATATCCCGCCAGTATGCTCCTTGCTTAAATCCGTACTTTCGATATTAGTTAGAAAATCCTGTGGCACGCTTGGCTGTTCGGTGGAACAAGCAGCTAGTACCAAACATATCAATATGACTATTATCCCTTTTTTCATATAGCCCCTCCTCTATTTGCTTTCGCTATACATTGGTTTCGTATATGAAAAAGGTTCAAAAAAGGTTTTAAGTTGAAATTATTTAAAATGTCAACTATAATATAGAATGCTTTTATTTGTTTACCGGAAAGGAAAGACTACGATGAGTGAAGCTAATCATTTTCGAGTTTTATTGTATTATAAATTTGTAGCTGTACCGGATGCTGAGCAGTTTGCTGCTGAACATCTTGCATATTGCAAGGAATTAAACGTAAAAGGCCGTATCTTAATTGCTGATGAAGGAATTAACGGAACGCTCTCAGGAACCATCGAGCAAACTGAACAATATATGGCGCATATGCGTGCGAATCCTTTATTTTCGGATATGGTTTACAAAATCGACGAAACTGATAAACATGCTTTCAAGAAGATTTTTGTACGTTACAAGAAAGAGCTAGTGACGCTACGTTATGATAAGCCTTTAGATCCGAATACATTAAGCGGCACTCGTCTATCACCAAAAGAATTTCATGAGTATTTGCAAAGAGAAGATGTTATCGTACTAGATGGCAGAAGCGATTATGAATACGATCTTGGTCATTTCCGCAACGCGATCAGACCCGATCTTGAAACATTCAAGGAGTTTCCTGAATGGCTTCGCGAGAATATGGCGGAATTCAAAGACAAGCCGATCATTACCTATTGCACAGGCGGCATTCGCTGCGAGAAGCTTACAGGCGTTATGCTAAGCGAAGGCTTTAACGACGTCTATCAGCTTGAGGGCGGTATTGTAACCTACGGCAAGGACGAGGAAGTACAAGGCAAACTGTTTGACGGCAAATGTTATGTATTCGATGAGAGAACATCCGTTGTCATTAATCAAACAGACGAAGCGGTTGTTGTAGGCAAATGCCACCACTGCGAGCAGCCTGCTGATACCTATATCAATTGTGCAGATGACTCCTGTCATTTGCAGCATATCGTATGCAAGGAATGTGAAGAAACGAAGCACGGATTCTGCTCTACAGCATGCGAAGAGCATGTTGTTAGCGTAAAATAATGAGCAAGCAGCTATAGATTTTGGTTATTTTGCTGGAACATGGTTAACCTAAGCTAGCCTCGGAGTTTTAGGCAATCACGCTAGTGGAGGTTATTGTGGATGGCTCACAACAAAAACAAATCGATTCCAAGCAAAAATCAAGCGTTTGAAGACAGCTCCAAGGAAGCGGAAAATAATTCAGCTTCGGCCAGAGCAGAGAATATCAATCAAAAAGGCCATGTTCCGAATAGCCCGTCAACCGGCTAGACGAATAATCGTTTTGCAACAGAAAAAAGAGCTGCCCGTGAGTTTTTACTCACGGACAGCTCTTTTCTTATGTATTCCAAGGTTTATTTGGTGACAATTGCTTCCCAGCGATGCTGATATTGTAAGAGCCGTGGATGCAGCTGTGCAGGCTCTTCCGTCAACAAAAGCCTGATTTTCACGATCCATTCCTCGAATGATGAGAACGAAGCGAACATATTCGCCATTTCAGCCGTCATGAGTACAAATAGAGGTTTCGGATAAGTTTCGGCCAAATGTCTTAGAGCAAAATCGATTGGCGTATACTTTTTGCGTTTAATTTCAAAACGTTCAACAACGATGTTCGTCTCCGCTCGGTCCCGCTTCCATTCATGCAGCCGATCTTCCCGCTTATAAAATGGGCTGACGTTCTCTTTCGACATCCTCTTGATGCTCAGCTCATGCAGTGGATAGAGAACAAGCTTGCGAAAGGAACGTGCCTTCACCCAATCTGCGGCTAGATCAAGCTCTCGTTCCGTTGTATGCTCAAATGTATCATAGTATACAATCGTTCCTTTCAGCTCATCTACAGGCGGCTCATAGCCGAATGGCATTTTCTGCACGTTATCCACCATTTATTTGCAGCCTCCTATTATGCAAGTCGTCAAATGCTTAGGAGCCTAAAATAACATACTTGGTGGGAAATTGCCATGTCAGAGCTTCCTATAGTCACTTTTCATTATATTCTTCACTAAACTTGACCATTTGGAGTTGGCAGGACAATATTTTCGGGCAACCTTCTCAATGGTAGTCAGTCCCTTGCCCACATAGTTTTTGGATAAGAGCTGTCCAAACTTTCGTACGCTGTCCCCTTTGGTTTCAAAGCTGAACGCCTTATTGTATTTATCGCCATCTATCGCATTGAGGCCAAATAAGTTATTTTTGCTCTTAGCTAGCCTGCTTTTGCCATTACCACTCTCCAGCTTCATCACGGCTATTGTAAAATAAGCATTTATGCCGTATTCATCCTCCACTTCAAGGATAGCTTGTTCCAAATCATGCCCGGATAGTGCTGTTCCTTCGAATATTTTCTCAATATGCTCGATGGTAAGGCCCGAATCAGACTCTACAGCAGATGTTGGCTTCATAAGTTCTTCCTCTACTGCTTCTTCTAAAATTTCTATCTTATCTATGCGTTGCTCCTGGCTTTTTGCTTTAAGTGCAATGGCAGACTGACGATTAATATCAGCAGCAAGGGATAACACGGAAACTTCACTTTTCACCTTTTTGGCATATCCGCCATGTACGTATCCACCATTTTGCAGCTTAAGCCAACCATTGTCTGTTTCTTCTGTAATTTCAAGCTTTGATCCCTTTTCTACAACCTTTATAATATCCGAAGCGGCGCTCGGTTTTGTTCGAATGTTAAGGTAATACGCGGTAACCTCATATGTATTCGTTAGTTTTTCAGCGATGGCTGGCGGTTGTTCAACTTCGAGAGTCGTTTCAAGCGGGATAGTTGGAGGTTGATCAGATGCGTTAACTGTAGCCGCACTAATCTCGTTGAATGTTACAGGTATAGGTGCTGGAGTGGGTGAAGCGATGACTTTTTCATTGTTCTCTAAGCTATCAACAACAAGCGGCGTTAGGTCAGTTAAAGAAAATGGTTCTGCTGCAGACGTTTCTAAAGCTTGTGAATCCGGTTCGTTATTTAAAGGTTGGACGTACATGCCTAAAGTAATGACTAACGATAAAATGAGCAAGTAAACAAATAAATGCTGATTCAACTTTTTTCGCATGATTATACCTCTCCCTTAAGTTAATGAAGTATACCTGTTACGATATAAGTTAGATGGCGAGAATAAGCAGGCATCAAGAAAAAGTGGACGGTCTGTGAAGATTATATGTCGCTCATTCCATCAAAAGACGAGTTTTTATGCTTCTTGTAAATTATGAGAAATTTTTTAGCATCTAGAGATCGAGGTTTAAAACACAAAAAAAGCGCTTCATCCCTAGGGGATAAGCACTTTTTTTGCACTTATAAAAATCGCTAAAAAATTTTTTTTATTTCTCTAAATGTACAGCTTAAAATCTATATTTTCGTCATTTGCTTACGCTTTATTTTTTAAATCCGGCTGCATGAGCAGCGATAATCGTATCCATCTGCTCGTTCCAAGCATCATCTTCGGTGCATCGCTCAGGGTGAGCCTCAAACCAAGCAACCGTCCGTTTAATCCCTTCTTCAAAGGAAAGATCTGCTGAAAAATCGGGAACTAAGCTTTTGATTTTGCGGTTATCAAATACGCTCGTGACAGATTTATCGCCAAGCAAGCCGCCCTCGAGATCAGGGTCATGCGAAATAAGAAACTCGGAAGAAATATGGACAAGCTTCGGCTCTACGCCTGCGGCTGAACCTATTGCTTCATAGATTTGATTCCAGGTAAGGACTTCGTCTGAAGTAATATGGTACGCCTCTCCGATCGCCTCAGCACGTCCAAGCAAGCCGACAAAACCTTTGGCAAAATCGGTATTATGTGTCATCGTCCACAAAGAGGAGCCATCACCATGCACGATAACTGGCTGTCCCGCACGTATTCTTGCGATCAGAGACCATGGATGCTGCCAGCTGTTTAAGGCTGCGGGTATCATCGTATCGCCATAGGTAAATGAGGGTCTTACGATAGTAATTGGAAAACCTGATGACGCCTGCTCATCAAGCAGCAGCTGCTCACATGCAATCTTGTCACGCGAGTATTGCCAGTACAGATTTTCGAGCGGTGTTGCATCCTCTGTGATGATATAGTGTTTAGGCGGTTTCTGATAAGCAGAGGCTGAGCTTATAAATATGTATTGATTCGTGCGTCCACGGAACAACGCAATGTCCGTGCTGACATGCTCCGGCGTGAAGGCAATCCAATCGACTACCACATCAAACTGATAGCCTTCAAGTGCAGCAGCAGCCTGCTCAGGGTCGCGTATATCACCCTTGATGACCTTTGCCCCGTCTGGTACAAACTCGTCTCGTTTCCCTCTGTTAAAAAGATAGAGTTCAATTCCGCGTTCTAATGCGAGCTTAGAAACAGCTTCACTTATTAATCCTGTTCCACCAATAAACAATACCTTCATCGACAATCGCTCCTTTTTTGTATCTTGGCATTTGTTACGATTAAACGGGAGAGCTTACGGCTTAAACGATCTAAATCGTCAATTAATAGTACCATATACGTTACTCTTTTAATATTTGAAAATGCTATAATAAAACCAATTAATAGAAACAAGGAGCTGCTATACTTGAAACGATTAGCCCAAACCACACTCTATTCGGTTCTGCTCTCTTCGATGCTGCTCAGCGCATGCAGCAGCCAAACAAATTCAGCTGGATCAGCAACGAACGCACATGAAGCAAATGGCGGCAATCATGGTGATCATCAAACAGCATCTGGCGATTTGCAAGAGACGACAGCATCGCTTGATATTTTACCAACTTTTCTAGATGGCGCCTCTGACAACTTGCGTATCGCCTATCAAACCGCTGCAACGGTTACGGATGTATTGCCCTATATCCCTTGTTACTGCGGGTGTGGCGAAAGCGCGGGACACCAAAGCAATCTCAATTGCTTTATCGCCGAAATAAAGGAAGACGGCTCTGTTGTCTGGGACGATCATGGCACTCGCTGCGGCGTATGCATCGAAATTGCTGTAACAACCGCAGCAATGAAGTCTTCAGGGATCGAAGTAGATCGGATTCGCCAAATTATCGACGAAACGTATAAAGAGGGTTATGCCAAGCCAACGAAGACTAAGCTCCCTCCTGTTTCCTAGTTTGTTCATCAATGATTTAAACAAATGACAGTCCAGAACAGGAGTACTCGTTCTAGACTGTCATTTTTTTCTAGATGCTCCCTAGTCTATCAATCTATCTACTCTTCTAATACATTATAAACCGTAGCAAATGATTGTTCTGTTTTCGTAATGGTATATCGGGAATGATCGCGATCAATCATGCTGCTGCTAACCGAGAAGTCAGCTATTGCTCGGTCTAGAGTTGTATCAAACACCACTTTATCCTTTTTCACAAAAACCAGTTTATGTACCGACTCATCCAGCAAAGGATATTGTCCGCTTATCTTTCTATCTATCCAATATCCGGCGTAGGAGGCTTCATTGGTCCACTCTCGTCCGACTGTTCTCTCCATCTCTTCTCTTGAGCGATAAGCTTCAAAAACAAACATTTTATCCCAATCAAATGGCGCGACTTCCTTCATATCAAATGTGGTTCCCTTATGTACAGCTGCCTTAAGCTGCTCGGTGAATAAGGCTTCATAATCGTTATTGACTCTAGTCATTCGATAGTTCGAGTAGCTCAAAATAAACGGAACTAAAATAATCATTAGAAGCGTGATGAAAATGAATTTTTTTATTTTGCGCATGGCTTTCCCTTCCATTTGGATTCCTATTCTCCCTTAATAACGAATGCAGTCATAGGGTTGTTGCAGTATTGGCGGATTATGCAAGAAATCAAACAAAATCATAAATTTACAGCATCGCTATGCTTGAACCAAAGTAACTAAAATAAGGCTATATACATCATTTTATGTCTGTTCCTTGGAGGGGATCTATGCGATTGCCAAATAAGGTTGTATTTATTACGGATTCAGACAGTGACAGCGGGAAAGCAATCATTCGACGTTTAAAGGAAAGCGGAGCGCATTTTATTTTGAATAGTCATTCAGGAGGCTCTGCGATTGGGTCAGAATTAAAGCTAGTACAGGACGCAGGCTTGCAGGCGGTCGTAGTTACCATTGACCTTTGTAAAACTGCTGAAGTCACGGATATGCTTCTATTCACGGAGCAGCAGCTTGGTACGGTTGATATTCTCGTTCACAACAATAATGAGATTTCTCCAAGCACAATTGAAGATGGTGATGAAGCGCTTTTTCAGCAAAGCATCGCAGTAAACGCCAAATCGGCATTTATTTGTACGCAGGCTGTCGGCAAACAAATGATGATGAAGCAAGCAGGGAAAATCATCTATGTCTCTTCCATTCATGCCGAGAAGCCGACTGGTTCAGTGTTTACCTACAGTATTGCAAAAGGTGCAGTCAAAATGCTGTCCAAAGAAGCAGCTCTTGTGTTAGGGCGATATGGGATCAGTGTCAATACCATTGAAGTGGGTTCTGTTGCTGGCGACGATGAGTTGTTTCACAGTCATCTATCCACCTTGTACAACGATTACGAATATAAGGTGCCTAATGCTGTTTTGTGCAGCAATGAAGATATCGCTGAGCTTGTGAATTTTCTCTCTTCCGATGAGGCGAGACTCATTAATGGTGCAGATATAAGGCTGGATGGCGGTTTTTTGCTTCATTATATGAATTTCAAAATGAAAAAACCGTAATCGCCGGTATGGAGGTGAATAATGAGTATCGTTGGCAAAATCGCTTTAGTTACCGGCGCTGGAACAGGAATTGGCAAAGGCGTTGCAATCGAGCTTGCACGACGAGGGGTTATGGTTGCCATTCATTATAATCAGAGCGATGCTGGTGCGCTTCATACCAAACAGATGATTGATGATTTCGGTGGAAGCTCGATGATCGTGCAAGCGAATATTTCGCAAAAAGATGAAATCGAACGGATGGTCTCCACCACTGCTGGGCATTATGGCGGTATTGATATTTTGGTTAATAATGCCGCATTGCAGCTGAATTATGGATTTTTTGAGCATGATGAAGCCTCTTTCGATCGCATGATGAACATTAATTTAAAAGGTTACTGGCAATGCATACAAGCCGTCGTTCCCTATATGAAGGAAAAGCAGTCAGGACGCATCATTAATATGTCTTCTGTTCATAGCAAGCGTCCCACCGACTTCGATGCCGTATATTCCATGACCAAGGGCGGTATTCGCATGTTAGGCAGAGAAAGTGCAATTGAGCTTGCAAGGTATGGGATTACCGTTAATACGATTGAGCCAGGAGCCGTTGATGTCGGCAAGCAAAGTGCCCGAGAATCGAAGCCAATCATGTCCGCCGAGGACGTCGAGAAGCATAAAAAAACGGCTCGCTCTATACATGACAAATTCCCGCTTGGCCGTGTTGGCCGTCCACTCGACGTAGCTCAGCTCGTATGCTTCATTGCATCCGATGAAAGCGAATTCATGACCGGTTCAGCCATTCGACTCGATGGCGGCAGCATGCTGCTCTAGCTAAGCTAGATGAATGAATGAGTTCAACCCTATTCAATACCTAACTTATAAACAAGGAGTGACCTTTCGTGTCCAACAATCCTTCTTATGAAGAAACGTTAGCCCATGTGAGCAAACATGCAAGCCCTTCCGCACTTCGGATTACGGATATTCGCTTCACCGATATTGTAGGCGGGCCGTTTCATAGCAGCTTGATTAAAGTGTATACGAATCAAGGCCTAATCGGATTTGGTGAAGTACGTGACGGAGCTGATAAAGTTTATGCGCAAATGCTGAAAGGTCGGTTATTAGGCGAAAATCCATGCAATATCGATAAGCTGTTTCGCCGCATTAAGCAGTTTGGCGGTCATGCTCGTCAAGGTGGTGGTGTGAGCGGGCTTGAAATCGCTTTATGGGATTTGGCTGGAAAAGCATATGGTGTACCGATCTATCAAATGCTCGGCGGCAAGTTCCGTGACAAAATTCGAATGTACTGCGATACCGAGGTCGTCGGCAAGGATACAGGCACCGCTATGGGGCTCGCGCTTCAGAAGCGTATGGAGGAAGGGTTCACTTTCCTAAAGATGGATCTTGGCATCGGTCAAATTATTAATGAGCCAGGTACTTTAAGTGCTCCGATGGGCTTCATTGATGAGATGAGAAATGCTTCCAAAAACCGTTACAGTGCAAACCATGACACCTTAACCGAAGAGGAAATTCGAGATATCCGAAATCAACATTATGATATTCACAACATCCCCCATCCTTTCACGGCGATTCATGTAACGGATAAAGGGCTTGATATGCTGGAGCAATATGTGGCGGATGTACGCGCTGTAATTGGTTATGAGGTTCCGCTTGCTGTTGATCACTTTGGACATATTGGTCTTGAAGATTGTATTAAGCTTGGCCGCCGCGTCGATAAATTCAATTTGGCTTGGATGGAGGATATGCTTCCATGGCAATATACCGAGCAGTATGCGAAGCTTGCCCGTGCTGTTGCTACACCGATATGTACAGGTGAGGATATCTATTTGAAAGAAAACTTCAGACCGCTGCTTCAAGCTGGCGGAGTGTCGGTCATTCATCCAGACGTTCTGACGACTGGCGGCATTTTGGAAACGAAAAAAATTGGTGATATGGCACAGGAATACGGTGTGGCCATGGCGATCCATATGGCTGAGAGTCCTATCGCCTGTCTCGCAGCAGCACATGTAGCAGCAGCGACAGAGAACT
Source organism: Paenibacillus sp. 01T47 (assembly GCF_056398245.1). NCBI lineage: Bacteria > Bacillati > Bacillota > Bacilli > Caryophanales > Paenibacillaceae > Paenibacillus > Paenibacillus sp. 01T47. The sequence continues at coordinate 163,021 of NZ_JBFTPA010000002.1, forward strand.
TTATGGCGCTAGAGTATCATTCCTGTGAGGTGCCATGGTGGGATGATATTATCATTAGCAGCAAGCTTCCGAACAAGCTCGTTCAGAATGGCTTCATTCATATGACAGATGCGCCTGGTCTGGGTATTGACGACTTGAACGATGAGGTACTAGCACAGCATCTGCATCCAAAAATCCCAGGGCTGTGGGAGCATACGGACAATTGGAATCATTACCATTCCAATGATCGGCTTTGGAGCTAGTATGTTAATACTGTGGGGATCAAACGGGACGCTTAATAACGTTCCGTTTTTTCATGTTTGATGTATCGATTGCGCTTTGAGAAAAGATGAGCATTAAAAAAAGCACCTCCAGTTCCACACGATATGTGGAGTTGAAGGTGCTTGCTTTATGAACGTATGGTGGTTATCCCGAAATGTTAACACTCGTCTTAGCTTCATTTGATAATCGCGCAGCAGCAGCAGCAGCCTCCATTAAACCTCGGATATAACCGATACCGTATAAGCGTCCCAACAGCTCATATCCGGGATTCGCATTATCCTCGCCTTCCATCGTCGGCACATGATCTGGCCTTGCTGGTCCGTTAAAGCCTACTTCATAGTACGTATGCATGGCCTCGAGCATATCGGTTTGCCCATCATCGTGGAACGTTTCCTCAAACTTTTCCGGCGTTCCTTTCACATCACGGAAATGGACGAAAAACATTTTATCCTGCTTTGCAAAATGGCGGATGACGCTCGGAATATGTTCTCCAGCCGTTGCGAGTGTTCCTTGGCATAAGGTAATGCCGTTATAGGCGCTTGGAACTAAATCAATCGCTTGCTGCAGGGCAGCTGCACTTGTCAAAATACGCGATATCCCCCTAATAGGTGAGATCGGAGGATCATCGGGATGTAGCGCAAGCTTCACTTTTGCTTTCTCTGCAACAGGGACGATTCGCTCCATGAAGTATTGAAGATTTTCCCAAAGCTGATCTTCACTAATAAGGCCAGCCTCGGTGAGCGGCGCATCCTTCATGAGGCTGTGATCGTAGCTGGACACTAGTGCTCCGCCCCGCGTCCGTGTGGTAGTCGATGTTCGAAACCAATTGAACTGAGCCATAAAATTGTAGCAAAGGACAGGAATACCGGCTGCACCCATATTCGTAATAAATTGCTGGAATACTTCGATCTCGGCGTCTCTTCCTGCCGTTCCAAGCTTAATCTCATTGCTCGGAGGCATAGATTCGATCACGTTAAGCGTAAGACCAGCATCAGCATACCTCTGTTTCATACGAATAAGCGGCATCAGATCCCATGGTTTCTCCTGCTTTTCCTCCCATGGAAGTCCTCCAACTGCGTATTCAATGCCAAGCTGCTTTGCCAAAAGCCATAATCTTGCGGGCTGCGATGAGAAAAACTCTGCTAGCTGCATCCAGATACCACCTCCATATTTTATTAACCAGCCACTTTTGCAGCCAATTCCTTGCCCATCTTGTCTATTTTCTTGTAGGCATCTTCAATCGATTGCTGGCCGAAGGTTACAGCCTCCATCTCCTTCTTATACGTATCAACCCATTCGGAGAAGCCTGCTGCCGGCGGATAGAACGGCAAAGCCTTGTCTAGTGAAAGGTCATATATTTCTTTGCCGAGCTTATCTTTAGCCTCAAGAGTTGGCTCCAGCTCTTTATAAATGTCAGGGTTGATCGGAATGCCGCGTGTGAGACCAAGCGCATTGCCTGCGTCCTTATCGGTAACGAACCATCTCAGAAATTTCTTCGCTTCATCTTTGTTTTTGGAATTCGCGCTTACACTTAAGAAGATGGTTGATTGCGCCCAGCCGCCGCCCGCAGAACCAACAGGAAGATTCACTACGCCTACCTTTCCTGGCATAAGCTGCTCTAAAGCGCTGACAGAGCCGGTTGTTGCACCTCTTGTCATTACGACGCCGGATGCCATTGGATCAGCTTGCGGGTCATTTTCCAGAAATGAAGCGGCTTTTTCTGCAGGAGGTACGATTTTCGTTTTGCGGAACTCTTCATACGTTTGGTAGAAGGTCATAAACAAATCCTTATCAAGCGTAAATGTTTTCCCGCCATCGGACATAACGGGCGGTTTACCCATCGACGTCTGGTAATAGTTGAAGCTATCCCAAGTGGTTGTATCACCTATCGGATATTTCCCATCAGGAAGCTTCGCCCGAGCGTCTCTTGCCCACTGGAAAAATTCATCATAAGTCCAATCCTTATGCGGAAGCGTGATCCCGTATTGCTCCAGCTCCGCTTTGTTATAAGCTAAGCCTTGCGCATTCTGACTGAGTGGAATACCGTACAATTTTCCATCTATTTGCAAATTAGAAATCACGGATGGATCAACAATGCCGCTTAGATCAATGTCAGAGAGATCCTCTAGCTGACCGCGCGATACATATTCTTGAATGTAGGCAGCGTCCATTTGCAGTACATCTGTTATTGACTTCGAAGCAGCAAGTGTCGGAAGCTTTTGCCAGAATGCATCCCATGCCATAAACTCCGGCTTAAAAGATACGTTCGTGTTTTGCTGGGAGTAAATGTCTAGCGCTTTTTTTGTTGCCTCGTGCCGGGCATCCGGCCCCCACCACATAATGCTGAGTGTTGTTTTGGCGCCAGCTGCTTTGCCGCCTGCATCGTCCGGCTTTGCTGTGCTCTTCGTTCCTTCATTCGTTTGCTTCCCTCCATTGCTGCTTCCGCCTCCGCTGCAAGCGGTCAATACGAGCAGTAATGCCAGCATCAACAGCCCCAAGCTTCTTGACCCGTTTTTGTTCATCTTCTTACATCCCCTTTTCCTTTGTGAAATGAAATGACTTACCCTTTTAATCCTGTAGTAGCAATTCCTTCGACAAAATGCTTCTGTGCAAAGAAAAAGATGATTACCGAAGGAAAGATCGACAGCAAGGACATGGCTAGCAATTGCCCCCACTGAATGTCGAATTGATCGATGAACATGCGCAGTGCCAGCCCAACAGTAAATTTGTCAACGGAGCTTAAATAAAGCACTTGTGCAAAAAAGTCGTCCCAGCTCCATATAAAGGTGAAGATAGCTACGGTAACAAGTGCGGGCTTCAGCAGTGGCAGGATCACTCTCCAAAAGATTCCGTAAACGCTTGCTCCGTCAATCGTTGCGGCCTCATCCAAATCTTTCGGGATTCCGCGAATAAATTGCACAAGCAAGAAAATGAAAAATGCGCCGCCTCCGAAAAAATGCGGAAGAACGAGCGGTACATAGCTGTCCACAAATCCTAATTTGTTGAACAAAATGTATTGCGGGACAACGGTTACCTGTCCTGGAAGCATCATGGTCAGCAATAAAATGGAAAACCAGAAGCCGCGCAGCTTGAAGTTTAACCTTCCGAAGCCATAAGCTACGATCGCAGCCGTAGCAACGCCGCCAATGACATTGCCCAGCTCCATAAGCAGTGTGTTGCCAAAAAAATGTGCAAACGTATATTCCGATGAGAAGTGCCAGCCATCCCAGTAATTGCTCCACATGGGTGTCTTCGGCCAGATCGTCGGCAAGCTTAGCTCCTCTGTCTTTTTTAAAGAGGCTCCTGCCCACCAGATGACGGGATACAGCATCAGAATAGAGAACAGGGATAGGTACAAATGGCTCGTCAGCTTCGGACGCAGCGAATTCATTTGGTTTTCCCCCCATCTGATTCGTAGAACACCCAATATTTCGAGGCTGCGAAGTTAATAAGCGTGAGAAGCGCAACAATGGTGAGCAATATCCAAGCAAGTGCAGACGCATAACCCATTTGATAATGCTTGAACGCTTTCTCGTACAGGAACATAGCGTACATATAGGTTGAATTAATAGGGCCACCCTTTGTGATAATGAACGCTGAGGTAAACGTTTGAAACGATCCGATAATGCCCAGCACGAGATTAAAGAACATAACCGGCGAGAGCATCGGCAGCGTAATGCTTATAAATTTCCTTACCTTGCCGGCACCGTCTACAGAGGCTGATTCATAAAGCTCTTGCGGCACTTGCTTAAGCCCAGCTAGAAAAATAACCATGGTTGATCCGAATTGCCACGTATTGAGTAAAATCAATGTGCCGAGCGAGGTGTCCGGATTGGATATCCAGCCTACCCCCTCAATCCCAAACCAAGCGAGTACCTGATTGATATAACCGTCTATCCCGAACATATTGCGCCAAAGCGCTGCTACCGCAATGCTTCCTCCGATTAAGGATGGAAAATAAATCGCCGTCCGATAAATATTCATGCCTCGAATGTTTTTATTGAGTGCCAATGCGACCATAAGGGAGAAAAACAGTTTTAATGGTACGGAGAATAATACAAACATAAACGTCACGCTTAGCGATTTCGTGAAAGTGGAATCACCAGTAAATATTTTGGTGTAGTTGTCCGTGCCGGTCCATACCGGGTCCTCCAGCAAAGAATATTCGGTAAAAGACAAATAAAACGATTGTGCAATGGGCCAAAGCGTCAACAGCAAAAAACCGATTAGCCAAGGGGATATAAAAATGTATCCGGCTAAATGAGCAGCTCCTTGCTGTTTGCGCTTCGTTTTTGCCTGCTTTCGTTTAGGTATAACAGTTTCTGTATTCACTCTAATCATCTCGTCCCCTTTCCTAGATAATGTTCCTTTACTTTATACGAAAGCGGTTACATGAATGAAGGTGAAGAAATTATGAAATCGTTTGATTTTATATAGTGTGAAAAATTCATAGATTGCCCCATAAATATCTTAAGAAAGTCGCATCGACAAATATGGGAATGTCCCTAACAATAGACATAGAAAGCAAATAACAGCAGCCTTCAAACACACTATTGCGAAAGAGGTGCTCAGATGAAATTTGACAATCCGGAAGATATGATCCAGCTTACGCCGCTTTGGGAGGGTGAACGCTTTTCGAATGGACGTCCTAAAGTATCCGAAGATGTTCTAAGGCGCATGCGCAAAATCACTTTGGAGGAGGCTTGGGGCCCTCTCTGGAACAGAGGTTATGCCTTTCAGTTCGAAGGTGATTTCAAAATTGTCCATCCGAATAAAATAATGGTTGGACGCGCTGTTACAGCTGTAATGGTGCCTAAACGACCTGATCTGCATGAAACGCTGCTTAACTATGGACATGAGCAAGAAAATCGAAAAGGCTTTTTCAACCAATGGGTTATTGATTCGCTTGTAGAAGATGACGTCGCAGTAGTGGATATGTTTGATAAAGTGCATCTCGGCACTTACGTAGGCGGGAATTTATCTACAGCTATTTCCACACGCACGAAGCGAGGCGGTGCTGTCATTTGGGGCGGCATTCGCGATAATCAGCAAATCGTAGAAATCGATAATATCAATGTGTATTATCGCGGCAGCGATCCTACTGCGATTGCGGACGTTACAATGGTAGGCATGAACGTTCCAACACGAATTGGCAAGGCTATTTGTATGCCTGGCGATGTAGTACTCGGCACTCCTTCTGGCGTTATTTTTATTCCGCCTCATTTAGCTGAGCTGACGGTCGTACAAGCGGAAAAATCCCAAGTACGTGATGTGTTTGGTTTCGTTAGACTGCGTGACAGCGTATACTCGACAGCACAAATTGATGCCGGATGGGACGTTGCGCTTTGGACAGATTTCTTGAACTGGTTCGAAAATGATGCCGCAGCCGAGGAATATCGTCATCTAAACTGGGATGCTGAGCTTGAGGAAGCACAAATGAGGGATCGAAACGGACCGCAAAGCGATGTTCGGCTCTAGGCAATTCGTTCGAAACTAGCAATTGTGGTTTAAATATGAGAAATAGGACTCTAGCTGGATCACGCCGCCGCTAGAGTCCTTTTCATATGACATGCTTTTACTTACCAATCGTTTCCCGATATTCACTAGGCGAGAGCCCGACCTTTTTCTTAAAGATTTGACTGAAATACCGCGGATCTTGGTAGCCGACCTTCTCTGCTACTTCATAATTTTTGTAATGGGTGCTCTTTAGCATGTCCTTCGCTTTATCCATTCGAATGTCCGTCAAATGCTCGATGAACGTTTTTCCTGTATTCATTTTGAATAGCAGGCTTAAGTAGGTTGGCGTCATATACACTTTCTGTGCCACACTTTGCAAGGATACATATTGGCATTCCTGCTCCATATGATGAATCGTTTTTTTGATAATGCTGCGGTGGCTCTCCTTCTGGTTGTACGAGAACACTTCTTTCAATCCAATTAAAAAATGAATGACATACTGTTTAATTTCATCCAAAGTCGCAAGCTTCACGATCGACATCACGTCAAACCGCTCATACATGCTAACATGCTCTGTCTCTGATAATACACGTTTTTCTATTCCGACGAGAAGCCTAACGGTCACATCATATACGCTCTGTGTATCAATCGGTCCATCATGAAGCAGCTCAGCATAAAAAAGGTGAACACTTTCTTCAATCTCTGCGGTTGTCTCTGCGGCTTTGTAAATGTCAAAAAGCTGCTTCTCCTTATCTGATGGGTATTGCTGCAGCGATTCCAAGCGTCCCAGCTCGCTGAAATAATTAATTTTGCCCGTTCCACTATAAAATTTATACTGCAGCGCGCGCGCAGCCTGTCGATAGGAATGAACAATATCATATAATTGACTGCATGGTTTGCCCACCCCGACATTAAAGGAATGAAGAAAATGCTCTTTGAGCATAGTCTGCATCTTCTCGATAGATTCCTTCGATACCCATGAGAAGAGCATGCCAATTCTGCCCTCCTCATCCACAAATACGACGCTGCCTTCGGTCATTTTTTTTTGCATATAATCCCGAATTTGCTCCAAATAAATGATTTTCTCATGCTCATCTTCAAATGGGATCGTCGGTTCTACCAAAGCCATAACAGGAAAAGTGTAATAGGGATTAAGCTGAAGCCTGGATAAGCTTTCTTTTAAATCCGACTTCATTGCACGGGCATTAGACACCAGGTTTCGCAAGAAACGCTCCCTCATCCACGTAAGAATGACATCTTCTTTAAATAATAACCCCTCGCTTAACATTCTCCATTTCCCCCTCTTGTAAGGTCGACTTGTGAAATGAATGACTTTAATTGAGATGAATCATTTTGTAAGAGTGCATATGCAAAGTAAAAGCTTCTTCTGCTAGTGCAGCGTCGCCAGTGCGCAGAACGTCTACGAGTCGAAGATGCCAATCCGCCAGCTCTTCTGTGGAGTAATGACGATTGGAAATAGCCATAAACCGCATTACTTTGATTCGCATCCGATTCCAAAGATCGAGAATCATATGGTTATCGCAGCGTCTATAAAAAAAGCCATGGAACTCCATATCAAGCTCTAATATGTTCAAAATATCGTTTTGCTCATGAGCAAGATCCATTTGACGTATCAGATCTTCTAAATAGTTAAAATCATTTTCGTTTAGCTGCTTCATAGATTGCCGAACCGCAAAACCTTCTATGATCTCTCTCAGCTCGAAAATATCTTTTATTTCCTTGTCGGTTATGTATGAAACAATTGAACCTTTGTTGGGGATGCTTGTACTAAATCCTGCTGATTTCAGTCGTTCCAGCGCTTCACGAACCGGTGCTTGGCTGATGTTGAATTTCTTTGCAATCTCAAGAACGAGCAACCTAGCTCCCGGCTGCAGCTCGCCTGCTAGAATTTCCTTCTTTAATGCTGTGTAAACCTGATCACTAATGGAGCTAACCGAAGGAATTGACATGTTCTCAAACATAACATTCACTTCTCCGTTTCCGATTATCGATTATCGATAATATGCTTTGTAACAAGATTATAGAACTTATTCCCAGCTATGACAACCGATTATTTTGTCGAAAACTGACAAATATACTGCGGCTTGGTTGTGAATAAGCATCTGATCAAAACGAATGGTACATAAGATTAAAATGACTTATAAAATATTTTAAGACTTTGTCTAGTCATGCAAATTCCTAGAGCATATAATAGAGATTGATTAATATCCGATATAATTACTTGGACAAATGGAGATTCAAATATGAATGTAAAAGTACCTACAATAAAAAAACAAGTTTTTGATCTGATCATTCGCGATGGACTCGTTTCCAAAGCTGCTTTAATGGCGCGACTAACGATAACATCCACGAGCTTGTCGAGATTGCTGGAGGAACTGCTAACGGATGGTCTAATTCTTGCTTCAGAGCTGGGAAGATCTACAGGCGGGCGAAAGCCTATATTGTATCGCGTCAATCCAGATCATCGTGCTGTCTTTGGGCTAGAAATATCCCGCTTCTCCTCCTCTATCGGTTTATATGATTTGAATTTAAAACCGCTCGCGTTTGAACGATGGAAGATGGATGAAAGAATGACGCCAGAAACGCTTGTGGGCAAAATCACTCAAATTGCTGAGCGTATGATGAGTGACTTTCACATTGATCGCAACAAAGTGATTGGCATTGGGATAGGCGCCGTTGGTCCTTTGAGCCGTGAAGATGGCGTTATGCTAAAACCCCGTTATTTTCCTGCACGAGGCTGGATTGATGTTCCCATCTGTGACTGGTTGGAACAGCGGCTTGGCATGCCTGCCCTGCTCGATAATGGAGCGAACACAGCTATTATCGGCGAGCATTGGGCGCTGCGCAATGAAGAGGTTGAACACATGCTTTATGTTCATGCGGGAGTTGGTCTGCGTACCTCGATGATGTCAGGCGGACAAATCGTTAGAGGCGCAGTAGATATGGAAGGCTCGTTCGGTCAAATGATCATTCAGACTGATGGTCCAAGGCTTGGCGACGAAGGAAATTATGGCGCGCTTGAAGCGCTTGTTTCGATTCCAGCGTTGGAGAAGAAAATACGCTCACAACTGAAGCTTGGCCGATCAAGCACGTTAATGGGTATTCCGCCAGAGGAAGTTCAATTTGACGCGTTGCGGAAAGCGTATTTGCAAAAAGATGCATTCATTACGGAGCAATTTCTACAAACGGCTACCTATCTCGGCATTGGTATCGCCAATCTCATTAATATTTTGCATCCCGAGGCTGTCATTTTAGGTGGCCCGCTCGTCAATGTCGATAAAACGATTTATGAAACGGTCATTCAAGTTGCGCGGAGCAACATTTATTATTCACCGCAATATGAACCGAAATTTTCGCAAGGACAGCTGACTGAGGATGCCGTTACCGCCGGGGCAGCCATTATGCTGCTGCAGGATTGGGAACTTAATTAGAAACAAAAACGATGCTGGCTGTCGCCTGCATCGTTCTTGTTTATAGGCTATGATGGAAGAACTAATATCCTACAAATGAAAATTTGAGGTGGGGATTTCTTTGCATCCAATAACCATATTTGAAATTGCAGCTTCGATTGTGTTTGTCATGATTATGTTTGTTATCGCATTACTTTTACCCAAGAAGGTTAGAAAACTGAGTTTATGTATGTCTTGTTCATTAACTGTACTTTTGCTATTGCTTTTTGTTATTCGTCCCTACTGGATTGATTATCAAGTTTCAAATAAAACAAAACAGCTAAATCTATATTTAGAGGAACGGTACCCTAATCAAAAGTGGGAAATTAGTCGACAAGTAGGTAGACAATATAACCCTTATCACTTAAACGTTAATTTTATAAACGAAAAGGGTTGGACTTATACCTATTCAGTAGTTAATGAAAAAAACATTTTCCAAAGCTCTTGGATGCCGCCAGAAGGAAAGTTTCCAGATGCAGGGAAACATTACGAATGAATGATTGATCCAATTTTATACAATAACAGCTTTTTTATAGTAGTTGCAGCAGCTCGTTTAAATGATGAATTTCATACGTTGGAATAATGCTTGTACGATTAGGCTTTCGCTTCGGATTGTACCAGCAAGTATCGATGCCATAATTGAGGCCGCCCTGGATATCAGATGTTAATGAATCTCCGACCATAAGCACCTTAGATTTATTGATCAGATTCAGCTTCTCGAATGCAAAATCAAAAATTCCCGTTTGCGGCTTCGAAAAACCAGTGTCCTCAGAAACGATAATATGCTCGAACGAATGAGCAAAAGCAGACCTGCCAATTCGACTATGCTGTGTCTGTTTAATCCCATTTGTGATGATTGCAATGCGATGCCCATTATGAAGAACCTGCTGAATAAGAACATCCGAGCCCTCGATTAAGAAAGAGCCCTCTCCCAAGTAATGAACGTAGCGCTCGCTAAAATGTACAGCATCAAGCTCGACTTTAACTTCTGCAAACAGTTTTCTAAATCGCTCATGCCGCAAAAAATCAAGAGTAATCTCACCCTTTTCAAAATCATTCCACAACTGCTGATTAACTGAGCGATAGAGTTCAATATGTGATTGTAGAAGGTCAATTTGAAACTCCAAGAAAACACTTTTAAGGGCGTGCGCCTCTGCTAAAGAATAATCAAATAAGGTATCGTCCGCATCAAACAAAATAACTTCGTATTTCACTAGAAAATCCTCCTGTTAACCTTTTAAGCATGAATGGATTATAACCTACCTTCAAGCTAAATTCTTTGTATGTTTCCATTAAAGCTGAATTTGAAATAGCATCACTTGCGTCGTCTTAATATCGTAGGGTCATATATTTCAACGAATCCGCATTGCATGCAAGAAACAAATAAATAATGTTGATATTGAATGTTTAGAAGCTTGCTTAATCCCGCACCTGTCATAGCCAATTCATTAATATCGCACTCATTATGATTACATTTTGTGCATTTGAATGAATTCGCGATGCTGTTGTTTATATCATACTCATCCAGTTCGAGATCTGATTCTTCAAGCTCATTCTCTTGCTCATCAACAAAGGGATCTAAATGCTCATCAAGAACCTCTTGTTTACATTCCGGACAACAATTATGCTCGAGTATAACGCTGCTGCCGCACCAAGGACATTCAATCACGGCGTTGCTCCTTCCTATCTATTACGTTCTCAAAACGTAAGCTTAAGGGAACGATTCTTATTTTCTCAACATCTAAACATATTCGTTGCTGCGCTGTCTTTTCCTCTCCTTTCATACAAACACGAAAAAAAAGACAAAACACCACTTTCGATGTTTTGCCTTTTAACGTTACGAATCTTTGGATCGGTTAGCCATATCGATGATCATTACGATAAGCACGAGTAGTTGAATGAGCAGTTCGTTACTCATTGCAATCCCTCCCAGCTGCATGTAATGCTCCTTCGCTGCGGCTTCTCCTCTCGTTCATTTGCTTAACGAACATCTCCCATTATCATATCTATGGTCGTAACTTAAATTTTATGACGGATATTCGTACGGCGAGTGCTGCCATAACGATAGATGCAAGACATACAGCGACAAAATGAATGAGGCTATTAGTAATGAATAAAGCTTCCAGCTTCACGAATTCAGCTGCTCCTCGAACGAGTACGATAGCGATAGGATGCAATATATAAATCCATACTCGCCACTCCCTAAATGCTTTTCCAGACCGGCCTTTCCAGGATAACGCCCAGTGGAACAAGAAGTAGGTTGCTGGCCATGCAAATACGTACATACTGTCATGCCGCGGAAATTGTATTGCTTTCAGAAGGGATGCTTCGGCTATCATTAGTGCTAACGAAATCAGAAACAAACCCGCGTAGTTTATCGGCGTTCTAGCAGGCTGTGGACGTTTTGCTGCCCATATGCCTAATATGAGATAAATCGGTGCATAGAATATACCATTGCGTGTGTAATCGAAAAATTGAAACAGCCATTCATAGACATGTTTTAGAACAGCTATGTTTTCCGTAATTCCATAATAACTATCTCCGAAGAGTCCTACTATATAGAGAAACAAACCAACAACGAGCAGCATGGAAAGCGACATTTTCTGATGCCAATAATACGTAAGAACAAGTCCAATGATCAGCGCAGGCAGATACCATAGATGATAAAACGTACCGTCAAAAACAATGTCTCTTATAAAGGAACCAAAGGTAAACTGAGTAGAAAAATCACCTTTGTACATATTCAAAGGAATGTACAACAAGATAGCAATCAAATATAAGATTCCGATTTTCTTTAAATACATGAACAACGCTTTTTGATCTTTAACTTTATCTCCTGTCAGCTTTCGGAAGAAAAAGAAGCCCGTTGACATAAAAAATATAGGCACCGCTAATCGCGAGATGATTCCGCTGAATAGAAAGTCAAAATATTCGTTATACGAGAGCAGCGGACTGGTGTGATTGGCAATAACGAATAGGGCCGCTATAAATTTAAGCCAGTCGAGCCCGCTATAATTGGGTTTAGAGACCATGTGATCTTTGCCCTTTTCCAGTAAAAGCTGTAACGATAAAACCATCCCTATTATTTCCTGATATTCGATATAGATCACCATTTAGGATGGGAACAGTCGTGGAAGGTCCTTCCTCTGCCGGCACATAATAAATTTGCACGAGCATGCTGTCTGTTTCTACGGTGAGATAATTCCCGTCATAAGTAAATTTTCTGACAAAATCGATGTACTCCTCCAAGCAAAAATCATGCTGCTCCATAATTTCGGCATGAGGATAACCGACATAACGAAAATGCCATGGCTCACAAGAGATGTTTGTTATAGCCTCTTTTCCTGCTTTGTACCGCTGAATAAAGCCATTTTTTGCAGCAAGCTGCTTGAATGCCATATAGATGCCGCTATCTGGGAAAGATGGCGCAATAAAGTCGACATGTTCATCTATTTTCCCAACATCGATGGCAAGTCCCGTTTGGTGCTCGCTATGGCCTGGCAAAGCCACATAACAAGCGGTATACTCGTCTCCATTTTCCACTAGAGAGGTTTCATAGATTTGCTCCTGCTCCTCTCTCGAGCGATAAGCGCTAACTGCAATAATATCATTCATGGCTTGAGATTCATTTAGAAGTATATTGAAATGCTGCAAGCATGTTTTCTCTAGTAACAAACCTTCCTCCAGCAATTTTATATCAGGATTAGTATGAAGCGGGATCAACTTGTCGAGTGAAATGGACTGTTTTATAGGGTTGGCTTGATTAACCAATACCAGATGTCCTTCATACATTTCTGCACGACTAACTTGAATAGCTGTATGCTTTACATAACCGCTTTCTTGAATGGTTTCAATTTGGTTCGGTTGCCCCAATTCGTCCAAGCCTCCTCTACGTCCTTGTATTTCCTTGTTACTCTAGCTGTTAGCGACGTTGATATTTCCTGTGCTACGCTCCCAATATGGACGGCTAGCTCTGTAAATGTGATCTCTTCTGCTCCCTGTCGTCCGATTAAAGTCACCTGTGTTCCTTCCGCACAAGGTCCTGGCAGCTTGACCATGAGCTGATCCATACATATTTTGCCGACGACTTTTGCCCGTTGTCCATTGACCAGCACCTCGGAATTTTGCATGCTTTGTGACCAGCCGTCTGCATATCCAATCGGAACTGTGCCAATCCATTGCTCTTCTTCTGCCTGATAGGAATTGTCGTATCCTAGGCACTCATCTTTGCGCAGCTTCTTTACTTGTATGAGCTTGCTGTGCAAGCTCAAAACAGGCTTGAGCTTCACAGATTGCACAAGCTTTTCAGGATAAAAGCCGTACATCGCCGCCCCTATGCGTACCATATCCATTGCAAGATTAGGAAATCGGAGTGCAGCTGCACTCCCCGCACAATGATAATGACGAATATGAAGACCGGACTTTTTGCTCCATTCCATCATCTCCATAAAGCGTTTCGTTTGCAGCTCAAGAAATGTCGTATCTACTTTGCCTGCGGTTGCAAAATGAGTGTAAAATCCATCCACTTCGATATCTGGCGCTTTTAGCCATGGCACAAGCTTGTCCCACTCTTCTATTGATTGAATACCAATTCTCCCGAGCCCCGTATCCACTTTCACATGGATAAGAAGCTTCTTGGCAGATGCAGTCGGTTTGTATTTTCTCATTTCCTTAAACCATGTGGCATTTGTAACGGTTAACATCAAATCATTCTCGATGGCTAAGTGTACATATTCAGCGTCTATTGGTGTCAAAATAAGGATAGGCAGCTTCATGCCATAGGATCTAAGGCGGAGCGCTTCCTCTAAATAAGCAACAGCCAGAACATCAGCGCCTGCTTGTTCAGCCATATGCGCAGATTCGAGATCGCCATGTCCGTAGCCATTTGCTTTCACAACTGCCATCAGCTTGACATGGTTTGGCAGCGTTTCGCGAATCTGAATAAGATTGTCTTGAATATAATTCAAATGAATGTCAGCCCAAGTATCTCTAAGCATACCGATCACCTCGTGTACTGTATCGATTGTTTTTCAGCATGACGCATGATAGCATAATCAATTAATTTCTCGACAAGCTCCGAATATCGAGTTCCATTCGTCCGCTCCCACATGACCGGATACATGCTGTAATTCGTAAAGCCAGGCAGTGCATTGATTTCATTCAAATACAACTGTCCCTTGCCATCTAAGAATAAGTCTACCCGTGCAAGACCCGAGCAGTTATGAGTATGGTATGCTTTGATGGCTAGCTGCCTAATTTGCGACGTGATTTCTTCGGATAGATGCGCTGGAATCGACATCTTTAGCTGCTTATCCATGTATTTGGACTCGAAATCGAAGAAGACATGGTCATGGATGAATTCGCCTGGCAGTGATGCAAGCGGCTTCTCATTACCCATAACAGCCACTTGAATCTCTCTGCCGATCACTTCACGCTCAAGCACAATTTTGTTGTCATACTTAAATGCTTCGGTAATGCCAGCCACCAGCTCTTGTTTGTCGTGGCATCTGCTGATGCCGATGCTTGATCCAAGTGAGGCTGGCTTCACATAACAAGGATAACCAATGGTCTCCTCTGCCATTTGAAGTACCTTTGAATGATCTTCGAGCCATTGATCATATCGATAAACACGGTAGTCGACCTGATGAATGCCTGCTTGCTCTAATAGCTGCTTTGAGATGGCTTTGTCCAGTGTAAGCGCTGAGGATAATACACCATTCCCAACATAAGGAACATTAAGCAATTCCAGCAGCCCTTGTACGGTTCCATCCTCTCCATATGAGCCATGCAGCAGCGGCAAGACAACTTTTTTTCCTGGCAATGCGAATTGACTCATTAAAACCTGTCCAATAGACTCGGCTTCACTCCTAAGCTTGGGCAAAGCTATAAGATCGGTTAATTGAAGTCCTTCTTGATTTAACTTGTCAGGCGTACACCATAGTCCTTCTCGCGTAATGTAAATGGGGAATACTTCAAATTTAGAATCATCTATGGATTGAATAACGGTGTATGCTGTTTTTAATGAAACCTCATGCTCGACGGATTTGCCGCCGTATAGGACATATAGTTTTGTTTGCATAAAAAAAAACCTCCCAAAATCGACTTGTTATCTATTACTAAAGATAACAATCAATCGTTAAGAGGCTTGTAAGTAAAGTTTAATTAAAGCTTAAGATTCCATAAACTGTTTATAAGGTTTATTTACCCGCTGGATCAATTGCGCTAGCAAGCTCCTGCAAATCTCGCCCTTGCAGCGCGCCTGCAATCAGCTCTGGAAGCCGGTCCGGCGTACAGCCGAAGCATGGAATGCCAAATGTGGACAGCTTTTTTGCAAGCGCAGCGTCATAAGAAGGAACTCCGCTATCCGACAAGGCTAACAAGCAAATTACGCTAACGCCGGATTGCCGCATATTTTCCATCCGCCTAATAAGTGATGCTTGGTTGCCGCCTTCATAGAGATCTGAAATTAGAATAAACAATGTTTTCTTGGGGTCGCTAATAAACTGCTCGCAATATTGAACTGATTTGTTAATGTCTGTGCCGCCGCCGAGCTGAATGCCAAACAACATATCGACTGGATCATTGGCACATTGCTCGCTTAAATCAGCAACTTCAGTATCGAAGGCGACAACATGTGTATCCAAGGCAGGCAAGCTCGCAAAAATAGAACCAATAATAGAAGCATAAATGACCGAATCCGCCATCGAACCGCTCTGATCGATATCGAGGATAACGGTCCATTCCTTACTCCGCCGAGCGCGTTCAAAAAAATAAAACCGTTCTGGAATAAGCTTTTGGCTATCCAAATCATAATGCTTCAAATTTCTGCGGATTGTCGTTTTCCAATCCAGCCCTGTCATCGAAGGCAACGGTGAATGTTTTCTTCGGTTCAAAGCGCCTGTAACGGCTCGCCGAATTTCATGCTCCAAGCGAGCTAAAATTTCATCGACGACCTCGCGAACGAGTAATCTTGCTGTTTCTTTTGTTTTCTCAGGGATACGGCCTTTTAACGCAATGAGTGTCGCAACCATCCGAATATCAGGCTTCACCTGACTTAGCGTCTCCGGCTCGAACAACAGCTGTGTCAAACCCTTCCGCTCAATGGCATCCGCTTGAATGACCGATACAATATCAGATGGAAAGAAGCTGCGAACGTCACCTAGCCATTTGGTTAATTTGGGCGATGATGCGCCAAGACCAGCTGAACGACCACCGCTGTTTTTGGGTTTGTCCGTCATAATCTCAGTTGTTTCATCATAAATGGCTGCAAGAGCTTGATCCATCAAGCTCAGCTCACTATCGAGCAATTCCTGACCATTCGCCAGGTCAGATAGCTTGTCGTTTGCAGAATGTCCCAAAATGAGGCGCCAACGCTTTAATTGTTCGAAATGCTCATTATCGCTCATATTATAAGTCTCCAAAGTCGAACTCATTGAGCTCATCTATTTTTTGTTGCTCCTCACTGCTCAGTGGGCGCTGCAATACATCGGCCGCCTCAATGGATCCAAGTCCCCATATATCACCTAATAATTGCGCAATCGCGTTTTTTTCTCTAGCTTCGAAGGATGAAAAAGCTCTTCTAAGAAAAACAAGCGATCGTCTGAACTGCTCATCATCAAGCGATCTTGTATAAACGTCGAGCTGTTCCCATAACTGCCTCCGAGACAGCAGCACATAACGATTGCGGAGTGACATGCCTTCAAACCAGCCAGCTCCGATATCAGCAGGTATCCCTGGGGATAATCGTCTCGACACCTCTCGTGCTAACCGTTCATGATCGATTAGGTTGCGCTCAAGCAGCAAAGCAAATGCTAGACCTGACAGTTTAGCATTCCGATCATCGCGATAAGCAAGCTCCTCTAGTTGCTGTACCCATCGCTCGTCGTCCACCACCTCAAAGTGCTGCTGTGATACAGCATGCATATCGATAATTGCTGAAGCCATATTTGCCGCGGCATCGTCACTGCAAATCGACGAATCAACAAGGAGCAGCGTACCTCTTAAAAAAAGCTGTTGAAGAAGAGGTACTAACACATCTGTATTCATTTTTCGAACATCGCCAAATTGTACGAGAATAGACAATTCACGAAGTGTCCCTGCGATTTGAGTATAGTCACCCGCTTCTACTGCCAGCTCTTGCAGTGTGCGGCGCGCATCTTCCATAGATGCGGGCAGCCCGCATTGCCATGCTGCCTTAACGAGCGCCGCAGCGTCTAATATGTTAGTGCTCTGCGCTAAAGACTCCTTAATAGAGAAAGCAGCTGCTAGTTCGATCGTCTCCCCTTTCATGATGGACTCAACGATCTCAATCTCGGCTTCTGGCGTCCAGCATAGCACCCAGTGTTCTGCCCATGTTGCGCCGTCCTGCTTGACTGCGCGTTTCTTAGCAAAGCTAATCGATAGGAGCTGAAGACGCTCAAGAAAAAAAGATCTTCTTAAATCAAGAAAAGCGGCATCCTCGGATTTCACTCTTCTGTTCTCTCGCAGATCCAGCTCAAGGTCAGTTGCTACCGTCGTTTTATATTTTTCCAGCTTTAACGATTTCAAGTTTCGATTAAGATCCTCTTGAATAGGGGTTTGGCTGATTCCGTCGGGCAAAGCACCAATAGCTGTACCAATATTCGTTCTTGCAAGCGCATCTGCTACAATCGAAAGCTCGCCATATCCAAGACAAGTAATGGCGGCATCTTGAAGATCACGCAGCGTCGGCAATCTTCCTCCGTGCAGGGATGCCAGTGATTCAGCTAGTCTTACTGCTTCGATAACGGAAGCTGCGGAACGGAAATTCCCGCTCTGCCGCATATAACCTGCAATCGTTGCTAGATAAGCGGAAGACAACTTTCCAAGGTCACCACTGACTAAACATTGCCAAGCAAGCTCAAAATAGGACGGTGCCGCGTTACCCGCTCCATAGCCTGAATGACTGGATAACTTATAATACGAATAGGGCATAAGCGTCAGCTTGGTCTGAATCTTAGGCAATGCTGCTGCTTCTTGCTCAGTCATACCATCCAATTCCGCTTCGAGTGCTGAAACATGATACGCTCCGGTAACAACTACAATTCGCTCAGCTGGAATGCCTCCTTCTATCGCCTCAGCAATTCGTGCACGCATGTAAGCTTCGCGAATTTCATTGTGAGCGGCCTCTAGCGGTGTATATATCCGTTCATCCGTCTCAGATAGCTGCCTCATCTCACTTGAAAAAGCATGAATAGCATGGCGGTAGGTATTAGGCTCGCTGCTATGTTCAAACGAACGTTCCCAATAGGTTTCGTAATCGGATTCTCCCGCTGATATAGCCACTTGCTCATAACGATCATTGATTTGTTCACGATGCGAGCGGGCACCTTCGGCATAATCTTCTTTTTCACTAGCAGCACTTAATTTCAAGTGAAGGCTAACCGATACATCGGACGGCAAATCGATGAATCTGGCTTCAACGCCATTTCTAGCTGCCCATACAAATGCTTGATACTCAGGGGAATACTCCGCTAACGGAAAAACAAGCGTACGGATTGGCAATTGATCGGTATAGGCTAATATGGCAATGGGCGGCTTTACACCCTTTAATGTGATTTGGCTAATGAGCTCCGTTGCATCCGATGGCCCTTCTACGAGTACGAGCTGCGGCTTAACTTCTTGAAGAAAAGTTTGCAAATGAAATGCCCCGGTCGGTGAGAGATGCCTTACGCCGAACAAATGAACGCCGTAATTGGATACGGCAGCCGTACTCACGAACTCAGCTCACGGCAAGCACGATATAGCCCTCGCCACTCGGCTCCCCGTTTTTTCATCACATTTTCCAAATATTCCTTCCACACCGCATCATCTTTTGCTTCATCCTTAACGACAGCTCCAAGCAGACCGGCTGCGAGATCCTCCTCTGCAACCTGCCCATCCCCGAAGCTGCTTGCCAGCGCCATACTATTAATAAGCAAGGATATCGCTTCCGCAGTTGAGATTGCACCGCTTGGCTGCTTCAGCTTCTCTTTGCCGTCTAGTGTCATCCCGCTGCGCAGCTCGCGGAAAATGGTCACAACCTTGCGTACAGCTTCCTCTTCAGGAACAGCTTCACCAAGCCGATAATTGGAAGCAATCTCGCTTACCCGTTTACGTACAATGGCTACTTCCGTATCCAAATCTGATGGTGCCGGCAGCACAACGATGTTGAAACGACGCTTCAAAGCGGCGGACATATCGTTGACACCGCGGTCACGCGTATTTGCGGTTGCAATAATGGAGAAACCTCTTGCAGCAGGAATGTCTCTACCTAGCTCAGGTACAGAAATCGTCTTCTCCGATAAAATGGAAATCAAAGCATCCTGTACCTCTGAAGCGCAGCGTGATATTTCTTCAAACCGTGAAATGCCTCCTGCCTCCATTGCACGATAGATCGGGCTTTTGACAAGCGCTTCCTCGGACGGACCATTAGCAAGAAGCATTGCATAATTCCATGAGTATCGTACCTGTTCTTCACTTGTACCAGCGGTTCCTTGAATAACCTTAGATGAATCGCCATGTATGGCCGCCGTCAAATTTTCCGAGAGCCATGACTTTGCTGTTCCCGGCTCACCTATAAGCAATAAGGCTCGGTCAGTAAGCAGTGTCGCAATCGCAATTTCAACGAGTCTTGTGTGACCAATGTATTTTGGCGTAATATCTACCTTGCCAGCTCGGCCACCTGTAATAAAAGTTAATACAGCCCGCGGTGACAGCTGCCAGCCTGCCGGTTTCTCTCCAGTGTCATGTTTCTTCAGTGCTTCGAGTTCATGTGCATATAACTGCTCTGCAGGCAACCTTAAGATAGTTTGTTTTTGATCCATGCTAGAAATCCCGCTCCTTCTGGTTTCGATTCAAGCTCCGCTGGCTTAGCGGCAATGTGTTCGGCTAGCTGCTTTAATTGGTCACGAGAGTACTCGCTTGACATCTTATCGGCGATTTGCTGAAGCCTATCCGCAAATTCCCCCGGAAGCATAGCAATTAATAGCTGCAAATCTCGGTCCATATAATAAAAGGATTTTTGCGTAGAAAGCTCCAGTGATGACATTAGCATCTCTGGCGTATCAGTATGTCCGAGCCGGAATAACGTGTACAAAATATGAATTGATCGATGCTTCATCAGTTGTGGCGCTACTTTCGCTTTGTCGACTAAATAGTGGATTGCCCTCTCATTAGGGCGTTCCACTAATCGGCATACAAGCTCTTCCTCATTTAATGTGATAAAGCGATCTGCCCATCTCGCATCCCAGCTCCAATGATTTTGATGTTGCGTAAATGCGGCTTGCACAACCGTATGAGGAGTAAGTTCATATATGGCTTGTATTAGCTCGCGTGCAGCTTTACTCTTTTTCTCTTCTACATAACCTTCATACCTGTCAAAAACATCTGCTGGGCTTAATACTTGTCGTGCGGCTTTGAACGAATACGCGATCAAATAGGCGCGGCGATTGCGAAGCTCATGAAGAAACACTAATGCCTCATCATTTTTGGAATCTAATAATATTTGAGCTGCTTGACTCATCATCGGTTCCATCTCTTGAAAATAAAGCTCATCATCATTTAACATTTGCATCAGAAATTCTCTTACAGCAACAATGTCTGCTTTGGATTGAAAGCAAGTGATGACGCTGCTGAACTTTTCTTGGAAGCCCGTATCTTGTTTAGCTGAAACGACATGTTCAGCCAGCTCTAAACCATAAACCAACAATTGCTCGGTTAATGCAGGAAGCTCACACGCTTGAATGGGAGCTATGGCGATGTCTGTATCTTTTTTCTTTAGTGATTCCATCAAACGGTCAACGACTTGTGTAGAATCGAAGTGGGACAATGCCATTAAAGCTGCGCTGCGAATCTCTTTTTTTCGATCATGCGACAGATCGAGCAAATGTTCCTCGAAGCTAGGCAAACCAGCCGTAAGCGATATCGCAGCTATACGTACCGGCAATCCTCCATCCTTCTGCGCTGCCAGCAGAGTTGGCCATAGTTCCTTCTCGTCCTTCGCCAGCTTATAAAGGCATACGAGCATTCTCGCGTCGCCGCTGCCTCCCTGCATATCGAATTCCGAATGCAGAATTGGCAAGGCAGCTGAACCAAGAAGTGGGATGACATGATCTGCGACATATTCAGCAATTTCAGAATAGCTGTCTCTCAAAGCGTTGACGGCTGGTGCGAATGTTCTTACATCGTTGAACAGTCCTGCCTCAACCCCTTGTTTAATGGCTTCGAGCCGATTGGGACCGCGAAGCGTCAGCGAATCAATGAGCGGCTTAAGCTTTCGATAAGGGGTCGTCGTGATCGTTTTGTTATTTGCTGCTTCTATGCCAACGGGCAGCAGCTCACCTGGCGCTTCAATAGAGCTTTGTGTATGCAAGACCGCTTGCAGCAATACTGTTAAATCCAGCAGCTTGTCAGCCGCATTCTCTTGCTTAGACCTCGTAACACTATCGACTTCTTCTGCTATTCGTTTGAAAATGGGTGCCTTTTCACCAAATTGTTGCAGCTGAGGGAGCGATCTTCTCAAACGCGCATCATCTGCCGCCATGCCCGCACCTGCTATGATTAAACGGCGAACGTCTTCATACAATTCTCGCAATAATGGAATACTCATGTTTTGCTCCTTCGTCAACCATTAATAGAATAAGCGGATCATTTCTTGTTCGGTAATTAGAGCCAAAGGCTGTGCCAGCAGCTTTCCTTCTGCGAGTCGATCCTCGAACATGACAAGTACCCCCACATTTGCAAGCAGCTCTTTATCTAAATTACGGAGTAAAGGCAATGTAGGATGATTCAGCTTTGAGATGGCATCAAGTGGAAGCCTAGCTCCTTGCTCATCAACAAGAACATATCCGCCTTCCGAATTTGCTACCTGAGCAGCATGAAGCAGCATGACCGGGTTGCGGTCTGCTAATGGATTTTTGAGCTGATTTTTCACCGTTTTTACTGCCGCTGAATAGGATCGCTCTGCATATGAATGAATAACAACACGATCACTTGGTATCCATTCACGCATGGTCATCTCTTCCCAGCGAACCCTTTTATTCAAATCGCCTGGATAAACAAATAACTCCTTCGTTTGGACAACCATAAAGCAGCTATCCTCTTCCTTCATATGTTTGGCTGCTCGGAAAGGCCGATAGCTGCGTGTGACGACGATTTCTCCATCTTGAAGCTGCATCCAATACCCTTCATCCACATGTTCACCGCGTGCTTCGTCGGAATAAGAGCGGAAAGAAAGCTGTACAAGCTCAGCTGCTTCACGGAGAAGTCCATGCTCACGCAGCTCAGCTAACTGCCATGCATGGCCAATTTTTTCTTCAAGAGGGCTTGAGATATCCATTGGGATGCTCGAATCTTCCATTCGCGCCTTCAAATAATCCCGGCTGCGCTTAATTAATACATGCATAGCAGCTAGCTGTTCACAAACCTCGGAATAAATTGTCTCCGGATTATCACTTGAGCCTACTAAAACCAATATCTCTCGAAATGCTGCTTGGAGCCCGGGTACGTAGTGATTGCCAAGCTGTTTTGCTTGTTCCTCATACATATGAAGAGAGCGTTTATCCAACGAAGCTAAACCGCTTTGCACGATTTGCTGCACAAGCTTGTGAACGAGCTCGACCCCTTCAAGCTGCGAAGCGAGTTTCTTGATAAGAGCGTTTTTGTTAACCTTGCGTTTAGTTTCTGTACCTGCTGGAATCGCGGCAGCTTCCTTCTTTTTCTCTTCACGCTTGTCCGCTTTCTCGCGCTTATCTGCAATATCCGCAGGTATCTCTTCCGTTGAAAAAGCCTTTCCTCCAGCATATGCATACAAAAGTCCTAATATATGTTTGCATGGAAATTGACGACTTGGACAGGAGCAGCGAAATACAGGTTGTTCGGCTTTTACGAAATCAACGGAGCAGCTATAGGGCTCTTTGCCGCTTCCCTTACATTCTCCAAATAGCAACAATCCGTCTTCCGTACGGCATAACTTCTGAAAGCTGTTTTTGCGTACGAGATCGTTACCGTTTTTGATTGCTCCCGCATTGGGTGCCATTGCATCGATGAAAGCTTCAGTAAGATGGGTCATAGTTTCCCTCACTCGTTTATGTTTGATTTCCTTCGTTTATTTCCACAAAACACGTATCATTTCCTGCTTTTGGGTTCATTTACAACGTTTAAAGCAGAGAAAAACCCAGGCGTATGCGCCTGGGCTTGGTATTACCATGGAATATCTCCAATATTGTGCATAATAGCGTCGATCTGGGCTAATTCTTCAGCAGACAGCGGAGCACTTTCCAGTGCCTTTACATTCTCTTCAATCTGGCTTACGCGGCTGACACCGATCAATGCTGAGGTAACTCCACCTTCACGCAGAACCCATGTTAATGCCAATTGGGATAAGGTTTGTCCCCTTCTTGCCGCTAGCTGCTCTAGGCTGCGGAATTTTCGAACCCGCTCTGCCGTGATCGCTTCTGGTTTCATCGCGCTGGAAGCTGCACTCGATTCCGCTTCGATTTTATCGACATACTTATTCGTCAGTTGTCCTCTTCCAAGCGGGCAATAAGCGATCGAGCCTATGCCATTCTCAGAAAGTACATCCTGCAAACCGTCTTCAATCCAACGGTTCAGCATGGAGTAATTCGGCTGATGAATCAGGCAAGGCGTCCCTAGCTGTTTCAAAATTTTCACAGCAGCGCTTGTCTGCTCCGCACTGTAGTTGGATAAACCAACATACAAAGCTTTACCCTGTCTTACCGCATGATCTAACGCGCCCATTGTTTCCTCAAGCGGCGTTTCTGGATCAGGACGATGGGAATAAAATATATCGACATAATCAAGTCCCATTCTCGTTAAGCTGCGATCCAAGCTGGACAGCAAATTTTTACGTGAGCCCCATTCGCCGTATGGACCTTCCCACATGTAATAGCCCGCTTTTGTAGAAATTAGAAGTTCATCGCGATAGGGAGCCAAATCCTTCTTATATACTGCTCCGAACGTTTCTTCAGCAGAACCGGCAGGCGGTCCATAGTTGTTTGCTAGGTCAAAATGATTAATGCCGAGATCGAACGCTTTTAAAAGCATTGCACGTGAATTTTCAAGCGGTTGATTGCCGCCGAAATTTTGCCACAGACCAAGGGATATCGCAGGCAGCTTAATTCCACTTTTGCCTGCGCGTTTATACAACATATCGGAATAACGTGATGAATCAGCAGCATAAGGCATTTATCATATTCCCCTTTGTTTTTAGAATGATTTCGTTGTTTGAAACATGCTATAATGATTACTTGCAACATCATTGCTTTTAAAGTATAGCTTAATTTTACTGCAATAAGGAATGTCCACATGCAAGTCATATATGTCATAATGTAATATGTTAGAGACCTACAATCAAGGAAGTGACAATGAATGTGCGAGCATTATGATCTGGTCTATTATTATCATGGGAAGCAGTTCTGCGAAGCTGGCTATAGCTGGGGACCCGGCGTTAAGGATCATTACAAAATTTTATTTATTCATGAAGGCAAAGGCACCTATCAGATTAACGGAAAAACATATGCCTTAAAAAAAGGACAAGGCTTTATGGTATTTCCAAATACGATATGCCATATGAAGGCGGATCTTCAAGATCCGTGGGTCTATTCTTGGATCGCTTTTCAAGGAACATGTGTTGACGGTTTACTTGAACAGGTCCACTTAAGCAAAACGGCCCCTTCTTTCTCGTTCGCTCCAGCAAATTGGTTTGAGCCTTGGTTAGAACAGTTTAATGATGCTGGGGAGCTTGAGAAAAACAGCGGTCTTGTCGTGCATAGCCTGCTCTATCGCCTTATTTCGGATTGGATCGATATGCTGACTGCCCCTAATCAAATCGGTTATTTGCCTAAAGCAAAGGATGTTTATGTTCGCAAAGCGATGGATTATATCAAAATGAATTACTACACCAAAGTAAGCATTACTGAGCTGGCCAAACTCATTGGCATAGACCGCATATACTTATCCGCCTTATTTAAGGAAGTTGTAAATCAATCACCACAAACCTACTTATTGCATTATCGAATGGATAAAGCTTGTGATCTCATGAACAATCAACAGCTTTCGGTATCTGATATTTCCCACTCCGTCGGCTATAACGACCCTCTTCTCTTCTCGAAAATGTTCAAAAAAGTGAAAGGGATATCTCCCAGTCATTATCGCAAAGAAATTGTCTGATTTCTTCAAAAAAAGAGAGCCTGCATGAGCAGGCTCTCTTCATTCTTTTTATTTAATGTGATAAATCTTTAACCATCTTAACATGCGGGATATTCTCTTCCATAAAGATGGTGGATGCTACTTCATAACCTTGCTTCTCATAAAAAGCTGCTGCTTGAACTTGTCCATGCAGCTTCGCTTTCTTAAGCCCCTTTTCACGTGCGATCAACTCAAGCTCGTCCATAATTGCTTTGCCGAGTTTATGCATGCGGTGTGAAGCCAATACGCAAATCCGCTCTATTTTTGCCATATCATCGACGATCCGCACTCTGCCCGTTCCAACAGGTACATTCTCGTAATATACAAGAACATGATCAGCAATTGCATCGTATTCATCAAGCTCTACTTCCTCCGCAACACCTTGCTCTTTGACGAAGACTGTTTTTCGAATCAGGTACGCCTCTTCCAATTGCTCATCTGTCGTAATCCGTTTTGTTTCCATCTTTCTCTTTCCTTCCATAAAGAAATCTCTATAAAACTGCGACTATTCAGCCTCTATGTTTATTATAATGCTAATTTGCTAATTAGCCAAAACTTATCGGTATTTCAATCCAAAAAATATAATGGCCGTTGTCATGAACAACGCCGATTTCTCCTCCATGCATCTCTACTATTTGTTTGGCAATGGTAAGTCCAAGACCTGTACCAGCTGGCATAGAGCTGCGAATATCATTCGACTCCCGCTTGAAAAAACGATCAAACAATTGCGCTTCCTCATGAGGATTAATCGGTACTCCTTCATTTTCAATGGTTAACCGAAATATATCGTTCGAGGCAGTTGCTTTTACCGTCATCACACTCGGTTTGATCGAATATTTGAGCGCATTGATTAAAAGATTGTCAATAGCTCTCACTATTTTCTGCGTATCACTCTCGACACAGACCGGTCTTGCACAAAAGCTTTTCACCACAATGATTCCCTGCTCGGCAGCAACAGGCTCAAATTCAATAATAAGCTGCTCTACTAGTTTGTTGATATCTACGGATTGCTTAATGAAGTTGTGATCTCCGCCAGTCAGTCGTGTATATTCAAACAAATCATCGATCAATTTCTTAAGCTGCTGCGTCTTGTGGAAAGCATTGTCTATAAATCGCTCTTGTTCACTTGGATCTTGAGAGGCATGTGATTTCAATAAATCCAAATAGCCGATAATGCTGGTAAGCGGAGTCCGCAAATCATGCGAAACATGTGTGATTAGCTCCATCTTCGACTGTTCGAGCATTCGTTCTCGCTCTAGCTGTGTTTGCAGCTGCTGAGCCATATGGTTAATATTTTGAGCAACGATACCCAGTTGATCCTGCCTTGTTAACGGAACGCGGTATTCCAGATCCCCACCGGCTATTTTGATTATCCCATACGTTATTTCTTTGAAATAACTGACCACACCACGCGTAAAAACAAAGAAGAAAAAAATAAATATACCGAAAAATAAAGGCAACGATATGAAATTATTGAGTATAAACCCAAATTGTGTTCGAGTAAAATGATCCATTCCTACGATAAAAACCACGGCAATGATGAAACTTAGGACGGGCACCCACAGCATAAGACCACGAATGCTGCGCAGTCCCATTAGCATACTGCTCACATTATTTTTCAATCTTATAGCCCACTCCCCATACCGTTTTTATATATCTCGGTTCCCTAGGGTTTTCTTCGATTTTCTCTCGAATATTGCGGATATGAACCATGACCGTATTTTCGGAGTAAAAGGCGGATTGATCCTTCCATACGTTCTGATAAATTTTATCGATATTAAAGACTTGCCCCCTGTGCGATGCGAGCAGCAGCAATATTGCAAATTCGATAGGTGTTAGCGCTATTTCTTGGCCTTTTACTGTAACCAAATGCTGATCCTTATTGATGATAAGCGCATCTATCGTAATTTCGTTTGAAGCACTCACCGCCTGGACCGTCAAGGTTTGCCTTCGCAGCTGTGCTTTGACTCGTGCCAGCAGCTCCAATGGATTAAACGGTTTTGTAACATAATCATCAGCCCCTGTGGATAGACCTGTAATTTTATCGATATCTTCGCCCTTTGCAGAAAGCATAATAATGGGGACATCGTGTTCCTCTCTAATTTTGAGGCAAGCTTTAATCCCATCCCATTTGGGCATCATAACGTCCAGAATAATCAAATGAACGGGTTCGCGGTTGACAACCTCAACTGCATGCTGTCCATCGACAGCTTCCACTACACGATATCCTTCATTCCTTAAATAGATGTGTAGAATATCACGAATTTCCGGATCATCGTCAACAACCAAAATCGTCCTGCTCACTTGTTTACCTCCTTTAATGAAGTTCTGCGATATGCTTATAAAGGCTATTTTTTTCTACAAACGTAGACGAAAGCAGGCGGAACATTGATAGGTACAAAAATAATCTTTTCAATATGAAAATGTAAACTTAATTGCTTCTTCATTTGCTGCGAATACTGAAAGGCAACAAACCATCCATCATCCTTTAAGGAGTTTACTATTTGCGCGATCAGTATATCCCTCAGTGTCTGATGGAAATTGAAAAAAGGCAAGCCGCTAATGATACAGTCCAATTGCTCAATTCCTTCTTGCTGTAAGGCTGCTTGCAAGTTTGTCGTGTTCTCATAACATGCAAAATTTGGGTAATTTTCTTCCAATGTTTTTAACATAAACGGATCTGTCTCAAAAAGCAAAACTTTCGTTTGTTGATGAGCAGCTTCCTGAATTTGCTTTGTAATCGCACCGGTGCCAGCACCAAGCTCCGCTGCCGCTAGTACCTCATGCCATGGGATGCTCTCGACCATCTTTTGGGCCAAATACTTGGAGCTCGGCATGACACTGCCGATTTCCATAGGCTTATATAAAAACTTATACAGAAACAAACATTTTTCCTTTAACGATTGTTTTATTCCCATGATTGTTGGTCACTCCCTCGCTTCTTTTCCTCATGCTAACAAGAAATTGTGCGGATAAAGCGAGGATAAATATGAATTTATTCTGAAGAGCATTCATTCTTTCACTTCAATATCCCACAAAAATGACCAACTAGAGGAGTAATATGCCAAAAGCGAAGCTTTTTTTCGGCTTGCTGCGTGCTATGCTAGCCTTAGGATTAAACAATATAGTAAAGGCGGGATATATAGTGTCATATCTATCAATTAGCACATGGAGCTTACATCGCAATCTTGGACCTCTTCACTGGACGGTATGGGATACCGAAACGAATACTCATCAAAAGCGTGTACAAGAACAACCGCAGCTTACGACTTTGCTAGACCTTCCAGCTGAAGCAGCTGCTAGAGGTTATCAAGCGCTTGAAGTTTGCCATTTTCATTTTCCTTCAACTGAACCGGCTTATCTTGAGCAGCTTCGCCACTCTTTCGAAAATGCTGCGATTAAGTTTGATACCTTGCTGCTCGACTATGGCGACATAACAACAGTTGATGCGGCTAAAAGAACAGCAGATCTTAGTTTCATTCAGAATTGGATTGATATTGCTTCACAAAGTGGAGCTAAACAAATTCGTGTCATTGCTGGTGAAGCTTCACCTAGTGATGATGCTGCCATTGAATTGTCCGCTTCCTCCTTGTCCGAGCTAGCTGAATATGCTGCTTCTAGAAATGTTCATGTTATAACTGAAAATTTCAAAGCGCTTACGTCGACATCGGAAAGCAGTCTTAAGCTGCTTGCGCATGCGGGTAAAGCAGTAGGCTTTATAACCGACTTCGGCAACTATCATAGCGCGGACAAAATCAGTGAAATTGGCGATACGGCACCGCTAAGCGTCTCAGTTCATGTTAAGCCTACCTATGACGATGCCGGTGTCCCTGATAAGGACGAGCTAGTCTCCTATCTTACTGAGGTTGAACGAGTTGGGTTTAAGGGTGCTTATGTTCTTATATACGATGGTCCAGGAGATATGTGGGAAGGGCTTAACCGAGTTAAAGCAATTGTAGAGCCATTAATATTGACAGTCCGCTAGCCCCCTCCTATACTTATAGAGTGGAATAATGATAATCATTATCGAGTAAACCTACTCTATAAGTATATTTTGAGAAACCGAAATGGGGCACAAATAAATGGCACATGACATGGACTTTACACTTGTAGAAACATATTTTCACATTTCTCCGAAAGGTGCCATTCATCCCTTGCTTGAGCTGCCAGCGACCAGCTTTTATGATAAAGAAACTGCTCATGCAACACTTATAAAAGCCGGAGAAATGGTGCAAGCAACGGGAATGCAACTAGCTGCTTCCTTTGTAGGCATGTCCTTCTTTAATCTGTGCATAACGAATCTATTTTTTGCTGCCCAATACAACCGTTATTTGGATTTATCGCTACATAATTTAACTTATCAGCTTGAGAAACACGATGATCATGCCCATCTGGGCTTCAAAATTAATGAGCTTCGCTGGACAGATGTGCCAACCGAAGAACAAGAAAGAAAGCAGTTTTTAGAGAATGCCTTCCGAACTAGCTTTACGGATGAGATTAACGATATCGTCGAAGCTGTAGCCATAAGTGCCGATGTGAAATCCGCCATGATCTGGAACCAGGTCGGTGGACAACTGCAGGGTGTGATTGATTTTCTGAAAAATAATATGAACGATCAGTCACTGTTGACAATTGTACAGCGCGATCTTGAGGTCATTCTCGGTCTGCCTGCTGAGGTATTTAATCGGAAACGGAACCCTTTTGTTCACAAACCTCGGTATATCGATGATCCGTGGTCACCTGGAGGTCCACAAATCGTTCTTCGCTCTTCATGCTGTATGTACGATTGTCGTGTTGATGGTGTGAAATGTTATACCTGCCCTCGTTTGCTGCCAGAAGAACGTGAAGAAAGACGCAAGCTGGTTGCAGCTAGCGTCCACTAATATAAAAAGCTGATGTCAGATACTACATGTACCTGACATCAGCTTTTTTTGCTGCATTATTTTATAATTTCAATATTTGTTTACATAATTATTATTATGTATCCTTATTCTGAAATTTCATTGGGATTTTACTGGAAATGTTGTTCATCGCATTTCGAAGCTGTTTATTATCAATATGCGTGTAAATTTGTGTTGTTTCAATACTCGCGTGCCCAAGCAGCTCTTGCAAGGTTCGTATGTCTGTACCGCTGCGAATTTGCATCGTTGCAAATGAATGCCGTAGCTTATGGCTCGATAGCCTTTTATCCGCAAGTGCAGGCATCGTCTCCTTTAGCAGCTTGATCGTTTCATCAGCGACGGTCTGTATCATTCGTATAGATAATCTTCGTCCAAACTGCGATACAAAAAACGGCTGCTCCTTACCCTGCCTGGATTCCTTGCGCTCAGCAAGCGCCTCATTCAATACATGCTGCAGTGCATCCGGCAAAGGGATAACTCGCCATTTACGCCCTTTCCCGAGAATATGAATCGATCCATCCTGCCTAAAATCCTGTACATTCATCCGGTGTACCTCACCGACGCGAAGACCGGCATAGGACATTAATAAAACAATTGCGACATTGCGAATATAATATTTCCCCTGTATGGCTTGCAGAAGCGCTTCGAGTTCATTTTCTTCCAAGTAAACCGGAATACGATTTTTCTCCTGCTTGGACTTTGCGATAAGTGCAGCAGGATTGCCTTCCAAATGCTCCATCTCGTTCAACGCTTTAAAAAATGAACGCAAAGAAGAAAGCTTGCGATTGCGCGCCTCATCCCCTGCCCCCTTCTCACGGCAAAGGGCCATGTAGCGCATAATATCCATTTTCGTAATATGTTTTGTTTCTGTTGGATGTACCGTCTGTAGAAAAAAACGAACATCATTTATGTAGGCTTGATGTGTGGATTTTGTCATCCCTTTATTTTTCATCCAAATCGAAAATAAGTCCATTTCCAAGCCGTAGCTATCCGTCACCTCATGTTGTCCCATTCGCAAGCAAATCCTCCATAAAAAACCTATTTTCACACTCTATTTAAGTGACCATTACTCTATTATGATAGCTTAAAAGTTGATATAAAAGCAAACTGCGTGAAATATGTATTTCACGCAGTTTTTTATCCGCAGAAATGATGATTTTTTCGATAAAAATAGCGATCAATGCTTCCGTTTTGCTCCTGTATCCGTAATAGCTAGTTTAATGCTATACGTAATCGGAATGCGACTGAATTCTTCATCCCAATCCTCTTTAACCTTTTGCCATACTTTTGGATGCGATATGCTTAGTTTAGTACCGAAACCCATGACGTCTGTTTTATATTCCTTTTGAATTTTATGTAAGGCTCTATTCACGAGTCGGCCTACTTCCTTCTCTGATGAATGTACAGCTTTGGTTACAAATTTATGATCCAGAGGCTCGTTGTCAATTAACCACTCTTCAATTAGTCGACCATCCGATTCTATATTTACGTGAAAACTAATTTTTCCATTCTTGACCTGTGAAATTATTTTACTTTTAAGCGTTTTGATCTCATAGGCAATGACCTGCTTCGTTTCAGGATCATAGCTTTTTACTAACCCGCCTTTGCCTTTGCCAGTCAACCACATTATGCCTAACAATTCTTCCTCCGATAACAGTCCTTTGAACTTTTGGGTTTTCCCCTTAATAACGGCTGCACCTGAAAATTCAATCTCGCCTTCAGCAGCAACAATATTTTGGAGTAAATAGCTGGACTTTGCATGCATTTTACCCTCTACTGCAATAAGCGACATCGGAGGTATGATCTTCAATGTACGATAACGATTACCGATCATCTCAATTACACGGAACGAAGGTATAATGTTAGTACCTTTTGATTCAAATACATCTCTAGCCATGCCGCTGCTCATGACAATTAAGCTATTCGGCCGAATATTATTATCCCTCAACATAAAGCTAAGGAGATTATTCATGCTGTATTTTCGAGACAACATCTCATTTATAACGATCACCTTCAAATGATGACCGATGACAGGCCGCTCCATTCGTGCAGAAAATCCTCTAACCATTTCAAAAAGTGAATCTCCTGTCTCCGAAACATTTATATAAGGTTTAGCTGTTACAACACCTGAAGATTCACCGTCTTTCCCCTCTGATTGTTTATCTATAATTTGCAGCGTGTAGGTGATCAGATCCTTTTTCCGATTAGAGGTACTCAGCTTATCCATTTTTTTCTCAATTTCCGTTTTGCTGGCAACATCAAGCGCTATTCCGACATATAGCCCAAGATCCTCAATCTCATCCTTGCTCCAACAACCCGTTTGGACAAGCAGCGTTAGCGTGCATAGGCATGCTAATATAAATCGTCCCCGACTGTTGCTGTGGATCTTCATCATTTTACACTCCTTTTTTTCCACTTCGTCATACCAAACAATATGATGGTCATAGAGACAAACAAATAAAGAGCGGTATTGCCTAGCAAGCTGCCGTATACAAACAAAGCGCTCGTATTTTTTGGAAGCGTGGAAACTAGAAATACAATGGGCAGTAAGAAATATAAGCATTTCATCATTTTTGCTTTGAATACTTGTGACAATCCCAAGGCTGCAGCATAATACGTAATGACAAAAGAAGAATAGATTTGCATAATCCAAATGACAAGGAAAAACGATTCAAACCTTTCAAATATTAGTCCAGAAAGCTCAAAGCTGCGTACAAGATCGAGTGTTGGCCACGTCCGTGTAATGACAACATCTATCGATAGCCCGCCAACTACAATAATTACGGTCAGCAAATAAATAAAGAACGGAATCGCTGTGCCATAGACGACTGCTTTTACCGATTTTTTCGGATTATCCATAAATGCAGTTAAAATCAATATAATTTCTACGCCTAGAAAGGACAGTGAGGTTGTTTGGACCCCCCTGAGAGGAGGCATGATTCCTTGCCCTAATACAGGCCGCAAATGATCGATTTCGAATATCCGTAAAGACATTAACATGACTAATACGTAAATAACGATTGTTATCGGCAAAATGACCTCAAATAACCTCGCAATGGGATTAATGCCGCTGGTCATCAAATAGAAGCTAACCCAAATAAAAACCATGACAATGACCCATGGAGGCGTTCCTTCCAGCAGGAAAAATTCCGTAACCTCAGATAAAACACGCACCTGATAAGCAGCTGTCATGAAAAAATAAATAACAAACGCGATGCCAATTATGCCTCCTATCCATTTTCCGAGAAGCTTCTGAGTAAACTGGTATACCGTTTGATTGATATGTAATTTTGCCAATGCAGCCATAAACACGCCTACTAATAAGGCAACCGTTCCCCCGATCAGTACCGATATCCATACATCTGGTGTCCCTACTTTTTCAACAGAAGCTCTAGGCAACGTAAGAATTCCTGAACCCAGCATAAAGTTTGAAATGATCACAGCGGTTTGAACGGTTGTAATACGATCATTGGACATCTTTTTCATATAATGCCTTCTTCCAAATTCAATTCTTCGTGCGTGTATTGTCTTTCGGCTTCAGCATTTCAGGTCGTTTTTTCATCATAAATATCGGCATGCGAACAATAAAGTCTTTCCAATCTTTAATACGGTACGGAACTGCTGGGCTCGCATAGGGTACGCCAAAACTCTTAAGTTTGACGATATGTGCGCATAACATTAAGGAAAACAAAATTACGCCATACATACCGAATGCAGCAGCGCAGAACATAGCAGCAAAACGCAGCATTCTTAGTGCTATCCCAGCATTGTATTGTGGTATTGCAAACGACGATATCGCAGTAACCGCAACGACAATAACCAAAATCGGACTCACGATACCAGCTCGAACAGCCGCTTCACCAATAATCAAACCTCCTACGATTCCCATGGCCGGTCCAATTGGTTTAGGCAGTCGAAGCCCCGCCTCTCGCAATATTTCTATCGCTACCTCCATAATGAGCGCTTCAACAAGAGATGAAAAAGGCACACCTTCCCTAGCACCAACGATAGAAATAGCCAATTTAGTTGGTATTAGGCCTGGATGAAACGATATGAAAGAAATGTACATCGCTGGTGTCAATAACGCGATCAAAGCGGCAAGAAAACGCAGCATTCTGAGCAGTGTGCCAACCATCCAACGCTCATAATAATCCTCCGGTGATTGCAGAAGCATGCTAAATGTAACAGGTGCAATCAACGCAAAAGGGGTACCGTCAAGCAGAATGGCAACCCTGCCTTCCATCAATGCGCCAATGACCCGATCGGGCCTTTCCGTACTCTGCACCTGTGGAAATGGACTCAAAAAATTATCCTCAATCAGCTGCTCAACGTATCCTGATTCGGGTAAATTATCAATATCGATCTTGCTTACCCTGCTCCTGACCTTTTCAACTAATTCAGGATCAACAATATCTTTAATATAAGCAATGATGAGCTGCTTCTTAGCACGTGTGCCAACATGCATGCTCATGAATGATAGGCTGGCATTTTCACCATGTCTTCTTAGAATCGCAGTATTGTCGGATAAGTTCTCATTAAAGCCTGCTCTCGGCCCTCTAACTAATGCCTCAGAGATTGGTTCCTCAATATTTCGAGATTTGCTCCTTGCAGTGCCAATGATAATAATTTCATCAATTCCATCAACGAGCACTGCTGTTGCACCCATTAATACTTTTGGCAGCATTTCTTCTAAAGAATGGACTTCACTTAATTGACTAACAGTTAATATCTGATTGGTTAAAAACGATTTTGAGACGGTTTTGCCTTCTCCTTGAACAGACATTAACGCTCTCAAAATATGCTGATCAATCAAATCACAATCTGCTAATCCATTTACAAAAACAATAGCTGCGCTTATACCCGTATCCCCAATAGAGCACTCACGCACCAAAACATCGGAATGAAACTCCATTTGTTCATGAATGGCTTTCAGCCGAACTTGAATATTTTCGCTCATCGGATTATTCATCATCAGCTTGGCGATAACGATTAAAAATAGATGAGATAAGAAGAGGAATCACGAGGGTGACAACAGCTTGTACGCATACCGTCCAATTAGGAATGTTTATCTGATCGTGTAAAGCCATAGCACATACACTCCTTGTTGTTTTTTGTCGAATTATTCCTATTTTTGCCGTAATGGGTAGGTTATAAACTTATGTTCGTTCAAAGTGCAGGAATAAAAAAAAGAGAAGGGTTTCCCCTTCTCCTTATTTGAACCTTATTCTCTTTTTAGGAATAACTTAATGCTACACCTTTCGGAAGCACACCTTCCACTTGTTCACGCACATAGCTATCATTCATTTTTTGGCCAAAAATAACGATTTTCCCGCTGTCTTCACGTGTTCTAATCAAACGTCCAATGCCCTGACGTAATCGAAGCAGCATATACGGCATATCCACTTGTTCGAATGGTAATTCCGAGTCATTCCGTCTCGCTGCGAATAATGGATCATTTGGAGGAAACGGAAGTTCCCACACAATAACCTGGGAAAGAGATGGACCAGGAATATCTAAACCTTCCCATAATGTCACTGCACATAAAATGCTGGCTTCATCCTGTTGAAACTGTTCAATCAAATAGCTAATTTCGCTTGTGCCCTCATAAAAGAAAGTATAAGCCGCACAATCCGCATGCTTGTCCGATTCTGCCTTAAATTGCTCTAGCTGCTCCATCGATGGGAACAAAATAAGCGATCTTCCGCCTGATTGCTTAAGCAAGCGATACGTTTCATTTACCTTATCGTTAAGCGCCGTAAACTGTTCAGCTTTTGGAATCTCCACAGTCATTTGCTGCTCATAGTCATATGGTGATGGAACCGAGAACGATAATGAGCTATCCATTCCCAATATGTCCATCATATATTCAAATGAGCCGTTAACCGAGAGCGTTGCTGAGGAAAATACGATTGGCATTTTACGAGATAAAACTTGCTCCTTCAACACTTCCTTCACCACTTTTGGCATGATGACGAGTGACGTTCCTTCTTTATCCTGCGAAACCCAGCTAATTGGCTTGTCCGCTTGCTTGAATAAGGAAAGCGCAAATTGAATCATTTCCAAATGCTCTTCAACGATTTTTAGCTGATACGTATCGATTGTGTATAAGCCGCTTTCGAATACGAGCTCTTCTTCTATAACCGATAGCGTATCCTGCAAACGATTAATTTCACGAATAAGCTCCGCACTCCAAATGATTTCCTTGCGATCCGAAGCAGGAACCTTCTGGCTGTGCTTATTCAACATTTTAAATAAGAATTCACTTTGGGCAATCGCATCCTCAACAGCTACAGCAAGAGTTTCACGAATCTCTTCTTGCAGCAGTCTTATGACGATTCCTTCAAAAACAGCATGATTCAGCTTGTAAGTCAGCGCTTGCTGTGCGGCTGTTTCAAGCAGATGGCCCTCATCAAATACTACAGAGCTGTACTCTGGCAGCAATGGAAGCTGGCCTTCACGTTTTCTTGCGTCATATGTCCATATATGCTCCATATAGAAATCATGCGAGCAAATAATGACATCTGCAGATTTGCGATAATGGTCGCGTGAGAGTGTTTGACCACAGCGATGTCTAACGTCACACACTAAGCAGTCCTGAAATACATCCCAGCCCAGCTCGTTCCACTGCTCATCATTTAAGCTTGGGTAGTCCTTGCGATTTCCATATGGATGGAAGCTTTGCATAGAATCCTGCTTATGGACGAAGCTTGGAAGTTCACGATATATATTGTCATATAGCTCCGCGTTATCTTGTCCAGCTCTTGCATTATCCAGCTTTTTCAAGCAAATATATTGATCTGCTGATTTGCCTAATCTAGCATCAATCGTTAGATCCAAATATTTTCCAAGCTTTGCAATATCGCCTTCAGGCTTTACAAGCTGCTCAATTAAGGATTCATCGGCACAAGCAATAATTGCTGGTTTTCTTGTGTACCGAGCATAGGTGATCGCATACAACAAGTAAACGAATGTTTTACCTGTTCCAACTCCAGCTTCAGCAAATATCGTTTGTTTATCTGCAAAAGCACGTTCCAATTGAAAAGCCATATAAATTTGTTCATCTCTAATTTCAAAACCAGCTTCAGGCAGCTTCTCATAAAAAACATCAGCGATCCAATCGCTAGCCTGTTGTATAAAAGGTTGTTTCGGGTCAAACTCAAATGGATATTTATTCAAGGTTGCTTGCCTCCATATAGTAGGCACAACCGGCTGTATGCGGACACACAGCCGGTTGTGAAATCTCCTGCACTATTCGTACACTCAAATATATCACTAGAGTGTATGCTTAGTCAAAGGTTATGATTTATTTGCTTTATTACTCTATCCATTTCACCAGATTCGGCTTCTCATCCAAAATGGATTCATATTGCTCCTTCCAGCCATAAATCGCATCAGGATCAAGCTTCTTGTACCGGTCGTATTTATGCAAACGATCTTGCTCCCGCGCCCAGCCGAAATGTTTTACACGCAGGTTTGACGTCTTATTAGCAAGTGAATAAATGTTTTCAGGAAATCTCCCGCAGTGCTGAGGGGTTTGCTTCCACACATAAGAAAATCCCTCTACATATTTCAATAAAAATGGGCGGTACACGCTATGGGCATTCCAGTATACATCCTCGCGATAATGATCTTCCGACCAAAAATCAAATAATCGAAACAAATAAGTGAACGTTTCCGTATCGTTTAGCAGCACTGGCAGCTCTTCCTTAAATTTTTGCTCAAAATATTCATCCGCATCCATATTCAGAATCCACTGCGGCCGAATGCGAATCGTTTCTTCCCATTGCTGCGTTCTTAGCTTTACTTCATTATGAAATTGCGAGCTTTCGTTTTTAATATAGGTCAACGGAATGCCGGCAAGGCATTCATGAACGATTTCCCCGGTATGATCCGTGCTTCCATCGTCAATAATGACCGCATGATCTATATATTCCTTATGATGCTCAAGCACTTCCTTTAAAAAGCGCTCTCCCTCATTTTTTACGATCATAGATAACGTAAGCTTAGGACCTGCTGTGGGCACAATGATCGTAGGTCCTTGTGCTGGCAACATATTCGAATTTGTATATGCTTTGTCCTGCGTGGATTCCATAAACAATATAGCGCGCTCAATATCCGATTCTCGGTAGATATGAAAGGCTGGGTATCTGGTGTCCACGTACAAATCGATGCCAAGAGCAACTGCTCGAATGCAGAAATGACGATCTTCGCCCCAAAATGATACATTCGAGATCGTCCGAAATGATATCGGCTTCTCCAGTGCTGAGCGAGTGATATACGTGCATGCACCAAGGCCGCCAACCTGATAAACACCAGGTACTCTAAGCTTCATTAGAAACATGACAGCCGCTTCCGCACCGTCACCGGCTTTTACTGTTCCATCTGACTGAAACGGCCAATACGTATCCTTCAGCCAAACCTGCGGCATTTCCATCGTATTAGGCTGCCACTGTGTCCAGAAAATAGTGGAAATGATCTCTTTCTCGGAAGAAATCAAAGATTCAATTGCTTCCGGGTGAATCAGCAAATCCGAATCAATGAGGAATAGTCCATCATATTGCTGCTCTCTCGCTGTTTGGATCATATGATCCTTCCAGCTTGCGATTTTATCAATTAAATCATTGCTCCAGTAATGAGTAAACTCATCCCTTGCATATGGTGTTATCGAATCGCCTCTTATTAAGATGGTTTCACTTTCATTGTTCTCTTTTTGCTTCGATATAAAATCGCTCAGCAATTGCGAGGACTCCTCGTTATCATTGTCGTCAATAAAGAAATAATCTACTTTAAAAGAGCTTGCTTCGATTCGCGCAAGCGAGGCTAAAAAGTGACGCAATATGGTCGGTCTTTGGCGAATGGGACTTCCAATCAATATTCGCTTCAACGTTAGGCCTCCTTTATTCCACAGAAATTCCTTAGGAATGATAATCCATATGAGGCAAATGCATCTATTATGCAAAACCCAGATCATTTTTTCAGAATGGAGGCTTAATGGCCATTACTGCTCTCAAAGAATGGGACTTAAAACCGCTGCTGTTCGGATTGCTGTTTCTTTGCTTTGCCGACGCTTTATTTACAGATATAGGCTTGAGGCTATCATTAATCGAGGAGCTCAATCCACTCGTACAAAAACTTTATGACTGGAATATCGTTAGCTACTATGGTATGAAGCTGCTGCTCCCGCTGCTGCTAATCCTCATTTATTATCGAATGAAAAATCGGTATTGGATCAACCCATGTATTCTTATTACGGTATTGATCTACTTTCTCGTCAATATTTATCACTTGGTTTGGATTTCTTACGGTGTCTATGACGGCTGGTTTTCACTTGATTCGCTGATATGAATTTCTTTACCTCTTCTAGGAGTGTTGTATAATAGCTAATAGAAACAATACAACATATTCCTTCTCTCAGGGAGCCAACGAAGGAGTTCACATGAATGATTGATGTAAGGCATTTCGCACCGCTCACACTTGCCAAATATATGTTGAAATGGCTGTTCATTGCTGGAGTCATCGGCATCCTCTCTGGTTCTGCTTCCGCATTATTTCTAGCCAGTCTTGAATTCGCAACCGAAACGCGTGTACAACATTTGTGGTTATTGTGGCTTCTGCCACTCGGCGGTGCCTTCGTAAGTTATCTTTATCTCAAGTTTGGGAAAGAAGC
Organism: Paenibacillus sp. 01T47; assembly: GCF_056398245.1. Lineage (NCBI taxonomy): Bacteria > Bacillati > Bacillota > Bacilli > Caryophanales > Paenibacillaceae > Paenibacillus > Paenibacillus sp. 01T47. Next base: position 202,983 of record NZ_JBFTPA010000002.1, read on the forward strand.
AGGTAGAGGAAATAATCTAATTATAGAGCAAATACATACCGGTAATGGCTCCATCCCATTAAGAATGGCACCACTTGTTCTGATTGGAACTTTAATCACCCATTTATTTGGCGGATCTGCTGGTCGAGAAGGTACTGCAGTACAAATGGGCGGCAGCTTAGCGGAATGGTTTGGCAAGCTTATTAAAAGAGGCCCGCTTGATCGCAAAATCATTTTGATGTGCGGCATTAGCAGCGGCTTTGGTGCTGTCTTTGGCACACCTCTAGCCGGTACAATTTTTGGACTAGAAGTACTTGCAATCGGCGTCATCAGTTATGAAGCGCTGCTCCCATGCTTTATCGCGAGTTATGTTGGCCATCTGGTTGCTACCGCTTGGGGAATTCAACATATCTCCTATTCAATGGGCGATGTCCCTCCGCTCGACTGGCTGCTCATTGTCAAAGTTGTCATTGCAGCCGTGCTTTTTGGTCTAGCTGCATTATTATTCACTCAGCTTGTACAAGGACTTAAACGTTTGTTTAGTAAATGGTTTAAAAGTCCTGTTCTCAAAAGCTTTTTTGGCGGACTATTCATTATTGCTATTGTCTATGCGATCGGTACACGTGATTATTTGGGACTAGGCATCCCTCTCCTACAGCAGTCCTTTCAAGAGGCGGTTTCTCCGTTTGTTTTTTTATTGAAAACACTATTTACTGCTATAACGCTTGGGACAGGCTTTCAAGGCGGGGAGGTAACTCCACTCTTTGTCATCGGTGCAACGCTAGGAAGCGCACTTGCAGGTTTGCTCCATGTCTCCGTCCCCCTGCTCGCTGCCATTGGTTTCATATCCGTATTCAGCGGCGCTGCCAAGACGCCAATCGCTTGCTTCATCATGGGCATTGAATTATTTGGGGCTGAAGGTGCAATTTATATGTTTATCGGCTGCGTAATCGCATTTATATGTTCAGGTCGAATCGGCATCTATGAAGCTCAAAAACCAATTGAGTTACGCCCATAAATCGAAAAAAAGCCTGCTCCTTATCATAAGGGAGCAGGCTTTTTCTATTGGTTAAAAATAAACGATATAGATTACAGCAGCAAGCACGATGCGGTATATCGCAAATGGTACAAGCTTGATTTTGTTAATAAGCTTCAAGAAGAAACGAATCGAAAGAAGTGCAAAAACGAATGCGCTTATGAAACCTGCGATAAAAAACGGCAATGACTCTAACGTGAAGTACTCCCAGTTTTTCGCCAAGGACAACAAGCTCGCACCAGCCATGATCGGCACAGCCATGATGAAAGTGAAATCAGCAGCAGCGCGGTGACTCATGCCTAGCAGCACCCCTCCGGAAATAGTGGAACCGGAACGGGAGAAGCCTGGCCAGAGGGATAAACATTGGATAAGCCCAACGGAGAAGGCTTGCTTATAAGTGATCTGGTCAACTGATTCGATCTTAGGTTTCTTAGGCCCAAAACGATCGGCAATAATCATAAGTATAGCTCCGATAACTAGACCAATTAGCACTGTACGTATCGAGAATAAATGCTCATCAATGTAATCGTCAAACAATAGACCAAGTACACCAGCTGGGATGAGACCAACGATAACATGTGTTAGCTTTAGCTTTTTCTTCGGTTGAGAAGAAGCTTGTGCCGCGTCCTTGCTGCCTCTGTTCAAGCCCAGCAAGTCAATAAAACGATTTCGGAAAATAATGACTACTGCTAAAATGGAGCCGAGCTGAATAACAATTTTGAATGTGTTCGCAACGTACTTCGTCAAGTACTGTTCCGTTTGAAGCCACATATCGTCAACAATGACCATATGTCCTGTCGAGGATACAGGTGCAAATTCCGTTAATCCTTCAACAATACCTAAAATAATCGCTTTTAAAATCGTAATAAAATCCATGTGTAGTTGAATCTCCTAACTCTCTGATTGATAGAAAGACGACAAAGAACAGCACGGAATAAATCATAACACAAAAAGACCCCACTCAACAATTCCAACGCAATACCTATAATTCACATAACTTATTTCATTAATAATCGTTACTATAGTTATTTTGTTATTACAAATTGCCTTGTTGACCTACTAGCATAATCCTAGTAATCACCCAAAACGTTGGCGATAGCCGCATTTCCTGCACAGCTCCTCGACAGCTTCCCGTCTTGAGAAACCATCATAGAGATTAGTTGATCGCTCATTCTCAATAATTTCCGAGAAATGAGTATCATGAATGTTTCCTAAATTAATGACGCCCTCTCCGTCCAAGCAGCAAGGGATGACTGTTCCGTCGATAAGAATGCCTGCCTGATTCCTTAAGGCATGGCAGAAGCCTTTCCCATTATACTCCGGCTCTTTTAAATCCGGCCATTTGAACTCAGGATCTTGGTTTAGGTAAATGCGCTCCGCTATTTTGACACCTGAGCCGGGTATGAATTTTTCTTCAATTTTATAATCGAGATTAAATGCCTTCTCAATCATGCCCAGGAGCTCTCGGTTTTTGTTTTTCTGCTGATTCGTTTCATTGTCCATATCTAAGTTCCATAGCCGAAACGAAATAATAATATCGCTGCTTGCGACCGCTTCTTTTACGAATGATAAGATTTCGGCAAGATAACCTTCTTTATTCGTAGAACCGGCATGACCGTCAAAGCTGTGCAGCGAGAAGTTGATTTGACGCAAGGCGGGCTTGTTCAGTAGCTTTTCCTTGTTTTTCGTAATAAGTGTTCCATTGGACGTAATATTTACTTTGAAGCCCTTCTCATGGCTAATATCAAGCAGCTCGTCCATTTTAGGATGCAGCATTGGCTCGCCTTTTACATGAAAATAAATATAATCCGTATGCGGCTTGATCTGATCCAGTGTTTTTTTGAAATCCTCCACTTTAATGAAACCTTTCGCTCGCAATGTGGGCGGACAGAAGCTGCATGATAAGTTGCAAATACTTGTCGTCTCTATATAAAACTTTTTAAATTTTTTCATTAGTCTAGTACTCCGTTTCCCATGGATCCAGCTGCATTTACCTCGTTAGCTTGGACCTGCTTATCGTGTCAGCTTCTATTATACAACGCCAAACACGAAAGTGACAAAAAGGAATAAACAGCAGTAGCCGTTTATTCCCTCTTCTCTTCACGTAATGGCCGAATTCCAATCGGAATCGCCTCATGCTCGCTATTCACGAATGAAGCTTGGAAAGAGCCTTCATAACGGAAAATTTGGCCAAGGATAGGGTTCCGAACGTCCACAGATATTTTGTAGCAGCGCTCCTCATCGTCATACCACTCATTCACTTCTGCTCTGCCAGTAAACAAACGAGGAAATCGAAATTGAAGCCACCCTTCATAGAAACGCTGCTCACCCGAAATGATTCGAATTCCACCCTTTGTGGAAACCGCAACATCCAAATCGACTGCTAAATGCTGCTTATTTCCTAAATAATCAACGATAATCTCTCTTTCTCCGCTATACACCATCGTTGCGTCAAAATGGCGGATCGTCCTTGGAAACTTGAATTTGCGAATCCACGTGACGGTTTCACGTCCGAATGCATCTACATATGCATAGTTTTCTATTGAAAACGGGATGTTTACGCCGCCTTGGGGGAACATGATGTGGCGGAGCGTTCCAATAAACAATGGCAGTGCAGCAAGTTTGTTGTACCAAATTAGCTGCATGACACCATGGCCTATGGACGCGGTACGATCTTGACTGCAAAAGCCAAAACGCTTCTGTATGCGAGGATGGAGCTTTTGAAAATCAGCTCCTAACGCTTGTTCATATATAGAACGCATCGTGATTTCCCCTTTTCTATTCTGTTTATTTAAATTGTCTTTTACAGCGGCTCGCTTGCGGCAAGTGACGTCTGCTTAAATAGGCTGTTAAGCCTAAACCAATCATTGGCAACGTAAGCGTAATTGGATTAAAAGGCGACTTCAGCAATTCTGAATAGAATAGAAGCGCTGGCATTGTTAATGAAATAAGTACCAATACGTGAATAATATAAATCCATTTTCTCCTATGGAAACAAGCGATTAGCACACCAAGTCCCATTTCTCCAATACCGATCAATTGAACCATTTGCAGCTCCATTCCTTTAAACCAACCCACCTGCCTCATCATTGTCAACTCTCCCGTTTCTGGGAACAAGAGCTTAGGCACAAGGCCTTCATAACACCAGAGCAGAACGATGAAGCAGACGCTCAAATAATGAAGCAAAGCTCGCTCTGCAACTACAGAAGGAGGAATACGTTCCTCAAGCCATATTCGCAATCGATCGAAGCTCCATGCGGTAGCCCAGCCAAATAGGGGTCGGAATACAAAGCGATCCAAAATTCGTCCTGCAATACCGAAACGAGTCTGATAATTAAATAATGTTATAAAGGACTGTTTGTCTCCAAGATCCTTGTACTTCCAATAACCGCCTCCGATTCGTATAAGCGAGATTGGCTGCTCTGAAGCAAAAGTTAACGTTGATACTCTTTCATTTCCATCTTTGAAAATTGTGCTGCTCGTTTCTCCTGTGCCTCTAATGTTTAGACCAAAGCCAATTCTCGTTTCATATTGGAATTTCTGGATGTCGGATTCACTATTTTTTGGAAAATATTGAATTTTCGAGAATCGGAGATCCCATTGCTCATGCAGCTGTGGGATTTGAGTATACGCCCACAGTTCATCCTGTGTTGCACGAATTTCAAGCTCGACGTAAATCGGTTTTCTATTCATTCATGCTCCTCCTATTCCATCGTCCAAAAATCTCTCTAATAACTCTGGTGTCGGGATGATGCACATTTCATGTTTCTCAAACCAACGATAGCGATTTCGCGCAATAATATGATAAACATAATTTCTCCAAGCAAGCGGTACGAAGCGAAACCAATACAACAACCTCCACCAGCCGTCAAGCTTGCGAAATACTCGAAGCGCCGCTTCGGATTTGGTATAGTACTGATTCGACTGCACCATTACAAACGTATCAAGATCATCTATAGGCAAATTTCCATCCTTAAGCAACTGCTGGCCAACAGGCGACTGAAGCGCAGCAAATCGAAAATATTTCTTTTTATCTCTCTTCACGACAAAGTGAGTAATTTTATTACATAACATGCAATTTCCATCAATGAGCAGCACAGCAGCTTCGTCGTTGTGTGAGGTTATTGCTTCCATGTTAAATCGCTCCCTCTCTCGTTTTATTTTAACCGCAAGCTGTATAGTAACGGCAGTTCCATCTTTCATAGAACGACAAACAAAGGGGTACTACGTTATGTAGTACCCCTTTGCCTTCTAGCTATGTAAAATAGGTTATTCCTTCTCATCCCGCTGGAAAAATCCTCTTCGCTTCACTTTTTCCACAGCTTCTTTGCTGCTGCGCACGCCAAGCTTCTTGAGCATTTTATTGACCTGATTTTTGAGCGTGCTCTCTGCCTTGTAAAGCTTCTTCTCAATTTGCGATTGCGTGTAGCCGGCTTCAATAAGCTCGAATACTTCACGTTCTGCGCCTGTTAATTCCTTAAGCTGCTCCTCGCGCTTTAGCCGAGTCAGCTCGTTAAGTAAAGCCTCCATAGGAGCAGAATGATGATATGCGTTACGAATCGTTTGCGGCAGCTCCTGAAAGCGTGTCTTCTCCAAATACTGTACAGCACCCGCTGTAAAGGCCTGAGTCATCGTCTGCTCATCATTTAATGACGTTAACATGATAATCTTGGCGGGAGAATGCTCATGCATAAGAATTGCTGTATGAATGCCGTCAAGCCTGCTGCCCTCCAGCTGAATATCCATTAGTACAACATCAAACGTAAGCGTGTGTGCAAGATTGATCGCATCGGTAGAATTAGTTGCCGTTCCTACAACAAGCAAATCAGACTCTTTATTCAAAAAAGTAGTGAGCGCTTTAATCCAATCCGTGTCATCCTCAACGATAAACACTTTGATATGACTCAAGGTTGCTCCCTCCTTCTCTACTCATTTTAAAATCTTTTTTCGCGGCCATATTAAGGCTGCACGTGTTCCTACACCTTCTTGGCTGGTCAGAATGACCTTTGCACCGCTCTTTTGCATAACATTATATACATAAGATAAGCCGAGTCCGAAATTCCGTCCACTTTTCCCACTGCTATAGAAGGGATCAAACACCTGGCTTAACTTCTCCTCCGGGATGCCCATGCCACTATCCTGCACAGAAAGCTCCGCCCCATTCTTATACGCTGCAAGCCTCACTACAATAGCTCCCCCATTTGGCATTGCATCACTTGCATTCATGAGCAGGTTACCAAATGCCTCGCTTATATGAATGGGATCACATTGGATGATAGGACGCAGCTCATACTTCGCGGTTAACGAAATTCCTTTATTTTGCATCAGACCCTCATGCTGAAAAAGAACTTTTTCGATGAGCTGATCGAGCTGAACCGCCTGCTCTTTCAGGGTAATGTCCTTTATTTGACTATGAATACGGCTGATCATCTCAAGCATATGATTGGATGCATTCGTTATGATCTGCATATGCTGCATAGATTGCTCATTCGATTCAGGCAGCAGATTTCTTAAATTTTCCGTACTGATGGCTATTTTTCCAATTTCATTTTTTATCGTATGATTAAGCATCGTAGTGCCAGTGCTAACTGCTCGCATCGTACTTTCCATTGGATCATGCTCAAAGCGGAGTTTAACACCAAGAACACCATACATGAAGGTACATAACAGCGCGACCGACAACGAATAAATCATAAAGACTGATATATAATTAAAAAATTCAAAATCCGGTGTAATCACCTTTGCCACATATATGAAGATTAGAACAGCCAGCAGTGTTGGAACCATTATGATTGTGGTGATAAAGCGGCTTCGCTTTATTCTTGCATCACGCTCTTTCCAAAAGGATGCGACTAATAAATAACAGGAAATTAAATAATAAGGCGCGCTCCATAGCAGCAGAAGGTTAAAAAACCATTGCACATTAGAAGAAATCATAACAAATAAAGCCATCAAAAAAATCGGAATGGAAAGATAAAATTTCAGTTTTTTTCTCATTCGGTTATGGTCTAGAATAGACGCATATAGTAGGCAGAATACGAAAACAGCATAAGGCGTGAATGTATAATTAAGAAATTGCAGTAGATCAGCTATTAAGAATAACCCATGGTCTATTAAAACTTCTGAGAGTCCGCCAATTGAAGCGCTGAACAAAAATAAAGCAGCCCAGTGATTCGATTCGCTACTGCGATTATTTAAGATGACAATTACGGCTGCCGTAAATAATGCGACAAAATAAAACAGCATATAGGGTACCATCCTGTCATTGTTTGTATGTCTATCCTACCATATTTTTAGTCGAACGATTCCGCTGTGCAATAAAAAAATCCCGATCCAGCTCTAACGAGAGGATTGGGATTTTTTTGAATAAACATTTTAGTAGTCCGATTTCGGCTTACGTGGCTGAGGTTTCGGCTTATTCTGAACGGCTGGCAAATGCCTCATGCTTCTGAGCATTGGTCCTTTGCAGATCGGACAAGTTTGCTCCGTTGCAGCAAACTCATCTCTAACCCATGCCTTGCAGTCCGGATTTTTACATTTGAAAATTTTGGTCGCCTTTAATTTCGGTTTTTCTTCTTCGCTAGTTGCCACGCTTCTGTATTCCCCTTTTCTCTCTATGCTTACGTCATTAATTATTCACATCGTTAAATAAACAGGGATTACACAAACTGGCTTGGATAACGATACGCTATTCCCAGTGAAGGTCAATTGTCCACTTGATTTATTAACTTTGAATGTAACGATATTATTTGTATCTCGGTTTGCAGCAAGTAAATAATTGCCGTTTGGCGTCAGTGCAAAATGACGTGGATGTCCGCCTTCAACCGAAATGTGCTGAACAAGTGACAAAGCACCCGTTTGTTCATCAATTGCGAAAACAACAATGCTGTCATGACCACGATTGGAACCATATACAAATTTGCCGTCTGAAGATACAGTAATTTCAGCACAAGAGTTTTCATCTTTAAAATCCGACGGAAGAGTGCTAACGGTTGCTAAAGTCGTCAACTGGCCGGTTTCTTTATCGTATGTAAACGATGTAATTGTTGAATCCACCTCATTAATGACATAGACGAACTTACCATTCGGATGGAACGACAGATGACGCGGCCCTGCTCCCGGATGCAAAGAAATTTCGGCATGGTGAATAAGCTTATGATCAGCATCATCCAAGCGATAAGTGACAATTCGATCCAGTCCCAAATCAGAAACGAACAGGTATCGACCGTCAGGGCTGTAGAACGAGGAATGCGGATGCGGACGATCCTGGCGTTCTGGATGCTGACTGCTTCCAACATGTTGTTTCACATCAAGCTCTTGACCGATAGCGCCCTCTTCTGTGATGCCAAATAGTCCAATCATGCCGCCATGATAGCTAGTAACCGTCAAATAACGGCTATTCGCATCACGCTGAATATGACAGGTCGTCGAAGCAACCGTCTCTTTACGGTTTATGAGCCGTAATGAGCCCTCCTTGGTATCAATGGCAAATGCCGCAGCCTCTCCAACCTTAAGACCTGATTGATTCACGGCTTCGGAGATCGTATACAATAGCTTGCGGTCTGCATCTACATTGAGAAACGTCGGATTTTTAAAATCAGCAACCGCGTCCGTCAACGTTAATGTACCCGATTGCTCATCGAATGCATACACGTACACGCCATTCTCCTCTGTTTCTGCATAAGAGCCTGCGAACACAAGCAGACGTTGTTGTTCATTTGTCACGTTTAAACCCCCTAAGTATTTGCATGTCGTCGCTTCTTAATGAGCGTCTGACTTTTATACCGTTATCTATTATAAGTTGTGAAAGCTAATCCGACAAATACGTTTTTTCATAAGATCGTTTTACGATTCCAGCTGCTGCCTGTCCAGACAACAAAGTCGCCGAGGCTAACACCCTCAGCGACTTTCGTTAATGGCACTTCGATACGTTTTTCATTTATTAAAATAAAAACAGACATCCGAGACAACTCGATGATTTCACCAATTCGCTCAATTTGACAGTTGCTCCTTAGAGTTGTTTCCTCCATGAAATGTCCGCCCTTCGTAAGCTGTTACGACTTTGATGGATCAGGAACACAATAACCATCCGTACATGTAACATCAGCGTCCCCTTCATTCACTTGAATAAAGGTTGGATGTTTTTCTTCCCACGCTTTATTTAATGTGTCCAAAAACACTTCAGGCGATTGTGCGCCGGAAACAGCATATTTACGATCAACTACATAAAAAGGAACACCTCGAATGCCGAGCTTGCTGCCTTCCTCTTCTTCTCCACGGACATTGTCAGCGAATTGGTTAGACTCAAGCATTGCAGCTGCTGCGGCAGTGTCAAGCCCAACTTCAGCAGCGATTTCAACAAGGCGCTCGCGATTGCCGATATTTACGCCATCTGTGAAGTAAGCTTTAAACAATCTCTCGGAAAGTTCCTTTTCCTTGCCCTGCTCAGCAGCAAAGTGAACGAGACGATGTGAGTCAAACGTATTTGTAGAAACTGTTCCTTCAAAATGAAAAGTGATTCCTACAGCTGCAGCTTGTTCTGCTACGTTAGCCGTTGTTTCCTTTGCTTTCTCCACGCTCATTCCATACTTCGTTGCAAGCATGCTGTATGTGCTTATATTTGAATTAGGATCAGCACTTGGATCTAGCTCAAAACTGCGGAATACGATTTCGATCTTGTCTTTATGCGCAAATTTTGCAAGCGCGAGTTCGAACTTCCTTTTTCCTATATAACAAAACGGACATACATAATCCGACCAAATTTCAACTTTCAATGTTGGCACCTCCAGAATGTTTAAAAAAAGTATGATACTATCTTTCTTATTGTAACATGATTGCATAACTTTTTGAAAACATCTCGCTGGCAAATATGATAGATACAAAAAGATTCTTATCGCAAGTTACCTTGTCGATAAGAATCTTTTGTTTATACTGCAAATATATGACGTCCAATTTTTCCGGTTTGCTTGCGTGACCAAATCCATTCAGAGGTAGCTGTTTCTGGATTAAAATAATAAAGAGCTCCACCTGTTGGATCATAACCTTTGACAGCTTCCTGTGCTGCTTGATAGGCAAGTTTGTTTGGAGTAAGATTATATTGTCCATCATCAACGGCCGTAAATGCTCGCGGCTGTTCAATAACGCCTCTTACTGTATCTGGAAAACTAGACGATGCCAATCGATTCATAACGACAGCTCCAACTGCAACCTGTCCTTTATAGGATTCGCCACGTGCTTCTGCATAAATAATTCTTGCCAGCAAATCAAGCTCTCCTTGATTCACGGATACACTCTTAAGTGTTTTCCAGGTCTGTGCGCCTGCTACACCGTCGGAAGCCACACCATAATCCTTCTGAAAACGTTTGAGTGACTCTAACGTCGTTGTGCCAAAATAAGCCGTTACGTCTTTATTAAAATAACCTAGCGTTTTTAACCGATATTGCAAATCCGGAACATCGGGTCCTGAGCTTCCTACCTTTAATGTAGCAGGCGGAGCGGCATGAGCAGCTTCGAGCGGAACCGAAAATGCCAGCATAAATATAATAATAAGCGCCATACTATGTTGTATGAATTTAGTGTTCATCATTTAAGAATGAACCTCCTTTTTCTATAGCGTACATACAAATTGTCCGCAATTTGGAAGAAGATTGGCAACTCTTCTACAGACTCGTTTGAGTTTAGCACAGTTAAAATGGAATTGTAACCGAATTTGCAGAATTGCATATATTTACTAATTTACAACATCGCAAAAATCTGAATCATATAATGAAACAATCTTAACGGTTTAATGTGACGTGATATAGAGGAGTTCGGAACATTTATAAGCTAATAAAAAGAAAAAAACTGTTGAGGAAACTCAACAGTTTTTTTCTGATTTATATTGAAAATAGATTAGTTGTTATTTGTAGCTACCTTACCGTCATTGGATTCCTCTTTGTCGCTCGATAGGAACCAACCTATAACCGCGATCAAGACAAGGACTACATAGAAGGTAATTTTCCAAGCTGCTGAATGGGAGAATGATTCTGGAATGATCCCCAGTTTAGGGTGAGACAATGTGACAACAGCCAGCTTGACGCCTACCCAACCTACGATAACGAATGCAGCAACTTCAAGTCCAGGCTTGCGCTCTAGCAGCTTCACGAAAGCTGAAGCAGCGAAACGCATAATGATTAGACCGATGAAACCACCGATAAAGATGACTGCAAAGTGACCGCCATCCATTCCGCCTATTTTCGGCAAATTGGTCGTTGGCAGCGCCATTGCAAGCGCAACAGCTGCCAGGATGGAATCTACTGCAAATGCGATATCCGCAACTTCTACCTTTAATACGGTAAACCAGAAACCACTCGCTTTTTTGGTTTCTTTTTTGTCTTCTGTTGCATTATCGACATGCTTCTTGAAAATGACTTTTCGGAAAATATGGTTTAGCGCAATGAACAATAGGTACAACGCGCCAATTGCCTGGACTTGCCATACTCCAACCAGAAAGGAAATAGCGAATAACGAGGCAAATCTGAAAACAAATGCCCCTGCTAAGCCGTAAAACAATGCTTTCTTCCGTTCTTTCTCCGGCAGATGTTTGACCATGATAGCCAGCACAAGTGCATTGTCTGCTGCGAGCAAACCTTCAATTGCAATGAGGATGAGCAGAACCCATCCATATTCCATTAACAAACCAAAATCCATACAAGATTCCTCCCTTTCGACTCTGCTTAAGTAAATTTAACTTGTGCTTACACCCAAAAAATAGACCTTTGCCGACTAGTGGCAAAGGTCTCGCTAACAACGTTAAGTTGCCAATAAAGCCGGAGATCGTTAGATTCTCGTAATGACGACTTTACTGTAGCAGCTACTCCCCTTTGGAATGAAGCACGATGAAGTTATAAAAAGGTATACGGGCTGTTTATTAATGGGTTTCAAAAATAAAAAATAAAATAATTGAGAAATTATTTTGTTTTTTTAGAGTGACCATTATATAAATTCTTATACATCCAAACACCATAATCTACGTATGAGGGTCATAATGAGAAGAAGTCTCTGAGTAGAGAATTCTTTTTTTGCCTATTACCCTTTTATGACGTTGTACCCCCTTACTCTAATTGTTACAATATAACTATTCATCTGGTTATTATTATAATTTGTTAACATAATTATTATTATGTTTATTAAACGCCATTAATTATTCGCACCATTAATTTTAGGAGTGACTCGCCATCAATATTATTAAACAAAAAGATCGTGAAGAGCTCGACAAGAAACTTCCTACGATGCCTTGGTATATTGAAAAATTTATTAATTACAAACTTCCAGATTTATCTCCTTCATCGCTTGTCGAATATATGAGAGACTATGAAACCTTTCTTAACTGGTTAATGGCAGAAGGTCTTTCTGAAGCAGCAAATATTAGAGATGTAGCTTTGCTTGAACTGGAAAAGCTGCATATGGACAGTATAGATGGCTTCCGTATGTATTTATCGACTCATAAAGTGGAGCGAAACAGTAAAACGACGATCTCACGCAAGCTTTCCTCCCTCCGCTCGTTATTTCATTATTTAAGTCAAATTGCAGAGGATGAGGAATTTTATCCTCTACTCAAACGGAATGTTATGGCAAAGGTTACGATTAAACGTACGCATAAGCCGAAGGATACAGCCGCAAAGCTTGAGGGCAAGCTGCTTCAAGAAGAGGAAATTTCCGAATTTATGGCTTATATTAAACAGCATTATGGGACGGATGTTGCCAAAAACAAGCAGGCACTTTACGCATACGAGCTTAATATGATAAGAGATGCATGTATCATTAGCTTTATTCTACATTCAGGCTTGCGTGTATCTGAACTCGTCAATTTAAACGTCGATGATATCGATCTCAAGAAGAAGCTTTCCTATGTGTATCGCAAAGGTAAAAATGACGATACGTTTAAAACCCCTGTATATTTTCGCCAAGAGGCGGTTGAGGATCTGCAAGCTTATTTGACTCTAAGGGAACTCCGTTACAAGGCGCCAAAAAGAGAGAAGGCTTTGTTTCTGGCTGTTGCTAATGGAAAAAACGAGGGTTCGCGCATGACGAAGCGAGCAATTCAAGAAATGGTACTGAAATATGCCAAACGCTTTGGAAAACCTTACTTATCCGTACATAAGCTCAGACATAGCTTCGCCACGGACTACTATCTGCGAAACGACATCTACAAAACCCAAGAGCAGCTTGGGCATGCTTCGCCGGAAACGACGCAAATTTATGCGCATTTAACGGATAAAACGATGGCACAAGCAATCGATCGTACAAAAAAAGAGGACGAGTCAAGCTAGCGCATCTTTTGCGTAAGCCTGACTTGCCCTCTTCTTTTATTCATGCCATTAAGAACTAGTTTGCAAAATAACAGATTCCTGCATAGACAGCTGTGTTAGAACAAGATTGGAGTAGATGCCGCCTTTCTTCATCAGCTCCGAATGCGACCCCTGCTCGGCTACTCTTCCGTTCTCAATGACGAGAATAAGATCAGCATCCTTAATGGTGGATAGTCTGTGCGCGATAATAAACGCCGTTCTTCCTGCTAGCAGCGTGTGCAAAGCCTCTTGAATATGCTGCTCTGTTTCCATGTCAACGCTGGATGTAGCCTCGTCTAATATGAGTATGCCGGGATCTGATAGCAACACACGGCCGAAAGCGAGCAATTGCCTTTGGCCTACCGAGAGTTTTGAGCCTCGCTCCTCCAGCTGCGTTTGATACCCATCTGACAATTTGCTTACAACGCGGTCTAGCCTTACGCTCTCGGCTGCTCTAAGCAGCTCTTCCTCTGTTGCATGGTCGTTGCCATAACGCAAGTTCTCTTCTACCGTACCCGCAAAAATAAATGAATCCTGAAGCACGATTCCCATTTGCTTGCGTAGAGATTCGAGCGTTGCCAGCTTAACGTCCATCCCGTCAATTCGCACGGTACCGTCAGTAGCATCGTAGAAGCGCATCAAGAGATTAACGATCGTGCTTTTTCCAGCGCCGGTTGGCCCGACTAAAGCTACTCTTTGCCCGGGCTTAACGAGAAATGAAACGTTATGAAGCACATCAGGTTTATTTTCCTCATAACGAAACGAAACATTATCAAACTCAACCTCGCCGCGAACCTGCGGCAGTTCTAAAGCATGCTTGCTATTTTTCACCTCTGGATCGGTATCCAGCACTTCAAATATACGCTCGGCAGAAGCCATAGCTGACAACAGCTGGCTATACACCTTGGATAAGGCGCTCAGCGGCCCCCAGAAGCGCCATAAATAATTAATGAACGCCATAATGAAGCCAAGCGTAAGCGCGCCTTCAATGACCTTCATGGCTCCGAACCAAACTACGATACAGGTGCCCAGCATTCCGATCATTTCAACCAGTGGATATACAGTCGATTCCAACGTAATTGCTCGCATAAATGCGCCTTTGTTGCGGGTATTTATACCTTCAAATCGCTCATTGTTAGTCCGCTGGCGTGAGAAGGCTTGAATGACACGAATGCCTTGTATCGTTTCGTTCACATTACCGTTAATCGATGACATCGTTGAGCGTGAACGCGACCATGAGCCTTCAATTTTTGGACGTAGCTTTGCAACGATGAAATAGAGCAGCGGCATCATAATAAATGAGAGCAAAGCAAGCTGCCAATCCATCCAGATCAAAATGATGACGATGCCAAGTAAATGCGTAACCTCCATCACCATCGTTATCAAACCGCCGTTGATTAGCTCACCAATAGCATTTGTATCATTCGTTATTCTGGACATAATTTTACCAGCGGGACGCCCATCAAAAAAACGAAAGGACAAGGTTTGCAAATGATTAAATAATTGCTGACGAAGATCAAACAAAATACGTTGTCCTGTAAAATTGATCCATCTGGTATGCATATAGCTAAACAACCAGCCTATTAGCTTAACGCCCAGCAGAATAGCACCCAATACATGGATAACCGAATAATCTTTTTGGTTTATCCCTTTATCGATGATGTACGCAAGAATAATTGGCTCGGATAAGCTTAATAACATATTAATAAGCACTATAATAATGACCCACGTCATTAATTTGCGATAAGGGATAAGATATTGAAGCATACGCCGCATGTATTTCCCATTAAACGGCTTCTCTTCTACATCAGAATCCATATCCCACTCCACTTGACTCATGATTTCACCTCTCTTCTATTGATGTGCGATTTGCTTCTGTCTATCAAACAATTGACGGAAGAAGCCACTGCCTTCGTTTAGTTCCTTATGTGTGCCTTCTTCAGCCACACGGCCATTTTCAAGCACAATAATACGGTCCGCATGCTGAATCGAGGAAAGCCGCTGCGCGATTATAAATGTCGTGCGACCCTTCATGACTTCTAATAAAGCTTCATGAATAGCTGATTCTGTTGCTGTATCTACACTCGCTGTCGCTTCATCCAGTACTAAAATTGGCGGATCCATTAAAATCGCACGAGCAAGCGCCACACGTTGTCTTTGCCCGCCAGAGAGCCCGACACCCCGCTCACCAATTCGCGTATCGTAGCCGCTTGGCATGCTTTCGATGAAGGAATGGATTTGCGATTTGCGTGCTGCCTCCTCAATTTGCTCCTGCGTCGCATCCGGATGACCGTAGGCGATATTATCTCTAATCGATGCTGAGAACAAGAAGGTCTCTTGCGGTACAATACCTATGCTTCGCCGCAGTCCATCAAGCTCATATTCCCGCACATCTACACCATCAATGAGTACACTGCCACTGGACACATCATAATAACGAGAAAGCAAGCCAATCAGACTGCTTTTGCCTGAACCCGTGGCACCGAGTACACCGATCACCTCACCTTGCTTCACTTGGAAAGAAACCTCATCCAATATCGGCTTATCCTTCGCTAAATCCTGATCGGAGAAGAAGAATGTTACACGATCAAAAACGACGTTGCCGTGCATTCCGTCCGTATTTATCGCTTGTTCAGGGGTTTGAATATCAACCGGTGTGTCCAGCACTTCAAATACACGTGGAGCTGCTTTAATCGCTTGCTGGAAAATATTAATTTGCCAGCCTAGCATATTCAGCGGCCAAATAATGCCCCATGTGTACCATTGAAACGCTATGAAGGTACCAATCGACATCTCTTCCCGAGCAACAAAAATAGCACCGATCCAGATCATCAAAACAAACGTGAGTCCTCCGTAAAAGCCCATGAGGGGAAATGCTTTTGCCTCCAGCCTTGCCCGGTCCATATTTGTATCAAAGTTTTGCTCATTTCGCTCAGCGAATTTCCTTTGTTCTACGGACTCCGTTGCAAAAGATTTGACAACTCGAATGCCTGAAATATTTTCTTGAAGCGTAGTCGTTAAGCGCCCCATTTGTTCACGAATATTGGACCAAGCTGGTCCTACTTTGTGGTTAAAGCGAAATAAGACGAACAAAATAAAAGGAATTGTAATTAAGCTGATTAAAGTTACTTTCCATTGCATCGTCATCATGAAAATCGTCGTTCCGATAAACGTCAGCATGCCAGTAAATAGGTTCATCGCTCCAAACCCGACAAAGTTTTTTACCGCATCAATATCCCCAGTCATTCTGGACATGAGCTGACCAGTCTGCGCACGGTCATAATAAGAAAATGATAACCGCTGCAAATGCTCATAAAGCTCTTTCCGGAGTTTAAACACGACATTTTGACCGACCAGCTCTTGGGAATAACCTTGTATAAACATGCCCAAGCTCTTTAAAGCTTGAATGCCTGCCAAAGCAAGTGTTAATCCGATCACGACGGACATATTGCTTTTTCCGATTCCTTCGTCAAATATTTTGGCTAATACCCAAGGAGCTACCAAATCGAATATCGTCGCAAAAATCATAATGATAACCGCTGTAAATACCCATTTGGCACTCGGTCTTACATAAATCATCAAACGTAACAGCGTTTTCATTGGATTGCCCCTTCCCCTATAGGAAACAAAAAAAGACCTCAAGCCATAATCGGCTTGAGATCTTCGTATAATAGCGTGCAACGGTCAAAAAAGCTGCGTTGACACCAATGAACGAAGGCAGCCCGATCGGCATGTTTGAACAACGGAATGGAAATTCATGCTAAACTGCGCGCCTTCGACATTCATTCCAATCTGATTGAAAAACATTCGTGAGCCCCCCTTTTCGTATCCATTTGATCATATTTTCCTAACCCATCCAAATCTTAACACCTGTTTCTGCCTTTGCGCAAGAGGTTTTTACAAAAAAAATGATTTAAAACCTGTCCGACTCATTCGGCAAATCAAAGTCGCTTGAGGAGATGCCTTCCTCTACCGCAAACTCAAAATCTTCAATATCGTAAATTTGTACAGGGACCTCTGCTTCTATCAGCTTATCTTGAAACTCAAACTGATCCGACAGCAATGGGACTTGCAGCTTCAATCCTGTTAACAGCAATTCCGTTTCGATCGGATCGAACATCTCGCCATAATGGGCATTATCGACAGCATGCACGACCGTAAAATGAATCGTATCATTTAGAATGAGCGGAGAGCTTTCTCGCCAAGGCACTTGCATGGCCTTTTCAATTTTTTTGCGATTAAGAGCATCCTCAAAAAAAGCAATAAGTTCATTTATTTTGGTTTTTACATGCCCATCATCATCTGGATCATCCATGACAGGTTCAACACCGTCTCTCATTTCATACAGCTCAGCTATGGATGAATAAGGAACGACAAAATCAATTGGACGACTCGGTACAAGAAGATGTCCATACGTTGCCACCAGTACTGCCTCTATTACAAAACGTCGCCGCATGTGATCTCCTCCTATCATTTTGTGAAATAAAGCTAGTTTCATAGAACCGGTATACAAATAAGAATGGTTACACATTATTATACAATAATATATTGCATGTACACGAGAGCCATAAATCCAGATTTGCACAATATGTACGCCTCGCAGTAAAATGATCGTTATATTAGAATTTATATCGCTTCGTTATAGTATAGGAGGGTAATACGAATGCAAAAAGAAGAAGCCATCATCATTGGAGGCGGTCCGTGCGGCTTGGCAGCAGCGATTGAACTCGAACGGATTGGTCTTCAGCCACTGATCATAGAGAAACGCAACATTGTACATTCAATCTCGCAATATCCCACTTATATGCAATTTTTCAGCAGTCCAGAAAATCTTGAAATCGGCGGAATACCATTCACAACGGCTAACGATAAGCCTTCCAGACTGGAAGCACTTAATTATTATAGAACAGCCGCGCAGCGCAAAAACGTTCGTGTGCAAGCCTATGAAATGATAAATAAGATTACGCCTGAGAATGGACAGTTTATTTTGCATGGAGAAGATCGTTTTGGCGAGAAGCGCACCTACCAAAGCAAGTATGTCATCATAGCTACAGGTTATTTCGATCATCCGAATGAGCTGGGCATTCCCGGTGAGCAGCTCGATAAGGTTAGTCATTTCTTCCGCGAATCTCATCCCTACGTTGGTATGAAAGTTGCCATTATTGGCGGCAGCAACTCCGCAATCGATGCGGCTTTAGAGCTAGAGAGGGTCGGTGCAGAGGTAACGGTCGTCTATCGCGGCAATGATTATTCTACCAGCATTAAGCCATGGGTTAAGCCAGGTTTCCAGAGCAAAGTAATCAAAGGCTCTATTCGCATGCTGTTTCAGTCAACTGTAACCTCTATCGAAAACAATGACATCACTGTACTAGGACCTGAAGGCGAGATCCGTTTGGAAAATGATTTTGTATTAGCTTTGACTGGCTTCCATCCCGATCGCAACTTCCTTAACACAAGCGGCGTTACGATTGAGGAAGAAGGGTATCCAACCTTCAACGAAGATACTATGGAAACGAATGTTCCAGGCATTTATCTGGCAGGTGTGGTAGCCTCCAGACATGAAGCAAATGAAATTTTCATCGAATCCGGACGGTATCATGGCCATAAAATTGCCGAACATATTTTAAGCCTCAAATGATTATATGGTTATGCTTTGAATCATACACCAAAAAAAGGGAATCAGCTTGTTAAGCTTGATTCCCTTTTTTTTCGAACTGGTTTTTAAGAGCGTTGATTTGTTGGTCATCTGGCTGCTTATCGCCATACCTTGCTTCTTCGTACAACTCAATAAATCGAGGCATATTGTCAAGCTTGCCAGCCTGCCATGTATTCAGGTCTTCTGACGTTTCGCGCGGAGTCATATGTTCTTTGACCGTATACCCCTGTTCGGCGCTGCTTCTCAATAAGCGAGCATATAAAAACCTGATTTTTTCTGTATTTGTTCGCAGCTCATTCCATTCCTGAGCAAAGGAACGCTTCTTTGGCAGCAGCTGCTTCAGTTTATTGCCCATTTGCTCCCGCCATTTAGTTAATGTCATTAAACTTTCAACTTCATCTGTAAAGCCAACCCCATTATTGCGGCTATCTGCTCCTCTTTCCTGCAATTTAGCAGCAAGCAGTTTCGCCCATTGCATTACCTTTCTAGCAATAAAATAGAACAGAATGCAGAAGATGATGATGACTAACACGATGCCGATAATTTTCGCAATTTGCTCGAGTAGCAGCATCCAATCAGACGGCGGCTTCGTTTCCTCCAAAGGCATCTCAGGTGTTGAAGAATCAATAGGAGGTTCTTCAACCGATGTTTGCTCCCTAGACTGGTTTAGCCAGTTCATTATTCGCTCAATAATTGAATGAAAGAAGCTCTCAATCATCTTCTGAATTTGGCGGAAAAGAGCAAGAAAGCTAATGATGCTGACAATTACAATAATTAATAGACGATTTTGGCGTTTGAAAGCAAGAGTAGCTGACGTTTTCCCTGAATCTACTGTTTCACTGTTCAAATGCCGCTCATTTGCAAAAAAGAAAAAGATAATGACGGCAGCAATTCCGCAAACGATTAAAACACCGTTGTACTCCATCAGTTTTTTTAACGCAATTATTTTTAACGGCTGTACAGCTACATAAAGGAGCACTCCAATCAGCATCTGTGTATTGGGAAATGAGTTGAACCATCCGCGCAATTGCGCCGACATGCCCTTCATTGCTGCTACAGCAGCAGCAAGTCCGCATACAACCATAGGGACGATATCCATATTACCTACCCATGCGATAATGAACAAACTGCTATGCAACGCCCCAATAGCAATAACTAGAAGCAGCTTCACGCCGTATCGTAATCTTGGATATTTTCCGAGAATTAGCGATGCCGCCCAGTAACAGAGAGGAATCGTTGCTATCCATGGCCACAAAGCTCCAGCAGGCAGCAAGTAAACAGCTATCGCTATAAATACGGGCAAATAAAAGAGCAGTTCAATAACGCCTTGACCTAAGGTATTTAAAGAAAAAGATCGCTTCTGGGGCTCATTCACGCGGTCACCTCTTCTCTGCCGCTACCTGATATCGCTTGTCCAACATCGCTAATCGTTTGCTTAGCTTTATCTGTCAGCATCCAAACTGCGACTGCATTGCCGTTGTAGCGAAGCTGTTCAGCTTGTTTTTCCAGTTCTTCGTTCCAATAAGCCGTAATCATTAGCACATCTCGTTCACTGTAGCCGCTTCTTGCTTCGCGTTCCAACAAATGATGAAACAGCTCTGTGCGTTCTATATCGAGCTTCGCCATTTCCTCTAAAATAACGATTAAATGCTCATGCCCGCCTCTAGGTTCAATGTGAACGCTTTCCATCATGCCGGTCAAAGGCATATTGGATGCAAAACCAACTTCCATGCCCTGCTGAATGACAGCTTCAGCTGCCCCTGCTGCCCATTCAATACCTAGCTCGATTAACGATAAATCAGTAACGCTTCGCCACATGCCCTCTACATCGTCCACATTCAAATAAATCATCAGTCTGCGGTCCGCGGTAAAATCATACTGATGGACTTGAAGGCTTCCTGTTTTTGCAGTAGCTTTCCAGTTGATTTGCTTATACGTATCGCCCGCTTGATAATCGCGAACGCCAGCAATAATGAATGGATCGTTGATAATCCAGCGGCGAATCGATTGATCACCCTGCCAGCTATGATAAGGTAGCTCATGAATGGGCACCTCGGCAGGCTTTGGATAAACAAGCAGTTCCCCTTGAAGCGCAATTTGAGCGGACGAATGGGTTAAACCAAGCGGATCACCGCCCGTTAACGTGACGGTTTGAAGCTTGTACCAGCCTCGCTTTGCACAGGTGATGCGGTGTGTGCGCGTAATTTTTGTATACGGCGATAGACTAAAGAAGCTCTTATGGTTCTGATAAAGCTGCCCGCTGCTCACAGAAAAATTATCAAGCTGTTGAAAATGCAGATGAGTGGATAGCTGTGATTCCACGCGTAGCCAGGGCACCGGCAGCCATTTGGCGTTGGCCATCTCTTCTATCATCTCAACCTGCTCGCCGCTATAGCATGTTTTGCTCGTAAAACGCCGTTCATATTGGATACGGCGCAATACGAGCTTTTGAAATATTTTGCCCTGTAGTGACAAAATGACGATTGCAGCTAATATAAACCAGAATAAAATCATCAGGCTGCCTAACGAGCCGTAACGCCTGCTTCAGCAGGCACGGCCGTCAAACGAATAATGTCATCAATAATGGACTCCGCCTGATTTGCTGTACGATGCATGCCGCGAATGGCTAGTCGGTGGGACAAGACCGGCTTCGCCATTGCCTTTATATCATCAGGCGTAACAAAATCACGTCCTCGCAAAATGGCATGTACCTGGGAAGCACGGAGCAGCGCTTGACTGCCACGCGGACTGACACCAACAGAAACCTCCTCACGCCTTCGTGTTTGCTCCACGATTTGCAGCAAATACTGAAGGATGTCATCGTTCACTTTCACCGCTGAATAGGCTTGCTGTGCCTTCTGAATGACATCTATTCCTGCAACTGGCTCAAGCTCCGTAAGCGGATCATGATCTTTAAAACGTTTTAATAGCTGCAAACCTTCTTCAGTCGTCGGATAACCCATCTTAATTTTGAATAAAAAACGATCGAGCTGTGCTTCCGGAAGTGGAAACGTTCCTTGATGCTCCACTGGATTTTGTGTAGCAATAACCATAAATGGACGCTCCAAATATTTGGTTTCACCGTCGATGCTGATTTGACGCTCTTCCATACATTCGAGCAAACTCGATTGGGTACGAGGCGTCGCACGATTAATCTCATCTGCTAACAGCAAATGAGTAAACAATGGACCAGCTCTGAATTCAAACTCGCTTATTTTTTGATTATAGAAATGAATGCCGCTTAGATCCGATGGAAGCAAATCGGGTGTAAATTGAATTCGCCTGAAAGATAAAGCCAATGATTTAGCCATAGATTTAGCGAGCAAGGTCTTTCCTGTTCCTGGCACATCCTCGAGCAGCACATGCCCTGATGTAAGGAGTCCGATGAGCATTAGTTCTACAACTTCCTCTTTGCCTACGATGACGCGTCCAATATTAGATTTCAATTGTTCGGCTAGTTGTTTTATCGCTTCAATAGACATAAGTCAACTCCTTCGTTAGGTTGTAAAGCCTGTTCGAGCACGCTGCAGTTTTTGCAGTTCACTCCAGCGAATCATACGGATGTTTTCTTTTTGCAACGTATTCTTGATCTCAGCATCACGGAATAATTCGAACTCCATTCCCCGCTTTTGAGGCTGCATGTGAAAAGCATTCAGCTCATCGGTTACAAGAGACGGATGTATAATAATTTCAGAAACGCCTGGTTGCAGACCCTCAAGCACCTGCTGCATGCTTGCCTTTAGTGAATCAAATGTTTCACCCTCCTCCAAGTGGAACGGCAAGCCGATTAAATAATCAAGGATAACAACACCCTTCGAATCCGCCAGCATTCCGAGCTGTTTGGCTTGCTC
This sequence comes from Paenibacillus sp. 01T47, assembly GCF_056398245.1. Classification (NCBI taxonomy): domain Bacteria; kingdom Bacillati; phylum Bacillota; class Bacilli; order Caryophanales; family Paenibacillaceae; genus Paenibacillus; species Paenibacillus sp. 01T47. Next base: position 225,834 of record NZ_JBFTPA010000002.1, read on the forward strand.
TTCCAGCTCAGGAGAGGCCACTTGACCAATATTTTGCCTTAAATTACGCGGCAAACGGAAAGGCAGGCCATAGGAAGCGCATACATCCAGAACGATAGATAAGAAATTTCTGCCGGTTGCTAACCCATACAAGCTTCCCATGTGATTGTCTGCATGCGATGGTTTCATCCCCATAGCTAAAGCCATTTCAATTTGTGCGATAAGTTCTTCTTTTACTTGCTCTGGATCAGCTTGCAGCTCAAAGGTTTTACTGTCCTTCGGGAAATAATTTTCATGGGTGACAAGCGAACTTGTGCTTCCTTTGCGGTTGACTGGACCCCAGCGGTACATATCCCATTCGCTAGTAAATGTGAAATGGACACCCACATCGACTTGCGGGTGCCTTGCACTCCATAGCGCTGCTTCCCTCGCCCAGCCGCAAGGCATCATAATCGTCGCCGAGCTCACCGTTTGTTCTAGCAGCAGCTGCTGAATGCCGACATTTACCGAATGGCATACTCCGTAGTCATCTGCGTTAATAATGAGCAGTTTTTCGTTCTCGCCGTATCCCAGTGCTTTGGCTAAACTCATGAAAAATCATCCTCCCAATATTCATTAATCCAGCGGCAGCCAAATGCTGACTGATCGATAATGCCGCAAAGTATTTCCTCATCATCTAAATTATCTCTTAAGCGTATGGCAAAATGCAATGCTACATCAAGCAATCTTAATTTCATTAATATCGGCAATATCTTAATTTCATGAAGAGTTAACGGATTCGTATCCTGATAACCCTGCAATAAACGCTTCACCTTCTCTTTTATATTTAGGTCATCTGGTTTTATGATATCGACAATAATGACAGCAAGCTCCATCGCTCTAAGATCGACAGTCGTAAATTCAAAATCCAGCACACCTACGATCGCATCGCCTTGACATATCGTATTATTAAAAACCAAATCACCATGGATCCATTGTTCCGGCAGCCCGACAAGTTGATTACAATCCTCTTTCAGCTTCAGACGCTCCTCGTGCAAGGCCATGAAGCTTGATTTTCTACCTTTAAGATCTACGGACAGCTCTGCCATTGCAAAAAAAGCTTCCTCATCCATCAAAGCATATGTATTTTCCAACATGAAATAAGGGCTGTAAAGCGGCAAGCCTTTTGGGGTTATTCCGCTTAAAGCGCTAGAAAGCTTCGCAGCTGTAACGCCTAGCGCATAAACATGCGCTGGGTTTGAAACCGTCGGTCGGTCACCATCAATAAACTGAAATAATGACGATAAGGTGCCATCTGTTGCAACGCTAATCGTTTCGCCTTGTTTATTCTGAACTGGAATCGGCACCTTAAAGGTTAGCTTCTGTTTATTCAAGTCGTTCAGTACCTCATGTTCAAGCCTTACAATATCAATATCTTTATGGTTATTGTAAATGCGCAGGACAAATTTTTTATTTCCCGACGAAATGATTCGGGTCGTATTATTCATTCCGCTCTCCCGGCTCTCAATATGACAAGGCTCGGCGAATGCATATGCATCTAAATACGATGTAAAATCTATGGTGTCGGTCAAAGCAGACAAGCCTCCTTATTGTTCAAGCTGCAATCTTGTCAAACGAGCCCCCAGCTGTTCCTGCCAGCTCGCAGCCAATTCTTTCACATCAAGCAGCTCTCTTATTCCCTTTATGTCATCTTTATCACGGTACATGACACGGTTAGCTTCCATAACCGTTTTACGGGCCGGATGTTTATATTTAATTTCAAACGTCATCCCTGCCTGTATATGGCCCTCTTGGAGTACGCGGAAATAAAGACCTGTGTAGCCTTCACGCTGAACATGTCCCGGCAATTCCGGCAGCTTATGCCGCAGCCCCAGCTTATAGCACGGCTGTCTTGGCTGACTTACTTGAAGGATCACATCACCTGCCTTGATAATATCGCCGATGCACAAATCCCCTTCTGTCCAGCTCGAGAGCGTAAAGTTTTCACCAAAAGCTCCGTAATCAAATGGCTCCTCGTATTTCTCACGCCAATAGGCGTATCGTTGCTCGAAATAGACGCATACCGCTTTGTCCGGTCCACCATGGTGAATCGTATCGCCTTGTCCATCGCCCTCAAGACCTATAGTGCTCAAAGCATGGGTTGCTTGTGAAGGCTGCTTATAAATTCCTGTTAATACTTCTTTGCTGCCGTGTGTTATTGATTTCGGCATTCCTATATTTAGTGACACAAGTTTAGCCGTTTCTATATGATGTGTCATTAGCTTCGTTCCTCCTATAAATATCTCTCATTTGACTATTATAATCTTCTAAGGGAGATGTTGGCAAAGAGAGATAACTATATCGATAACTTTTGTGATTTTCCCTTTCCCAGCAACGCTTTCGACACATTCTACTTGCGTTAGCCACTGGCTGTCGAAAACCTCTCTTTTCTGTTACTTATTGCGTTTCCCCGGGAAATGTTTTTTAAATAGTCCGACTATTTCCTAAATGAGTACATCATTATTTCCCACAGCATCGACATACAGATTAATTTAAAGGAAATTTTCTTTCCATAAAATAAAGCTCCTTGCGCGAACGATCAACTCTGCTCTGCAGGCTCATCCCATGTTTTTGCCGATACCTTAGCTCCATGAAAGAGATCAAGGTAAGAATTACAAAAGCTGCAATTGAGCCTCGATAATCGATGAATATAGCAGCTAGTATCGTCGTTAACAGCAGCCAAGCTATGGAAACCACATGGATTGGGATACTCCAGCTGCCCAAATGCCACGGTGATGCATGCAACTGCGCATGGATCTTCCCCTGTTTTATTTTCCAGGCAATCGGTATGGCATAAGATAAATTTAAACATATTATCGCTGCAGTTAGAAGAAAAATGATTGTATCGTCTCTATAGCTGAAAAAAGTAATGAGAAGAATAGTTAGTGAAATGACCGCACACAACCAGACGGCAGGAATCGGCGTCTGATGCCGCTCCGACACATTAGACCACCGTTGGCTCAGCGGCATGGCGCCATCACGTGCCAGGCTGTATACAATCCGCGAGCATCCTGTCATCGTCTGCAGTCCGCTGCTCCATAATGATAGAATGACAAAAATAATGATCATACTGGTGCCGCCCCAGCCAGCAGCTGCCATTTGTAGAAACGTTCCCAACCAGCTTGGTCCGTTAGACAATGGAATGGATATAAGCATAAAGCTCAGAAGTACAAAACCAATAACAAATGTGTAAGCAGTAGATAAAAAAATCGACCACGGTGCTCGTACACGAGGATCAATTGTTTCTTCCGATCCTTGGCTTGAGCCCTCCATGCCAATAAATAGCTTTAACAAAAGGAGCGTACCGCTGACGAATGATCCCGCCTGCACGGTACCATTCCACTCTGCATTTTGAAATTGATACATCAATACAGGTGAATAGCTGCCTGGCCATGCAAGCCAAGCTAGCCCAGCAATAATGAATAAAGCAATAAATACTTGCAGTATAACGCCGCCTGCTTGCAGCTTGCTTAACATCCGGTTTCCAAAGTGGTTCACAGCACCTTGGGAAGCAGTCAGCACTGCAACGACACACCAAAAAGTGAAATCCGATGTTTGATAACCTATTCGAGCGGACATAAAACCGTCCAGTAAAGCTGCACATGCGCAGTTTAGCAGCGCAAGCATGGCTAAATGTCCAGATGCTTGAAGCCAGCCTGCTCGCACTCCCCATGAGCGCCCGCCTAATGAGGATGCCGTATGATAAATTCCGCCTGCAGTTGGTGTCACAGATGAGAGTTCTGCGAGAGATGCACTTAAAATAAGTGCGAATAAAGCGATTATGGGCAAACCAAATCCAATAACCGACGGCCCCCCCTCTCCGATCGCTGGCCCAAACAAAAAAGCTGCACTACCAATCAAACCGAGCACATTAAACGATAAACCAAATGACGATAACCCGCCGAACCGCCGTCTAAGCAGCTGCGCTAAACCATAACGATGCAGATCATGTTTGTCCTGCAGCAACTGCGCCTGCAAGCCATAACCAATTAGATTCTGATGCTTAGATAATGAAATGGACTGTTGCGCTTTGAATGCGATGGCAATAATCACGCCAATGACAATCGCAAATAATAATAATCCCGCTAGCAATAAAATCATCCAATCACCCTCCTACGTAACTGTATGAGTGGTTTGGATGTCACATGCAAAAGGAAGAGTGATTAAAACGCATAACAAAAACTCGCATCCATTTAGATGCGAGTCGATTGATTTCTATTTTTTCACTCAGCTTGATCAGAACTTTGCTCCAGTATTCCATAAACGAGTGATTTGAGCTCTATGATATCAAAGGGCTTCGTAAAACAATGTGTAATGCCAAGCGCAAGCGCCTCTTCCATTATGTCTGGATCTGCATATGCCGTTATGAGAATGACAGGCACCTCTGGCGACAGCATTCTTATCCCGCGCAAAATTTCTATCCCATCCATTTCGGGCATTTTCAAATCAAGCAGTACACAATTCGGCTTCTGCTTCTCGTAAATGTCCAAGGCGATACTGCCGCTTTCAGCTTCATAAACATCGATTCCCTGCGCAGCAAACAATTCAACAAGCATCATTCGAATAGCGGGTTGATCATCTACAACTAAAATCTTATAGAGCATATCTGCTGAATAAGGCATCGAGCTTATAGTTGCTTTCGCAGCGGTCTCAGCAAGGGGTTGGTCTGCTATTCGATTCGTAGATATTGACGTAACTGTCGCGGATGGTAAAACAGGCGTTCTTTCGATGGAGCGTTGCTGCTCCTTTTCCATTTTTCGTTGGTGAAAGAAGACAAACGACACCGCGACAATTAATGCTGCTGCGAATAATATGAGAAAATATATCAATGCGTTGTCTCCTTATGTTCTTAGGCTGAATAACTGCTAAGAGAAAATGGTTTCATTCAGAATTAGTCATTAACCAGCATCGGACCAAGTGGACCATCCTCATTAATGATATCTTGCAGTTCGTAGACGGATATTGGAAAATACAGAAATCCAAACACATAAGCTGCCAGCTCATATAGCTGGAAATAGACGACAAGTGAACGGTCCGCTACGTAATAGTCCTGGTCAGGTCTTATGGATTTGAAAGGCTCCAGCGTATCAATCTTTCTTGCCAAGATTTGTGCGCTTATGATAGCGCTTATCCGCCCAACATAGTCCGAACCAGGTTTAAACAGCTGGGCCAGCGTATAGGTTTGTCCTGTCGATTGCTTAAAAGTCAGCGATTGCTGAAGCGTCAAGCCATGAGCTCCACCAGTAAAGGCATAATTGAACAAGGAAAGACTAAGATAATCCTTTTGATTATTTTTCTGTTCAAAATAACCTAGCATCTGCGCTCTCGGATCATCAAGCGAGCCTTGATTATGAACCATTTGCTGCACGGTATGATGAATCGTATGGTTGATCTTTTTATCTGCAGCTTCGCTTCTGCCTCCGCTCACATAAGGCAATGACAGCTCGGCTTTCGGAAAATCAGCTTTTGCCGTTTGGATAACGACTGGCGGTTGAAATGACATATGAAAGACACCTTCCTATTCGGTAAGATGCTCCATTGTATGCAATACACGTCTCATCTCATGCCAAACGATTCCGCCATGCGTAGAAGCGGACACCCCTCTACGCTCAAATTGCTCCGATTCGTAGAACGGAATCAAATGCTCCTCGCACATCAGTATAATGGTTTCAATCTGTGATAAACTACATTGTTCGATCAGCTTCCTCAGCAACAAAGTGCCGATTCCACGCCCGCGATAATGCGAATCAACTGCGATAGTAAGGATACAAAAGTTGTTCCCCTCAAAAAAATCAGCTTGATTCCCCTTCATCTCATCACCGCAATCAGTCTGTGAAGTACGGATGCCGTTTGTTATTCCAACTAATTGGTCGCCAAGCCAAGCTGACCAAAAAAATGAACGATAATGCTTATAGCGAAATTGAAACCCTGCCATGGTAGCAGCAGCTTCAGGTGAATAGCATTTTTGTTCTAGCTTAATAGCAGCGTCGAGCTCAGCTTCTATTATGAGGCGTAGTACGATCTCGTTCACAGGAGTGCCTTCTCGCGTTCAGTCAATCTTCTGCCGCTTACGTTAAGAACAAGTTTACCGTCTTTCAAGCCGAGAATTTGATCAGCAAATCGCTCCGCCCAGTCCCCCTGATGCATAACAGCAATCACAATAACGCCTTGCTCCTTGCATAGCGCTTTCAAATCAGTTAGAACTTGATCCGCTGTATGGGGATCAAGACCCGAAACCGGCTCGTCGGCTGCAATGACTTTAGCGCCATGAACGAGTGCTCTTGCAATTGCCATACGCTGCCGTTCGCCCCCGCTAAGAGTGCTCGCCTTCTGATGTGCTTTATCAAGCAGGCCGCGTTTTTCTATCATATCCATCGCACCCATATAATCATCATTACGTACCATCCCGGTCCATCTCCGCCAAGCAGGCGTTTGTGAAATTGAACCGATAATAACATTTTTTAATCCCGTCTTGTTCGGGAATAGAAAAGGTTTTTCTTCCACATAAGCAACCTCTCTGCGAACTTTAAGCTTGCCTTTGAATCCTTCTTTGAAAATATCTTTGCCATCAAATTGATAGGAGCCTTCACTCCACTTTTCTTGCAAGGCTAGGCACCGAAGAAGTGTGGACTTCCCGCTTCCGCTATCACCCTTAATGGCGATAAAGTCGCCAGGATAAGCCTCAAAGCTAATATCATCGAGCACCTTAGGCCCGCCGGGAATACGTCTGGATAAGTTCTTTACTTTGATCATTTTCCGCTCTCCTTCTGTTTGCAGCAACTGCTTCTATGAATCTAGTTTACGTTAAACAAAAAACAGTTTCCATACGAACAAATGTTTGGTATAATAAAAACAAGAACAAATGTTCTAATGATCGACGAATTCAACATTTTGAAGGAGGCCTGATCACCATGAATAACATCTGCGAAAATTTCCGATATGTAGAGAATGAACGTCCTGGACGCGACTTAACTTTTAAGTTTTACGCCGATGGACGGCTTATTATCATCGATAATGTTGCAGAGGAGGTGATCACTCCCAAAGATTTAAAGGGCGCCAGCAAGGACTTCTACGTTCGCAGACGTATCGCTTTCATTAAGAATCAATTAAAAGCTTCACAGCTTAAATATGCATAACATGGATTAGAAGGAGAGCTGAAGCTATTCAAGCTCTCCTTCTGTGTTTTTAAAAACTTGCTTCATTAAGGGAGCTGTTTGTTAATGCCGTTTAAGCTCGCAGGTCGCTTCGCGAATTTATCGGTTTTAAGCTTGCCTGACTGTCCACGCAAGGTAGAATGATTTTGACGAGATTCTCCAGTGCCGTTTTTGTTGATAGCCATTGCAATCACCTCCACTATCATTATGCCGATATTATTGGATATGTATGTAAAAGCAGTTCCTCTCTTACACCCTACATTGACTCGACCCTGCCACTTGCGGTAGATTGATCATACAGTTTCAAGTTTTGCAAAGGAGATCGTATACATGAAGCAACAAATTATGTTTGACCTCGACGATACATTAATTCACTGCAATAAATACTTTTACTTGGTCATTGATCAATTTATTGATGCAATGACCACTTGGTTCGGCAGCTCTCCCCTCGTTTCAATACAAGCCATCCGAGACAAGCAAATGGAGATCGATATTGCCGGCGTAGCCGTATTCGGATTTAAAAGCGAGCATTTCCCACAATCGTTTGTTGATACTTACATTCACTTCTCTCATTTGACTGGTCGCAAGAGATCAACAAATGAAGAAAACTTTCTGTGGAAGCTTGGCTTAAGTGTTTATGAGCACGATACCGAGCCGTATCCAAATATGGAACAAACGTTGTTCTCACTAGCGGAGGCCGGCCATGAGCTTCATCTCTATACGGGTGGCGAGATGCCCATTCAACGTCGCAAGATTGAGAAATTAAACTTGGAGCGTTATTTCGATTCCCGCATCTACATTCGACGTGTCAAAAATAGCGACGCACTAGAAACCATTTTGTCCAATGGTGTCTTCGATCGCAACAGTACGTGGATGGTTGGCAACTCCATTCGAACGGATGTTGTTCCTGCATTAACAGCAGGTATTCACGCTATTCATATGCGTGCGATAACCGAATGGGAATATAACATCATTCAGATTGAAGTGGAGCCAAAAGGCGCTTTTTTAACCTTGGATCATCTAAAGGATGTCCCAGGCGCTATTCACGGGTACGTTAATCGATAATGGAATGACAAAAACAAATAAACCCGAATTCGTCCCTTGGTGCTTCTGACGAATTCGGGTTTTTGCTATGTGAGAAAAGTGGCCTCTACTGTTCGATTGTTAGTTCTCCGGTATCCACATTTCTAAGCACTATTTTTCCTTCTCCAGGCGTACCATCTGGAAGCTCAAGCTTCAGCTTAGTCGTCTTCCCCTTCTCGACTAAAGCTTTCACCTGAGTATCCGTCAAATTCCTGCCAAAGCTTTCTTTCCATATAACGAATTTACAACCTTCCTTATAATGAGAACAGCCATAGCCTTTGCGTCCCATAAAGATGGAACCGCCGCAGCCTGGCCTTGGACATGTGGCAATGACAGTCGGGCTGYCTGATACAGTAGACGCAGCCGATGCCGCTTTTTTTGCCGCTCCAGCCGTTTTAGTTGAGGCTGCACGGGTGCGAGTCGCTGTACCTGACTTCCCGCCAGTGCCTTTGCCGGAAGCAGGAGCTTCACTCTCAAATGATGTTTTGGCGGCTCGTGATTGAACGCGAACCTTGTCCACGATCATCGTCGCGAATTTTTTGACATTTTCCATGAATTGTCCATCCGAAGCTGTTCCTCTGGATATCTCGTTCAATCGTCGCTCCCACAACCCCGTCATCTCAGGAGAGGTAAGCAAATCAATACCAGCACCACGAATCAGCTCAATAGCTGTTCGGCCTTTTTGTGTAACTTGTATTTTTTTGCCCTGCATTTCCACATAACCAACGTTTTTCAGACGCTCAATCGTAGCTGCGCGCGTAGCTGGTGTACCTAATCCTGAATCTTTCATTGCATCTCGGACATCCTCGTCCTCAATTTGTTTGCCTGCGCTCTCCATCGCTTTAAGCAGTGTACCCTCCGTGTAATGCTTGGGAGGCTGTGTGTCCTTCTCTTTCACAATGGCATCCGAACAGATAATCCCTGCATCTGCTGATATGGAGAACGGCTCATTTACTTCAATTTCTTCGTCCTCTGCTTCTTCCTTATCCTTGCTTTTGGCTGAAGGTTTTGCTTTCTCCTTCTTCTGGTCAGCATAGATGACCTTCCATCCTAAGCTAAGAAGCTCCTTAACCGTCGTTTTGAACATTTCGTTCTCTACCTCAGTCAAGACGGTGTGAACCTTATATTCAGCAGCTGGATAAAATTGCGACAAAAACCTTCGTACGATCAAATCATACAGCTTTTGCTCATCAGGGCTGAGCCCATTTGCTTTACGATTCGTTGGCAAAATGGCATGGTGATCCTCAACCTTTGTCGGGTTGCAAATAAATTTATTCCCCTTATGCACAAGGCTCCGATTAGCCCCTTTGACGAGATCATCATAGGCGGTACCTTGAAGTGCATTCAACGTTTTGTGCATTTCAGGAATGTTCTGCTCAGTCACGTAATTTGAGTTTGTTCTTGGATAAGAAATAACTTTATGCTTCTCGTACAACGCCTGTGCTGTATCCAACGTTTTTTTCGCGGAAAAAGCATATTTGCCATTGGCTTCCCGCTGCAAAAGAGTAAGATCGTATAGCTTAAACGGATACTCCTTCGTATCCTTAACTTCATAAGACGCAATTCGTCCCGCCTTGCCTTTAACCTTTGCCGCAACGGCCTCAACTTTTGCTTGATCTGTCATTCTCTCGGCCTGCCACATGCCGCGGTACGTCATTTCATCCTGTGTGAAATGTCCTTCCAGTTCAAAAAATTTCAAAGAGGAGAACGCTTCAATTTGCTTCTGCCGATCATATATAAGGGCGAGCACTGGCGTCTGAACTCTACCAACCGATAGCAGCACATTATGCTTCGTTGTAAAAGCACGTGAACCATTCATTCCGATTAGCCAATCCGCCTCGCTTCTTGCTGTTGCCGCGCGGGTCAAATTCTCATATTCGGCGCCCTCTTTCAATTCCTCGAAACCTTTTCGAATCGTCTCCGGGGTAAGGTCTGAAATCCACAGCCGTTTAACGGGTTGATTTAACTTAAGATGGCGCTGGATGAGGGAAAAAATATATTGCCCTTCTCGCCCGGCATCACAAGAGTTGACAAGCAGATTGCTGCGTTTTGCCAGATCGCCGATAACCTTAAGCTGATCGATTGTTTTTTTGTTCGGTACGAGCTTGAACTGTGTCGGTATAATGGGAAGATCATTTATATTCCACTTTTTGTAACGATCATCATAGGCATCAGGCTCTGCAAGACCGATTAAATGACCGATCGCCCACGTAATAATATAATGCTCGCCTTCTATGTAGGAACGGTGATTTTTTGCTTTAGGATCGATTGCGGCTGCTATATTTCGTCCCATATCAGGTTTTTCCGCAATGATTAGTGTCTTCAAAAGATTATCGCTCCTTCATTAAGCTTTTCGAAAGTCTAACGCCTATCGCTCTCCACAATTAGCAATAAACGTTTCGCACTGTACAGCCACTAGAACATTTTACAGATTTCCGCGCAAAAAAGAAATGTTTTTCCCCATATCAAGTTTGAAATTTCTCCATAAAAAAAAGCAAACCCAAGTGGGAGAGTTGTCCCAATTGGGTTCACGGAAGGTCTGTGTTAATAGCCGGCTTCTCCATATAGGCAATGATTTTGGCAAAAATCGAACGAACACCATCCGACCACTTCGGGTCTTCCGCATACTTTCGATTAATCCATGTAAAAGGATCTACTTCTGCCGGCCTATCCTTGCTTAAGTTAAATACGGTTCGCGCCGCAATTTCTGCCGATTGCTTAATATTGGTGTTAAAATCCTGCCAGCTATGAAAAACATTAAAAGGATTGTTGGCAATCTTTTTATGCTGCTTATTCGTTTTCGGTACAAACCCTTGCTCTTGTCCAGTTATAGCGAATAAGACGACCGGATGAATATCGAAGGCTTGCGCTGCCGTTATAATTGCTCCCAAATAAGGCTCCTCAGCTAGTATGGATGATTTCGTCTTTAAAAATGAGATCAACCGCGCTTGATCAATTTCTTGATAACGAAGCTCGATAGGCAGCCCGTCTACAGGAACAACAATAGGTTGAACTTGGTTCATAACAACGGGTGGCTGCAGCTTGTTGTCAGACGGTAAATTTAAAGACCAGCCATACAATAAAGTAGCTGCAATTAATAGAATACTTAATGTGCTGTATATATAAGTTCTCGTACTAATCCTACGTGCTAACGTATTGCTCCATTTCGTTGCAGGTAATGAAATGACCTCTGCTTGAGTTGAAGCTTGTGTCATATTACGCGATTCAGCACCTTCAGTAATAAGTAATCCTCTCAGCTGCGTCAGAAGGCCATTCTCAGCCTCATTTGAAGCTACACCCGATTGCTCCCCGTTTAATACGAGTTCGTCCATTACACGCTGCATGAGAGGCTTCTTGCAGCTTATGAGCAGCTGCTCTTCCAGCCAATCATGGAACGGATCATATATTTCTGCCGAGGTTCGATCTAGCTCTAAGCAGGCTTGAAAAATATCTTCCGCTCTAACCGGTCTTTGCCGCTCCAAAACAGCTGTTCTAATGAGCATTTCTGTGACGGAGCGTTTAACGCTGGTCTCGAAATTCGGTAATTGCTTATGTATTATGCGTTTGACCGCATCCGCTACAATTTCTGCTCGTTTTTCCCCAGGCAGCGCAGCGTATTTGTGTTGTACATAACTTCGAATATTTCGAACGTCTGTTGGTGACAAAACATATGCTTCATCGGCTGCCATGACGAATCGCCCCTTCGCGTCATCTCAAACCGATTTTACCACAAGTTTCCTTAGGACAGTGAGCTTAGTTTTTGAATTTCTTCTTGAATGTGCGCGGATGCAGTATAAATACTGTTATTTGTTCCTTCTCGTTAACCGTAAATTGATATTCACAATCACAGCCTTTATCATGCGGGACAGTATTGACCCCATACTCAGCAAGAAAAGCGCCCTAAGGCGCTTCTCATCCATCAAATTTATTATATCACGTCCAATATTTAAGGAAGCATCGATGATCCCATTAAATATTTATCCACTTCACGAGCGGCCTCGCGACCTTCATTAATCGCCCAAACCACTAAGCTTTGACCACGGCGCATGTCGCCCGCAGCAAATACTTTATCCACATTAGTGTTGTATTTGCCATAAGTCGCTTTTACGTTTGTACGACGGTCTTGTGCAAGACCAAGCTGCTCAATCAGCGTCGTTTCAGGACCTTCAAAACCTACTGCAATAAATACAAGATCTGCAGGCCATACTTTTTCTGTTCCTGGAATTTCACTATATATTTTACGTCCAGTCTCATCAACCGTACGTTCAATTTGAACAGTATGAAGCTCTTTAAGGTTTCCATTGCCATCGCCAACAAATTTCTTCGTTAGTACAGAAAACGCTCGAGGATCTTCACCAAATAGTGCTTTTGCTTCCTCATGTGCATAATCCAGCGTGTACACATTCGGGAATTGCGGCCATGGATTTTTATCGTTGTCTCGCACTAGCGGCGCTTTCGCATGTGTGCCGAATTGCGTAACCGATTTACAACCGTGACGCAGTGCTGTAGCCACGCAGTCCGATCCAGTATCTCCGCCGCCAATAACGATAACGTCCTTGTCTTTCGCGGAAATATAGTTTCCATCTTCAAGATTCGAATCCAAATAGCTCTTAATTGTGCCATTCAAGTAATCCATTGCCATGTGAACACCGTTCAAATCGCGGCCTTCCATTTCAACGTCGCGAGCTCTTGTCGAGCCTCCGCAAAGAACGACTGCGTCAAAGCTATTAACGAGCTCAGAAGCTGTAATATCTTTGCCGATTTCTGTATTCGTTACAAACTCAACGCCTTCTGCTGCCATAATGTCAACACGGCGCTGAACAACATGTTTCTCAAGCTTCATTGTAGGAATACCATAGGTTAGCAAGCCGCCGATGCGATCTGCGCGCTCATATACGGTTACGGTATGTCCTGCTTTATTCAGTTGTGCAGCAGTTGCCATTCCAGCAGGGCCAGAGCCTACTACGGCAATCCGTTTGCCTGTGCGGACTTTTGGCGGTTGTGGAACAACCCAGCCCTCTTCAAACCCGCGATCAATGATTGCTTGTTCGATTGTTTTGATCGTTACAGCATCACCTATTAAACCAACCGTACAAGATCCCTCACACGGTGCTGGACAAACGCGGCCTGTGAATTCAGGGAAATTATTCGTTTTATGCAGACGGTCTAGCGCTTCACGCCATAATCCGCGATAAATCAAATTATTCCATTCTGGAATGAGATTGTTAACTGGGCAACCTGAAACCGAACCTGCCAGTTCAATGCCTGTGTGGCAATATGGTGTACCACAGTCCATGCAGCGAGCGCCTTGTGTTTTTAACTGCTCATCCGAAAAATGCTTATGAAACTCTTGCCAGTCTTTGATACGCTCTAGCGGGTCGCGATCGGCCGGCAATTCGCGCTGAAATTCCATAAAACCAGTAGGTGTAGACATGATCGCATTTCCTCCATCCATATTTCCCGTTAACACTGCTTAGATTCTCTTTAAAACTATATCGGGAATTCTTAAAATATTCAATAACGAACTTTCTGCGAAAACGAATATTTTGTCTAAAGCACTCGTTTACTATTTTACAACATCCTAGCATTCAAGTACTTATGAAGGTAATGGATTATGCGTACAATCATTTGCACTTTCTGACATATCGTTCGTCAAACGTTCGGTTTTACCTTAAAAAGCTACACTTCCGACCGAATAAACGTTTGAAACGTGAAAGCATACTTGTTTTTTTCATCACGATCTCTGCTCTCGCTTTCCACAAGCTTCCACTGCAAATCAGAGAATGCAGGAAAAAATGCATCTCCGCCTTCAATATCTGCTTCCACTTTTGTAAGCAATATTTGATTAGCGAAGGGCAGAAACTGCTCGTAAATATCAGCACCGCCTATCACAACAAGCTCTTCAGCTGTATATAATTCTAGCGCTTCTTTAATCGAATGTACGATTTCACATCCCTCAGGGTGGAAATCCGTTTGACGTGTCAATACGACATTTTTACGATCAACCAATGGCTTAGGCAGGGATTCAAACGTCTTACGGCCCATGAGTACCGTTTTACCAATCGTCATCTTCTTGAAAAAAGCCATTTCTGCTGGCAAACGCCATGGCAGCTTGTTTCCAATTCCTATAGTTCTATTGCGATCCATAGCGGCAATCAAAGTAATATTCATAATGGTTAACTCCTTTCTTCATTTTTAAAAATGAATATGAATTTACACAGCTACCGGCGCTTTAATCGTTGGATGAGGGTTATAATCCGCAATGGATAGATCCTCAACTGCAAAGTCGAAGATTGATTGTTTGTCTGTGTTTAATTTTAACTGAGGGAGCGGTCTAGACTCTCTGCTGAGCTGAAGCTTGATTTGCTCCAAATGATTCGTGTAAATGTGGGCATCTCCAAGCGTATGGATGAATTCTCCCACTTCAAGCCCGCATTCGTGTGCAATCATGTGGGTCAATAAGGCATAACTTGCGATGTTAAATGGTATGCCTAGGAAAATGTCAGCGCTTCGCTGATAAAGCTGGCATGAAAGCTTGCCGTTTGTTACATAGAATTGGAACATCGTATGGCAAGGAGGCAGTGCCATGCTGGGAACGTCTTCTGGATTCCAAGCGGAGACGATCAGTCTTCTCGAATCCGGGTTTTTCTTAATCGTCGCAATGACATCCTTAAGCTGATCAATCGCATCCCCTTGCGTCGTCTTCCACTCTCTCCACTGCTTGCCATACACGTTGCCGAGCTCGCCGAATTCAGCGGCAAACTGGTCATCCGTTAAGATGTGCTGCTTAAAGAGATCCATTTGCTCTTCATATACTTTAGAGAATTCAGCATCCGTTTGCGACCGAAGACCAAAGTTCGTCATGTCAGGGCCCGTGTAGAATGCGCTCTCCACCCATCTTTTGAACGCCCATTCATTCCAAATATTATTATTATGCTGCAGCAGATAACGAATGTTCGTATCTCCTTGAATAAACCAAATCAACTCACTGGCAATTAATTTGAATGGCACACGTTTAGTTGTAAGCATCGGAAAACCTTCGCTAAGATCAAAACGCATTTGATAGCCAAAGGTAGAAATCGTTCCAGTCCCCGTTCGATCTTCTTTTTTTGTTCCATGTTCTAAAACATATTTCAACAAATTCAGGTAGGTTTGTTCGCTTTTGCTCATTTGGACATTGCTCCCTATCATGAAAAAAATCAGAAAAATAACAATTAATTATATCATCAACCAGGATTTCTGTCCTGCTTTCGTTTCTTTCGCAGCGCATGCCTCTCAGGAGCGGAAAGATGCAGCTTTATCTCCTCTTCTGTCTCTGGGACGACAGTTGGAACAATAGCAGGTTTGCCATGATCATCAATTGCAACAAAAGTGAAAAAAGCAGTAACTGTCGTTTTGCGCTCCCCACTGAACAAATTTTCGGATTGAACGGACACGAACACTTCCATCGAGCTACGATGTGTCCACGAAACAAAGGCTTCAACCTCAATAACTTCTCCGACCCGAATCGGCGCCAAAAAATCAAGACTGTCCGTTGATGCGGTTACAGCTTGCATACGTGCATGTCTCATGGCTGAGATCGCAGCAACCTTATCCATGTACTCCATCAGCTTTCCACCAAACATCGTATCAAAATGATTCGTGTCCAAAGGAAAGATCAGCTGCGTCATAATTGTTCGCGATTCTCTAGCCAGTTTCGTTGATTGTTCCATGCTCGTGTACGCCTCCTATTTGTTGGATTAAAGCTCTTGAAGCGCAAAGAGGCCCCGCCGGCTGGAGAGCCGCGTGACCTCTGTTGTCGCAAAACGATAGCATTATTGCGATTTATTTAATAAAAGTGTGGATCGGGTGGCCAAGTGCAACCTCAGCTGCATCAAGCACGATTTCACCAAGTGTAGGATGCGCGTGAATTGTAAGTGCGATATCCTCAAGAGTTGCGCCCATTTCGATAGCCAAAGCAAGCTCAGCAATCATATTGGAAGCCTCAATACCGATGATTTGCGCACCAAGTACAAGACCGGAGTCTGCATCGGATACGAGTTTAACAAAGCCTTCATTTGCATTAAGCGACATTGCACGTCCATTGATTGCGAACGGGAATTTGCCAACTTTTACATTATGACCTTTGTCTTTTGCTTCCTTCTCACTGAAACCAACGCTTGCGCATTCTGGATCAGAGAAGCAAACTGCTGGTACACATTTGTAGTCAATAACACTAGATTGACCCGAAATGGCTTCAGCTGCGATGCGGCCTTCGTACATTGCTTTGTGCGCAAGCGCAGGTCCAGCAATGATATCGCCAATCGCATAAATATGAGGAATGTTAGTGCGGCATTGCTCATCAACTTCAACTAGTCCACGATCGGACAGCTTCACGTTAATAAGGTCAAGACCTAGCTCACCATCCGTATTTGGACGACGTCCAACCGTTACGAGCAGGTAATCCGCAGTTACTTTCTCTTCTTTATCGCCAACTGTATAAGTTACAGTAACATCTTTATCTGTTTGCTCAGCACCTTTTGCTTGTGCGCCAGTAATGATATCCACATTCGTGCTTTTTAGTTTCTTCGCAACGATGTTGGACATATCTTTGTCAAAGCCCGGCAAAATCGCGTCGGAGCCTTCAATTACTGTAACTTTTGTGCCGAATTTGGAGTACATTTGACCAAGCTCGATACCGATATAGCCGCCGCCGATAACGACAAGGCTCTTCGGAATTTCTGGCAAGGACAATGCGCCTGTTGAAGATACGATACGGCCAGTGAAAGGGAAAGCTTTTAGTTCAATTGGACGTGATCCTGTAGCGATAATGCAGTTTTTGAAACGGTAGCGAGGCGCTTCTTGATCGTTGAATACACGCGCTTCGTTTTCGTTAATAAACATAACTTCGCCTTGGAAATATTGGACTTTGTTTGCTTTCAGAAGAGAAGCAACGCCGCCTGTCAATTTTTTCACGATGCCGTTTTTGAACTCTTGCACTTTAGTAAAGTCAACCTTAGCTTCTCCAACTTCGATACCGAATGCGGAAGCGTGACTGATTGATTCATATTGATGTGAAGCGGAAATAAGTGCTTTCGATGGAATACAGCCCACATTCAAGCATACGCCGCCTACATGTTCTTTATCCACGATGAGTACGTTTTGACCAAGTTGAGCAGCACGAATCGCTGCTACATAACCGCCTGGGCCCGCACCAATAATTAGAGTGTCAATATCTAGGGAAGCATCACCAACAACCATGTCTTATACCTCCATTATGAACAGTTCTGGTTGACCCAGAAGTGTTTTGATGTAATTCATAAAGTTTTGAGCTGTAGCGCCGTCGATAAGACGGTGATCGAAGCTAAGTGAAAGAGCCATTACAGGAGCAGCTACGATTTCACCACCCCGAACAATTGCTTTTTCAGTAATTCTGCCTGTTCCAAGAATTGCAACTTCAGGGAAGTTGATAACTGGAGTGAAGAACATACCGCCAGCGGAACCAATGTTGGAAATCGAGATTGTACTGCCTTTAAGCTCGTTAGCAGCAAGTTTACCGTCACGGCCGCGAGCAGCTAGATCACGGATCGAGTCAGCAATTTTGAATAGGTTTTTACGATCTGCATCTTCAATAACCGGCACGATTAGACCGTTATCTGTATCTGTAGCGATACCGATATTGTAGAATTTGCGAAGAACGATTTCTTGATTAGCCTCATCAAGCGTTGCGTTCAAGATCGGGAACTCACGGCATGCTGCCACAAGAGCTTTCACGATGAACGGCAAGTACGTAAGCTTGGAGCCTTTTTTCTCAGCATAAGGCTTATATTTAGCACGAAGTGCTACTAGCTCCGTTACATCAACTTCATCCATGATCGTAACATGTGGAGCTGTATAAACCGATTTCGACATTGCGTTAGCAATGATTTTGCGAATACCTTTGAATGGTACGCGCTCTTCCGGACGGTACGGTGTTCCAGCCGATACTGCAGCAGGTTTAGCTTCGCCAGCACCTTTAGCTGCAACTTCTGCGTTGCTTGATTGTTCAGCTGAAGGAGCAGATGCATCTGTAGCTGCAACAGCAGGAGCGCCGCCAAAACCAGTTACGTCATCACGAGTGATACGTCCGTTTTTGCCAGTTCCGCCTACTTGTGTTAGGTCTACGCCTTGCTCGCGTGCAAATTTACGAACGCTAGGTGTTGCTAGTACAAGACCGCCAGTTGCTTTAGGAGCAGCTGCTGCTTGTGCTGCAGGAGCTTCAGCTTTAGGCGCCTCAACTGCTGGTGCTGCCGCCGCTGTAGGAGCTTCTGCTTTAGGTGCTTCTGCTTTAGGTGCTTCAGCTGCTGCTGGTTCAGCTTGCTCTGGCAATTCGCCTTCTGCATCAATGATTGCAACAACCTCGCCAATGTGGCAAACTTGTCCGTCTTTTACGAGAACTTCGAGTACTTTACCATTTACTGGGCAAGGCACTTCGACGATCGCTTTATCGTTTTGAACTTCCATAATAATGTCATCATCTGTAACCGTGTCTCCGACTTTGATATGCACTTTAATGATTTCGCCTTCGTGCAAACCTTCGCCGAGCTCTGGGAAACGATATTCGAATTTAGCCACCGCTTTAACCTCCTTTAAAAGTTCAGTACTTTGTTAACTGCTGCAGAAATACGTGCTACCGTAGGAAGCCACGCATCCTCAACTAGAGCAAACGGATATACAGTATCCGGACCAGCAACACGTAGTACTGGAGCTTCTAAGTGCAGAATAGCTTTTTCATTGATTTGAGCAATGATTTCTGCTGCTGCGCCAGAAGTTTTTTGTGCTTCTTGAACGACAATAGCACGGTTTGTTTTCTTAATTGAAGCAACGATTGTATCGATATCAAGCGGAAGCAGTGTGCGAAGATCGATAACTTCTACACTCACGCCTGTTTTTTCAAGTTCTTCTGCTGCTTTGACAGCTGTGTGAACCATAAGACCATAAGAAATGATCGTTACGTCACTGCCTTCGCGAACAACATTTGCTTTGCCGATCTCAACTGTATATTCACCTTCAGGAACTTCAGCCTTGAACGCACGGTACAAGTTCAAGTGCTCCATGAAAAATACAGGATCATTCTCACGAATTGCAGAAATCATCAAGCCTTTTGCATCATACGGGTTTGAAGGAATGACAACCTTGATACCCGGCGTTTGAATAGCAAGACCTTCAAGGGAATCTGTATGCAGCTCAGCCGCTTTAACGCCGCCGCCAAAAGGTGTACGGAATACGATTGGTGAGTTGTAGCGACCGCCAGAGCGGTAACGCATACGAGCAGCTTGGACAAACATTTGGTCAAGCGCTTCATAAATAAAACCTACGAATTGAATTTCAGCGATTGGACGGAAGCCTTGCAACCCCATACCAACTGCCATACCTGCAAGAGCTGACTCAGCAAGAGGCGTATCAAATACGCGATCTTCACCAAACTCATCCTGCAAACCTTCTGTCACACGGAATACTCCGCCGACTTTACCTACGTCCTCACCAAAGATGACAACGTTCGAATCACGTTTAAGTTCTACGCGCATCGCATCGCGAATTGCTTCCAACATATTCATTTGAGCCATGATCGTCAGATCCTCCTCTTCTATTGAAAATCGTCCTTTTGCTCTTCCAAGTATTGCGGTGTTGTTTCGAACATGCTATCGATCAAGCCCGCTACAGTCATTTTTTCAACTGCTTCAGCTTTTTTGATGTGCTCAGTTACAGTTGCTTTTGCTTCATCTTTCACACGGTTTGTGTCTTCTTCAGTCCACAAGCCTTTTTTCTCTAGATATTTACCGAAACGAACAAGCGGATCTTTTAAAGCCCATTCTGCTTCTTCATCTTTTGTACGGTATTTAGTCGTATCATCCGCCAAGGAATGCGGACGGAAACGGTAAGTTAGAAGCTCAATCAAAGTAGCGCCTTCGCCATTGCGGCCGCGCTCTGCTGCTTCTTGAACAGCTTTGATAACAGCAAGTACGTCCATACCATCCACTTGAACACCTTTGATACCAGCAGCAACAGCTTTATGTGCAACAGACAAAGCGCCTGTTTGCTTAGAGTAAGGTGTAGTAATAGCATAGCCGTTGTTTTGTACAACATAAATGACAGGCAGCTTATAAGCGCCTGCGAAGTTCATGCCTTCGTAGAAGTCGCCTTCTGACGAACCGCCGTCGCCTGTATAAGTGATAGCTACACGTTTTTCATTCTTTTTCTTAAATGCCATTGCTACGCCAGTTGCGTGCAATACTTGTGCGCCAATAATGATTTGCGGCATTAGAACATGTACATCCTCAGGAATTTGACCACCTTGTTGGTGTCCGCGAGAATATAGGAAAGCTTGGTACAATGGCAAACCATGCCATACAAGCTGTGGCATATCACGGTATCCTGGGCAAATGAAATCATCTTTGTTTAACGCGTATTCGCTACCAACCATTGATGCTTCTTGACCTGATACTGGAGCGTAAAAGCCAAGTCTTCCTTGACGACCTAAATTAACAGCACGCTCATCCCATGTACGAGTAAATACCATGCGGTACATAACTTCTTTTAATTGATCATCAGACAAAGCCGGCAATAAGTCCGGGTTAACAACTTCCCCGTCGAGTGACAAGACAGATAGCGGAGTTACCGGTTCCGTTTGAACTTCGTATGGCAATTTGCTCATTTTGATCGCTCACCTCAATCGAAATATTTGAAAATCGTTTACCTCTGTTATAGAATTATTATAAACCTGTTTAATGAAAATGGTCAAAGCAAAAAACACAAAAACCGTTGTTTTTTCGCTGATTCTCATCATTCTTTTAAGAAATTGTATATGCTACAGACTTTATTTATTAGTATAACAGCATAATACAACAAGACAGAAATAGATGTGATTCCTTTGATTGTCTTTCTATTGTTTACCCACAACAGATGTTTTCCATTCAATAAATTCAACCGATAGGAGAGAAAGAAATGACAGACGAGCGATATTTGAAGAGAACAATAGTAAAGGAAACCGTGCCAAGCCGATATTTGGCTGAACAAAGCCGCAATTTACGTATCTTTTTGCCGCCAGGTTATAACGAGGTGCTTAGCTACCCGGTCGTCTATTGCCAGGATGGCGAAGATTTTTTCAACTTTGGGCGAATTGCTACTACAGCGACGCGATTGATTTTGGATGAGGGACTTGAGCCCTTCATTATTGTAGGTGTTGATGTCGACAAAAAGCAGCGTACGGAGGAATACACGCCAGATGGCAATCGGCACGAGGCATACATTCGGTTTTTCGCGGAAGAGCTCATTCCGTTTGTTGAGGAACGTTATGCGGTAAGACAAGAACCAGAGCATCGATTATTGGCAGGCGATTCACTCGGCGGTTCCGTTTCCTTGCATTTAGCTCTCTCCTATCCGCAGCTATTTACACGTGTCATGTCATTATCAGGTGCTTTTTATGGCATATCCCAAAACATCATTTCGGCAGCAGGAGACCTAAGCTGGCTCAATATTTATATGATTGTTGGCCTGCAAGAGGATGCCTATGAAACGGACCGTGGCGTATTTGATTTTGTAGCTTTGAATCGCAACGCCAAGGCGCTGCTCGAACTCAATCAAGCTACTGTCTTCTATGAAGAAAAAGACGGCAAGCATCAATGGGGTTTCTGGCAAAAAGAGCTTGATAAAGCTCTCGCCTATTTTATTGAGGTTGAATAATCAAAAGCAAAGCTGTCCAGCAGGCTCCTTACGGAACTGTTGGACAGCTTTTTTAATGAATTTATTCATTTAATTTCAAATCTGCTTTTATCCGTTTGAGAAGCTCCTTGCATCCGCTGTCGACTAACTCATAAACAAACGGAAAATTGTTTTCATAATAAGGATCAGGCACATCGGCTATTCCTCTCGCAGGCAGCAGCTCCATAAAAGTAAACAATCGCTTGGATTCCTCTGCTGTAGCTTTACCTTCTCCAAAAAACAGCTTGCGAACATCTCGTAAGTTGTTTGTGTCCATACATACGATATAATCAAACGTGTTGTAGTCATCAGGCGTAACTAATCGAGCTTTCATACCTTGATGTGAAATTTGATGCTGATCCAGCTGATCCCTTGTGCCCTCATGCGGCGGATGACCCAAATGCCAGTCACCGGTTCCTGCGGAATCAACCATAATTTGATCTGTCAATTTTGCTTGCTCTACCTGATGGCGCATAACAGCTTCAGCCATTGGGGACCTGCATATGTTTCCGAGACAAACAAATAAAATACGAGCTTTCATGATATTCCTCTTTTCTGCTGTTCATTAGAAGTATGAATATGTAACGTGCGTCTTGGCAGCTTCCACTTGAAATAGACAGATAGCATGCGGAAGCTAATAATAATAACGAATAAAACCAAGAGCTCCAAGGTTGATTTTATCCAACCTAGTCCAATCGCGAGACCTGCAAGCATGGCCCATACGGCATAAATTTCATCTTTTAGCACAAGCGGCTTGCGGCCTGCTAGCACATCGCGAATGATACCGCCGCCAATCCCTGTCAGCATGGCCGCAACAAGAACCGCACTGAGCGGATGCTTCATTTGCGTTGCATACAGCGCTCCTTGAATAGCAAAGGCTGATAATCCAATCGCGTCAAAAAATGCCTCGCTCCGTCGCCAGCGCTGAATCCAGTCAACAGGCAATAGAAAAGCAATCGTCATGGCAATGATAGCTATTTTGAGTAGGTATCCTTGATTCCAAAGCGATGTAACTGGCATACCTATCAACAGATTACGCACGACACCGCCGCCAAATGCTGTGACAAGTCCAAGCACGAACACACCTAGTATATCGTATTCTTCCTCCATAGCGACAATCGCTCCGCTGACTGCAAAGGCAATTGTTCCGATAATGCTAAAAATACCAAAAATGTCCATACTCACAGCAAATGCTCCTCGCTTCCCGTACATGAACCGATCAATGCACCTTGACTTTCATTCATCATTTTAGCTGGGAGGATGTGGATACGCAACGACAAATTTCGTGAAATTCATTCGTTTATCCATACAGTTATTCCACTCCTCTAGTTTTTATAGAACAAAAGGCATTATACTGGAGTGAATTACATTAGATTTCGCCAAAAAGAAAGGAAAATTCATCATGCATCCTCGCATCGTCATATGCACGGGCGGCCAGCTTGGCGCCTGGGCACTTGCACATATAAAGCCCGATGATCTGCTTATTGGAGCAGACAGCGGTGCTCGCTTTCTCATTAAGAACGGACGACGTCCGGATATTTCGATCGGAGACTTTGATTCCGTATCAGAAGAAGATTTGTTAGAAATTCGAGAAAATAGCGGTCAAACGATAGCTTGTGACCCCATCGACAAAAACTACACCGATACGGAAATGGCCATACGTCTCGCCTTGGACTTGCAGCCTACTGAAATCATTTTACTCGGAGCGCTGGGCACTAGATTTGATCATTCACTTGCTAATGTCCACCTGCTCGCGCTTTCTTCCCAGCAACAGGTGAAAATGACGATCATCGATGACCATAATAAAATTTCTTTGATTAGCGATCAATTAAACATCGAGCAGCAAGGATATCCTAACGTTTCTTTGCTTCCGTTGTCGTTAAAAGTAGAAGGAATAACGCTTGATGGTTTTCAATATCCGCTGACTGACGCCGAGCTAACGATTGGTCAGTCACTCGGGATTAGCAATGTCCTTGTATCATCTAATGGAACCATCACCATAAGAAAAGGCTTATTGTTGGTCATCCAAAGTCGTGACTAACGATTTCAACAAAAGACCCAACCGAGGCAATTAATCCTCCTGTCGGGTCTTTGTTTTTTCAAGATTAATCCTTTAGAGAAGCTCATCCTCTTTTGTAACAATTTCTAAACCTTCTACATGCTTGCGATTCATCAGCTTGCGGGCTTTTCTATTCTCCTTTGATTCAAACACAATATCGAGATCATACTCCTCATTTTGACCCGGGTAAAGCTTCGTTTTGGCGATATACAGCTTTAACCGTTTATGATTGAACGTAAGCTTTTGCCCTTGAATTTGAACAATCACATTTCCTCGTTCATCTGCAGGCCGATATACTACACCCATTTTATTTAGAGGATAGATCCAAACAGCATCACCTTTCTCAAAAGGTTTTTTTGCTTCTTTCGGGTTCTGTGCTTTCGTTTCATCAACCTTTTTTAAATTTTTGTTAATAAAATCTGCAGCTGCTGAAGATGACGTTTTCTGAGCTTCCTTTTCATTTCTTGATTGCTCACTTGTGCGTGTTTCATGAGATGGATTTTCTTTCCGCACAAGCAAATGTTCTGCACGCTGCATCACCTCTTCTGGCAGACCAAAGCGCCTTGCTATCGCGAATGCATGACTCTCTCCTGCTTCCCCCATCTCTAAGCGATAAAGCGGCTTTAACGTTTCCGCATCAAATGCCATTTTCCCATTTTGACATCCAGGGGTTCGCGCAGCAAAAGCTTTAATTTCATTAAAATGAGTCGTTGCTCCCGCCAATGCTCCTTTTTTCAACAGTTGTTCTAATAGTGCGATAGAGAGCGCTATCCCTTCTGATGGATCGGTACCCGCCGCCAATTCATCAAGCAGAAGCAGTGCTCTAGGGCCAGCCGCTTGAAGCATATCCTTAAGAACGGTGATATGAGAAGAAAATGTACTCAGTGATTGCTCCAAACTTTGTCCATCTCCAACGTCGGCGATAACGTGCTGGAATACACCGATCTCGCTCCCCTTCTCAGCTGGAACCAGGAGGCCAGATTGAACCATCAATACGAATAATCCAATGGTTTTCAAGGTTACCGTTTTGCCACCTGTATTCGGTCCAGTAATAATTAACTGTTTCCATTTGTATCCGAGCTCCACATGCAGCGGTACGCTATGTTGTCCTAGCAGTGGATGGCGTGCACCGACGAGTCTAACGACTGGCTGATCGGATAACTCAATTTTTTTACCGTTATACGACCTAGAGAGCTTCGCTCTTGCCGTAATAAAGTCAAATGAAGCCATAGCTTCTACATTGCGAAACAGCTCAAAGGAGAACGACTCGGTATATTCAGACAATCGGGATAATATAACGGTACGCTCCCGCTCCTCATCCGCCTTCCACTGCTGCAGTTCCACCTGAAGCTCTGATGCGTCTAATGGCTCAACGAATAAGGTCTGACCACTTGCGGATTCATCCCATACTGTCCCTGGCACCTGCTTGCGATGCTCGCGCTTTACTGCAATGACAAACCGATCATGGCGCTTGCTGATGACCGGCTCTTGTAGAGCAGTACGATATTTATGAAGCGCATTCTCCATTTTTTTCTGGATTTTGTCCTCCGCCGCATAAATATGTCTGCGGATGTAGGCAAGATCAGAGCTCGCTTGATCGGTCAGCTGGCCGTAACGAATACAACGTTTTAGTTCGTCCCTAAGTACGGGACAATCGTACATAGATTCCGCATAAGCGGAAATCGTTGGCGCAATCTCACGTTTGCTGAACATGTACTTTTTCATTTGCACAACAGAGCTTAACCATACGGACAACTGCTCAAGTTCCTGCTCATTATAAATTCTACCTTTGCCGAGCAGTGACAGAAACGAATCAATGCCGTCCATTGCGGATAATGGAATGCTTGCTCCGCTTCCGAGAAGTTCAGCAGCCTCGTACGTTTCTTGCAGCCATGCTTCAACTTGCCGCTGCTTCGTGCTTGGTTCAAGCCTTTCAGCCAACAATCGTCCTGCGGGTGATATCGTGTAGCTCACTACGCCTGCTTTTACCTTATCAAATTCCAATCTTCGCCAAGATGCTTCATTCATCTGTGTGGCCTCCTCTATTTTGAGTAAAAAAAAAGACAGAAACAGAACGCGGGCGCGTTCCATTCCTGTCTTTGATCGACAAATGCTCCAATACCATTTCCACCGCTAACAAAATCGTTAACATGAAAATGGATATAAAAAAACCGCGCTGCGAGAGCACGGTGATTGGGCCGCTGTCGAATTGCTTCAGGCGGAAATCCTCATGTCCAGAACTCTTGGCGTCAGATCACGAAATAGAGCCTTGCATCTCAGTGAATTCACACTGGGAATCGTCGCAAGACCAACGTTCATCTGACTCTATCCAATTTATGAGTTATGGACACCAGCAAACATTAAAATTTCCCCTTTAAGCATATTGTTAAAAGTTAATCCAAAATAGGATTCTTATTAAATGTACATAAAAGACAAGCAGCTTGTCAAGCTAGACTTAATCTACTGTATATGGCTATAAAGAAATGGACATGCCCGTTCGTGCGAAATGAAGATGATCGGGCAGCTTATAATCTCTCCGAAGATCAATATCATGCGACATATGTGTGAGAAAAGTTTGTTTGGGCTTCCATTTCTGGATAAGCTCGATAGCTTCAACAACATCATAGACAGAACGAGTTTCATAAGCAAAAGGCTCTTCGTAAAAGCTTGTTCCTAGTACTAGCAAATCAAGATCAGCCAAATGTTGCTGCTGCTCATCCGTCAGGCCGATGGAATCAGAGCAATAAACCCATTTGCAGTTTGTTTCTGAATGTTCAAAGCGAAATGCGTAGGCATAGCCGTTTTTCCCGTGATTGACTCGCCAGCTGTACGCTCGCCATTTGCCGAGCATAATAGGAGTGTCAAATGAATGGAACTCAATCTGCCGATTTAGCCAAGGAAAACGATCTAATATTTCTTTAATGACTTCAGTGGGCGCGTAAGCTTGACCTCTTTTTTTCGTCCAGCGACAAGCGTCTGCCCACTCCACCAATCCACCGATATGGTCAAAATGAGCATGTGTAATGAGCAGTGTGTCGATCTCACGCAGTGAGGCCATCTCTAATTGTTTTGCGAAGTCCGACCCACAGTCAATCCATACCGTTCCAGCTTCTTGATCCTCCAGCTGCAGAGACGATCTATAACGGCGGTTTTCCTGTGTGTCCCGTGCTTCCTCACACACCTCGCATTCACAATAAATGCGAGGCACACTCATGGAATCTCCAGTTCCCCTAAAAATCAGCTTTGTCATAGCGGCAGCAGCTCAAACGACTCCGATGCACGGATTTGTTCCATCATTTGAAGCCATTGTTCCGGCTTGTTTGGCAATGCGGCATAATAGCCTTCTAAGAATGAGGCGATTAGAGCTGCATCAATCGTTGTTTGCTCTTCATTCTTCGGAAGGAAACATAAGTCCAGTTCAGCAACAGCTTGGCCTTCATGGTCCCAAGAAGGATGAACATAAGGAAAAGCGATTCGCTTATAGCCGATATGTGACAGCACTTCGCGACGCACAAACGGATTCATAGGTGAAACTCCGCCAAAAGCATGCTCACCTGCGCGATAAGGGTCATATACCTCAGCAAACATGCCAAGCGAGACAGTACCGGACTGATCAGCTAGCTTCTGCAAATCTTGTTCTCGATTGCGGAGTAGAAAACGACCGATGCCAATTGATGGTTTTCCGATGATCGTAAAATCAGTCATAGCAACGCGCAGCTCTGGATAATATCGATATTCAGTTGAACCTACGACTTCCCCCTCATGCAATGCAACATATACATGAATGGATGTGTCTTCAAGCGGCTCGCGCCAAAGTTCATAGGCAAGAACTTCCTCAGGCGGAAAAATCGTTTGAAGAAGCTTATGTAATGGTTCAAAATATTTGTCCTCAATGCTTGTGATTCGATGATAGGTTAGCATATATGTACATCTCCTTATTTAAATGGATTACGCCACTCCATGATTGCAGCGCAGTTACCCGATTGCTCATCATCCAAGTAATCATGAGCAACCCCAATCGGCATCCGTCCGCATCTAAGCAAAAAAGTAATGACAGGGTCTTTGTATTCTCCAGTTAGCACTTTTTCCAAATAAGCTTCTGGCGTCATCTCCTGTAATAGCGCGCCATAACCGGGCATGCGACCGCCCCCAAGCAATCTCATAAGTCCCAGCTGAACAACCGTTTCATACATCGATTGCATGAGCCATTTGCCAAGGCCTGATTTTCGGAACTCCGGTATGACACAAAGGTCTATAACATACAGAGTATCCCCGTTTATATTATGATTGCGAATATAACCACTGTCAGAAATCGTATCCCAATTATGAGCATGGCCATAATCATTCATATCGATAGTTACTCCGGTCATGGAGCCAATAATCATTCCATCAACCTCTGCGCATAAGGCACCTTCAGGGAATCGGTTCACATGTTCAGTTAATTGTTCTTTGTTCCACCAAAGCTCCTGTGGGTAAGGCGGAGGAAAGCTTAGCCGCTGAACTTCAATCAATCCATCAAAATCTGCTGGTTTATAATTGCGAATGACTGCTTTTTGCGGTTTTCCATCGATGAACAAATACAGCTCCTTACGCATCACTGCCTCCCCCTTTCTTCGCTAAACAAGATAAAAATCAAGTCCAATCGGTATACAAATCGGTGCGACGGTCACGCCACGTCGTAACAGAACCCTTCAGCCTGACTTC
Source organism: Paenibacillus sp. 01T47 (assembly GCF_056398245.1). NCBI lineage: Bacteria > Bacillati > Bacillota > Bacilli > Caryophanales > Paenibacillaceae > Paenibacillus > Paenibacillus sp. 01T47. The sequence goes on from NZ_JBFTPA010000002.1 coordinate 254,571, forward strand.
CTCAAGCAAAGATAAGTCAAGGTCAGCCACGACGAGCATATCATCATTGATGATGCCTTCGCTTAATATACCGGCTGGCGGGAACGGAATATCGTTTGGAGCAATAATAGCAGCTTGACCAAAATTTGCACGCATCAGATCAACTTTACGAAGAGAGCCAACTGTACCTGTTGTTACGATATATACTTGATTCTCAACTGCTCTAGCATGGCAGCAGTATCTTACGCGATAGAACCCATGACGATCATCTGTGCACGAAGGACAGAAAATGACATCTGCACCTTTAGCACGGGCCATTCGAACGATTTCGGGAAATTCAATATCGTAGCAAGTAAGCATCGCGATGGTACCATATGCGGTCTCGAATACCTCAAGACCTTCACCTGCCGACATATTCCAGCCTTCTACTTCTGGTGGCGTAATGTGGATTTTATGCTGAACGTCAATTTTCCCATCGGGATGAAAAAGATGCGCAGCATTGCGCAAACTTCCATCCGCTTGTTTTATCACGTGGGTGCCTCCAACAATGTAAACCTCATATTCAGCAGCAAGTGAGTGAAAGAGAGCAAGATAATCCTCCGTGAATTCAGGAAGCCGATCAATAGGAAGCGCTACGCCCTGCTCATCTCCAATCGACATCAATTGGGTTGTCAGAAACTCAGGAAACAAAATAAATTGTGCCCCGTATTCCGAGGCATTGCGTACATAATGTGTTACTTGTTCTGCGAATTGCTCAAACGAATTTATATCAGCAAGCTTATACTGAACGGCTGCCGTACGAAACTTCATTCGTTAAATCCTCCAATCGTATCGTTATTGTTTGCGCTGTTTAAATTGCAAAGTAATCGTCGTGCCCAAATCCGGCAGACTAAACACATCTACCTTTCCTTCATGCAAATCTATGATTCGTTTGGCAATGGACAAGCCGAGACCTACTCCGCCTGTTGTGCGGCTTCTGGCTCCATCCACACGGTAGAAACGCTCGAATAGATGCGGAATTTCGTTTTCTGGAATGCCCATTCCTTTATCCTTAACCTCGATTTTCACGATATGTCTAACGAGTGTAATCGTAATATCGATCGGGTCCTTCGAATATTTAATCGCGTTATCGAGCAAAATGACGAGCAGCTGCCTGATTTTGTCCTTGTCTCCAACCATACGCACCGCCTTGGACATCGCTTTCACTCGAATCGGTCTGCCGAACGTCGTTTGCAGCATCGTTGCTAGCTCATCAACCACTTGAACAACATCAAACAGCTCCTGCTTTAGCCAATCCTCCTGCTCTGCCTCAGCGAGCATAAGCATGGATTTTGTTAAGTTTTGCAGACGATTAGCTTCTTTATCGATTGCTTCAATCGCTTCATTTCGCAAGCTCTCATCATCACGTCCCCAACGCTTTAACATACCAGCATAGCTGCTGATGACAGTTAGAGGGGTTTTGAGCTCATGAGAAGCATCTGCTACGAATTGCTTCTGCTTAGCAAATGTGCGGTCAAGTCGTTCAATCATCTGATTAAATGCACGAACGAGCTGCAGAAGCTCAGCAGATTCCTCGCGGTTGCTAAGCTCGATTTGTCTAAGCTTCCCGCTTCGGTCAATTTCTCGCATCGTATTAACCATTTGCTGAATCGGCGCCGTTAGTCTTGAAGTAAACCAATACGTTCCGAATATGGCAAACAAAATGGCACCGCCGCTCGTGACGCTTAACGCTGCGACCAGCACCTGCAAATAATTGTCCAATTCATCTAGTATTCGATTAATTTCAAGCATTGCAATAACACGATTGCCGTCATATAACGGAACTCGCATGAACAAAATTCGTTCTCCGCCCTTCGTGATCATCCCGGTATGGTGATGCACCTCAAAGGTCGCTGGCAGCTGCTGCAGAAGCTCATCCGTTCCTGTTATATTTACAACCCTGTTATTAGGCGCAATGATGCGGATCATTTCGTTTACGTTGTAATACTCATTGAGCAGCTCCGGATAGTTTAATCCTCGGCCGCTCTGAATTCGGGGATTCTCAAGCATGAGATTCACCTTATTCGCAATGACCTCTTCTTCACTTTCAGTCGTTATTTTGATCACATAGAAATACACAAAAATATTAAATAGAATCAAAATAAATATAAGCCAAAAAATGGTGAAAAGCGTAAACCGTTTGCGGAGTGTCATGCATCGGGCTCCTTTATCATATAACCTACTCCTCGAACCGTATGAATAAGCTTATGACGATAACCCTTGTCCAACTTCTGACGCAAATAACGGATATAAACATCTACTAAATTTGTTTCACCGATAAAATCATATCCCCAAACTTCGGATAAAATATCTTCACGCGATTTCTCATCATTTTTGTTTTCCACAAGGTATACGAGCAGCTCGAATTCACGCGGCGTTAGCTCGATCAAAATATCTTTGCGATAAACCTTACGCGTGCGCAGCTCGATCGTTAAGTCGCCAACCTTGATCATGTCAGATCCTTCCGCTTCCTTCGGATACTGCTGGAATATACGTAAAATGTTGCGAACCCGCGCCAACAGCTCCTCCATTGCGAACGGCTTTGTAATATAATCATTTGCTCCATGCTCGAATCCACTTACTTTATCCGGTACGGTGTCGCGTGCAGTCAACAATATAATAGGTACAGGATTTCCTGCTTGTCGCAGTAATCGCAGCACTTCAATTCCGCTCATCTCAGGCAACATGACATCGAGCAAAACAAGCTCCCATTCACCTGTCGAAGCCATTTCATATCCGGTTCTGCCATCAGCGGCAGTTCCTACGGTATACCCCTCATGCTCAAGCTCAAGTTGTAAAATTCGGGAAATACCCGCTTCATCTTCGACGACTAGAATACGTTCTTTCATTCTAGAGGTTCACCTGCTTCCAGTTGTAAATAATATTAATGCCGTTAATCAACCATATCTTCTTCTATAAATACGGTTAAATTTATCATAATGAAGACCTATCACAAATGCAAGCAAGCCGATCTACAAGAAGAGTAGACCGGCAATTGCCACGGAGGGTGTTTATCTTCACGAAGATAAAGGATATTAAGCTAAAACCACTCCTAGTTTTGCATCGACCATGCTTCTACATCCCATGTTTTGGTAGCCATATCCTCGTAAAATTCCGGTTCATGAGATACAAGCACGACAGTACCTTTATAAGCCTTAAGAGCACGCTTCAATTCCGCTTTAGCCACAACGTCCAAATGGTTCGTCGGCTCATCGAACAGAATCCAGTTGCTCTCGCGCATCATAAGCTTGCATAGACGAACCTTCGCTTGCTCGCCGCCGCTCAGCTGGTTAAGCGAACGTGTAATATGTTCATTTTTCAAGCCACAGCGTGCAAGGGCACCCCGAACCTCTGATTGGGTCATGAAGGAGAACTCATCCCATACATCCTCAAGCGGCGTCATGGTCGGAGCTTTTGCTTCTTGCTCAAAGTAAGCAGGATTTAAATAATCGCCCAGATAGGTTTTGCCGTCAAGCGCTGGAATTACGCCTAAAATGGTTTTGAGTAGTGTAGATTTACCAACGCCGTTGCATCCTACGATAGCAATCTTATCACCACGTTCAATGACCATGTCCATTTTTGGCAGCAGAGGTTTATTGTAACCGATGACCATGCCCTCTGCTTCAAATACAGTCTTGCCGCTCGTTCTCGATTCTTTAAAGTTAAACGTTGGTTTTGCCGCTTCTTCCGGTTTATCAATACGATCAATACGATCAAGCTGCTTCTCGCGGCTCTTAGCACGTCCTGATGTTGAAGCGCGTGCTTTGTTTTTTTGAATAAAATCCTCTTGCTTTTTAATAAAATCCTTTTGTTTCTCGTATGCGTCGATGTGCTGCGCCTTGTTCAGGTCAGCCATTTCAAGAAATTTATCATAATTGGCCGAATAGCGTGTCAGCTTCGTAAATTCAAGATGGTAAATCACGTTGACCACTTGATTCATAAAGCTCGTTTCATGTGAAATAAGAACAAACGCATGCGGGTAGTTTTTCAAATAGTTAGTTAGCCAATTGATATGCTCTTCATCCAAATAGTTCGTAGGCTCATCGAGCAGTAGAACACCTGGTTTTTCAAGAAGCAGCTTCGCTAGCAGTACCTTTGTCCGCTGACCGCCGCTAAGTGCAGTAACATCACGATCAAGTCCAATCGCATTCAGACCTAGCCCGTTTGCCATCTCATCGACTTTTACATCAATTAAATAGAAATCGCCGATCTCCAGCTCTTCCTGAATCTCACCCATACGTGTAAGCAGCTCATCTAATTTATCTGAATCTGCATCGCCCATTTGAGCTGCAATATTGTTTAGCTCTTCTTCCAATAGCAGCAAAGGTAAAAAAGCATCCTTCAGTACATCACGGATCGTTTTACCTGCTTCAAGCTTCGTATGTTGATCCAAGTAGCCGTAACGAACACGCGGTGTCCATTCGACCTTTCCTTCATCCTTCAACAGTTTGCCTGTTAAAATATTCATCAGTGTTGACTTGCCTGTACCATTCGCACCGACTAGGCCAACATGCTCTCCATCCAACAAACGGAAGGCTACATTTTTAAAAAGCACACGATCTCCGAACGTATGTGATAATTGCTCAACTGTTAACAAACTCATTTGTCTTTATCTCCATTCATATATGAACCATAGTTATAGCTTGTGAAATGTGTCGTTTTGCCCGTATCATTGTACCACAAAAATGGTCATTTTGTGTTCATTTCCTTATAAAGGAGCTGTAAAATGGGCGAAAGCGCATGATTTAATCGTTTATTTAAGCGCGATTCATCCGTTGCCCAGAGCCCTTTCCATTGCAAAGAAAGCAGCGTCTCTTCAGGAAGTCGCGGCACGATGGCTAACGGCTTGTCAGGAAATAAGGAAAGCCACTCATTCCGACCATGGTAGTTCAGATCTTTGTTCGCGATATAAAATAATTTTCCACCTGTGGCTTTCATTTTTTGCTTCAAGTCCATTAGCAGCTTTAATTCGCTCGCTTGCCACTTAACCACAGCAGGATCACCAATTACAAACACGAAATGCGACTGCTTCAGCATGGATAAAGCATTAGACTCCTTCCATCTGCCAGAGAAATCGAACAGCTGGTACATAGTTGATGAAGTTCGAAGCATTTGTGCAAAAGCCAGAGTATCATATTTAGCATCATCGGAGCTTAGTTCAGAATAAAATGAAAACCAATTTACTGCTAAATCATTATGTTTATACTGGATATAACGTTTATCCTGCATTAGCTGACCAGACTGTTCATAATTACTGATGCTTTTATGTCCAGATAACCATGCATGCCATTCAGGCTTAGTATCGTCGTATTCGACTGCTGCTATTGAAGCGCCTTGCCTCCCAAGCAGGACTGCAAGCGCATGCGTCAAAAAGGTAGACCCTGCACCTGAGGATAAAGATAATAAGCCGATCAGCTTCTGATTTAATTGTGTACGGGGATTGCTTTTTTGTTGATTCCAGAACACCTTATTGTCGCTATCAGGCTCTACAAAAAACTCTAGCGCCTTCTCCGCTTCAGCAATAGTTGCATATCGATATTGAGGATCGGGTTGAAGCAAACGTTTTAGCACAAGCTTAAAGGCTTTCGGAACGTCTGGCTGCAAAGATGTAAATAAAGCAGACTCCGCTGTCCAGTTCGCTTTCTGATGATAAATACTTCCCTCACTAGCCATAAAATACAGCAGCGCACCGAGTCCATAAATGTCCGTTCGCTCATCGCTTTGCCCTGCTCCTGCTTGCTCCGGCGCTGCGAAGCCATACGTTCCAAGCTGAACGGTATCTTTATCCTTGCCGGTAATATATTGGCGTGAAATCCCAAAATCAATTAGTTTTACATTTCCTTTTTTGTCAATCATCACGTTTGAGGGCTTCAAATCACGATGAATAATTGGAGGCGTATGTTCATGCAAGTAACGAATCGCAGAGCATAGCTGTAATCCGATATCGATTATGCTTGTAAAGGTTAGCTGTGCTCCGTTTGAACGAAATAAATCTGCAATCGTGCAACCTTCAATTAATTCCATTACCAGTGCTTCGAATTGCAGCTCATGTGGAGGGAAGTAGTCGATCATTAATGGAAGCTGCGGATGCTCCAGCCTCATCATCATTTGTGCTTCTTCCGCATATTTTCGACCGCCTGGCAGCGGTGCGATGACTTTCATTGCTCTTCGTTTATTTGCGAGCTTCAAATCATCAGCGGCGTAGACAACTCCCATGCCACCTCGCCCAAGAATGCCAACAATTCGGTATCGATCACCCACCACAGATCCTATTGCATAAGGTGAAAACAACTCATCCGAACCTTCCATATCGATCCCTCCAGCATAAAATACGAACAAAAAAAGGCATCCCGACGCCGTTTGTAAGTTACAAACCGCATCAGGATGCCTTCCTGATTTCCTATCTATTAGTGCTACTTTAACATAGTTATTAAACTTGAAACAAGCAGCATTTCATTAAAATACACGTTTTTTGGAATTCAACAGCTCCGCCAAAAACGCAAGCACAAGTCCTTGCCCCCAGCCTTGTACACGTTTGTGAGCCACTTCACGATAGCCCTGCAAATCATTCATAACTGCTGTGCCGGCTGATACATTCAGTACTGCGCCGTCCTCTGTAATTTGGCTCAAAATACCTTCAATCGAACGCTGAATGTATTTGTTGTATAAGGAACCAAATGTGAATAATCCAGTCGCAATTCCTGCTGAACCCGACGTTTCATGATAGGAGCTATCATCGTTTAGAACCGTGTGCCATAGCCCATTTTCGGATTGCATTCGCACTAATGTACTGAGCTGATCTCGCATCGAGCCTTCAATAATCATAAATGAAGGATGCTGAACGGCGATATGCGGCAATGCCTTTGCCATTGTTAGAGCAGCCCAAGAGTTTCCGCGTGCCCAGAAGATCGAGGACATATGATTTTGTGCGATATTGTCCCAGCCATGATAGTAGAGGTTCGTAACGGGATCTTGTAAAAAATGCTCATGACCGTGATACTGCTTTAGGCCATCCTCTAAATAGTCGTTTCGTCCTAGCAAATGTCCCATACGCACGAGGAAATAACCCGCCATCATCATCGTATCCACCCACGCTTGCTCAGGAAAATTATACGTTTCTGAATTGACCGTGTGCTGGAAAATGCCATCTGCGAATCGTACCGCATCATTTTTTAAGTATTCGGCCATTTGAATGGCGACATCTAAATATTTTTGCTCGTCAGTTGCTTTGTACAATGAAATTAAAGCATGACCTATGGATACTCCGTTGACTGATAGCTTCGGCAAGCCGTCTTCCAGCTTCTCATCAATCCATTCCTGTAAAAGCTGAATATAACGTTCATTACCTGTTGCCTCGTACGCTTCCGCAACCCCATAGAAAGCAACACCGCCCGGCCAATCCCAGCTAAAATCCATTCTGAATGTGCGATCTACAACACGATCTATAACGTCCTTAATATGATTTTCGTCAAATTGAAGCTGTGGCATTTCCATCTTCCTCTCCCCTATTTCATTTTGAATGTCTATTTCAAACCGCTGGTGCTGATTCCTTCAACAATATACTTCTGGAATGCGAAGAAAATGGCGAGCACCGGTATGAGGCTGACGATTGACATCGCGAACATAGCGCCCCAGTTGGAGACGGTATCGCTGTCCAGAAACATTTTCAGACCCATCGACACAGGATACAAACTTGGACGATTCAAGTATAAAACCGGTCCGAGCAAGTCTTCCCAGCGCCAGTAAAACGAGAAAATTGAAGCGGTAGCCAGAGCTGGAACGACGAGCGGCAAAATAATTCGGAAAAACAAGCGGAACTTCCCGCAGCCATCGATCGTTGCTGCTTCGTCAAGCTCATTCGGTATGGTCCGAATGAACTGAATGAGTAAAAAGATAAAAAACGGAATGCCGAAATATTGCGGGATAACAATAGGTTTAATTGAATTTAACCAATGAAGCTTCGCAAACAAAATATATTGCGGAACGAGTACAACATCATGAGGAAGCATGAGCGTAACCATCATGATTCCAAACCAAAACGTTTTCCCCACAAAATTAAGTCTTGCAAATCCAAAAGCGATAAATGCAGATGATAATACAGCTCCGATGGTAGAAATAACAACGATTTCTAGAGAATTCATAATAAAATTGCCGAATGACTGACCTGCTATGCCGACCCAGCCTATTTTATAATTTTCCCAAATCCAAGGCTGTGGTATAAGTGAATCAGCCGTTGCGAAGATGAGATTGCTTTGCTTAAATGAACTCATTAACAGCCATAACACCGGGTAAACCATTACTAGCGCGAGCGCTGCGACAAATATGTGGTAGATCGGCCACTTCAGCTTTTTGAATGTCATGTTTAATGGCCACCTTTCGACTCGTAATGAACCCATTTTTTAGAGGTATAGAACAAAATCCCGGTTAGGATAGCGATAATAATGAGCATTACCCACGCCATTGCTGAAGCAAATCCCATATCGAAATAAACGAATGCTTGACGGAACAAATAAAGGGAATAAAGAAGTGTGCCGTCTAACGGGCCGCCCTCGCCTTTTGAAATAATGTAAGCTGGAACGAAAGTCATAAATGCTCCGATAGTTTGCATGATCGTATTAAACAAAATGATCGGGCTGAGCATAGGCAAAGTAATTTTGAAGAAGCGAACGACTGGCCCCGCTCCATCCACATTGGAAGCTTCGTACAATTCTGGCGGTATATTTTTGAGACCTGCTAGAAAAATAAGCATCGACGATCCAAATTGCCAAACGGACAATGTAATGAGCATCCACAGCGCAGCTGCAGGTTCAGCAAACCATCTCACGCTATCTAAACCGAGTGCATTCAGAAAAATGTTTATAACCCCTTCGTCGCCATAAAGGTTGCGCCACATAATCGACACGGCAACGCTACCGCCAATAATCGAAGGAAGATAATAAACGGTCCGATATAACCCGATTGCTTTCGAGGCTGTATTCAAGATCATCGCAATAAATAAAGCAAAGGCCAATCTAAGCGGTACACCGATAAAAACGTATAAAAAAGTAACCTTCAGAGATGCCCAAAACTTCGAATCATCAAAAAACATCGTCTGGTAATTCTCTAATCCGATAAAGGATGGTGTCGATAAGAGATCATAATCGGTAACCGAGAAATATAACGATGCGACAGCGGGTACTAAGGTGAACAACAAAAATCCGATAACAAATGGACCAATAAAAGTGTAGCCAACCAAGTTGTTTTTAAGTGATAGCGATTTCATCTTATCCAACTCCTATACGAAGTCTAGCGTGCCAATGCATCTTTATTTATGAAAAAACGATGGTCGATCTAACGACCAACCATCGCTTCTATTCAAACAATATTACTTGTTTTTCTTAAGAATAGCGGTTGCTTCGTCTCTAAACTTCTTAGCTGCGTCTTCTGGTTTAATTTTGTTGTAGTTCATTTGCTCTGCAAGGCTTGTGAGCGATTTGAACACCTCTGCAGAACCGATTGGATCAGCTGGATCCATTGGTGAGCTGTTCGCTTCTGCCCAAGCAACATAGTCGTATACTTGGATTTGTGCTTCAGTAGAAACTGCTTTTAACGCTTCTTTCACTTTAGAGGAAACAGGTACGCCGCGATCGCCTAAAATCAATTTGTTAGCTTCGATATCATTTACGAAGAAGTTGATAAATTTAGCTGCTTCTTCTTTCACTTTCGAATTTTCCGATACGGAGAAGAACATACTTGGCTTAAGGAATAACCCTTTAGTCATATTTGGACCAGCCATTGGAGCAATTGCTAGCGGACGGTTAGCCACTTGCTGCAATCCAACATATTGGTTCGACCATTGCCATACGCCAATGCCTTGGTTCAATACAAGGTGGCTGTCTTCTGCGCCTTTGATTTGAGCTAGAACGTCTGGTGACGGTACTGCACCATCGATAACAAGTTTAGCTAGCATTCCGAAGAAATCGGTGAATAGTTGATCATCCTCGTAGCCAAGGCCGTTGCCTTCTGCGTTAAACAACGTTTTATCAAGTGTACGAAGGTAGTAGCCGAAGAACACTTCTGGACGCATACCGTTGTCGAAGAAAATTCCTGCTGCTTTTGCTTTTGCAGCCATTGCTACGTAATCATCCCAAGTGTAGTTTTCAGGAATGGAATCAATGCCTGCTTTTTTAAGTAGTGCTGGATCGTAGTTAAATCCAAGAGCATTTACACCAAGGTTCATACCGTATAGTCCATCGCCTAATTTACCGCCATCAATTGCATTTTGGCTAATGTCACTTACGTCAATTTGATTGCCGATAAATGGAGTCAAATCAGCCAATTGTTTTCTGCCAGCGTATTGCGAATAGTTTTGCGTATCGATTTGGATGATATCAGGAAGCTCGTTTGCAGCTGCTTGAGGAGCAAGCTTTTTCCAGTAGTCATCATAGTTTGCATATTCCATTTCTATCGTTACATGCGGGTTTTTCGCTTTGTACATCTCAATGACTTTCATTGTGTAATCATGACGCGGCTGACCGCCCCACCATGCGATACGAAGAGTGACCGGCTTTGCTTCTGCTGGCTCTTCTTTCACTTCGTTTGTTGATTTTGGTGCGTTGGTCGCATTTGTTGGTTTTTCATTGTTTGCGTTTCCGCCGCAAGCGCTTACGAGAACTAGTGCAAAAGCCATGAGCATCAAAAGCATTTTCTTTGGTGCTTTCATTGTGTTACGCCCCTTCCAGACTCTTTAATGTTGTTTACAAGCTTTATTATAGGGTGAATGTCGAATCGTCGGAATTAAAAAAACCGCTTTCTTTGTTAAAAAAACAGAGGTCGCCATTATGGCGACCTTTTGAATTCGGAAGGCGTGAACCCTGTATGTTTTTTAAAAACTTGACTAAAATATTGCGGATTATCGCCAAAACCAAATTTCTCAGCGAGTTCAAAAACCTTCACATCACCTGTTTTCTCAATCTCTTCCATCGCTTGCTCCATCCTTAACCGAACAACATAATTTGAGAATTTCTCTCCCATTTCCTTCTTAAACAGCTTGCCTACATAATCTGCGTTCATGTATAAGATCTCACTTGCTACCCAGTTGAGCGATAGATCAGGATTGGAAATATGCGCTTCAATTACTTGAATCATCTTCTGAATAATGGCGGAATGCTTATTGGTGTGGGTATGAAAGTTGTTCAAGCATATTTGCTGCGCACATTCGGTGACGAATTGCTGCGTCGTTTTTAGTGTTGTAAATTGATCAAATCCGGCAATCTTAGTTAAATATTCATTGATTTCTTCAGGTTTGCCTTGTCTAACGACAGATATGTAAAGCGGTATGACATAAGATTTCGAGAGATGCATGTCCATGCGACTGTCGGCAAGCATATCAAAATAGTTTTGCAGCTCATGCTGAACAAACGCCCAGTCTCCTGATTTGACATGCATGCAAAGAGGCTCTTCATCATAGATGAAAGGCTTAAGCGCATTATCATCTCCTCTTTCAACATCCTTCTGCGTTATGATGCTTCCTTCGCCTAAATAAAATTGATAATTTAAGCATTCCAGCGTATCACGATACATTTTACGAGCATCGATAATTTGACCTGGATTGCTGACGGCCACTGTAGCATCCAATTTGTAATAGGAAGAAAACGTTTGCTTAATTTCATTCAATTGTGCAAATAAAACGTCTGTTTCGTTAATCTCTTTAATGAGCAACAGCACATGTTTTCCTATCGTCGTACTGAGAAGTACCGTCGGTTTGCCGAGGACATCCTGAGCGATGTTTTTGACCGCAAACAGATGCTCAAATTCAAACACACCCTCTATTTGAAACAAAATCAACTGAACCTTTTCATTGTCTACTGTAATATGAAACAGGTTGCCATAATCATCCCAATCACGCTGGCCATATGTTTTATTGGTAACAAGCTCCTTAAGGAATTGCTCCTTCGCGTGAGGAAGTACCTTTGAAAGCTCTTTCTGGATATGAAGCATGAAGCTCTCTTGCGTTTGCTGTTTCCTCAGCTCTGTTATCACCTCGGTTAGTGCATCCGTAATCGTATTTTCATTGCATGGCTTAAGCAAATAGTGTTTAACTCCAAATTGCATCGCAGTGCGAGCATAATCAAACTCACTAAAGCCGGAAAGAAGAATAAATGCGATATGCGGGTAGTTTTCATACACTTTTTCCACCAGCTGCAGCCCGTTCATGCCTGGCATTTTGATATCTGAAATGACGATATCCGGCATATGGCTCTCGATAAAGGCCAAAGCTTCAAGTCCATTGCGCGCCGTTCCTGCCAGTTCTGCCTCATATGCATTCCAGTTTACAGTTCGCGATATGCCTTCTACGATGATTCGTTCATCATCAACCAACAAAACCTTATACATGGGAATCCCTCATTTCATAAGGAAGCATCAGCTTCACTTTGGTACCGCCGTTTCGCTTGCTCTCTACCATTAAGCCGTATGCATCGCCATACAGCAGCTTGATGCGGTCTTCGATATTTTTCAAGCCTAAGCCGGAGCCTTTCGTCTGCACTTGTCCGCTTAATAGCTTTGTGACAAACTCTTCTTCCATTCCCGGCCCATTATCCTCCACTGAAATAAACCACAGCTCATTTTCCACATAGGCATGTATTTGTATTTTACAGGTGTCAATCATTTGTTCAAGGCCGTAATTGATTGCATTCTCAACGAGCGGTTGAAGCGAAAGCTTCGGAATGCTGCAGTTAAGTAACTTGTCTGGTACGTCAATATGGAAATCAAGCCGTTCTTCAAAACGATATTTCTGAATCGTGACATAGTGATTAATGATGTCCAGTTCCTTGCTAAGCGGAATGAGCGGCTCCTTCAAATTGATTGACGTTCTGAGCAGGGAGCCGAGCGCTTCAACCATCTGAGAAATATGTGTTTGGTTGCTTAGCTTGGCGGACCAGTTGATCGACTCTAATGTGTTGTACAAAAAGTGTGGATTAATTTGAGCTTGCAGCGCTTTAAATTCCGTATCGCGAATTGTAAGCTGCTTCACGTAATTTTCATGAATGAGCTCATTGATTCGTTCAATCATTATTCGGAAGTTTCGATGCATTTGACCAGCTTCATCCATTGCAAGCGCTCTCTCATTCGGCTCCTCGATATATTCAAAATTGCCGAGCTGCACTCTTTTCATTTTAGCATTCAAGCGTTCAATAGGCTCAGTAATACCATTTGCGAAGCCAACTGCAATGAGGAGAATGACGATAAATAATATAGCAAAAATAATAATAATCGTATTTTTGACCTTCACGACACGGTCAAAGATGTCATCAAATGGGATCAGCGTATAATAAGTCCAATCGGTATACGTTGACGCTATATAAGTAACAAAATATTGCTTCCCCTCATAACGTATAACTTTGTAGCCCTCATTGCCAGGCAGCGCAGATAAGGACTCCATGGAAAAAGCGGACGCTTCAGGATACACCGCTTCATTGTTTTTCATAATGACTAGCTTGGCGTCGTTGCTGTTCATGCCTTTAGCAAGATCTCTAAACAGTTTGTTCATATCGATGCGAAGCGCTAAAGTGCCAAGATAGTCTAAGCTCAGCTGCTCAAACGAACGCACTTCTCGCGCAGCAATTAAGGACTTATCGTTGCTGTAGGGGGCAATCCACGTATTCCCACCCTTTTTGACCGCTGTTGCATTTTTGAATGCATCCAGACGGTCCTGGTAAATCGTTATCGAGTTTGCACCAACCGCATATTCATTATCATTTACGTCATACAGCTGGGCGGAAAGCACGTATTTATCAAGCCCGCCGATATTGACCATTCGCTCCTTCACCGTTAATTGCACAACATAGTTATCATAATCGGACAAACCGCTCTTGATGGATCTCAAATAGTGCTGGATCGTAGAATCCGTTGAAAGCATAAAGGTAAGCTTCTCCATCTTTTTCAGCTCATTCTCGATACTGAGGGACGACAAACTGAGCGCTTTGGAAGATTGCTTATAAATTTCCTGATCATAAAAATCAAAAGCGTATTGCTGAATGATGATAGCAAGCATAGCAACAACCAGCATGATGACTGATATCAACACAAACATTTTGTGTTTGATACGCAAATTCATATAAAGCGCTTTCAAGCTCTGCATTGGCCAGGTCTCCTTTAAGAGATTACAGCTATTATCGATTTATTAGTGGTTAGAAGACATACTTATTCTTTGCTAGGATTGTAAGCTGGATTTGAAAAAAGAGCGCCCTCCTTTCAACAAGGGGGGCAACTCCTGTTATTTTTTGATCAAATAAAGTGTGATTTCTTCTCTGTTATGGAACAGCTGCTTAGCTTTTTGAAGCTTAAATTCTGTTGAAAGTCTTGAAATCACGTCTCGAATCGTTTGAAGCGGTTTCCGGTGCATCAACTTAACTGTAATTATGGCAGTTGCACCCTTCGTTAGTGCAGGCTCAAGATCGAGAACGAGCTTGCACATCATCATCGGACTCCAACTCATATCACACACTAGTAGCTGGAATGAATCGGGATTAAATTTCACTTCGGATGCATTGCGCTTTAAGTAAGTTAACGTAGGATACGCCATTAGCGATGGATGCAATTCAGCAGGATCGATGGCTGTAACTCTCAAGCCGCGCTCAAGTAAAAGGGATGTCCAGCCGCCTGGCGCTGCGCCAACATCAAGGGCATTTTGAAACTGCGCGTAATTTAGGTTGAATTCACGTTCTGCTTCAAGTAGCTTAAATTTGGCACGCGAGACTTGTCCTTCTTCACGTTGAAAACGAACGGCTCCGCCCGGCCAATCCGAGAGCATCTCCGATGGCGATCCAAAACCGACATAAAGCTGATTGATCGCAGCATAGATCGCAATGATAACGTCTGGCTGCTGTACAACAGGTTCCGCGTCAATCTCTTCAAGTACCGCGTCTATCACCGCTTTTGTATCCGCAGCCGAATACACAAACTCCGATTTCGACGTACGTCTAATATGAACGGCTACCCGTTTATTTTCCAAAGTTAATACAGCATTTCGAACCATGCTAGACAATTGTTCTAAATCATTCGCATTTCCTGTAATTTCAATCGTCCGATCCACCGGCTGCACATGGCGCAAAAAGATCGGCTCCTGCTGATGAATAGCTTGCAGCGTCTCTTCCCGTGTTAGCGGGCTTGTCATTAAAAACACTTCGCCTGCTGCCAGCTGTGTGAAGGCAACGCCCTCAATCAGCCTCCGAAGCTCCTCCATCGCATATGGTGCATAAGTTTGATTAGCTGTTCCGATCCATTGACTCACGTATGTTAAACCTCTTTCGTGTTATATTACCCTAGATCCCTAGAGGGATTTTTTTCACCCTTGCCCTCGAGGGTTTAACACCCTGAGCCCTAAACAATTACTACACCAACCCTACAAGCGTTTCGAACCCACCCAAACCCTCCCTTCCAAGGGAGGGCCCCAAGGGTTGCACCCTCTGGACACCCGCAACTCGACTAACGTTGGCGATAATCTGTGCTGGAATGTTTAGTTTATGGATGAGCGCTTTCGTCCCTACGGGACACGCTGGAAGTTTGTTGTCTGTAAATGTAAATCGTGTCTTGATGTGTGAAAGATTGAAGCCTTCGTAAATACAAACATTTACATAAATCAGAGATAATAAAAAAACATAGAAATGCTAGGAAATTAATTCCGCAGCATTTTAGTTCTATTAATATTTTTAGTCTTTGTTTGCATTATAACCGAATATGTCACATTTCGTGTAATTATTCGAGTAATTAACTCAGATATTATTTTTGCTAGGTATTATTTGAGTATAGCCATATGAACCATTGTTTTAGCCCATAAATAATGATTAATGGACGATGTTAGTGAAATAGATATAGAAACTAGACCTATTTCAACTAAATGAGCTCAATAAAACTAAATAAGACTAGAATATAGTCTTAAACCAGAGAAAAATAAATTTTATTACTGCTTATTGTAAAATTGAGCACAAATAGAACTAAAAACTAGTCTTATTACCCTCAAACCAATCGAATTACTCCAAATAAGTCTAAAAATTAGTCTTATGTGTAACTGGCTTAACAATATGTAGTTAATATTATTTATAAAACTGCATCAAAAATATAAACTGGTCATCTCACTCAAGATCCTAGTTGATAATTTTACATAATGAGACTGTCTATTAAGAAAAGGTGAAAGCCTCTCCAGTGAAAGCATGTCCCCAAGGGACAAAAGCGTTAGATACTCTACCCTAACTCGCAAGCGACGATCAAGCTCCCACCTTAGTCCAACTGCACGTGTCCAAAGAGCGTAACTTTCAAAGTCCTTAAAAAATATAGAGTTTGGGTGTGTTCGAAAAGCCCTTGGGGTTCCCGATCATTAGTGAATGCAAGTCCCAAAGGGACGAATGCGTTCGATGTTCTACCCTAACTTATAAGCGCCGGTCAAGCTCCCACGTTAATCCAGTTTCGGGTGTCCAGAGGGTGCAACCCTTGGGCCCTTACCTTGGAAGGGAGGGTTTGTTGGGTTCGAAGCCACCTTGGGGTTCCCATCATTAGAGAAAGCGTGTCCCAAAGGGACGAAAGCGTTCGATGCTCTAACCAAACTTGCGAGCGTCGATCAAGCTCCCACATTAATCCAGTTGCTGTCCAGAGAGCGCAAACCTTGATCCACCTTGGGATGGTAAGGTTTGGGTGTGCTCGAAAACCCCTTGGGTTCCCCATAATTAGTGAAAGCGTGTCCCAAAGGGACGAAAGCGTTCGATGCTCTAACCAAACTATCGAGCGCCGATCAAGCTCCCACGTTAGTCCAGTTGCGGGTGTCCAGAGGGTGCAACCCTTGGGGCCCTCCCTTGGAAGGGAGGGTTTGGGTGGGTTCGAAAAGCCTTTAGGTTCGGGAGTTTTAAAAATCCTCAAAGATTTCACTTTAAAAAACCCTTAAGGGTTTGGGTGTAGTAGCCCTGAAGGGGCTGGGTCTAGAAAGCCCTTGAGGGTTTGGGTGTAGTAGCCCTTAAAGGGTCTGGGTTTAAAAAGCCCTTGAGGGTTTGGGTGCATATTATTGCCCAGCTATATTATTAATGAGAGCCTCCGGCATCGGACCATTGAACAGCTTGGTCTCTGCCGGCGCATTCGTTGAAAGCATATGGTACATTTGCATGCGACCAGCGGCACTTGAGGTGTGTAAGTATATTTGGCTTGGATAACGACCCGTTTCAACAATGTGGCGCACGACTTCGTAGCCAGTCGGCTGTGACCAGCCTAGATCGTAATCAAGCGATAAAATATCCACTTCCTCAAGGTCAATCAGCTGCTTGCACTCTTCGGCGTTGCTTGCCAATACAAAACCTTTTGGACAAGTGCGATAATCGTCTAAATATACATGAATCATAAATGAATCCCCCGTTCAACCGATAGACTCAAAGTACGCTTAATCCCTCATCTTGTTGACAAGCAGGACAAGCATACGCTTTGCGGCCAGATACATCGATTTTCTCAATCACAGCACCACAGCGTGAACATGGTTGACCCTCACGCTCGAAGACTTGAAAGTGATTCCGATGTTTTCCAGTTAAGCTATCTCCCTCAAAGAACGAATGCTCTCCCGCTCCTCCTTGTGAAATCGCTTCCTTCAGTACATTATGCATCGCTGCGTATAGGCGTTCCCATGCTTCGTTTTCTAATACTGGAACTTTAGTGTCAGGGCGAATCGCTGCGTCAAAACAAATCTCATCCGCATATGCAGCACCAATTCCAGAAATCACGTTTTGGTCGCTAAGAGCGGTTCTGATTGCAACACGTTTTTTGGCAAATAGTGCAATGAAACGATCCACTGTCACTCTTTTGTCCAATGCATCTGGTCCTAGGCGTCCAAGTTTCCCTTCGACTTCCTTCACAGTCAACAACTGCAAATCATCCGCACGCAAACCGACTCCATACAATACGGCTTCACCGAAATGCAGTTTCATCTGAACGTTGCGTTCAGGTTTATCAGACTCGCTTCCTCTATACAAATAAGCCCCTTGCCCCAAATGAAGCAATAGACGTTTTCCATTATCCAAGTGTAAAACTAAATGTAAACCTCTTCTTTCAACGAACCATACAACTTTACCAATCACGTCACGCTCAATTTGTTCTTCACTTGCTTGAAAAACTTTACCATTTGTTATCTCGATACCGGTAATTTGGGCGCCAGCGAAATGCTCCGCCAATAAAGCCCGATAATTTTCCAGTTCCGGCAATTCATGCATGAAAGCTCGCTTCCTTCCTATTTTCTTCGTTATAAGTCTTAACAATCTCTATGATCAGATATATAAGAACGAAGCTCTTCTAAATGATTGCAAATGACAGTTGGTTTACACCCTGCCTGCTCCATATAATAATCGATATTTTGCGCTGTAGTAAGCCCGGTCAGCACAAGAATCGTACCGCAGCCAGCAGCTGCTCCAAAAGCGATGTCTGTTGCCAAATTGTCGCCTACTACCCATGTTTCATCAGCGCTTAAGCCAATCGATCTTAATGAATAGCTCATAAGAATGGATGATGGTTTGCCAATGAGTATAGGCTCTTTGCCGCCCGCTGCCTTCAACATAGCTCCTATAGAGCCTGCTCCCGGAATGAGTCCATCACTGGATGGCAGCAGCAAATCAGGATTTGTCATAACGAATTCAGCCCCACTGTGAATATACCGAACGGCCTTCGTTAATCGCTCATAAGTGAACGAACGGTCAATTCCTTGTAAAACAAAATCCGGTTGTTCCTCTGTGAGATTTAAGCCTGCTTCTTGCAAAGCCTGTTTTAGTCCAGCCTCACCAACGACAAATACGGATGCACCTGGCTTAATCGAAGCGATATGCTCAGAAGCCGCTTGCGCGGATGTGCATACCTCATCAGCAGCAGCTGGAATACCCATTTTCATTAGCCTGTCAGCTACCTCATCGGGTGTAGAAGAGGAGTTGTTTGTAACAAAGCGATATGGAAGCTTAATCTCTCTCAAATAAGTGATGAGTTCAGCTGCACCAGCAATTTGATGAGTACCGTGATATAAGGTTCCGTCAAGATCAATTAATAAGCCGCGCATGGCAGGCAGTCCTGTTGTCATCGTTGTTTTCCTCCCAAGGGTAAACGGCAGTCGCCACTATAGTGGTCAAGCTTACGTTTTCCGTTGAAAGATAAGCTATATAGTTGAGCTGCAGCTGTCTGTTTACGCTTTTATCCTATTTTAAAAAGTAGCTTCTTAATGAACATGTTTGGTTGATTTGCGGCGCAGCCTTGCTATTCGATTACGCAAAGCATCGAGCTCCGCTCTTTTTTTTGCATCAGGCCGAATGAGCTGCGAATGATTCAGCGCACGTTCAAAAGCTGCATTCGCATATCCTAAAGCTGACTCAAAATCTTTGATCTTATGCTCATAATACATGGCAAGCTCAATGCTTGCTTCATGGGCAGCAGATCCAAAATGATTAGAAGAATGAATAATAGCCTTCTGCCACAATAACACAGCACGATCCCAATTTCCAGCCTTCTTGTCCCGCGCGGCAAGCATGACTAGTGTAGAAGGTTTTGAGTTCTCTTCCTTCATGGCCATATCGAATAAATGATCAGGAAGCTCCATTTTACCCATACGCTCTAGCCAAAGACCTGTGCGCACCATCTCCTCAGGCTCATCGGGCAACGGAATATACAACTTAATCGTTCCGTTTAACAAATGTCCAAATCGAATCGCTAGACAAGCTAGGGATAACATATCTATTTCATTATGGCGAAAAACTCCCTCAAGCGGTGCTGGATCTCCATTCGCCAGAAATTGAAAATAAAGCTGAGGAGCGAGTGATCCTGGAACGTCATCCTCCCGGTGAATACCGAGCCGCTCTTCTTCAACATGGCTCAATTTACACGAAACGAGCGTATTACGCCATATCGATCTTGCAGGATGCAAGAAATCAAGATGCTGAGGCTCCCACATTTTTTGGCCAAGTCCATTCATAATAAAACGATTTTGAACGAGCGGCCAATCGAAGGTTTTTCCGTTGTAGGTGGACAAAAAAGTATAATCGTTCAGCTTCCCCATCAAATAATGAAGCATTGCCCGCTCTTCAGCAGGATGCCTGATCAACGCTTGCTCGATGACAAATTGGTCCTTTGACAAATAGCCTATGCCAACCATGAAAGGAACGTTCCCTGCTCCAACGCCTAAACCTGTCGTTTCCAAATCGAGAAACATAATTTGTTCCGCAGATGTTAAAGAATGGGGATGAAAAGCTGATAAGGCAGGTGCAGCCTCGTGCAGCTCTACTAATGCATGATGACCATGGCGATAATCTGACGGATAAATGATTTTTCGGAGCAAAAAGCTTCCAATTTCATTCGTAACCAGCTTGACATCGAAGGTCTCCCACACGGGTGAAAGCCATTCTTCATCACCTTCCGGCTGTTGTACCATCTTCTCTTCAGTGGCAGGAACCACCGACGCTGGCTGGTTCTCTTCCTCGCGGATGTTTCCCCGCAAACGATTCATTTTATCGCGTAATAAGCTCATCGTTTGCCCTCCGCTTCATTAAGAAGATAACATGTTTGCTTTCGCACACCAATCTCACAAATTGGTCCAAGCGGAGCGCGATGAGCGAGCTGTATTTCGTACTTGCCAATATAATCCTTCATAATCATAATGACCTCAACAGATCTAAGCTTGTTTGTTTTGCATGAATTCCATATATTTCAGTGCCAATACAAGACGGACAACCATCTTCGCAAGGACATTTTCGGATTAATTTTATTGCAGCTTCTTTTACTTCATCAAATCGTTTATATACGTCCTCTGCTAGTCCAATCCCCCCAGGGTAATGGTCATATATGAAAATCGTTGGAAGCTGTGTATGCTCGGCCCTGATTTGTGAAACGACATGAATATCATTTCGGTCACACATTACATGAATAGGTACAATATGCCTAAGCACATTCGCTATTCCAAGAAGCAGCTGTTCTAGCGTTTTTGTTTCAATCGCTGGGTCTACCTCTTTCAATTCTATCCAGGTCGCGCTGGTATGCAATTCATCTTCCGGTAGATTTACTTGGCCGTATCCAATATTTTCAAAACTCGTTAATCGAATTTTCTTAAAAAGTGTTGCGAGAAAATTTACTACAACATCTCCATATATTATGGATGAAGTTCGCTTGCTCTCTATCCTATCCTCTGCTAATACTTTAAGTTTTACCGCCAGATTCGCGTCTGTATAATACTCTACATCGACTTTTCGAACATAAGCCTTCTTATGCTCCCAATCCAGCTTTTCTACTTGGAATTGTACACCTTCATGTAAATAAATGGCTTCATCGTGCAAAAGAGTCATAGCGCTAAAACGGTCCATTTCCCCTATGATTTTCACGTTCGCTGTTTCTGATTGGTCGATGATAACTACATTTTCCTGTGCGGCAGAACGCAGACTTACTTCACTAGCTGGGAAAGCCAGATTAGCCCAATAAAACGTATCAGCTGCTTGAGTGAGTACCCGTTCTTCTACCAGATACTCCAATATGTCTACTATTTCTATTGAACCGAATTGTTCTCCCTTTTTAAAAGGCAGCTCATAGGCGGCACAACGAACGTGATCAACTAGAATGAGTAAGTTTTCCGGATTGATTCTAGCGGATTCCGGGGATCGATCAAAGAAATATTCGGGATTTTGCACAATATACTGGTCAATAGGCGTATTGCTAGCTACCATTAGTACAAGTGCTTCCCCATGTCGTCTTCCAGCTCGTCCAGCTTGCTGCCATGTACTTGCAACGCTCCCTGGATAACCTGTCATAATACAGACCTGCAGCTGTCCAATGTCTACACCTAGTTCTAAAGCATTTGTGCTGACCACGCCTATTATTTCGCCGTTTCTTAATCCTCTTTCAATTTCTCGTCTTTGATTTGGCAAGTAGCCGCCACGGTAGCCTCGTATGGATTTTGTGCCGATTTCATTTTTAACCAATTCCTGAATATGGCTCAAAATAATTTCTACTCTTACCCGGCTGCGAGCAAAAACAATCGTCTGTATTTTGTTCGTCAAAAATTCCTTCGCTAATTGATTAACCTCTACAGTAGAACTTTTTCGAATATTGAGCGGCTTATTTACAATGGGCGGGTTATAAAAAACAAAATGTTTCCGCCCTCTTGGTGCGCCGTTATCATCAATTAATCGCATAGGATTCCCTGTCAATTGTTCTGCTAGTTCCTTAGGGTTAGCAATTGTGGCAGATGTACAAATAAACAGTGGATCGCTACCATAAAACTTGCATATTCGTTTGAGCCTTCGAATGACATTTGCTACATGACTTCCGAATACGCCTCTATACGTATGAAGCTCGTCAATAACGATATATTTAAGATTGCTAAATAAACTTACCCATTTTGTATGATGTGGAAGGATAGCGGAATGCAGCATATCGGGGTTCGTGATGACGATATGTCCTACATTTCTTACAATCGTTCGAATAGCAGGCGAAGTATCGCCGTCATAGGTAAAGCTTTTAATATCAATTCCCATTTCGTTTATCATTTCAGTTAATTCACTTTTTTGATCTTGTGCAAGAGCTTTCGTTGGGAATAAATATAAAGCTCGACTGCCGTCGTCTTCCGCTATCGCTTGTAACACTGGAAGGTTATAACAAAGCGTTTTTCCAGAAGCGGTCGGAGTTACAGCGACTATATTTTCACCTTTACGTATCGTTTCGTAGGCTGAGTGCTGGTGTGTATATAAATGCTCTATTCCTCTTTTTGCGAAAGCCGATTTAATTCTTGGATCAACACTTTCTGGCAGAGGTTTTGTTTTTGCCTCTTGAGGCTCTATTTCAGTCCAATTTATAATATTTTCATTGGCTCGTAAATTTCGGATCATTTCTGAAAGTGATTTCTTTTTTATCATTTCTTAGCACCTCACTATACCCTATATATTAGCGAATATCTGTTCCCTTTACTAGTCTTTAGTTCTGGATATATAGTGCCAAAGAAAAACTGTTTGCTTGCCACAAACTTGTTGACGTCGCACCTATCAAATTGACACACGAAACAAAAACCAATATAGTAAATTTATATTATAATTAGATGGTTGTTTAAATATCTAACGACTTCAAAAGTCAGCTGGAAAGGACAGCTTACATGTCAATCAATTTAGCCTTTAAGGCACTATCTGACCCTACTCGCAGAAAAATTTTAGAACTATTGCGAGAACGTGACTTAACGGCTGGAGAAATAGCCGACCATTTTCAAATGACTAAGCCCAGCATCTCTCATCATCTTAGCTTGTTAAAGCAAGCAGAGCTTGTATCCGATGAACGGCAAGGCCAGCATATTTATTATTCACTTAACACAGCTGTCTTCCACGACTTAATGGACTGGATGAATTCCTTTCAACAGAGCGAATCCGAAGGGATTGTAGAGAAATGAAAGCAAGTATCTTCTCTTGGATTATTGTTGCCATTGCTTTAATTGCCAGCATCGTAACCTATCCCGATTTACCCGAGCAAATGGCGATTTACTGGGATATGAATATTGAATTCGATGGATTGGCGCATAAAGCATTTACCTTGCTGCTTTTACCAGCATTTATGGTCATCCTAATTGTCATCCTTCCAAAAAAACATGCTTCCCAAAATCAAAAGCCTAATCTTCACACGGTTCAAAATGTAGTCTTGATCAGCTTGCTCGTGCTTCACGGTGTTACCATTGCATCTGGTTACGGACTCATTATTGATATCACCAAAGTCATCATCACGATCATTGGTATTATTTTCACAGTGGCAGGCTTGTATATGCCGCATTTTCAACCAAACAGCTATATTGGCATAAAAACCGTTAATACGCTTGGCAGTGAAGACGTTTGGAAAAAAACACATCGAGCAGCATCCATATTTTATGTGGTTGGCGGATTGCTGATGATTGTCTCGTCTTTTATTCCAAACCCTTACCAAATGTTCATTTTTTTCGGTATTGTTGTCATCATCGTATTAGCTTCTGTATTTCTATCGTTTCACTTTGGCAAAGATAACAAATAAAGCAAAAACGCGAGGAAATCCTCACGTTTTTGCTTTTTTTTATTCTATATGAGTCGCACGTTTTATTTCGATATGTAGAAAATCTGTTGCTGCTGTGACAGGAGAGAAGTGTACGCCAGCTTCTTCTTCAAGCTGTACAAGATCCTCATTGCTATAACGTCCGCTAAAATGGGTCATCACCAGCCGCTTGGCGTTTGCTTTAACAGCTGTTTCTGCCGCCTCCGCCGTCGTACAATGTCCAAACTCATGTGCTTTCTCTTCCATGCCCGCAGCGAAGGTCGCTTCGTGAACGAGCAGATCAGCATCTTTCGCTAAGGTTATAGCATTATCACATGGCTTCGTATCTCCGAGCACTGTAATTACTCTCCCGATATAAGTAGGGCCGGTAACATCCTCAGTGTGAATGAGCAATCCGCTCGGAGATGTAACCGACTGTCCTCTTTTTAACGCCCCGTAAAGCGGACCTGCTTCAATCCCATACTCCTTCAGCTTGTGGACGAGCAGCTTGCCGGGCTGATCTTGTTCAGTTACGCGATAGCCGAAGCAAGTCACTCGATGCTCAAGCAGCGCTACCTCAACCTTAAATCGATTATCCTCAAAAACAACACCTTCATTTCCTGTTAATTCGTGGATAATGAGCTCATAATCGAGCTGCGTAGCACTAATCGCAAAGGTTGACTCAATATAGCTCCTAATCCCAACAGGACCAAAAAGCTGTACAGGTGTGATTCCGCCATCGAAAGAGCGACTGCTGAGCAAGCCAGGCAACCCATAAATGTGATCACCGTGCAGATGTGTAATAAATATGTATTCAATCTTATTCAGTTTAAGCGATGTTCTCATAAGCTGATGCTGCGTTGCCTCTCCAGCATCGAATAACAGTAAACTGCACGTTGGCTCAGGAAGCTGCAGCGCCACGGCTGTTACATTGCGATACTTCGAAGGTCTTCCTGCGCCCGTTCCCAAAAACCACATATTCATATTATTATCCACCCCACTCTTAGCCCTGCGGCCTCGACTTCTGGAATTGAAACGAAGAGCCCTCTTAAGCTCGTCATGACGAACGCTCAAGGGCTCTTTGTTATTATACGCTATAGTTTCTCAACATTAAAATATTGTGCTTCTGGATGAGCGAATACCATTGCAGATACGGATGCCTCTGGCTCCATCATGCAGCCTTCAGTCAATTCGACGCCAATATCTTGGGGTCTCATCAAATCGAACAATGGCTCCTGATCCTCAAGGTTTGGACATGCCGGGTATCCGAACGATACACGAATGCCTTGATAACGAGCGCCATGACGCTGCTTCATCGTCATCTCCGCAGGATCTGGATAACCACAGATATCACGCATAATATGGTGGACACGCTCTGCCATTCCTTCTGCAACCTCAAGAGCTACGGACTGAAGTGCATGCGAGCGCAAATAATCGCCGTTATCCTTCCATTCATTCGCAATTTCACGAATGCCGTGTCCAGCGGTTACAACTAGGAAACCAACATAATCCATAACGCCGCTATCCACTGATTTCAAGAAGTCAGATAAGCATAAGTAAGGCTCCACCTGTTGACGAGGGAACGTAAACCGCTTAATTTCCTGACGCGGGTCCACTGGATTGTAAATAATTATATCATTGCCTGAAGACTGCGCAGGGAAGAAACGGTACATACCGTGGGTTTTTATAATGCCATCGGTTGTTCCTTTCTGCAATATTTCATCAACGGTCGCTTTTAGCTGCACTGCTTTTTCATTGCCATCCTTCAACAATTGATCAACATTGCCTTTTAGTCCGAGGTGATGACCAAGCAGCATCTGCATGTTGACATAAGGTATGACATGAGGAAGCGGTACATCACGCAGAATATGCCGATCCAAATCCGGCGGTGTAAATACAGGCGCATCCGGTGAAATTTTGGAACGAACAGCCCGCGTCAATTGCGGCAAAGGTTTCTTCTCTTCCTCGTATACTCCGCCAGATGCTTTAAATGCGGCCATTTCATCTTCAAGCCGTGATCGATGCTCAGGGTCCATCAGCTTGTTGGCGATATCAAGACCGTCCATTGCATCCTTTGCGTAAAGAACAAGTCCATCATATTCCGGGCCAATTCTCGTTTTCGTAAACTTCCGTGTCAGTGCCGCGCCGCCAACAAGTATCGGTGCATCAATGCCGGCTGTACGCAAATCCTGCGCCGTAATAACCATTTGCTGTGCGGATTTAACGAGCAATCCAGACAAACCGATAGCATCAGCCTTCTCATTGCGATAAGCTTCAATTAATTGCTCAGGCGGCACCTTAATGCCTAGATTTATTATTTTGTAACCGTTGTTTGATAAAATAATTTCGACTAAGTTTTTTCCGATGTCATGAACATCGCCTTTGACGGTCGCCAAAATAATTTTACCTTTGACGGAGGATTCATTTTTTTCCATAAATGATTCAAGGTAAGTTACCGAAGCTTTCATCACCTCAGCGCTTTGAAGCACCTCTGCAACGATGAGCTCATTGCCATTGAACAAACGGCCAACTTCCTCCATACCGCGCATTAGCGGCCCGTTGATGACTTCCATCGCTGTATATTTCTTCAACGCTTCATCCAGATCCGGGATAAGCCCCTCTTTTGTACCTTCGACTACGTAGGAGCCTAAACGTTCCTCAAGCGATAGATTCGAAATCTTTTCTTTCTTCTCTACCTTCTTGTCACGGAATGCGGCAACGAACGCAGCAAGCGACTCGTCCGTCGTGTTGTAAATTAGCTCTTCAGCTAGTTGACGCTCTTCATCAGGGATCGATGCATAACGCTCCAGCTTCTCAGTATTAACAATAGCATAATCTAGCCCTGCTTTTGTCGCATGGTACAAGTACACCGAGTTGAGTACTTCCCTACCTGCATCTGGCAAACCGAAGGAAATGTTGCTCAGACCCAAGATCGTTTTGGCACGCGGGAACTTCTCCTTGATCATCCGAATTCCTTCCAGCGTCTCTACAGCTGAACCGATATATTGCGGATCACCTGAACCAACGGGGAACATATTGGGATCAAAAATAATATCTTCCGGATTCATCTTGTATTTCTGAGTCAGAAGATTGTAGGAACGTTCCGCAACTTCCATCTTCGCTTCACGCGTTACCGCTTGGCCGCGTTCATCTATTAGAATCATAACAACTGCTGCTCCATAACGATGGATTAATGGCAAAATCTTCTCAAACTTGGATTCACCATCCTCCAAGTTAATGGAGTTAATAATCGCTTTACCTTGCGAATATTTCAGTCCCAGCTCAATGATATGATCATAAGTCGAATCCAGCATAAGCGGTGCCTTTATTTTCTTTACGACTTGCGGCAAAAATTGATGTACCGCATACGCTTCATCAATATCGGTATCCTGCAAGTTGATATCGATGACATGGGCGCCGCCCTTCACCTGTGCACGTGCAATTTCAGAAGCCTCATCAAACTTCTCTTCCTTAAGCAGACGTTTAAACTTGCGCGAACCAGATATGTTTGTTCGTTCCCCGATCATGATCGGGCGATTTTCCGGTTCAATAAATACCGTCTCAATACCTGAAACCGCATCTGGATGCTCGCCCATCTTCGTGCGCGGAGCATACTTCGCCATGGTTTCAGCCATCACTCGTATATGGTCAGGAGTTGTTCCGCAGCAGCCGCCGGCAATATTCAACCAGCCCTGTTCAGCGAATGCTGACATCTTCTTAGCCAGCGACTCTGGAGATTCGTGATAATGCCCGTTTTCATCCGGCAAGCCTGCATTTGGATAGCAGCTAATTGCAGCGTTTGCGATTTCACTCAGTGTCCGCAGGTGATCCCGCATAAACTCAGGGCCTGTCGCACAGTTGAGCCCGATGGAGATCGGCTTCAAATGCTCTAACGAAATGTAGAACGATTCGATGGTTTGACCAGCGAGCGTCGTTCCCATCGGCTCAATCGTACCTGAAATCATAATCGGCAGCTCTTTGCCAAGTTTGTCAAAGGCGTTGCGAATACCGATGCTGCCTGCTTTTACATTAAGCGTATCCTGTGAGGTTTCAAGCAATAATGCATCCACATCAGCTTCGATTAAAGCAAGCGCTTGCTCATAATAGCTCTCGACGAGCTCATCGAAAGTTACCCCTCCGGTTACGGATAAAGTTTTGGTCGTTGGTCCAAGCGCGCCTGCAACGTAACGCGGCTTGTCTGGCGTGCTGTACTTATCACATGCATCACGCGCTAACTTAGCAGCTGCTAGATTGATCTCTCTCGCTTTTTCAGGAATATCATAATCATCGAGTACAACGCTTGTCGCACCAAATGTATTGGTTTCCAAAATATCTGCGCCAGCCTCTAGGTACTGCTCATGAATAGACTGTATAACGTCAGGACGAGTCAGAACGAGTATTTCATTACAACCGTCCAGCTCCGCCCCACCAAAATCATCTTCAGTTAATCCAGCTTGTTGAATCATCGTGCCCATTGCGCCGTCCAAAATAAGTATGCGCTCCTGAAGCATTTGTTGTATGGTCGGTTTTGACAAAATACTACACCCTTCCCAAAAATCATTAACACATAGTTTATCAGAATACCTGTGTGGTGAAAAGGTAATCCATCGACAATCCATTTGATTTGTTTTATAATCATTATATCATTTAATCTCTATAGGAAAAGAGGGAATGTTCATGGCTG
This sequence comes from Paenibacillus sp. 01T47, assembly GCF_056398245.1. NCBI lineage: Bacteria > Bacillati > Bacillota > Bacilli > Caryophanales > Paenibacillaceae > Paenibacillus > Paenibacillus sp. 01T47. Next base: position 283,285 of record NZ_JBFTPA010000002.1, read on the forward strand.
AAATTAGAATTCGCAATACTGAAGAACGGATTCAAGGGGAAGAGGCTGTTCGTGCATTTCTAGAACAGCAAGAGGTGCTTTACGAGCATTGGAATCCAAGCAAGCTAGCAGAAGATTTACAGCAAAAATTCGTTCTCTCCGATGAAGAGAAGCAGCAAATTTTAGCGACATATGACGAAGAAATTAAAGATTTGGCACAGCGTCGTGGATATCAAACTTGGGATATTATCGCATTGTCCGATGCTACGCCTAACTTAGACGAGCTGCTCAAAAAGTTTGAAAATGTACACACGCATACAGAAGATGAAGTTCGTGCGATTACAGCAGGACGCGGCATCTTTATTATAAAAGGTACTGATGATGTTGGTTATTTCGACGTTGAGCTTGAAGCTGGCGATGTCATTTCCGTACCGGAATACAAACCGCATTTCTTCACACTCATGGATAATCGCCAAATCGTAGCCGTTCGTCTCTTCATTGAAACAGAGGGCTGGATCGCTCATCCGTTTGCTGACGACAAGTTTGCTGCTAATCAGGCCTAATATTAAATCAAAAATAATGCAAGCCCCTCTTCAGCAGCACAAGCTGTCCGCGAGGGGCTTTTTTGTTGCAAGTTTACACTTCAAGCAAAGGAAGAAGCTCTTCCAAATGTTTAATTTCATGTGATGGGACAATCTCGTCATTGCGAACAACACCGTGACGGTTAATCCAAACTGATGTCATACCAATCGTATTTGCGCCAAGAATATCCGTTGTCAGCTTATCTCCAACCATGATCCCATGATCCGTCTCTACGCCAAGACGCTCAAGCGCATGCTTGAATATCGATGCTGCCGGCTTTCCTTCACCAAATTCACCCGAGATTATAATATGATCGAAGTATGGCACAAGTTCCGGTACGCCAGCAAGCTTCTCACGCTGCAAATCAGGCGAGCCGTTCGTAAGCAAAAGCAGCTTGTATTTTCCTTTGAGTGCATCTAGAACGCGGAATGTTTCTTCATATACGATAGGACGCAAGCGGCGCTCAGCCGGGAATTGCTCAGCCAGCTTCGCACCTAGCTCCTCGTTATCAACACCAAGTGCTTTCAAGCCTTGTGTCCAAGCTGCTTTCCGATAACCCGGAGCAAGTGACTCAAGCTTGCGGAATTCCTCCTGTTCACCTTCAAGAAACGGTGCCCAGAGTCCTTCGAAAGGATTGATCCCGATCATCTTGGTGAACGAGAACGTTTCATAGGATTCGTAGAGAGCTCTTGCCTCACGGCGAACGGATTCTTCAAGCTCGCTCGGATCAACCCCGCATTCTGCTGCTGCCGCTTGGCATGTAGCTTCAAAAGCTTCCTTAACGCTGCGGTCATCCCACAGCAAGGTGTCATCCAGATCAAATAATACTGCTTGTTTAGCCATCGTTGTTCGAACTCTCCTGCCTATTTATTTTTGCTGAAAAGCGATTCCATTAGCATTTGCAAATAATTTCAGCTTCTCGCCAATTTCATCGGTTGGAAAACGGTTCGTCAATTTTGAGAACACCCAGTTTCCGCCTTTTTGCATCTCCACGACCACATAACCTTTTTGCACGCTGAAGCCTTTGATCGAGGCTGCTGGAATACGCTTGTCTCCCGTTAGACGACGTGATTGAATGTAGTCTTTGCCGATCGTAATATACGGTCTGCGGAAAAAGAACAAAGCCGCAAGCAAAATGTAGCATCCTACCGTAATCCAAAACATCGTATCCATTTTAAATGTAGAGGAGCTGGACATCAAAATGACATACATGCCGATAAACAAAATCAAAAGTATTGGCGCAATAAAGTTGCGTCCTACGATTTTTTCTGATTTCTCTGCATTAAAAACGATTTGACCATTTCCTTGCTTCTTGCGCTGCTTATTTACGACATCCATATTTTTGCGCACTTTGCGCTCCCAGGAACGTGACAAACAAATTCTCCTCCTAATTAAATACCTTATTCAAACGGTCTGCGAAACTTTTCAATAAAACGATTAGGATAATCTTCCGGAAGCGCACTTATTTGCTCCAAACGGTTCCAAACCTCGCTTGGCATTTCCCAGCCGATGGCGCCAATATTATCTTCAAATTGCTCCAGCTTGCTGGCACCAAAAATCGGTGAAGTAATGCCTTCTCGCTGAATGAGCCATCTTAAAGCTACCTGTGCAGGTGATTTATCCAGCTCTTTCGCTGCTTCCAGCAATGCGTCGAGAATTTCAAAGTTTTTATCATTAGACCGCAGATTCCACGCGCTCTCGCCTACTTTGGAAGTTAGACGTCCTTCCTTTGGCTCTTCCCTTGTATAGCGTCCCGTTAGAAAACCGCCGCCAATCGGGGCCCAAGGAATAATTCCGACTTTCTCTTCTAAACAAAGCGACAGCATTTCACGATCCATCTGCCTGCTCACTAAGCTGTATTGAGGCTGAATCGATACAAAACGCACATATCTGCTAGCATCGCTATACGCTAGTGATTTCATCAGCTGCCAAGCAAAAAAATTGGAACATCCTATGTAACGAACTTTACCAGAAGTAACGAGGTCATCCAGTGTGCGCAGCGTTTCCTCTATTGGAGTCGCATGATCCCATACATGCACTTGATACAGATCGATATAATCAGTCTGAAGCCGCTTAAGACTAGCTTCTACACCGTCCATAATATGTTTGCGAGATAAGCCTACACCGTTAATATTGCTGGATGTTGTCATACGCACTTTTGTAGCAAGAACGATGTCAGATCGTTTGTTTTTAATCGCTTTGCCGACGATTTCCTCGGAACGACCGCTCACATAAACGTCGGCCGTATCGAGAAAATTGCCTCCACGATCAACAAAACGATCGATCATCTCGATCGAATCTTCCTCACTTGTCGTATTGCCGAATGTCATGGTGCCTAAACAAAGCTCAGAAACAGCTAGTCCACTTTTGCCTAATAGTTTGAAATTCATCTAATCACCCCATCTTGGATATTAAATGATTACACAATACATTCATTAGTGCTTAACATTATCTTTGTCATCAACGATTTCGATCTTATCAAGCTGTTGACGGAAATTGCTTTTGAAAACAGTCAAGTATTGCTTGCGAAGCTCTTCTCTCTCAACCGTTTCCTCATCGGATAAACCTTCCGATTTATTTTTACGAGCCAGCTCGTTAATACGTTCTATAATTTTATCGAATTCCATTACATGCTCTACTCCTCTCATGATGAAAAAAACTCTACTCTCTACTTTTACATTTCCACCAATCAGTTGTCAAGGCAACAGAGCTCATCTCGAATAAAGTAACGACAGACAGCAGCATTCGTTATTGCAAAACAACTTGATCGCCTGGCTTCAATCCTTCAAGCACTTCTGTTTGTTCTGGCGTTTCGAGGCCAATCTTTATTTCCTTACGCTCATATTGACCATTGCCTGTATCGAGCATCACGAAATGTTTATCTTTCTCGCGAATAATCGCAATCGATGGCACTGATATTGCATTTTCTTTGCGTTCAGTTTCAATAGCACCGCTGAGGCTAAGGCCGGCAATCAAATACTCGTTAGGCTCGAGCACGATTACGACTTCAAATTGTGCGGCTTGATTTAAATTGTTTTGATCCGTTCCCGTTTTTGCAAACTTAGAAACTTTAAGCACTTTGCCTGAAAGGTTCAGCTCTTTCATCGCATTCATCTTCACCTTGACCGGCATGCCCGCTTTAATTCGAAACACATCCTGTTCGCCAACTAAGGCGATAAATTGCAATTTGTTCAAGTCAACGACTTTGCCGATATACTCATTGACGGTCAATGCCTGTGGCCGTTTGTTAGGATTATCGAATAAAAAGATTCCCGTTGCTGGTGAACGAAAGCTGGATTCATTAAGCATTTTTTTCTTTTGCTGCAGCTCCTTGGCTTGAATGCTCGCTGTTACTTCATTGACATCCTTGGATAAACGTGCGATTTCTCTTTCAACGAGCACTTTTTTTCGTGCTTCTTCCGTTGACTCCATCGCCGCTGATTCGTCATTCAATTGATTGAGGTAATCGTTTAACTCAGCCTCAAGCTTGCCCTTTCGCAGAACTGCCTCCATTTGTAAAATATCGTTTTGCACTGCCGTCTGATCCAGGTTAAACAATATATCACCCTTTTTCACCTGCTGCCCGTCTTCTACCGCCCACTGTTTAACCTCGGAGCCATAAGGTGCATAGATGAGTGTTTCCTGCTCATACAATGATTTCCCCTTTACTTCAACCGTATTGGCTATCGTTTCGTTCGTCACTTGGAATGTAATTGGCTGAGACTCAGAAACGAATTCTGTTTGCCTTGGAGGATTGCCTATTTTGTATAGTCCAAAACTTATCCCAATAATAATAATACCGATTATTCCCCACTTTATTTTTCTTTTCATATGTAAGCTCCTTCTTCAACCATAAATTAATCGCGCCTAATCGCTGTTAAAGCATCCGTACGTGAAGCGCTTATTGCTGGATAGATACCCGATAGTATACCTGTAGCAAGCGCAAAAGCCATGCCTATTGGAATCGTTATAAATGGAATGAAAATAATGACAGAGTCCGTCTCGCCGGATAAGTTATAAATGAGGGCATTTATACCCCATACAATCCAATACGAGAAAAGTACACCTAACAATCCACCAAGCAATCCGAGCAGTGCTGCCTCGATGATGAACATGTTGCGGATTTGAGCCAAATTCGCACCAAGCACCTTCATTATCCCAATTTGTCTACGTCTCTGATAGGTAGACATCGTCATCGCTACAACGATCGATATCGAAGCTATGATTAGAATAAACACACCAATACCAAGTGCCGCAGCTTTTATGATCTTAAATTCATTTGCGAGCTGTTCCTTTTGCTGTAGATTAGTTCGCGTCGTAACGACTAGTTTCTGCAGCTGCTTCTCTACTTGTTCAATCTTTGCTTGGTTATCTACTTTTACAATAATAGAGTTATAAGCTTCCTGCTCATCACTCCCTAGCTTCAGCTCTTTCTTCAAGAGCTCCGCTGTCTCTAATGAGACATAACCTTTTTTGTCATACATCGACTGCTCATCACTGACTCCTGCTGGCTTCTTGAGCACGCCTATTACCCGAAGAGGTCCGCTCAACACGACTTGGCCATCAGGTGAATAGGAACGAAGCTGTATTTGCTTCTGATATAAAGCCCCTGGTACACGATTTAACTTCTCAAATTGCTGATAAACCGTTTCATCATAGGGATTGGCATCGATTTGCTCTCGAATTTTTCGTTTCGACTCTTCATCAATAAATCCCATTGTCGCTCCATAGTTAAGAACGATAGTACCTAATACATTCGTTGCTTCTCCTTGATTGATGTCATTTCCAAAAGCGGAAAGCATCTCAATATCTGTACCTATAATTTCGGTTTGAATTTGTGAAGTAAGCCCATCTAACGTCATCGTCTCCATATAGTTGAGCTGTTGATATGGTGATGCCGCTTTGACATGTTCGATTTGTCTCATGATGTCAAGCTTTTGCTTGGTTAACTTGCCTTTCTGCAAAGAATCTTCATCAGCTGTGGATGCTCCGCCGCCAGCGTATGCTCCTGTACTGGCTGTGACCGTTATTTCATCCATCTTCAAGTAACTATTCATTTGTTTCTCAATGTAAACTTGAGCAGATTCACCGATACTGAGTGCGATTATTATTGCTGCACATCCAATAGAAATACCCGCAGCGCATAATGCCGTTACAACCTTTCTACGCCTTACCTGATCCCATGATAATCTTGAAATATCACTAATTCTCAATTTGAATTCCCCCCGCAAGCATACTTTCTCGTGCGGCTTCCTGATCCGTTACGAGATAACCATCTCGCAGCGTGATAATTTTTTCCGTTTGTGCTGCTACCTCACGTTCATGAGTTACGATAATAAAGGTAGTATCCATCGTTTTATTCAACTGCTTCAAAATCATAATAATTTCTTCCTCTGTTTTGGTATCCAAATTACCGGTAGGCTCGTCCGCAAAAATAACTGATGGCTCTGTTATCAATGATCTTGCAATACTGACACGCTGTTGTTGTCCTCCCGAGAGCTGAGATGGGAATAACTCTGCTTTATCAGGAATTCCCATCTGCTCTAATAACGAAAGAGCTTTTTTCTTCCGTATTGAAGGATGCATCGATTGAAATACAAGCGGAAGCTCCACATTTTCCCTAACCGTCAAGTTGGCTATCAACTCATACGCTTGAAAAATAAATCCGATATGCTTCCGTCTAAACTCTGCCAAGCGGTTTTCATTCATCGTTACAATATTATGGTCCGCAATAAAGATTTGGCCTTCTGTAGGCTTCATTAAGCCAGCCATTAAGTTCAGTAAAGTAGATTTACCGGAACCGGAGCTCCCTAACAACGCAATCATTTCTCCCTTATGTACGTGAAAGCTTATTTTCTGCAGTACAGTGGTTGTTTCATGCCCATTCATAAATGAGTGGGATAACTCTTCAACTCGTAACAAAATAGCATCTCCTTTCAGTCCCCTTTAATAGACGGCTAAACTAAGGGTTAACCCTGCAGTAAACATAAAAAAACTTTCTAAAGAAGTAGATTGGCCTGCATCTACTTTAAATAGAAAGTAATTTTTTGTATGAACTATTGAATTGTAATGGAAAATCAAGCTAAATGCTAGGAATAATTAACTTCTGTCCTGGCTTTATTACTGTTGATTGCAGATCATTCCGATCTTTAATCAAATATACGATATATCTGATATCATGGCTGCCATCTGAAACTTGTTTTGCTATATTCCAGAGTGTATCACCTGATTGCACCCTAATAATTTGTTCTTCCGCGGAAGCGGCTTCGGGAGTATTACTCGAAGCGTATGTCCCCATAAGTAGGAAGCTCGTAAACAATAAGAAAAACACAGCAGTGCAAACGACGAGTTTAACAGTATGACGCTTTATGAAATGCCTAATCAAGCGGTTGACCTTTGTTGCTTTGTTCGTATCTTGTTTATGAATGGTTCTATAAAAACTTGGACTGGTTATCATTTATCAACACCCCAAACGTTTGTTCTGTTTTTAGATTACACGAACAAACGTTTGGTGTCAACGAAAAAAATACGAACCTCTGTACTTAAGAACTTATGTTTGTACGAACTCGAGTTCTATGTTATAATTTTTTGCAAACCTACTAATGGAGTGATTGCAGTGTCGAAGATTTCTAACCGACAACATTCAATTCTTGAATTTATTAAGAATGAAGTTCGGGAGAAAGGCTATCCACCCTCCGTTCGAGAAATCGGCGAAGCTGTTGGATTGTTGTCCAGTTCAACCGTTCACGGTCATTTGGACCGTCTAGAGAAAAAAGGTTTAATACGCCGAGATCCTACTAAACCGCGTGCTATTGAAATTTTGGATCAAGAAGGCTCTGATGGCATTATCCCGCTATCCGTAGCTAGAGTACCTATTGTTGGTAAAGTTACCGCTGGTGTGCCAATTACTGCTACAGAAAATATTGAAGAATATTTCCCGCTTCCTTCCCATTTTGTTGGTGACAGCAGTGTTTTTATATTGAATGTCATGGGTGAGAGTATGATTGAAGCAGGTATTCATGACGGGGATTATGTTATCGTTCGTCAACAACAAACGGCAAACAATGGTGAGATCGTCGTTGCAATGACTGAGGACGACGAAGCAACAGTCAAAACATTTTACAAAGAGAAAAATCATATTCGTTTGCAGCCGGAAAATTCCACAATGCAGCCTATATTACTTCAAAATGTAACGATTCTAGGTAAAGTCATTGGACTTTTCCGTGATATTCATTAATACCAACTCATATGTACATAAAGAAAAGGCTGAATCAACGTATTTGCAACGTTGATTCAGCCTTTTCTTTGACTATTACATTAACTTTATTGCTTAAAGGGTTGGTAACGTCTGCCATTCTCAAACCTTTCAACAAAATTCTGATTTGTGAGCTCTCCAATGACATGGGTCCAAAATTGTTGTGCGGGAACATTTCGTTCAAGCTGATACAGCTCCCACAATCCGCTATGCTTTTGTATAACTAGCTTAGCTGCTTGTTTACCAACACCAGATCTTCTATATTTTCGCATAATAAAAAAATGTGCAAGTAAATTATAGTGTCTGTCATTTTCATTTACTTTTTTGGTTAATGCAAAGCCAGCGATCTCATCGTTCACAGTTACGATATAAGGAAAATCAGCATCGGATTCTTGCCAAAAATTTTCCCAATCGGACAATTGTGAATATAATCCTGAAGAATTTACAGCAGCATCCGTATACGCTGTAAAATCGTACATATAAAGCTGAAGCTAATTATTTATACAAACCTGCTTCTTTAACTTAAAAACGCAATGCCTGCATCAATTAATCAGCAAATGACAAACACCCAATCACTATGAATTTATCACGCATAACATACTGTGTATTCAACTCGTAAGGAGGTGCATTGAAAAATGTCCGGTTACGTGGGTGGAGCTTTCTCAAGCTTAGGAATCATCTTAGTATTATTCATTCTACTGGTGATCATTGCTTGCAGTTGCGGCGGCTTTGGCTTCGGATATTAATTCGTATTTGAGCCATTCTTCATATTAACAAAAGAAGATCCATTTGATGGATCTTCTTTTTGCTATTCATGCTCCTTTCAGCCACTACTTTGTTATTTAGATGGAGAGATTTTAAATTACACGTTTTCTTAGCAATACTGCTGTTGTTCTTAAATTAGAAATTCGTATTAGCTTCTTGCGGTCAAGTTTCGGATAATCATAAAGTAATCCTTCATATACAATTTGCATTTGCTCATGTTTAAGAAAATCATGAGGTGTAACTTGCGCGGATGGTCGTTCCCACAAGTTTATACCACTGCTCCGCATGGCTTCAGCAACAAACTGGGAGCAGAAATATGAATCTGTTGGCTCGATATTAAGCTCAAGCAGTACACCTAACAATCCGATTAAATTGTATCGGTAATTTTCTTTATTTTTTTCAAACTCACGAATGTATTGAAGCAATGCGGCATGTTGTTTTTCTGATAAAGCAATCTTTAGAAGAACACAGCGCGTATTAGGGAAATATCGAAACGTTCCAGTATAGACGTTTTCTTTGACAAATCCAGCGATTAGCGGGTTGTTTGCACGTTTACGCCCAAAGCTGTATATATTCTTCAGATTTATATCCAGTGCAAGTGAAGCGTGATTATAGGGTGCACCAGTAAATAATTTGATCATTCGAGTAAACCATGTGCCCGTGTCCGTAAGCAACACATAAATACTGCCATTGGTTTCTTCATCTATTCTAGTTTCTGTCATGCTGCTCACCTCATTTATCGTTGATTATCCAGATTATAATTAGGTCGTTTTGAGTTTAAGATATATGTCACGATTTCGTTTATTAGCTTGGGTTGATTAACTGTTATGAATATAACAACTATATAACCACCCGAATAGTACTAACTCTATGTGGTACTGGCTCTAGTCAACCTAAAAAAGACCAGCCACGAACACATTATCCATGTGTTTGACTGATCCTATAAAGGTTTGTTTTACTAATGACGCATATATATCATCAACATACAAGCACTAGACCGTAGCTCTTAGACCTGTATACTTTTCTTTAGGCGCGATTTGAGTCCACTGCTTAATTATGGCTCTGATAATCTTTAAAACCAAACTCAGCGCATCTTAGACGTTGCTGAGCGATGATATAGGTTACTTATCGACATATGATTAACATATGCCTGTGCCTTCACTTCATTAGGCTTTATTTCAGCTGTATAACTGTACGCAAAAAAAACCTCAACGCCAGCAGCGTTGAGGTTTTTGAATTTTAGTAAAGCGTTAAATACTGATCGCGTTCCCATTGGTGAACTTGTGTGCGGTACATATCCCACTCAATTTCTTTAAGCTCGTAGAAATGAGCAAGAGCATGATCACCCAGCGCATCGCAGATGATGTCGCTTCTGAGCATTTCGTCCAGTGCTTCTTTCAAATCAAGCGGTAAGCTCGGGATGCCTGCATCCTGACGCTCTTCCTCTGTCATGATATAGATGTTCCGATCTGTTGGTGCTGGTAAAGGCAGCTTGTTTTGAATGCCATCAAGACCAGCTCTGAGCATTACAGCAAGTGCCAAATACGGGTTAGCAGCTGGATCTGGATTCCGTACTTCTACACGTGTGCTAAGACCACGCGAAGCAGGAATACGGATCATCGGCGAGCGGTTGCTTGCAGACCATGCTACATAACAAGGCGCTTCATAACCAGGCACAAGACGTTTATAGGAGTTAATTGTTGGATTCGTAATGGCAGCCATTGCACGCGCATGAAGCAGAATTCCTGCCATGTAGTGACGAGCAGCAGCACTTAGGCCAAGCTTGTCCTTCTCATCGTAAAACACGTTCGTATCGCCTTTAAACAACGATTGGTGACAGTGCATACCCGAACCATTCACGCCAAACAACGGTTTAGGCATAAATGAAGCATGCAAGCCATGCTCGCGAGCAACTGTTTTTACGACTAGCTTAAATGTTTGAATTTGGTCAGCCGCTTTAATCGCGTCGGCATATTTAAAGTCGATCTCATGCTGGCCTGGTGCCACTTCATGATGGGATGCTTCAATCTCGAAGCCCATTTCTTCAAGTGTCAAAACGATTTCACGGCGACAGTTCTCACCCATATCCATAGGTGCTAAGTCGAAGTAACCGCCTTGGTCATTAAGCTCAGTCGTAGGTTCGCCGCGCTCATCGGTTTTGAACAAGAAAAATTCCGGTTCTGGACCAACGTTCATTGCTGTGTATCCTAGATCTTCTGCTTCCTTCAGTGCACGTTTCAAAATACCGCGCGGATCTCCAGCGAATGGCGTTCCGTCTGGCATGTAAATATCACAGATCAAGCGAGCAACACGATCTTGAGTTACCCATGGGAATACAACCCATGTATCAAGATCAGGATACAGATACATATCTGATTCTTCAATACGTACATAACCTTCGATAGAAGAACCATCGAACATCATTTTGTTATCCAACGCTTTTTCAAGCTGGCTTACAGGAATTTCAACATTTTTAATTGTTCCGAGCAAATCCGTAAATTGCAAACGAATAAATCGAACATTTTGTTCCTGTGCTATACGTCTAATATCGTCTTTAGTGTAACTCACAGAATCATCTCCTTAGTTTGCGAAGCAATAGTTATCATGTTAAATTAGCGCTTATTTAAGAAACGAGTCAATTGTCCTTGAATTAGCGAAGCTTGTCCAGGTCTCTTCTCCAGCAATTGCTGTTTAAGCAGTCGGTGAAGCTGCTGATCGGATAGCTCACGGCGCTTCACTTCCGATTGCTCACTGACAATTGTCGCATCATCAGATTCCTTGGATACAGGATTCATTACTTGCTTAATGCCGGCGATATTAACGCCCTTCTCAATTAACGATTTAATTTCCAAAAGCCGTTCTACGTCATTAAATGAAAATAACCGCTGATTGCCTGCTGTTCTTGCAGGAACGATTAGTTCATGCTGCTCGTAATAACGGATTTGGCGGGCTGTTAAATCCGTCAGCTTCATAACGATGCCGATGGGAAATAAGGCCATATTTCTGCGAATATCATCAGCCATGTCGCATCAACCTTCCAGTCGCTCTTTTATATGTTCATTCTAACCGTTACAACGCAAATGTGTCAAGTTATGTAAGGTTTAATCACAATTAAACCACTGTCTACAAGGCGATATAATGCGGTTAAAACACCATATTTAGCGTGAGCATACGTCAGTCCACCCTGCATATATGCAATGTAAGGTTCGCGTATTGGAGCATCAGCTGATAGCTCTAAACTGCCTCCTTGAATGAACGTTCCTGCCGCCATAATGACAGCATTCTCATATCCAGGCATATCCCAAGGCTCGGGAACCACATGCGAATCAACAGCAGCTGCCTGCTGTATCCCTTGAACAAAAGCGATTAAATGATCAGCTTGTCCAAAACGAACCGCTTGGATGAGATCTGTACGCGGCTCATTCCATCTCGGTTTTGTTTCGAACCCAAGCTCTTCAAATAAAGCAGCAGCAAGCACACTTCCTTTGATAGCTTGTCCGACCAAATGAGGGGCTAAAAATAAACCTTGGAACATGGAGCGAAGCGTGCCTAACATTGCGCCTACCTCGCCGCCGATGCCCGGAGCAGTCAAGCGGTAAGCAGCAGCTTCGACGGCAAAAGCTTTCCCGGCAATATAGCCCCCCGTTTCAGCTAAGCCCCCGCCTGGGTTTTTGATAAGCGAGCCTGCCATCAAATCTACTCCAACTTGAGTAGGCTCGAGCAGCTCTGTAAATTCACCATAACAATTGTCCACAAAAACAATCAGGTCCGGCTTTATTGCTTTTACCCTATTTACGATAGTTTCAATCTCCGAAACGGTAAATGAAGCTCTCCAATCGTAACCACGCGAGCGCTGGATACCGATGACCTTCGTTTTTTCCGAGATCGCTTGCTCAATTTGAGCCCAGTCCAATCCACCATCCTCAAGGAGCGCTACCTCGGAATATTTTACGCCCCAATCCTGCAAGGAGCCCATGCCGTCTCCAGGCTTGCCGATTACTTTATGCAGCGTATCGTAAGGTCTTCCCGTAACGTACAGGAGCTCATCCCCAGGGCGCAGCACTCCGAATAAGGCACAGCTGATTGTATGTGTTCCAGAAACGAAATGCGGCCTAACAATAGCCGCTTCCGCTCCCATTACCTCTGCGTAAACAAGATCAAGTATTTCACGTCCTCGATCATTATAGCCATATCCCGTTGAACCGTTAAAATGAAAATCGCTTACTTTGTGATGTTGAAACGCTTCTATGACCTTCCACTGATTCCGCTCAGCTATCTTGTCAATGCTGCGAAAGGCTTCTGAGGCAAGCACCTCGGACTGCTCTGCTAGCTGCTCTAGGTGCTCCCATAGTCTTTGGTTTACATGTTGCCTGTTCATTATGATATCTTCTCCTTAAATTTTGCGCAGCAAAATCACTTCGTAAGCATAAGCTTAAATTTTGCATAGCAAAATCACTTCGTAAGCATAAGTCTAAGTTTTGCGCAGCAAAACTACTTCGTAAGCATAAGCCTAAGTTTTGCACAGCAAAACTACTTCGTAAGCAAACCCTACTCAATATATTGTTTTAAACGATGACCGTGCTGCTCGTATTCCTGCTTACTCACATGAACGGTAAGTCGTAAGCTTTCTTCATTCACTTCTTGATTGATGACCTCGCCGCTTCGATAAGCAAGTGCGATCAAATCTCCACGCTCTGCTGGCACGTTAAAGACTACTACGTCTCCGCTGAGCTTATCTTGCACGGTTTGCTTTAACAGCTCTAGATCTCCAGCATCGTACGCGCTAATGACAAGATTGTCGCCGCTAGTAATCGGCAAATCTGCTAATGAACCGTTATTTATACACAAATCCTTCTTATTGTAGACCATAATATAGGGTTTATCCGCAGCGCCTAGCTCACCTAAAATTTTGTTAACGACTGCAATTTGCTCATCCCGCATTGGAGAGCTGCTGTCGATGACATGAAGCACTAGATCAGCCTCGCACACCTCTTCTAACGTCGCCCGAAATGCTGCTACAAGATCTGTCGGCAAGTTTTGAATAAAACCTACCGTATCTGTCAGTATAATTTCTCGGCCATTTGGCAGCTCAAGTGTCCTTGAGGTGGGGTCAAGCGTTGCAAACAATTGATTTTCTACATACACATCTGCATGAGTAAGCTCACGAAGCAGTGTCGATTTCCCGGCATTCGTATAGCCAACAAGAGCTACTTGAATGGCGCCGGATTTTTTGCGACGCTCGCGATGCAATTTACGGTGGCGGACAACCTCGTCAAGCACCGTCTTCAGGTCAAAAATCCGATCACGAATATGACGGCGATCCGTCTCGAGTTTCGTTTCACCTGGACCGCGGGTACCAATGCCTCCGCCAAGCCGTGACAAGTTTTTACTTTGTCCAGATAGACGTGGCAAAAGATAGCTGAGCTGCGCCAGCTCAACCTGAATAATACCTTCGCGCGTTTTGGCACGACCTGCGAAAATATCCAAAATCAGCTGGGTGCGGTCAACGATTTTCAAATCCAGTGATTCTTCCAAATTGCGAACCTGAGCGCCGGACAACTCTTGATCAAATATAGCCGTTGTAGCGCCCAGTTCATCAGCTAGAGCCTTAACCTCTTGTACTTTTCCTTTGCCAATAAACCATTTGGAATCGACGGTTTCTTTGTTTTGCGTAATGGTCGTCAGCACTTCAACCCCAGCTGTTTCCGTCAGCTGTACAAGCTCCTGTAGCGACAGCTCAGGGTCTCCGCCTTTCCGCTTGTCTTTTGACGTAACTAAGCTAATCAGTATCGCTTTTTCAATCATGTTCGTATTCGTATCGAATGTTATCTCGCTCATCTCATACTCCTTCTAAACTACGCAATCATATTGGTTTCGTGTCCCACTTTAAATCATCTGGTCTAATCGTCATTAATTCCTGCTTTGCGGGAACGGAACTGGCATACTGCGTAAGCAAACGAACAGCTTGAAACCTGATCGCTTTCTCTATCACATTTCGAACATACCTGGCATTGCTGAACGAGAACATGGTGTTTAGCTTTTCCTGCATTAAATGCTGTCTTAGTTTAAATATGGTCTGAGGCTGCAATATATAATCACGGTCCTTAGCCATGAGCTCACTAATCTGAATCAGTTGATCAACCGAATAATCTGGAAACTCAATTTGGATCGGAAAACGTGACGGCAAGCCTGGATTTGTGAGCAAAAAATCGTCGATTTCGGCAGGATAACCCGCGAGTATGAGCACAAAATGATTTTTGTGATCCTCCATTGCTTTTACAAGCGTATCGATGGCTTCCTTGCCAAAATCTTTTTCCCCGCCCCGAGCTAAACTGTACGCTTCATCAACAAACAACACGCCGCCGATTGCTTTTCGAACGAGGTCTCGCGTCTTCTGAGCGGTATGTCCAATATATTCGCCAACAAGATCAGCTCGCTCCACCTCAATCAAATGTCCTTTCGTAAGTACACCCATCTTTTGAAACAGCTTTGCGACGATGCGGGCGATTGTTGTTTTTCCTGTCCCTGGATTGCCTTTAAAAATCATATGATACACATGAGAGCCGCCAAATAATCCTGCTTCAGAACGCATTCGGCTAATATAAAGCAACGCATATATTTCGTACACAAGAGATTTCACGTTGTCCATGCCAATCATCGGTTCAAGCTCTTTCTGAATGTCAGCATAATGATCGACGCCCGGCAGCGGCTTCACTGCAGGCAGCGGTTCTGTCTCTAAAGCAGGAGCAGAGGCCCCAGTCTGAAATGTTTCTTGCGTTCTTAGGACCACATTGATTTGACGGGAAGGCCTTGCAGTGCCATTGCCGGATCCCGATTTGACGTGTCCACTCATCTGTGGCATCACCTATCCTTTGCTTCGAAAGCTGTAGCGGCTAACCGCACTACAAGTTTATTCTACTTTGCAGCAGCATATTAGCAGATTTACAGCTTCGAATCGGAAGAGTGAAATCCGAGACTAAGCAATAGAGAGTCGAGCTTCCACTTTGTAAAAGCTAGTACTTCACGCGACTCATTATAGACAGGATTTAGCACCTTTGATTTTGTACCAGCGACTTGAAACTGAACAAAATCAAGCTTTTTGGCTATCTCCATTGATCTTGCAGCATGATAATCATGGGTGATGACAATTAGTGTTGACAGGCCTTGCTGCTCTGCGATCTTCTTGCTGAATTCAAGATTTTCGTACGTGCTGGTCGCCTTATTTTCTAGCAACAGCTTGTCAGCTGAAATACCTTTTGTTATGAGATAGTCCCTCATACCCTCGGCTTCTGTTTTCTTTGAACCGTTGCCATCCAATCCACCTGTCAAAATAAGCTTGTCTACCGTACCCGCCTTGTATAATTGCCAAGCAAGGTCAAGCCGTTCCTTCAGTGCTGGACTTGGCACATCATTCCACAAAGCAGCACCAAGAACGATGCCTGCATCCGATGGAACAAGCGGCTTATTCGTATCGAAACCGTTAATTAACCACAGTAAATATCCACACCAGAACACGCCTGCACATATTAACCAGGCAACAACACGAAACAAGAGCAGCCACGGACGCTTTTTCTTCGATCTTCTGCGCGGGCTGCTCCTTGAGACGGTTGCCTTCCTCATGATTCGCTTAATTCCCCGGTTTTTGCAAGCAAGCTCTTGCGATGCTTAAGGCTCAGCGTAAAATACCGGAACCGTCCGTTTCGTATGCTCGATAATAATTTCCCTGCTGTTTTGCGTGCAAGTGCAACATCCTTGCCATTAACATCACCTTGCCTTAAGGCATCCTCCAGCTCATCCTCGTCCATGAGAAATACCTCGCCGCTAGGCAGCACAACCACGTCCAAATATAAATCATCGAACCAAGGCACCTGCTGATCGGTTAAGCCTTGCGTTTTGCAAACATCGATATACCATTGCACGACGCGTCCCTTGTCGTCAAACATCGTCGTGACGACAAAATGCTCGCCTCTTGGAAAATGCTGCATCCACAAGTATCCGCGATCTGCCAAACATAATCTACGTCCGTTATATTCCTTCCATAACGGCTCACGCAATTCATGAATCCGGTAAAATGTCACGAGACCTTTGAACTCTTCACCGTCCAGCGCTAGGCACGTATAGCTCTTACGCAAGATACGCCGCCAGTTAGCTCGGTCTGAAAATTTTCTCTTCATACGGAACGTACCCTTCCGTTCATTTGGGAAAAGCTCGCAAGCAACCTGCACAGCTCTTCTTGGCTTTGTTAACACAACGAACATTTTGCGACCAACGACAATTGAAATTTACCTATAAAAAAAGATTACCATAACTTAACGTCCATCTCCAGCCGACAGCCAAAATAAACCAAGCTCTTTGCGATAAAATAAAAAGAATACCGCCCCGAAAGGCGGTATTCCTCTTATTGCTCAACGATTTCAATCGAATCAATGACGATATTTTCAGTTGGCAAGTTGTTTTTCAAAGGCGTCTTCGAAATGGCTTTTACAACATCCATGCCACTCTCCACCTTGCCGAAAATCGTATAATTAGGCTCGCGGTTTAAATTTGCAGCATCAGGTCCCGTGCAAATAAAAAATTGGCTGCCACCCGAATTAGGCTTGCTTGCGTTTGCCATCGCGACAATTCCTTCTTCGTATTTCATTTCCGAACTTAGTTCATCTGGAATTGAATAACCTGGAGTACCATATCCATTTCCTTTTGGATCTCCGCCTTGAATCATGAAAGACTCAATAATACGGTGAAAAGTTAATCCATCATAAAAGCCTTCTCGCGCGAGAAAAACAAAATTGTTCACCGTTACCGGCGCGTCTTCCGTAAACAGCTTGACTGTAAAATCGCCTTTAGTCGTTTTAAACTTTGCTAAGTACGACTTGTCGAGATCAATCTGCATATCAGGCATCTTGTCCCAGTTCATCAACTTGGCTGAAGCTGAAGCACTATCCCTTCCTGAACCATCCTTGCCGCAGCCAGCTATAACCATAACTGCTGCGACAACAATGATCAAATACAAGAATGGTGCTCTCTTTCTATTCGCCATTGCTAACCACCCGTTTCTTACGTATTGCCGCCGGTTTCAGTATTTCCTAGAGCATTGTTGCTGTTGTTCGTATTTGTGCCAGTGTTTGGAGTTGGCGTTGGTGTTGGTTCACCCGTTCCGTTTCCTGATCCTGGCGGTTCAGTTGTTCCTGGATCTGTACCATCAGTTGGAGGCAGCGTCGGTTCTCCATCACCGCCTTCTACTGGAGGTGTAGGCTCTCCTCCGTCCGGCTCATCTGGATTCGGCTCCATTGGCACATCCGGATTCACTTCTGTTTCCGGAATGCTGATTTTAACTTTTTGAGATGGGGCACTTTCCAAATCCTGCTCAGCATCATAAGCCACAACATAATATTCATAGGTCATTCCCGGGAATGCACTCATATCATCTACCCCTGTGGAAGTGAGCGAGTCTACGAAGCGGATGAAGTCACTTTCTGAAGCTTCCTTGCGGTAAACCTGATAAGTGACCTTTCCATCCTGATACGGATCCCACGACAATTGAACCTTCATTTCTTCTGGAATAAATACTGCTTTAAAATTTGTTATCGTTGCCGGCGGTTTATTTTCTTTAATGCCTTGCGGTTTCTTAAAGCTTGACTTCGCTACATCCTTCATTGCAGGTTTCATAACCTTGGAGAACATGGAAGCCGCTTGACTGCTGCCCGTCTTAAGGATATGTTCCACATTTGTCTTATCGTATCCCATCCATACGGCTGCTGTCCACTCCGGCGTGTAGCCAACAAACCAAGCATCCCGGATACCCGAGCCTTTGTAACCTGGAATACCATGCTGAGTAGTACCCGTTTTCCCTGCCAATGGACGATCAATTGCTGCTCTTGTACCTGTACCGCCCTTTTGTACGACCGTCTGCATCATCTCGGTCAAATAATAGGCAGTGCTTTCAGACATGAGCTGCTTGGAAGGTGGAGCTTTATATTCATACTTATAATTATTTTTGCCTTCAATCTTCGAAATCGCATGAGGATCAACGGACTTTCCTCCGTTTGCAAATACGCTATAAGCTGTTGCCATCTGCATAGGCGTTGCACCTTTGGACAAGCCCCCCAGTGCAGCTGTTAAATTACGATCATCTTTCTCAAGCTCGATGCCAAGCTTGCTTGAAAAAGCAAACCCTTGCTTCAAGCCTACTTGATTCAGCATCCAAACGGAGGCAAGATTTCGAGAATCCTTAATCGCCTGCTGCATCGTAACTGCAGTTGCTCCCCATCTATCCGTTGGGCAATAGCTGCCGTAACATTTCTTGTCATTTGCAAGTACAGTCCATGGATAATACTTGCCCGTTTCAAGGGCAGGACCGTAAGAGATAATCGGTTTGAAAGCTGAACCTGGCTGGCGAGGAACCTCTACCCGGTTAAGTCCCTTTTTCACGTAATCTCTGCCGCCTGTTAAGGCTTGAATCGTGCCATCGCGGTGATCAATAATGATCATTGCGCCTTGCACTTGTTGGTCATCCTTGCTCTTCTCAAAGTTGTCATCATCGTTAAACTGTGTATCCATCGTATCCTGTGCTTGCGGGTTTAGCGACGTATAAATCCGGAAACCGCCGATCCGAAGCTCTTCCTCGGATTTCCCAGTCTTCTCCATCGCTTCTTCAACCACATAATCAATAAATGCTGGATACTTTTCGGTATTTCTTTCTTCATGATTTTTAGGAATTTCATACACGACCGCTTTTGCCTCTGCCATCTCTGCTGCCGTAATCAAGCCTTGATCGTACATAAGCTTAAGCACGACTGCTCTCCTGTTCATCGAATCCTCAGGATGATTTATTGGATTGTAGCGGTTCGGCGCTTTCGGCATAGCGGCAATAGTAGCAATCTGCCAAAGCTCCAGCTTATCAAGATCAGTGTCGAAATAATACTTGGCTGCTTCCTTAACGCCATGTACTCTCTTGCCAAAAAATATTCGATTCAAATACATCGTTAATATTTGTTCCTTGGACATTTTGTGCTCAAGCGCTACCGCAATAGAGGCTTCCGTTGCTTTACGGAAAAACGTCTTATCCGCAGTTAGAAATACGTTTTTGGCAAGCTGTTGGGTAATTGTACTTGCTCCCTCAACCGCGCTGCGTGCGATAACGTCCTTCACAACAGCACGTCCGATAGCAAAAAAATCGATTCCTGAATGCTCATAGAAACGTTGGTCCTCTGTTGCTACAATAGCATCAAGCAGTTGCTTTGGAATTTCCGAAAATTCAGCAATCTCACGATTTTCATTTGGATCGGACAATCGTGAAATTTCATTGCCATTCACATCATAAATGATGGATGCTTCACCCATAGTCAGTTTGTTCGCATTTTCAGTCAGAACTCGTTCACCGTTCAGCACGATAAGCAAGTATCCGATCAAGCCGCATACGATGGCGATTACAGCGGTGAAAAATAATCCATAAAACCATTTCTTTCCTGATATCTTCTTTTTCTTCTTTTGTTTAGAAGTTTTAGGTGCAGTTGTTTTGCTTGGTCGTTCAGCCATAGCCGACTCCCCTCCTGTTGTTCAATTGTCTGTCTAATCTAGTTTTACCACAAAATGAAAAGAGCAACCCAGCTTGGAGCGGGGTTGCTCTTGCCTGCCGCTATCTAGTTAAACGAGACACGTTATAAGAAAGTTTCACTAACTGATTAAGCCTATGAATCGGAACTGTTATGATCCTGCTGCATAAGAGAAACATTCCGCTGCGGGGTAAACGTCGAAATAGCATGTTTGTATACCATTTGTTGACGACCTTCGCTGTCGATGATAATCGTAAAATTATCGAACGCTTTAATAACGCCCCGAATTTGGAAGCCATTCATTAAAAAAACCGTAACCGGTATGTTGTCTTTGCGAAGCTGATTCAGGAACGTATCTTGAATATTGATCGATTTGTTCATTGGACGTTACCCCCGTCTTAAAAAGATTGATTAGAAGTATATTCAAGATTAACTTGAAACTTTCCTGCTATTATATCATGAACAGATTGCAAATTGTTGTGAAAATTTTCCCCCATATCAATCCAATGAATGTCTTTCATATGACGGAACCAGGAAAGCTGGCGTTTTGCAAACCTTCTCGTATCTCTTTTCAGTAGCTCTACCGCTGCTTCCAATGAGCATTCTCCCTGTAAATATTGTGCAATCTCTTTGTAGCCAAGACCCTGCATAGCAACCGCTGCAGGCGGCAAATCTCTCTCAAGTAGTCGCCTCACCTCATCTACTAAACCTAGCTTCATCATCTCATCTATCCGCAGTTCTATTCTACGATACAACTCCGCACGGTCCATAGTCAAACCGATGAGGCAAAGCTCATATGGAGATACCTTAGTTTGGCCGGCTTGCTGATCAGAGAAGGTTTGTCCAGTCATGTGATAAACTTCCAGCGCACGGATGACGCGGCGCATGTCATTTGGGTGCAATCTCTGCCCTGCTGGAGGGTCAATGGCAGCTAAACGCGCATGCAACGCTTCTGCGCCAAATTCAGCCGCATAATGCTCTTGCTCTTGCCGAAAAGCAGCATCCGAACCAATTTCAGCAAACTGAAACTGATAACAAACGGACTCCACATATAAGCCAGTACCCCCAACGATAAACGGCAGCTTTCCTCGCTCCGATATTTCCGCAATCGCTTTCGTTGCTCCTGCTTGAAAATCAGCAGCGGAATACGCTTCATCCGGCTCACAAATGTCGATAAGGTGATGAGGAATGCCTTCACGCTCTTCAAGTCCGATTTTGGCAGTACCAATATCCATGCCGCGATAAACCTGCATGGAATCGCCCGAGATGATCTCCGCATTCCAGGCTTTTGCAATATCTAAGCTCATTCGTGTCTTGCCTACAGCTGTAGGACCAATGAGGACTAGCAATGGCTGTTTACGTATTGGATGCCCTTCTTGATCTAACTGCGTATTGTTTATTTCTTCACTCAAAGCTTTATCACTCCATATGCAATTTTCGAAGAATTCACATGCTTGCGTTCAAATCCGAGCCTTGCAAATTCACTGCTAGCTTGATGCTCCTTTAGAACTACGCTTTTTCTTGCTACACGCTTTGCTTGCTCAATCACTTCATGCGACAAAGCGTCCATATTTGCAATGCCGCGAAGCGGCTCCATCGAGCTGGATTCGTTAATCGGTTTCCGGAACATAGGGTCAAAATAAACGATATCTACACTATTGTCAGGCAATGCTTTTAAGTATTCCAAATGATTCATGCACTTCATGTCAATACGTCTCATTGCCTCATTCACATCAGGAAGGCTTGTTTCATAACCTGCTAGACCCTCTCGAACGATAGCGCATAAGATAGGCTCGCTCTCAATCGCGGTAACAGCTCCTTTAGGTCCAGAGGCATAAGAAAACACTAGAGAATCCGAAGCAAGACCTGCTGTGCAATCAATGATTTGATCCCCTTCCAAACATCCCGAAAGCTGGATAAGAGGATCTGTTTCACCGCGCCGCAGCCGTTTTACCCGCACATATGCCATGCTGGGGTGAAAATAAAGCGGCGTCTCTGATTGTCCGTCATAATAACGAACCTCTTCCTCGGTTACGACGATTAGCTGACTGTCATTGCTTAAAGATAATAGTTTGTTAACCGTTAAGTTTCCGCGTGCTTTGAGCGAAGCGGCTAGCTCTTCAGAAAGCCGGCTTGCTTGCTCCAAAGCCCGTTCTGAAGGCTTCGCCGTCGTTGTAACAATCAAGACATCACCCGCTTGAACATTTTTTCAAGCTGATAGGTCGATAGATGCACAATGATTGGGCGGCCATGCGGACAAGTATAGGGCTGTTTGCAGTTTGCAAGTCTTGTCAAGAGTGTCTCGCCCTCCTCACGGTTCATACGATCATTTGCTTTAATGGAGGCTTTGCATGCGCACATAATGGCCGCCTTTTCCCTAAGCTTGCCGATATCAATCGTTTTTCGCTCGGAGATGAGCAGCTCTGCCATTTCCTCAAGCAAGGATTGCTCCTCGCCTTGAGGCATCCATTCCGGGTAGGAACGAACGAGAAACGTTTGAGGACCGAAGGACTCCAGCTCCACGCCTGCTTGCGCGAACATAGGAATAAGGTCCTTTAATTGCATCGCTTCTCCTGCTGTAAATTCAAGCGTCAACGGAACAAGCAATTGTTGGCTAGCTGCCTCAGGATTTCCGAATTTTTGAAAGAAATATTCATAATTGATCCGTTCATGCGCAGCATGCTGATCGATTAAATAAAGACCATCCTCCGATTGCGCTACGATGTAGGTGCCATGGTGCTGTCCAATCCAGTGAAGCTCAGGAAAGGATGGTTGATCCTCTACTGTTTCTTCTTCTGATGGCAGCTCGGCGATCATGGCTTGAACTACTGGCGCCTGCACCTCATCAAAAAGGTTCTCTTGCGGCACATCCGCCTGGTAAGCTCGAGCCTCAGCGAATTCAAGGGTCACAGCAGCTTCTTGAGCAGCATTTCGTAACGAATCAGTGTCTAAGGCTGTTTCAAGTGATTTTAGATTAGAACCCGAATCATTAGATGCTTGCTCCATATGCGCGGAAGCTTCTCGGACGGTAAAGTTGTCAATAGGAAACGTTGGAGGAGGAGCATAAAGCTTCTCTGCCGCATTCCTAGGAACATATTCCCTATCAATAACCGGCGGCTTATAAGGCGTCGATGACGTCTTATTTGTCGCTGTTGGTTGGTAAGGCTTAAACGATTCCGCCATGGGCTCAGGGCGATGGAAAGAAATTGCATCTTGAACGAACAACGGTTTTGAACGCTCCAGCTTATTGCTTGATTCTGGGCCCGGTATATGTCGCTGGCGACCTAACACCGCTTTAATCGCATCCTCTATCATTGTACGAAGCTCCGGTTCTTTACTGAACCTGACCTCCATTTTGGATGGATGAACGTTTACGTCGAGCAAGCTTGGATGCATTCCTATTTCTAATATCGCAAGCGGAAAACGATTGATCGGCAGCAGCGTATGATAAGCCTGCAGCAAAGACTGATTAATCGTATGACTGCGAATGTAACGTCCGTTAACGATTGCAGTAATCCCATTTCGATTCGCACGTGTGAGTTCCGGCTTCGAGATATAGCCGCTCAGCTCGTAATCTGAAGTTTCTGCTTCGATCTTGAGCATCACCTTCGCTGTATTTGAGCCATAAACGGCCGCAATAACTTGAAGTCGATCGCCAGTTCCGAGCGTACGAAGCAGTACATTCCCGTTGTGCTTGAACGTAAATGCAATGCCCGGATGAGCAAGTGCGATGCGGTTAATATAGTCGGAAATATGTCCTAGCTCCGTCTGAATTGCCTTCATATATTTAAGGCGCGCAGGTGTATTGTAAAATAAATCCCGCACGGTCATTTCCGTGCCCTGCGGCGCATTTGCTGGTTCATCAATGGTAACCTTGCCGCCCTCTATTACAATCCGGCGAGCAAGTCCTGTCGACGTTTCCGAAGAGGTGCACTGCAGCCTCGAAACAGCTGCGATACTCGGCAGCGCTTCTCCGCGAAAGCCAAGGCTCGCAATACGGAACAAGTCGCTTGCTGTAGAGATTTTGCTCGTCGCATGCCGCTGAAATGCGGTTACGATATCGGCTGCCTCTATGCCGTAGCCGTTGTCGATGACCTTTATAAGCGATAAGCCGCCTTCTTCAATCATTATATCGACCGTTGTACTGCCGGCGTCTACCGCATTCTCAACAAGCTCTTTGACGACTGAAGCAGGCCGCTCTACCACTTCTCCTGCGGCTATTTGGTTGGCTAGCTGCTCGTCCAATATATTAATTTTTGCCATGACGTTGCTGTTCCCCCTTTCACGAAACTAGTCATTTAATTTCGATTTCATATCGTTAAGCCACTGCATAGCTTGCATTGGCGTCAAATTAAACAAATCGAGCTTGCGCAATTGATCCGCCAGCTGCTCCGCTTTCGGATTCGCTTTCTTCCGCATGGGCTCTGCTTCCACAGCAGCTGCTGGCTCATCAAATATCGAAAGCTGTACCATTGCACTGGTTTCCTTTACTCGTTCATTGCGAGTGCTGGTATTGGAAAACACTGAAGAGTCCTCCGGTACTGGGTAAGTGAAACGATTGCTAGAAACAGCACTTTCAATGCCAGCTGTTGCTTTCGGAGTTTCGTCCGCTAGTGTCTCATCAAGCAGTTCATAAGCTCGTCCAATGATCGATTGCGGCAGTCCAGCAAGCTGTGCACAGTAAATTCCGTAACTAGTGCTTGCAGCACCTGGAATCAGCTTTCGCAGAAACGTTACATTATCGCCGCTTTCCTCAACCGCCATACGTGCGTTAGTCAAAGATGGCAAAGATTCCTCGAGATGCGCCAGCTCATGGAAATGCGTGGATACCAGTGCTTTGCATCCAATATGATGGTGGACGTATTCAATAACTGCTTGTGCGATTGCCATTCCTTCACCCGTTGAGGTGCCTCTTCCCAGCTCATCTATGATAACAAGGCTGTTCGCCGTTGCTTTCTCCGTCATTAGCTGGATATCCTTCATCTCAACCATGAAGGTGCTTTGCCCGCCGATAAGATCGTCAGCCGCTCCAATTCGTGTAAAAATGCGATCGATTAACGGAATAACCGCTGACTTAGCAGGAACAAAACAGCCCATCTGAGCCATGATGCAAATGAGTGCGACTTGGCGCATGTATGTGCTTTTACCAGCCATATTAGGCCCTGTGATCAGGAGCATCCACTGCTCGTCCTTATGGAGCGAAGTACCATTTGAAATAAATGGCGTACCATCCATCATCGCCTCTACGACTGGATGTTTTCCATCCTCTATGTGCAGATCATAATTCTCAGTCACGCGCGGACGTGAAAAACGACGTTCAGCGCTGACCGTTGCCAGCGATTGGTAAACATCAAGCTCAGCGATAATCGCAGCGGCCTTCTGCAGCCGATGAAGGTGTTGCGACAAATGATCACGCAGCTCGATGAAACGCTCATGCTCCAGATCGACCATTTTATCCTCTGCTTCGAGAATCAGCCGCTCTTTCTCTTTGAGCTCAGGAGTTACAAATCGCTCTGCATTTGCCAATGTTTGCTTGCGCTCATATCTGCCTTCAGGCAAGCTTGATAAATTTGCTTTTGAAACTTCTAAATAATAGCCAAAAATGCGGTTATAGCCGATTTTTAAGTTTTTAATGCCTGTTGCCTCGCGCTCTTGACGCTCGAGCTCAGCCAGCCATTTTTTGCCGTTCGTGCTTGCCTCGCGCAGCTGATCCAAATAGTCATCATAGCCAGCACGGATCAGTCCGCCTTCTCTAATGGTAACTGGAGGATCGTCGACTAACACGGTTTCAATCAGATCAGCTAAATCGGAGCAATTGTCCGTCCCATCCACAAGTGCTTTGAGGACCTCTGAGCCAGACTGTTCACACAAAGTAGTC
This sequence comes from Paenibacillus sp. 01T47, assembly GCF_056398245.1. NCBI lineage: Bacteria > Bacillati > Bacillota > Bacilli > Caryophanales > Paenibacillaceae > Paenibacillus > Paenibacillus sp. 01T47. The sequence goes on from NZ_JBFTPA010000002.1 coordinate 309,296, forward strand.
AACTGCGGAATGCGGCGAAGCGAGCTGCGAAGTGCATTTAAGTCGCGCCCGTTTGCACTGCCAAAAGCTACTCTACCGACAAGCCGTTCAAGATCGTAAATAGGCTGAAGCTCTGAACGTATGTCATCTCTCAAAATTAAATTAAGGTATAAGGTCTCCACTGCATCCAAACGAGCTTCAACGGCAGCGCTGTTTAATAACGGTTTGTCGATCCAGCGGCGCAGAAGCCTCGCTCCCATTGACGTTTGTGTACGATCAAGCAGCCATAAAAGCGACCCCTTCTTGTTGCGATCGCGAACCGTTTCGGTTAGCTCCAAATTTCTACGTGTATAGTGATCCAAAATCATATATTGATTTGGTTCATAGCTCGTTATCGAACGCACATGTCCAAGTGAGCGTTTTTGTGTTTCGTCCAAATAACCCGTAAGTACACTTACCGCCAGCAGCCGTGCTCCAGTTATTTTGGATAGCTCCTGCTCTCCGAACTGCTCAGCAAGCTTCTCCGCATCCATTGGCTCGCGGGCGGTTAACAGCAGCTGCTTATTCCACACGGCTGCAGACTGAACACGATCAAGCAATTCTTTGTCCCCGACCAGCTCCGATGGCTGATAAACATTTATTTCATCAATCAGCGCTTCGACATGCTCTTGGAATGAGGTTACATAAAGCTCACCTGTCGATAAATCGCAAGCCGAAAGCCCGAACAAGCCTTGGGAGCGAACGATTGCAGCAATAAAGTTGTTCGTATTTCCGTCAAGCGCCTTCGATTCCATAACGGTACCGGGTGTAATAATTCGAACAATTTCGCGGCGGACAACACCTTTTGCCACTGCCGGATCTTCGACCTGCTCGCAAATAGCTACCTTGTAGCCTTTGTCCACTAGTCTGCTAATATAATTTTCAGCGGAATGATAGGGTACACCGCACATCGGTATTTTTTGCTCGCCGCCGCCCTCTCGGCCTGTCAGCGTAATTTCCAGCTCGCGCGAAGCGGCTATTGCATCATCAAAAAACATTTCATAAAAATCGCCTAATCGAAAAAATAAAAAAGCATCTTTTGCCTCTTCTTTTATAGCTAGGTATTGCAAAATCATTGGAGTATATCCAGCCATTCCGATCCTCCTCAAAAACGTAGGCAGCATGCTGCTCCGTATATGTTCAAATAATTAATATCGTTAATTACATGCGTGCGATAATATAATCCTTTTGCGCCCATGCAGTAAACAGTAGATATTCATTATAACAAGCGGAACAGATGTGCGCCATAAGTGAAACGGGTTGTGGGTGGTTTTGTTTGTTTTGTGGGAGGGGGTTTGGTGGGGTTACGGGGTTTGTGATGTTAGAAGGATTACTGCTGGGAGCTAGTTAAACGTGAGACTTCATGGAAGCGGTGTTTGCTGATGGTTACTAGTAGCATTGTAATATGTTCGCTGGCTTCGATGCGGAATGCTAAAATTTGTAACTGTATAGAGAGGAGGTAACTTGTGAGATGGGAGAAAGGAGTAGGTTAACGGACACTAGATACGCTATTATGCTCATTTTGATTTATACACAACACTAACGGACATAGAAGCTCTTATTTAGCTCTGGGAGCTAGTTTACAGCTCCCTTTTTCGCAAATAGCGGAAGGTATGTCCGTTAGGTTCAAATATGTGCTTGATTATCGAAATTAGCTGATCGTATGTCCGTTAGGAGGTGTGAGGTGACTATTGTGATGAGCTTACGGACATCAGATACGCTATTTTACTCATTTTTCCTGTTTACGCATTACTAACGGACATAGAATCCCTTATTTGGCACCTCGAGCTAGTTTTTAGCTCTCTTTTGCGCAAATAGCGGAATGTATGTCCGTTAGATTCAAATATGTGCCTAATTTTCGAAAATAACGGATCATATGTCCGTTAGGAGGTGTGTGGTGACTTTTGCGATTAGATAACGGACATCAGGTACGTTATTATGCTCATTTTGCCTGTTTAGGCAGCACTAACGGACATAGAATCCCTTATTTGGCTCCACGAGTTAGTTTTTAGCTGCCTTTTGCGCAAATAGCGGAATGTATGTCCGTTAGATTCAAATATGTGCCTAATTTTCAAAAATAACGGATCATATGTCCGTTAGGAGGTGTGTGGTGACTTTTGCGATTAGCTAACGGACATCAGGTAGGTTATTATGCTCATTTTGCCTGTTTAGGCAGCACTAACGGACATAGAATCCCTTATTTGGCTCCATTAGTCCGTTTTTAGCTCACTTTTGCTCAAATAGCGGAATGTATGTCCGTAAGATTCAAATTTGTGCCCGATTCTCCAAAATAGCGGATCGTATGTCCGATAGGTAAAAATCAATGTTATCGAAAGCCGACACATCCGCTCCATACGCTGTTCAATATGGAGCTCAACTCCTGTTTTGCACATCTTCTTGCAGCAACAGTAAATAACACATAATAAAAGACAAGTGCAGCGTGTGCCGACGAGTTAATTAACAAACTCAGAAGCAACAACTCAAACTAAAGCGACTTACAGATGCCACTTCACAATGCCTATCTTCTTACTGGCAGTCTCCATTTGACGCGTATATCCGTGCTTTCATCCCAGGTCTTGCCTTTTCTTGAGGCATCAAACAATGGTTCGATGTATGGTGCGAGCTCAGAGTAGCTAGCTGTGGCCGAGAGTGCTGAAGCGAGCCCATCCAAGCAGTGCGCTAGTTCTGCGCGGTCGCCGGAATAATATGCTGCTACATAACGCTCCTGTAGGGATGGCATGTAGGATAGATTTTGTTCTTCGCGGGCGCATATGAGCGCGAGCGCGAAAGAGGCTTTGGCTGCCGCAGGCGATACAAGCCAGCTCGGGAGCGTTCGGTATTCGAACCCGCCATGCGGCTGCAGACGGAAGTCTCCAAGGGTTCCATACCTTGGACGGCGGGCCCGCCCTGCGGGGTCCTCGACAAGCGCGAGCGGGAATGCCGCGTAGCTGTCCAGCAAGCGGAGCAAGCGACTCGTCAGCGGCGCTCCGCTAAGATGAATGTGCCCGCCGAGCGCAAGCCCCGGCACGGGCATAGCTCCAGCGGCCCAGCGCAGCGCCGGGTCGCTGATGCGATCGGCGGCGCGCAGCAGCAGCCGCCGCACATTCGCGGCAAGCGCGGCCGGGCTATCGGCCGGCTCGGGCCGCAGCTCGGCGACGGGATACAACAGCCGTCGCCCTACGAGCAAGGCGTCGGCACCGGCTGCCCCGCCGACGCCAGCTCCAAAAAACCGTGACGCCGACGCGATCTTCCCTGCTGGCGTCACAAGCACAAACTCCGGATCGGCGCCAATAAGCAGCTGCCGATCCACAGTCTCCGCTCTCGCCGCGGCATGCCACGCGGCGAATCGCCTAAACGAAGCGGCCTCAAGCCTCTTGTCCCTCAGCTTCGGCCAAGCATCACGGACGGCTGTGCGCCCGTCCCCGCCAAGCCACACCTCGGCCTCGCCAATATCGAGGCCAAGTGCATAAAGTGCCGCTACAGCGGTACGCGCCACTCTTCGCAGCGCTGGATCATCAGGCCAACCGCCGCTGATTGACAGCAAAGACTTATACGGCATCACTTTCCCCGATGCATCAATTCGCAGCATTTCGACGGGCTCTAAATGGACGACGCTGATACGGTACAATCGTTCGCTCTGAATCGCAGGACCGCCGCACAAGCCAGCTCGGCGCCAAATGCGCTGTTTCTCCGAATCAAGCAGATTTGTGGCAATGTGACCGTTGACATTAAGAATCCACATCCCTGTGAAACGGCTGCTATCGATTGTGCGGGCATCTGACCATGCGAGCACAGCATCCCCTGCTCTCGCTGCTGACCAGTGCTCGGCATGCAGCGGCTGCCCATTGCGCTCGCCTGAGGTATGCTGCTCGTTGGCATCGTATGTAATTTTCTCCAGCCGATCGTAGCTGCCCCGCCATATCCACGTCGAAGCCATTGCTTTCCCGCCTTTAAACAAGGGATGTATACATCAATTTTCGTTTTTTTATAATTTCAAAAAAAAAGAGGGCTTTCGCCCTCGAATTTGCCGCTCGCGCAGCATATGATACCTTGACAGCAAAGCTTCCCGGCTTGCTTACAACTCATCGTCCAGCAGATCTGGATCCAAATCCTCATAATCATTATCGCCGAGGCTGAATTCCAAATCCTTGCCGTCCAGGTCGTCGCAACCGCCTGGAAGAACCGCTACACAAACCTTAGTCTCGGCGACTAGCTCTACCGAAAACTCACGCTCTACACGAATCACGACGCCAGAACCGTTCGAAGAAATATTCGCTTCGATACAGTTTGGCTCCTGAACTACCTCGGCTGACACTTCCACCGTAGAAGGCCGATGTTTCGGGTCTACATAGGATAGATTGACATGCTCGACGTAATGCACGGATTCCTTAGCTACGTCTGTTTGCGAGTTTTTGCTGTACGAATACCAAATGTTGATATCGTAAGTACCAATTACCTCAATGCCGTCGCCCGAACGAACCGCTTCATACTGATGGTTGATGATCCATGCTCCCAGAATACTGGTTGGATTATGAGGCGGCGTTACGGTATGGGTTACAGTGGAAAACTTACGACCTTTGCCGCAGACAGCTTTCGTAATTATTTCTCTGTATTGTAGCTGTTTATCTGCAATAGTCATTGATTTAACCTCCTCCATACAATCATTCATTTAAAGTGTATGCAGGACATTCGTCTAGGGTGACTGTTTATTTTCTCGAAATATAAGATTATATAAGTTTTATACTTATAGCGATCCATATAGATCACTGCGGAACGGATGCTAGAGCCGCCTGACGTCGGAAATAGCCGTTACGCTTGAAATATAAGAATACATAAGTGCCACACTTATAACGATGCTTATATTTCTCAGCTAAACGTATGCTGTGCCGAAATGGCTTGCAGAACTGCTTGCGATTGATATGCATGCGATTATAGCTTTTATCTCTACAATCACGCTCGCATATGTGCGCAAAACGATAGTTAGGTTTGCCAATGTCGCCACAGCCGTTTACGATAGAAATTCAAGCGGCTATAGTTTAAAACCTATAAGCCACTCGTATTTCAACGTGATACGATAGCTATGTCTACGAATGCCGCCACAGCCGCATACGCCAGAAATTCATGCAATTACTTATTACGCCATAATCACATTTGAATTTCTAGGCGGTACAATAGCTATGTCTACGAATGTCGCCACAGCTATTTACGCTTGCCTCGCAACGAATTTTTCCCTTTACATTCTATGGTCGAAGTTCGGACGTCATGACTTTTCTTTTTTTTAATCGCTTCGCGATACCTAAATACCGTTCAAGTTCCCTTAAAAGCATGAGCAGCGAAGCGCGAACCTCGAACTCATCTCTTGTTTTTGGCAGCTCCATCGCTTGAAATAATCGAGACAGCTCTAGCAGCCGCTCTCCAACGCTGCCTTTATAAACATCTGATTTCACATCGCTAGACAGCTGATCAAACAAATCTGCGATCATAATCGCTTGAGGAAACTTTTCATATACGAAAGCAAGCTTAACCATCATTTGCTGGATGGATTCGAGCTGCTGACGTCTCATTTCAAAATAAGTGGACCAATATTGCTCTTGGCCCCAAAGCCGATTTTCGCGATTGCGAACGGAGCGCTGGGCTCCTTCCTCAATCGCGTTATAGGCTTCCAAAATTTCGCCGCCATTCCATATATGCGATGGATCTCGCAGCGTCAGCGACATTTCTTGAAAGATGACGGCAAAGTTTTGCTCAATTGAAGAACGAAAGAAGCTAAGTTGATGCTCATCCTTAGGCATATAAATGATGTTCACGATGGTTGCCCATCCCAAACCTGCAAATAAGAGCATAATTTCGTTTCCAATAATGTCGGTTGTCACCTCTGCCCGATTGAAAAGGTGGAATACGATAACCGAGCTTGTAACGATGCCATCCTTTAATTGGAAGCGTGACAATATTGGAAAAGTAATGAGAATGAATATAGCAACTGCCCAAATGTGAAAACCAAATACAGTAAAGATAAGCGAAGCAAAAAAAAGTCCGAGCACAGAAGCGATAAATCGCACAAATGCGCTCTTAATCCCCTTCATCCTCGTCACTTCAACACCAAGTATGGCAAGAATCCCGGCGCCAAGCGGCGGCTCCAATCCGAGATAGACAGCGGTATAAATGGCTGCAATGGCGGCTAACGCCGTTTTGATAATACGAATGCCCATGAAATAACCTCACGTTAAGTAGGATTTATTTCTACATCCTACCGCTCGCGCCAACCCTCAGTCAACTTTCTCTCCAGCATTGCAACTAACTGATACATAACCGTAGCAACAACGGCAATCACAATCAAGCTCGAAAGCACTAATGTGAAATTGAAAACTTGGAAGCCATATATTATTAAATAACCTAAACCTAGCTTGGCGACGAGAAACTCACCCACGATGACGCCGATCCACGCTAGCCCGACATTAACTTTCAACGTTGAAATAATGACAGGAAAGGAACCCGGCAAAATTACAAGCTTAAACAATTGCAGTCTAGAAGCACCAAACAGCCTTACGACTTTAATATAACCGGTGTCAATCTCACGAAATCGATTATAAATGTTCAAAATCGTTATAATGACAGTGATCGATAGCGTAATAGCAACGATCGACATAAAGCCTGGTCCAAGTCCAACGATAAAAATAGGTCCAAGCGCCACTTTTGGCATACTATTGAGGACGACCAAATAAGGATCGAATACACGAGATAGAAATGGGAACCACCATAGCAAAGCGGCAATCGCAGTGCCTAAAATCGTACCAAGCAAGAAACCTACGACGGTTTCTGTCACGGTCATGCCAACATGGGGCCATATGGAGCCGTCCGCCATCGTCTTCCAAAGCTGTAGAAACATCTTGGAGGGATAGCTGAACAGCAAGGGATCAATCCAATTTTTGCGCCCAGCAGCTTCCCATAGACCGATAAACAGGAGCAGCAGCACAAACTGTGTTGTGATGACCGCAGCTGTAATACGCCGTTTGTGTTCCTTGAACCGATTGTGCAGCTCGCCCATCCAAGTCAGGCGATCCTCTTGAATACCCGATACAGCAGCTTTACCTGTTTTGTCGTTATTCAATATATCCTGCCCGCTTCGTTTATCCACCATTTCCACCCCCTTCCATGTCGTCCTCATCAAGCTCCTCCCATAAGCGATCAAACAATAGTTGAAAGTCTGGGAGCTTGCGAGCCACCATCGGGGTTGCTTGACGAATCTCTTCCGGTATTTCCACTTCACATCGAATATGTCCGGGGTTTCTGCCTAGCACGATAACACGGTCACTCATTGCAGCAGCTTCTGCCAGATCATGTGTGACAAGAACCGCTGTTTTGCCAAGTCTCTTCAATGTCTGATGAACCAAGTCCTCGAGTTGGATTTTGATATGCAAATCAAGTGCTGAGAAAGGCTCATCGAGCAGAAGCACTTCCGGCTCTGTAGCTAAAGTTCTTGCAAGTGCGACTCGCTGCCTCATTCCGCCTGATAGCTCATGAGGATATTTGCGCCCGGATTCCGGCAGTCCAAGCTCAACTAACAGCTCATCTACCGCTTGAAGCGCCTTTTCTGATTTGCGTCCGCTTATTTCAAGTCCAATTGCGGCATTTTCTTTGATAGAACGCCATGGAAATAAATAATCTTGCTGCAGCATGTAGCCTACCTTGGGCGAAGGTCCCACAACCCGCTCACCATTTAGCAGTACTTGCCCCTTAGTCGGTGGAAACAAGCCGGCTAACAGACTAAGCACCGTCGTCTTGCCGCAGCCGCTAGGACCAACCAAGCTGATAAACTCCCCGCGGTTAACCGTCAGCTCAATTTCTTCGACCGCGAGGTAGGCTCCTTTTTCATTCACATATACATGTGATAATTGCTGCAGCTCAAGCACGGGTACATCCATCATGCCTAAGCCTCCATTTCATGCCGGCAGTTATTTCACTGCTTCAATTGCTTTTTCGGCAAAGCTAGTATCTACAATTTCACTATGCTCGGTACGCTTCTGAAGTTCTCCTGCGCTCGTAATAACGTCAAGAAGGTTGTTCCATTCCCCTTCATCAATGATTGGATCTGTCGCAAACGAGCCTTGTTTTTTGTAACGGTCAATGGAGCTGATAAGAATATCGCGATCCACATTTTCAAAATATGGCAGCACAACATCGGCAATTGCTTCTGCATTGTTGTCTTTAACCCAAAGCTGCGCTTTATGAACAGCGTTCGTGAACGATTGAATAGCTTTTTTGTTTTTGTTGATATAGCTTTTCTTAGCCATAAACACCGTGTAAGGAAGGTGACCGCTTTCCTCACCAAATGATGCTACCACATGCCCCTTGCCTTCCTTCTCAAAAATCGAAGCTGTCGGTTCAAATAGCTGGACATAATCGCCAGTACCCGATGCGAAGGCTGCAGGTATGTTTGCAAAATCAACGTTTTGAATCAGCTCCAAATCCGCTTTCGGATCGATGCCAAGCTTCTTTAACGCAAACTCGCCGGCCATCTGCGGCATTCCGCCTTTTCTTTGGCCAAGGAATACTTTGCCTTTTAAATTGTTCCAATCGAAGTTTGCATCAGCCTCTCTAGCTACAAGGAAAGTACCATCGGTTTGAGTCAATTGGGCAAAGTTAATGATCGGATCATCCGTCCCCTGCTGATACACATAAATGGAAGTTTCCGATCCCACCAATGCAACGTCGATCGCATTCGAGAGCAATGCCGTCATTGTTTTGTCACCGCCCGGTGTAGTCGTTAATTCCACATCGAGCCCTTCCTCTTTAAAGAAGCCTTTCGCGACAGCTACGTATTCTGGTGCATAAAATAATGAGCGCGTTACTTCGCCGATACGAATCTTCACATTGCCTGAATCGCCTTTCCCGCATCCAGCCAGTACACTTGTCATGACTAGCACTGCGGCGAGCAGCATCGTCAATACCATTCGTTTTTTCATTTTTGAGTCCCTTCTGCAACTATGCGTTTAATAAATGTACTTCAGCCTATGCGCTTTAGCGAAGGGCGGTGAATACATGCACAAAAAGAAGGCTACCCATTATCGTCATTGGACGATTGGACAGCCTTCTCATCTTGTTAGTAAATTTAGCTGCTTACTACAGCTTGTAGATGTCTGTATATTTTTTCGTTAAATAAGCAACCAAATGCTGTGGATCAAGCGGTTTGCCAGTAACGCTCTGGATAAGCTCAGAAGGCGTTCTCAGCTTGCCGTATTTGTAAATACGCTCGCTAAGCCATTGCTTAATCGGCAGTAAATTCCCTTTTTCTACACTGCCCCAGAAACCTTGCAGATCACGCTCCATCGTATCTGCGATTTGCGCCGCATACATATTGCCAAGTGAATAGGAAGGGAAATAACCAAAAGCTCCACCAGACCAGTGAACATCTTGGAGAACGCCTTCTGCATCATTTTGCGGAGTCACGCCTAAATACTCTTTGTATTTTTCATTCCAGATAGCTGGAAGATCTGCAGCTTTCGCGCCGCCATTAAATATAAGCTTCTCGATCTCATAGCGGATAATGATATGCAGATTATAAGTCAGTTCATCTGCTTCTATTCTAACTAGCGATGGCTGCACAACATTATTCCCGCGATAAAATTGATCAACGCTCACATCAAGCTGACCAGGAAAACGTTGTTGTAGCTCGCCGAAATAACGATTCCAGAAAGGTCTACTCCGTCCAATGACATTTTCCCAGAAGCGGGATTGCGATTCGTGAATCCCCATGGAAGTTCCGGTGCAAAGCGTTGTGCCGATAAGCTCTTCCATAATATTTTGCTCATAAAGCGCATGACCGCCTTCATGAATTGTTCCGAACAATGCGCTTGTTACATCGTCCTCCAAATATCTTGTCGTAATTCGAACATCGCCGGGATTAAGTCCTGTAGCGAATGGATGAGCGCTCTCATCGAGCCTGCCTGCTTCAAAGTTGTAACCCATTTGCTCCAATATGTATAGACTAAACGCTTTTTGAGACGATTTATCATAGTTTTGCTTCAGAAATGAAGTATCTGGCTGATGCGGCGAGTTTGCGATCGCTGATGCTAGCGGTACGAGCTGCTCGCGTAAACCACCAAACACTCGGTCAAGTTCAGCAACGGTCATGCCCGGTTCATATTGATCAAGAAGCGTATCATAACGAGTCTCTTTCGGTCCCCAAAGGTCAATAAATTGATTTGTATAGGAAATGACCTTCTCCAAATAGGGCTGGAAGCTTGTATAATCATTATTTTCCTTCGCTTCTTCCCATTTGCTTTCGGATTGCGAGGATAACACCACATATTCTTGATAGAGCTTCGGTGGAATTTTGATGCTGCGATCGTACTCCTTGCGAGTTTCCGCAACTAAACGCTGATCGATTTCACTGAGCTCTGAGTATACAGAACGATCCTCCAGTGTGGACAGATTTTCTCCTAGTTCAGGTGATGTTGCCAGCTTAAAATGGTCACCGGATAACACGCCAATGACCTCTGAGCGATTATCCATTCCTTTGCGCGGAGCGCCTGTGCGCAAATCCCAATATAGAACTCCGAGTGCTTCCTCATAGCTCGAAATTTTGCGAATGGTTTCTCTGAAATTTTGCAGAGCTTCCGTATGTTTTGTAGACATCATTGTTCCACCTTCCTGCTTCGTTTTTACATTGATTATGATTCATGGGATCTTTACTTGATCTTACTTATTCCAATCCTTATAATCATCTTAAACCTGCAAGACATCCAGTGCAAGAGATAGAAAGAGAGGAAACCATATGCATATCATTTTTTCCAAAGCAGCTACTGATCGGTTAACTCCTTATTTAAAAGAGGGGAAAAACCAATTAAAACTGCTTCATGATACAGAAGGATGCGGTTGTGTCGTTAGCGGCGTTCCTGCCCTTCAGTTGATTAGTGAGCCCACGGTGGACGACAAACTCGCACAAGGCGATCCTTTGCCCTTCTATTATGAACCTCGCCATGAAATATATTATGAACCCCAGCTGCGTGTTGATTACAATGAGGAACGAAGCAGCTTTAGCCTCAAGAGCGACAGCCAAATTTATACGGTAAACCTTCGTTTTCTAAGCGGAGGAGAAGCATGAACAAAATTGATGAAATTTTAAATTACAATAAAGAATTTGTTGAGAACCGGAAATACGAGAAATATTCCACGAGCAAATATCCAAACAAAAGAATGGTCATCGTTACTTGTATGGATACAAGGCTGACAGAAATGCTGCCCAAAGCTATGAATCTCAAAAATGGCGATGCCAAAATTATTAAAAACGCTGGTGCTATCGTAACACAGCCTTTTGGCAATATTATGCGTAGTGTCCTTGTCGCCTTATATGAGCTGCAAGCCGACGAAGTATTTGTCATCGGGCATAGCAATTGCGGGATGACTGGTCTCAACCCTGAACTCATCATTCAGCATATGGAAGAGCGAGGCGTCTCCAATGAGACGATTACAACCTTGAAGCATTCAGGTCTTAATCTGATGCGCTGGCTGACTGGCTTCGACAACGTCAGAGACAGTGTTCTAAACAGTGTAAGCATCATCCGCAATCACCCCCTGCTGCCTGCTAATATTTTAGTTCATGGATTGATTATTGATTCCGAAACTGGTGAACTAGAGCTTGTAGACGCTGCAACATCTCAATTGTAAACAAAAAAACGGGAACACAGCGGTTATTCAATCATACCGCTACGTTCCCGTTTTTTTGCTTCATAAGCTGCAAGTCTAGCTTTTATCACATCGGATCTGTCTCTCTTTGAATGCCTGTGAATGATTCCATCATCATCTAATGGGCTCGTAGCTCCCCAAATCAATCCTCTTTGGTCACACATTTGCTTACACAATAAAACGACGTCTTCGTTTACAATTTGCAAATTAATATCTGTATAGGGAGTTTCGTCCTCCGCCTGCAAATAAGCTAATCTTGCACTTAATTGCATCTGCAAGCTGTTCTTACCTAAACCAAGCTCATCAAGCGGGGCTGCAGACAGTCTGCGATCTGCTTGTGTTAGCATCTTGACTGCGCCGCGAACATTGCCTCTGCGCTCGTGGTAGAGGCCAACAGCCAGTTGAATAAGTCCAACCCAAGTTTCTGCAAATCGATCACCGGGATTCTCTTTCCAGTACTCCTCCAGAAGCTCGTGACATTCGAAATAATCTCTGGATGCATGGAACTCCACTAAATAAGCAATATACGCTTTCGGAAAAGAAATCATAAAAACCTCCAAATGACTTGTTCCAATCGAATTCATCGTTTCATTAATAATAAAAATATTAGCATATGTCGCTTATACTTTCATACATTTAAACCAATCCTATAGAAATAAATGAAACCATCATGTCTATTAGCCGTATATTATCTATGTTTGTAAAGAATGTATTAAAGATATCAGGAGGAGAAAACACAGATGAAAAAGGGATTCATGGTCATGCTGGCACTCACACTATTCATCACACTAGGTTTCGGACAGTATGCCGATGCAAAACCACGAGGCGGAATGAAATCTCCGAAACAAAGCGTTACGCAAAACCCTAAGAAATCGGATAACGTTAATCAATCGAATCCAGGCAAGAAAGCTGGAGCAACTACTGGCGCTACAAAACCTGGATTTTTTAGCGGCGGCGGCTTGATGAAAGGCCTTATGATTGGCGGTTTGGCAGGCTTGATGTTCGGCGGTTTGTTCGCGGGCATGGGCGCATTCGGTAATATTCTAGGTCTAATGATTAATTTAATGGCTATTTTCGCCATCATCATGCTAATACGTGTAGCATTCGTATATCTGCGCAGCAAGCGTAACCCGCCAGATCAACGGAGACCCTACTAATCGTGCGCATCTATACAGATGAGATTATAAACGCTATCTGCCTTCATATGTCTGAACGACGGGGAGTTAACCCTACCGATGTGGAAGTGCAGCTCTCATGGGAAGAAGAGTATGGGTATACGGCCGAGGTTTGGGTGAAGGGCCGCAGCCAGTACATCATTGAAGCGAATATCCTCGAGGCTATCGAGCAATATATGTTCACACAATATAATCGGCGCGTTTTCCGCTCCAACATTACGTTGGATGCAGATGAAGAATTTTGGGCAGACATTTCCGATTAGCATAAAAGAAGCATCCAATAGCTTGCATTATCTTATGGATAAGCAGTTAACGGATGCTTTTTTTTGTGCCAAAAAATGCTCTACCAATAATTACTAGAGAAATATTAATAGATTTCCAGCAACATCCTCGTCCTCCCTGCGTCTAATCATTAGACTAGAGAGGAGTGTATATGACAAATCTATGAGAAAAAAAATGAGTACAGCGCTGCTTTTGCTTTTCTTTTGCCAAACAATCATGACAGCAACGGCAGGCATTGCAGATGCTGCAGCAAATCAAATGACAAAATTCCGTGTTTATCAAAATGACCAAATGCTCCGTGAGTTCACTACGGAGGGCCAAGCGATTTCCTATGCCGGGAAATTCGGTTACAGTCATGTCGAGAAAATTGCCGATCGTGCTTGGGTATGGGATAACTTCCCTCGTTACAAGGTTTATCAGAACGGTCAAACTCTACCGAAATGGGAGTTTAGCACTTACAATCAAGCATTATCTGTTGCTAAAAACCTAACTAACGTACATATCCGTGATCTTGAAAACATTGGCTGGAGTTATCAATCCTACGCCAAGTTCAAGCTTTATCAAGGCGATAACACTCGTGACAATTGGTCCTTCCTTACACTTGCTGCCGCTAAGCAGGAAGCCAAAAAATGGGGAAATGCCCATGTAAACGACTTAACAACGAACAAATGGGTTTGGGGAAACCAAACAGCTGCACAAACTAAAGCACAGCGCGCAGCTGCACCCGTCTATCAGATTACTGTGGATGGGGCACCTGTAGAAGAGTTACCGCTTTACTCCTACCTTCTCGATGCTATGAATGCCTCATACTCCATTTCTGGCAGTCAGGTATTAAATACATCAACGAGTAAGATCGTTCATTCGAATGTACCTGCTTATTTAGTAAAACAAAATGGTGCTGTGGTCGGCTCTTCTATTAGCTTAGATGGGGCTGTACAGCTTGCGAAAAAAACACCAAATGCAGAAGTTACCTTTAATGAGAAAGTATACTGGTCCGGTATTCCCTATTTAGCCGTTTATCAAGGCGACAAGAAATTAAGAGCCTTCAATACAAAGACCGGTGCAATTGAGTATGCGAAGGGTTTTGCGAACAGCACTGTTCAAACGAGCGAAGGCCGTAAAATTTTCAGCAATACCAAAAGCCTAGTTTATATGGGATGGAATGGCAGCGCTACAAGCGCAACGATTATCAGCCATGTCGCTAATACGCAAGGATTGTCGATTGACTCCCCTACTTGGTTTGAGCTCTCCGCTGCGGATGGCTCAATGATCGACACTTCAGATCAAGTAGTCGTAGACACATTCAAAGAACAAGGAATTAAAGTAATGCCGCTCGTTCACAATCAATTTAACAAAAAAATGACGACGGAATTTTTAAAGAACAACACCGCCCAGCAAGCTTTCATTAAGACGCTTGTAGCGAAGCTTACTCAACTCGGTGTTGCAGGCATCAATCTTGATTTCGAAGAGGTCGCTGGAACGGATCGGGCTGCCTATACCGCCTTTGTTACAGCACTTGCTAAAGCCGTGCATGACAAAGGTATGCAAATATCTATCGATTTGCCACGCGGCAGCTTAAGCTGGAATGATAGAACCGCTTACGACCATACCGCTCTATCGGCAGTCGTCGATACCATTATCATTATGGCTTATGATGAGCATTGGAAAGGAAGCGAGGTGCCTGGTTCCGTTGCTGGCCTCAACTGGGTTGAAGAAGGCGTTAAGCAATTTTTGAGCTATAGCATTCCGCGTAACAAGCTCATGCTAGGCATTCCTTTTTACGTACGTGAATGGAAGCTTGACAGCACGAATAAGCTAGTCAGCAACCGCGCCATATTTATGAAGGAAATACCTAAGCTTATTGCAGATACGAACGCTCAAGGTGAGATGGACCCGGAATCTGGACAGATGAAATATAAGTATACCAAAGACGGCTTCACCTATTTATTCTGGGCTGAAACCGAAAACACGGTCAAAGCTCGTATCGATATAGCCAAAACTTACGATTTGGCTGGCGTTGCAGCTTGGCGCCTCGGTTATGAAAGCTCTGATTTGTGGACGATGATGCTTCGCAATAAATAACATGAATAGCCCCATTCTCCTATGGAGAATGGGGCTATTCTTCATTTATAGACTTATTTCAATTGATCTACTGCAGGAAATTTCAGCAATACCTTCGTCCCCATTCCGAGCTCGCTTTGAAAGGCAATTTTACCCTTTAATGCTTCGACAATCCGAAAGGTTACCAAAATGCCTAAGCCTGTCCCCGTTTCCTTTGTCGTAAAAAAAACGGTACCTAATTGCTCCAATTCCTCTCTGGATATGCCCTTTCCAGTATCAATAATTTCTATGCAAATTTCTTCTTTGTAATAATAGGCATTGACAGTCACTTCACCTTTATCTGGGATCGCTTCTACCCCATTTTTAATTAGATTTAATATCACTTGAGTCAGTTTCGGTTTGTCTGCCCTTATATAAAGATCCGTTTGATTACAGTTTAAGTGGATTTGCACATTTTGAATTAGCCCATAAGAATTCATAATTTCCAATGTATGTACCAGAAATTCAGAAATCTCGATTACTTCCAGCTGATCTGCTTGCGGCTTAGCAAGATTCAAATAATCAGAAATAATATACTCTGCTCTATCCAATTCAGCTAAAGCAATATTCAAGTAATCCTTTTTTTTGTCATCGACAGATTCCTTCAACAGCTGTAAAAATCCTTTCACTACCGTCAGAGGATTTCGCACCTCGTGAGCAACGGAAGCAGCAATTTGACTTACGATCTTCAATTTTTCACTACGCTCTAGCTCATTTTTCAAATATGCCGTTTCGATAAAATGCTCTTTCAGTAATATAGAAACACCCATTCCAATAAATGATGCTGCAGCTAAAATCGAAATGATAAAAATACAGTCTGAATGAATCTCGTTTGTGTAGGAGTTAATCTCGAGATAGACAAAAAAAGATAAAATGAACACAATAACGGAATAAATCGATAAGTTCATACAAATCAGCATGCGTCTGGCAGCTTGTTTTTTACGCAATGACTTTAAAAAAAAGAAACATGGCCCCACACTTAGCAACAATGTTGCTGTAGAGAGGAAGACATCATCTCCTCCCATACACAAGCAGTATAAGATGGCAGCAGCAAGGGCAATAATGCCAGGTACAATGTACTCGTAGCCATAAATAATCAGAACAATTAAAGGAATGCTTCTTAAATCGCCATGAAAGTTGCCCATTACATAAATAGGATAGGCCATACAAAGGATAGAGGATGCTCCAAACACAAATCCATTAAGAACCTGATAAGAAATTCTATTAATTAATTTATTTCGAGAATAAAAAAATTGTTGGATAAAGATCGGAAAACATATGATAATTAGATGAATTAATAATTGATTTATCATATCTAGATATCAATTCCCTCTCTTTTTGCTATATTTTCAACATTCTTTTAAACAATCTTATCACCAGTATAATAGCATAAATAATAGGAAATAATCATGAAATTTTTGGAAGATATCAGTAAAAATGAAAAACCCATGTCATAAGACATGAGCTAGTTTAAGATATTGGGAACCTAAGCTTACGTTCTCTGCTTTTTCACTCTGTTTTTGCTGCCATGAAAAGAAACTATATATTCCTTAGAATGTTATATATTTATTTTTGAGTACGAAGTAATTCTACACAGACTCGATGAAGTTCGCTATTGCCGTTACTTACCTTCCTCTTTCCTAACGTTTACATTTCAGCCCTCAAATGAGCCCATTTCCGGCGCTATCGTCAGCTTATTACGAAGTACAAAGAGCAGTACGCTAGCGATGACCAAAGCCATAAAATCAGCGATGACTATGGACCAAATAACACCATGGAACTGCATATAATGATTCATCACAAACAGAGTTGGAATAAAAATAACTCCCTGAGCAACCGCCATAACAAGAGCTGCCTTTCCTTGTGCTGTAGCTTGAAAAATACCAGTAATTAAAAGCGTAAAACCTGTCATAAACAAAGATAGAAAAACTACTTTCAAAATATAACTCCCTGTTGCAATCAGCTCTTGATCGATCGTGAACAAACTTATTAAATGATTCGAGATGAAGAATACAATAGTACCGCATAAGACAGCAATCGAAATGACAGCAGCAGCAGTAAACTGGATGACTTCTTTCATTCGTTTCTTATTTGCTGTAAAACAATAGGCTATCAAAGGAATCACGCCTTCACATAAGCCCATAATAATAAATTCAGGAAATTGCATAAGCCGAGAAGATATTCCAAAGGCCGCAACAGATGTATCTCCATAAATGGCGAGAAAATGATTAAAAAACAAAGCTGTCGTTCCCATAAAAACGCTGAGTAAAAAAACAGGAACACCAACACTTAAAATATTACGAATCATAGTTACCGTTACTCGACAAGCCTTCAAGGAAAGCGTTAAAAATGGGCTTTTACGATGAATATATTGGCCATAATAAACTACAGACGCAAGGTTTGCGAGCATAGTAGCGGCAGCAATTCCTTTCATTCCCCAGTCGAATACAAAAATAAAAAGAGCATCCAAAACAATATTCAAAATCACACTTAATATCATGCCATACATCGATACTTTAGCTGCTCCTTCAGATCTAACTGTTTGTTCTAGCGCAAAATTCGCGATAACAGCTGGTGCTCCGATAAGCATAATGGTCATATAGTCTCTCGTATGAAGAAAGGATATGGAGCTCGCCCCTAACCCGTATACGATTGAACTTATGAACGGAATACTAACCAAACAAATGACAACGCCTAAAAGAAGTGAACTATAAAATGAAAAAGATGAAACTTGTTTCACGCTATTATATTCCTTTTCCCCTAAGAGCCGCGATATATAGGTTCCCCCACCGACACCAATTAGATTCCCAAATGCCATCAGTATAGCAAAGACGGGCAAGGTGAGTGTGATCGCCGTTAACATTTCTGAGTTGTGAAGAAATCCTATAAAGTACGCATTAATTATAGAATAAATAACACTCGCAGACATCCCTAACATCATGGGTATGCTAAAATGAGCAATTGCTTTGGGAATTGGAGCCTTTTCAAAATAATAAATACTTTCGTTCGATTCAACGACGGTTTGTTCCATGAAAATCACTTCTTTCTGTTTTTTTGAGGAGCCAACAACTGTGATTTTAGTTAGATATCTAACTAAATACTGAAAAATGACAATCCCTCTTTCAAATTAAAAGCACGTTTATACAAAAATCATTTCGAACAATACTGTTAGATATCTAACTATATTATGAAAATAACTGCTGTTACGTATTATAACAGCTTATTTTCCTGATCAAGATTTTGATTGATTGTATCCAAAAATGCAAACAGCTTCACTTGATCTTCGCTGCTCAATCCCTTCATCATGAGGTTCTCCGTTTCACTGAAAAACTGATCAAAATCCAAAACAACATCTTTTCCTTTTGCTTGCATGCGTATTATTTTTTTGCGTTCATCCTTCGCATCCGTCTTCCTTTCAATAAACCCGTTTTTCTCTAGATTATGAACGATACTGCTAATGGAAGATCCTTTACGTTGAAATGCACGTTCCAAATCTTTCTGAGACACACCTTTTTCTTCATGGTGATATACATACTCGATGAGTTTGGCTTGCTCGAACGTTATTCCATGAGCTTCAAGCTTTTTGTCCGCATAATTTTTTAGTTTGTGGCCAATCGCGCGCACTTGATACTGTAAAGTATGTTCGATTTCCATCAGCCCCCACATAATCGTTAGATTTCTAACTAATAATAAATCACATCGATTGCTAAGTCAATCTCGTAATTGACAAATGGTCTGATTCTCCTTATTCTAATCCGCTCGTCCAATAATTCACTTCAACTTACTTATAACTTACTTCTAATTACTTAAATAATACTTCCATTTACTTAAAAAATACGATAAACTTACTTACAAAGAGGTGTTCATCATCTATCAAGAGCAGAGATTATTGAAAATACTCGAATATTTAAAAGAACATCAAACGATGAGTGTCATGGATATTTGCACCCATCTCGGTGTATCAAGGGATACAGCTCGAAGAGATATCGTTAAATTAGTGCAAGAAGGTGTAGTCAATCGAACACATGGTGGAGTAGCCTCTCCTCAATTACAGAAGGAGCTTGCTTCCTATCAGGAACGGCTAATTGATGAGACAGATAGCAAAATCAATATTGGTTTGGTAGCAGCAAAGCTCATTCATGATCATGAGACGGTCATATTAGACGTTTCTACAACGGTGCAGGCAGTGGCCGAACAAATCTCCGCAAAAAATATTACAGCTATTACTCAGTCCATAGACATCGTAAGAATTCTCTCTGATCGAGATGATCTGCAGGTTTATGTACTCGGTGGTTATTTACATGTAAAGAACCGCTTGCTGTATGGTCCCTCCGTTATTGAAAAGCTTCGTGAAATGAGAGCTGATAAGGTGTTTATTGGCGCCGCGGCGATTCAATCAGATGGGCTCTACTACCCGTTTGAAGAGGATGCGCATATCAAAAAAGAGATGGCACGCAGATCAGACCAGGTTATCGCTGTAGCTGATTTTACGAAGTTTAAAAACAAGTCGGTTTATCGTTTAGATTTTGACTATATTGATATTTTAATTACCGATCAAGAAGTACCTAGCGAAATAGAAGAAATACTTGATCAGAAAAATATAACAGTTATTTGCTCTGAGATGAACAACAAACTCGAGGAGGAAAATAAAGATGACTTATAAAATCGTGCATAACGTTCAAATCGTTCAGCCTGATGTTATTTTGCCAGCTAGTACCGTCTGGATTAGAAATGGAATCATCGAAAAAATAGAAAATAATCATACTCCCCTTTCGCCTCTTCCAGAGGAGGAATATGAGCTTATAGATGGGAACGGGAAATGGTTAATCCCCGGTATGATCGATGTGCATATACATGGAGCTAACGGGTTCGATATGATGGATGGAAGCGAAGCGAGTATTCAAGAGGTTTCTCGTGCATGTGCTGCAACGGGCTGTACCTCGTTTCTTGCTACATCAGTAAGCTCTACAATGGATGAATTATTAGCTATGATTCGTAGTGTAAAACGTGTCGTTGGGCTTGAGGTCGGCGCCAAAATTGCTGGACTTCATTTAGAGGGACCTTATCTGAATCCGAAACGTAAAGGGATGCAAAATGAAAAGTATTTACGTCATCCGCATCTTGGTGAGATGAAGCAAATTTTCGAAGAAGCAGATGGACTTATTAAAATGGTAACGATAGCTCCAGAATTACCAGGTGGAATGGAACTCCTCTCTTATTTGAAAGAAATGGAAGTTATCATTGCTGTCGCACATTCTGATGCAACGTATGAGGAAGCTAAGTTAGCATTTGATGCTGGAGCTAGCCATGTTACACATTGCTTTAATGGCATGCGGCCGATTCATCATCGAGATCCCGGGCTCGTCGCTGCTGCTTTTGAAGCAGATCATGTGAGTATTCAAGCCATTGTCGATGGCGTCCACCTCCATCCTGCTGTTGTTCGTTTGATGCATCGCATTAAAGGACCCGAAAACATGGTACTGATCACAGATGCATTACAAGCCATGGGTTTAGGAGATGGCAGCTATCTATTTGGCGGCCATCAAGTAACAGTAACCAATGGCGTTGCGCAGCTTGCGGATGGAACATTAGCCTCTAGTGTAGTTACAATGAATGAAGCACTCCGCTTCACGACCGAAACCGGTATTTCCATGCTCGACGCTATTCAAATGGCCTCAACGACTCCTGCACGAATATTAGGTATGGATCATAAGACAGGAACAATCAAAACAGGATTAGATGCCGATCTTGTTTTGTTGAATGAACATTTCCAAGTAGAATGGACCATGATTAAAGGTAATGTTATCTGAATGTACGGAGGTTGAGAAACCATCTTTTACAATAACAAGAAATGAAGAAAACACTCTCTTAATGTAATTACTCTACTATAAAATAGTAAACTTACTTTAGGAGGGAATTTATGAAACTTGTTAAAAAGAACGGAATTAAGGCCGCGATTGTAGGTACAGCAGCTACTGCCCTTCTGATTACGAGCATTATCAGTACACAATCGCCTAATCAAGTTGAAGCAGCTACTACAAAAACGAAAAATGTCATTTTGTTTATTGGCGATGGGATGGGAACGGCTCAACGTGATGCTATCCGCCTTGCTACCGTCGGCTTAAAAGGCAACCTCGCTATGGATTCGATGCCTTACGTAGGTTTGCTGCACACGAGCTCTACTGTTCCTGTAACCGATTCAGCTGCATCAGCTACGGCATATGCCAGCGGTGTGAAAACGTACAATGGTGCAATTGGAATGGATGCCAATAAAGTAAAAGTAAAAACGATCATGGAATACGCCAAGGAATCTGGGAAATCAACTGGAATTGTAACTACAAGTCAAGTAACTGACGCAACGGGAGCTGCTTTCGGCGCACATGTTGATGATCGTTCTAAACAAAGTGAGATCGCTTTGCAGCTATTGACACAAAGCAAAGTTGATGTCATTCTCGGTGGAGGCGAAGATTTCTGGTATCCAGCTGGAGAGCCTGGTAAATTCCCAGATGAGCCGATCGAAGATCCTTCTGAAAAAAGCAAAGGAACACAAGGAAATCTCGTAAATAAAGCAAAACAATTAGGGTACAGTTACGTTTCAAGCAAAACAGAAATGCAAAAAGTGAAAAAAGGCAAGCTGCTTGGTCTGTTCGCTAATGAAGAAATGTTCCAACAAAAACCTGAAGGCGAAGGCGATATTTATAACCCCGTTGTATCTCTAGCAGAGATGACAAAAAAAGCGATAGATACGCTCGCTACAAATAATAAAGGCTTTTTCCTAATGGTTGAGGAAGAAGGAACGGATGAGTTTGCTCACCAAAACAATGCCAAAATGACGATCAAAGCCGGTCAAGAATTAGATAAATCCGTTCAAGTCGCCAAAGATTTTGCCAAGAAAAACCCGAATACACTTGTCCTCGTATTAGCCGATCATGAAACTGGCGGCTTCTCCATCGAAGAAGTGAATGCCGATGATGAGTCCGGCGACGGAATTTCCAAAGAAGATGGTCCTTTCGCCGTTGCTAACAGCAAATTTAATTTTGTTGTGGATTGGACAACATCGGGCCATACTGCCGTAGATATTCCGATTACAGCTATGGGTCCAAATGCTGAGTTGTTTACAGGAATCTACGAAAATACAGATGTATTTCATAAACTCATGCAAGCTTTAGGACTTAAAATTAAAAAATAACAACGAATTGGCTCCCCATAACAATGGAATACAACACAAAACAGAAATGCCGCCAGATCACTGGCGGCATTTCTCACAATTGTATGACCTTAGTTTGTGCACCCGCAAAGCCACTGGGTGTTATGCCTACAGCGGCTTTAAATGAACGACTAAATAAATAGATGCTGGAGTAACCAACATTTTCAGAAATTTCTGTCACGGTATACTTCCCTTCCATGATCAGTAATTTTGCATGCTCAATTCTAATATGCGTTACATATTTATGAATGGATATCCCAAGCTGCTGCTTAAACAAATGAGACAAATGATTCGTTGACACTCCGACATATTTACTTATAGAAACATTATTTAAATAAGGATCTTGATAGCTGTCATGGATGTAATGGATTGCTCTTTCAATGAATGCCCAGCCTTTAGTCAATTTCCCTTCATTGCGATCCGTTTGATTTTTAAAAAATAAATATAACAGCTCCAAGCAGATTGATTTAGTTAATATAAAATGTCCAGCTCTTTTCTCCTGAAAATGTTTGTGAAGCTGCAAAAACTTCTTTTTCAGCTCTATTCTGTCTGCCAACTGTATGTGTGAAATGGGAATAATGGATGTTAACTGCATTTCCTTATCTGCAGTATAAGTATTATGAATTTTGGAAGCTGTTGTGAAATCCAATAAACTTCTTTCCTCATCATAATATAGATCAAAATGAAAAATATATTGAATTAATGGTTGATCAGAGATCGATCGAATAATGTGAGGCATAAAAGGATGCATCAACAACACATCGCCTTCTTGAGCAACATATTTAACACCACTCAAGAAAAACTCAGCTTCACCTTGTTCGATATAGGTAAACACATGATCGTGATCCATCCATTCACCGGTTAAGGATGAAGTCGTCATCATTCTCACCACCCTTACGAAAGGCGATATGCTGTTCATCCAAGACTCATCCATTGCTTTCACCCCTGCTATCGAAACGCTTCTATCACTCCTCCCATTATAAATGAAGCATATTAAAATTACTCATAATTAAATCTGTTAATCCGCTAGAATAGATCATTCAGCTGTTATCCGATTAAGACCAGTCAAACAATACACCATTATACAGATCTTTATTAACTCTTAGTCCCTCGTACGCTTCTTGTGCTTGCTCCGGCTTAATCACATGACTAATTAATGGTTCGATCTGCAGCCTATTTTGTTTCATAAGATCAAATACAATTTCTGAATTTCTAACTAATGAGTGTTTAACAAATTCATTAGGTTCAACTGGATAACGCCACTCATGCGCGCCTTTAAACGTAATACAGCCTCGGCCATAAAGATGACAATAGTTTAATATATCAGTAACATCTGTGTTGTACTCTCCGCGAGGACTTCCCAAGAAAATGATTTCGCCAAGCTTAGCAATCCACTTCAAACTGTCAACTCCGACAGCAGGTACGCCAGTTGCCTCAATATGTGTGGATACACCAGCACCCTTGGTTAACATTGATATCCGTTGCTTTATATCATCTACTCCACCATCAACCGTGTAATCCACGCTACATGCCTCGGCAGTCCGAATTCTTTCTTTTGATAAATCGACTCCAATAACCGTAGCTCCCTGAAGCTGAGCTAGCTGAGCAGCCAAATTACCGACTAATCCAAGCCCAGTCACACTTACAAAGTCACCAATTTCAATTTCAGAAACGCGTACCGATGTGAAGGCAACCGTAGCCATACGGGTAAATGGCACCCATTTTAAATCCAGATTTTCAGGAACTTGAATACATAGCTCATTCGTGTTAACAACTTGATATTTGCTATGCTGTCCATAATGAAACACGATATCGCCTGGCTGCACATCTTTAACGCCTTCACCTGTCTCCAATACTTTGCTTACGCTTGCATATCCCGGACATAGCGGAAGCTTAGCCCATTCTTCTTTACCCGTTAACATTGCTAGTTCAGTTCCTGGGCTAATGAGGGAATATATCAATTGCACAAATATTTCATTTTCATTCAATTTTTTTAGAGTGTAATTCTCTTTAACCGTCTCAACTTGTAAGGGGCTCACGAACATGACTTTTGTATTTTCCATCGAAATCACTCCTCTGTAAATGCTTTCCCTATTAATATAAAACTTTGTGATGTCGATGTCTTTGCTCGCTTAAACGATTTTTTATCTAAAACACCGAAAATAATATGAGCTGCTATGTTTGTATTCTATAAGGCTATTATCATACCAGTACAACCATCCAATCACTTCGCTCTAGCAATACATAATTTATAGTGTAGTCAAAACACAGGGGGTGAATGTTTGATGGGAAATATCGGTTTTATTCTAGTTCTGTTCATTTTGTTGGTTATTATCGCTACTCACTGCCGTGACCGCGCTTAGAACAAAAACTGTCTAGATAACAAACCCTGTTCTGTTTTACGTCGAATGAATAAAACCATAACAGCACCTGCCACAATGTATGCTCATTTAACCTATAACATCTCATTGTAAAAAAGAGAAAGTCCATGCCATGGGCTTTCTCTTTTCTAACAAACAGCTTATTGGGCAAATATCCTTACAGAACAAACGTCCAATCATACCGTACCATACGCACATAAACTACAGTGTACTTTAAACATTGGAGGTGAATGTTTGATGGGTGGATTTGTTGGTGGTGCTAATCACAGTGTTGGTATTATCCTGGTTCTGTTCATTTTGTTGGTCATTATAGCTTGTAGTTGCGGCATCTTTGGCGGCGGCTGTGGCTACTAATCAGAATGCTTAATGCCTTCCATCTATTCAGACAGTGAATATTTTCTTAAATAGCATGAACACAAAAAGCCCATTGTATGGGCTTTTTGTGTTTTTCTCCTCATCGAACGGGGAACTATTGGATATGAGATTGAAGAAAAAGAATCATGTTTACTTAAAAATAATGGCATTAATGTTTAAATGAAATAACAACTTTCCCAAAATATGACCCATTCGTCAAGTACTGAAGCGCATCTACAGCACGTTCAAATGGATACACTGAATCAACTATGGGATGTAGCTCGCTATGTTCAATAGCAAAATTCATCGCTTCAAACATGTCCCGGCTGCCTACGTTGATCGCTTGCAGACGCGCTTTTCTAACAATTGCAGGGATAATGTCAAATCCTTCTACACGAAACCCCGATAGACCGCCGATCATGCTGATATGTCCACCTACACGGAGTGCTGAGATCGATCTATTTAACGTAGCTGATCCGCCGAGATCAACGATATGGTCTGCTCCACGTCCCTCCGTCAGTGCAAGTACAGCCTTATCCCATTCGGGTGTTTGCTTATAGTTAATGCCAAAATCCGCCCCAATTTCCTTCGCTCTATTTAGCTTCTCTTCACTGCTTGATGTTACAATAACAGTTGCTCCATACAGTTTTGCGAATTGAAGTGCGAACAAGGAGACGCCACCCGTCCCCTGTATGACAACGGTATCACCCACTTTAATCTTGCCTTCCTCAATGAGAGCATGCCATGCTGTCACGCCTGCACAAGGCAGGGTTGCCGCTTCTATATCCGTCAATCGATCAGGTACATGAACTAACCCTTCTTCTGGCAGCACAACAAATTCAGCGAGCAATCCATTCAACGGACTGCCTAGTGTACTTACCCAGTTTTGTTGTGTCGGCTCACCCGTAATCCAGCTTTGAGTGAAAATTCCACTTACTCTATCCCCAATTTTGAATTTGTTTGAGTTTTCTCCGAGGGATACAACTTCACCTACACCATCAGATACTGGAATTAATGGCGTATTTAAATTGGGGTTATAAAACCCATCGATAACGCCCAAATCTCTAGCATTTAAAGAAACCGCGTGCATTTTGATAAGAACTTCATTTGAACGGGGCACTGGTATTGGGCGGTCGGATGCCTTCAATCGATCAATTCCAAATTCACCGTTAATTTCGTATACCTTCATAATATTCTCTCCTTTATGGATAATATAGACATACAATAATATACAAACTAAAATAAAGTAAGAAGGCACTTTAAGGTTTCCAATGAACCAAAAAGTGCATAAGGAGGACCTTAAATGAAAACATCATCTCCAGCTAAAAGCGTTCAACCCGACATTTCGATATCTGAATGCTCTTACAGTAGAGTACTTGAAATCATTGCAAACAAATGGTCAGCACTGGTCATTTATGCATTGGAAGACGGTATTATTCGATACGGAGATATTAGCAGACGGATTGATGGAATTTCCAAAAAAATGCTAACGCAAACCTTGCGGCAATTGGAACGTGACGGCTTGGTTCAGCGAGATATGACTCCGTCTGTTCCACCAATCGTTGAGTATTCGCTTACCAAGTTGGGAGAGTCTTTGCTCGAGCCACTGAGTGCCTTGAAGCAGTGGACAAGAACAAATTATTCTCTTGTTGAATTGGCTAGATCATCATTTGATCAAGCTAGCGAAAAGGAATAATACAAAACAAAAAAACACCAACTAAGCGTTGGTGTCCTTAGGAGTGATTTTCACCCGCAGCTTTGGAGTTCAGAGCGCCAATTGTTACGTCGCCAAAAAGAATATCAGGCTGATTAATAAGAGCCCTGCAAATAGCTGCTCTTTGTAGCTGGCCATCTGAAACCTGCGTAATATCACGATCAGCTAACTCTCCTATTCCTGTTCTCTTCATTAACTAAGCTAATAAATGATTAAACTTAAACCAACTTAATATCCAAGCGATTATAAGAAAACTTACGATCAACATATGCAGCCCCCCGCTCTAGAAAAATAATTTGTATTGTTAGATTTAGCATAAAAGCTTACAATCTGCAATCATCACAGTATGGAATAAGAAAGGAACAAAATAATGTCTCATATGGCTCCTCAAAATCAGGAATTAAAAATACTGTGTCCAGTAGATTGCGGAAACGCGCCTAGAAAATCGATTCTTAAATCATTTAATATTGCTTTTGCTCAAAAGGATATGCCTTTTATAAAGGATCAAATTACAGATGATGTGCAATGGAACATTGTCGGTTCATTTCCCGCTATACACGGAAAAAATGAATTTCTCGAAGCACTCACTCAAATGAACATAAGCAAGACCATCGAATTACAAATTACAAATATCGTCACACACGGAAACACGGCAGCAACGAATGGAGTTATAAAACTTGAGAACGACAAAAGTTATGCTTTTTGTACTATGTATGTGTTTAGCAGCGCCTCCAAACAAGCAAAAATAAAAGAAATGACCTCATATGTAATTGAAGTATCATAAACTCTAAGAGAAACTTTCCAACGGCTTCACAAGTTTTCTCCAGTTCTCAGGTAATCCATTATCATGATCAGCATAAATGACCTGTACATATTGATTAAGATTAATAACTTGGTCTTTGAACAGCAGCTCATGTATTTCAGAAGCTTTCACAGGAACAGTGTTATTCCGTTTTTTCTGGAAATCATCTAAAGAAAGAAACATCTCTAAACTTTTCTTATACTTGCAGCTCTTTGGAAACCTTGGTGAACTCCCCGAATCGTATTTGGACAATTTAACGGCCGAATAATGATCCATCAATAATGGAAATGCTTCGAACTGTAAAATAACAAATGCTTCATCCGGTTCTCTTCGTTTGTATGTATCCAACATTTTGCGACAATCCTTTAATGTGGGCCAAAAGAACACATGTTGATCAAGATAAGCCCGAAATTGTTCATGTGTACAATTCGCATCCATCATACTCTCAACAATCCTTAGATGCGCATTAATGACAACCGTATCTTCGAAATATTTAACTTCTTTGACCTCTGATCGCCGCTCGCCGATATGAAATGGATAAAGATGTTTGCTCGACCAAAGTGCATTATGATGTACGATCGCAGGCAAGTTCCTTACTCGTGTAAAATGGTAAAGGCTTTTCCTGCCTTTTGATTTTGTTATCGCTGAAACGATCGCTTTCTTATCCACTATGCCCTCTCCTTCTGCCCATATGATTTCACGAATCCGATTGAATCATTCCCATCATTAGAGTAAGAACATAGATACAAAAAAAAGGTTGCCGATGGCGACCTTTTTTAAGAACCAAATTTATTATGAAAATCAATTGATTAATATCGAATTTTTAGCTAGTTATACTTTCATCCGCTGCAAACGAAGTGCATTTAACACAACGGATACGGAGCTAAGTGCCATAGCAGCGCCAGCGACCCATGGGGCTAACAATCCGATTGCTGCAATAGGAATACCCAACGAGTTGTAAGCCAGCGCCCAAAATAGATTTTGTCTAATATTGCCCATCGTTTTACGGCTCATAAAGATGGCATCAGGGATGCTATTCAGATCACCGCGCATTAGTGTAATATCAGCAGCCTCCATCGCAACATCTGTACCTGTACCAATAGCCATTCCAATGTCCGCCATTGCTAAGGCCGGTGCATCATTTATCCCATCACCAACCATCGCTACTTTTTTGCCTTGTGCTTGTAATTTTTTCACTTCTTCAGCTTTACCTTCTGGAAGTACTTCTGCCAGCACATGATCAATGCCAACTTGCCGTGCGATAGCTTGGGCAGTTCGTTCATTGTCACCAGTAATCATAACGACTTGAATCCCCATTTGCTTCAAACGAGAAACGGCTTCTTTCGAAGTCTCCTTAATGGTGTCAGCAACAGCTACCATGCCTGCATATTGGCCATCAATCGCGAACAACATCGTTGTTTTTCCTGCTTGCTCTAGGTTGAACATTTGTTCAAAAGCATGCTCTGCTTGAATATTATATTTCCCCATCAGCTTCCGAGTTCCGGCTAAAATCTCTTTGCCATCCACAATTGCCCGAATGCCATACCCAGGAATCGCTTCAAATTCATCAGCGTTTGGAAGCTCAATGTCTTTAGCCAATATGCCGGATACAATTGCTTCCGCAAGCGGATGCTCTGAATTTTTCTCAGCAGCGCCGACGAGACGCAAGAAAGCATCTTCATCCATCGACTCCACAAATACATCCGTTAATTCGGGTTTGCCTTTAGTCACCGTTCCCGTTTTATCCAAAATAATTGCATCAATTTTATGCGTTGATTCGAGATGCTCGCCGCCTTTAAAGAGAACTCCGAGCTCTGCAGCACGACCAGAACCTGCCATAATCGACGTAGGTGTTGCAAGACCGAGAGCACACGGACAAGCGATGACAAGTATCGCGATCGCAATCTCTAAAGCATTAGCGAAATCGCCAGGACTTATCCAGAAGTACCATACAACAAAAGCTGCAAGTGCGATTCCAACAACGATCGGTACAAAGATACCTGAGATAACATCAGCAACACGCTGTATTGGTGCTTTTGAACCCTGCGCTTCTTCTACAACTTTGATAATTTGTGCTAAAGCCGTTTCTTTGCCGACCTTTGTTGCTTTCACTTTCAACCGACCATTTTTGTTAATCGTCGCTCCGATTACATGGTCGCCAATTTTTTTATCCACTGGAATGCTTTCACCAGTCAGCATAGACTCATCCACCGCTGAAGTACCTTCGATGACTTCACCATCCACCGGAACCTTCTCACCCGGTTTTACCAGCACAAAGTCTCCAGTAAGCACTTCCTCGACAGGAATCGTTAGCTCTTGACCATCACGAACGACTAACGCAGTCTTGGCTTGCAATCCCATTAGTGTCTTGATTGCTTCAGAAGTACGCCCTTTCGCCAAACCTTCAAATAATTTACCGAGAATAACGAGTGTAATTAAAACTGCGCTTGTTTCATAATACATGGATGGACTGTGGTGCATATTTCCAGACATCGTTGCCCAATCTATTGTCAGGTATAGGCTATAAAAGTAAGCAGCTGACGTGCCTAGAGCTACCAGAACATCCATATTGGCACTTTTGTTGCGTAGTGCTTTGTAGGCTCCAACATAAAAATGTTTTCCGACATAAAATTGAACCGGAGTGGCAAGTGCAAGCTGAAACCAAGGATTCATAAAAATCTTTGGCATCCAAATCCATGATGTAAATGAAAAATGAGTCACCATGGACCAAAGCAGCGGCAGCGACAAGATGGCAGATATGAGAAGCTTGCGCTTTTGTTGTTTAATTTCTTTTTGACGATGCTCTGCCGGATCGCCAACTTCTTGTTTTGGCACTGCTTTGTAACCGAGTTTCTCGACTCGTTTTTGCATATCTGACAAAGTTACATCTGAAGGATTGAATTCTACATGAGCAGTTTCTATTGCGAAATTAACGGTAGCATTCGTGATACCAGGCAGTTTATTCAATGCTTTCTCGATTTTAAGTGCACAAGCTGCGCAAGTCATCCCAACTAGCTGCAAATCAACGCTTTCTTTAGCAGTGCTGTACCCAAGCTTCTGTATGCTTTGTTCCATATTTGCAATGTTTGTTTTGCTTGGATCATAAATAACGGTAGCGCGTTCCATTGCAAAATTTACATTCGCTTCCGAAACACCTTCAAGCTTATTTAATCCTTTCTCAATCCTATTCGCGCAAGCTGCACAAGTCATCCCAATAATTTGCAGGGAAATTTGTTTCGTATCTGAGCTAGTCGCTTCCATGATGATCACCTCTTTTTTTCTCGATTAATGAACTTCATATCCTTGTTCTTCTATGGTTTCCTTGATCGTTTCAAGTGTTAGATTACTTTCGTCGAACACAACTTGAACCGATTCACTCGCCAGATCCACTTTTCCTTGTGTACCTATCGTCTTTAAAGCTCCTTCGATGGAATTAACACAGTGATTACAAGACATTCCTTCAACATTTAATGTTACATTTTTCATTGTTCATATCTCCTTTATGTGAATCATTTATTTTTATCTTCATATTGAAAATACAATGTTTAAGAAGTTTACTGCTCTTTCTCATAAACACACTATACCCCCCTACCGTATATTGTGTCAATCATTTTATCTATTTTCTTTCTATATTGTGTCATTGAACATTTGCTTACTCCATCTGAAACAGAGAAATTTGCATAAAATGCATAGTATGTTATCGCGTTCGATTATTTCATTTAAAAGTTAAACTGGAAGAAATTAATAAAACGCTTCTAATCTAAGCACCATGATGGTAATGCCAAACCCTGGCTGCTTTAAACCTTTTGCAATATCCTCTTCGATGGCTTCCATTTGTTCACGATAACATCATGAGCTGATGGCTTAGGCGCCTGCGGTGTCATCCAAAATAAAATAGCAGTCATGAAACCTACCTTACCGTCCGCTGCGACGATTTCTGGATTGCTAAGAAGCACATTTTTGTCTCCATAAATAATAGAGCTGAACAAGCCGTAGTTGAAATTCCAACTCAACATGATCGGTCCACGTCCATAATAACGTTTGCCCGTTACGCCCGGATAGAGAGCACTGCTTGCTTCATCCACGAAAGCGGATTCATTTACACCCGTTCTTCCAGCAATATTTTCATTCCAGAACAGTCCCCACTTCAGTTCACCGCCAGGTGCTGTAGCCCAGCCTCCGCCAGTCTCATGTGCAAGATTGGCAAGAAATGCAGCAAGCTCACGCTTACGATCTTTCTTAGAACCCTCCTTGAGGAATGTGCCAAAATCGATGACAACCGTTTTTAAATTGTCTGGCGAATTAAACTCGGCCGAACGGGAGGGCAATGTCTCGATTCTAGCATCCTTATCCAATCTATGTATTTCCTGAGCGCTGTTGTCTCCTTTGCGTGTGCTAACCTTTAACTTAAGATTTGACACCTCAGTTACAGCAGCGATCAAATGATCATAAGAGAAATAATCCGATTGGTCTTCTTTAAAATACTCCTTGCCTTTAGCTACTTTATACCATTCAGGAGAACCTAAGCGGTTTGGAAACAGTTCTTCGTATATTTTTTGAGGAAGAACTGCTTTAACCGCGTCTACAGCTTTTTCAGGCATATATTCTAGATCAATTCCATCCCATGCCCTTTCAATCTCCTTTAACGATAAAAAATGGTTTTCACCAATCGCAAGTGTGCTTCCTATGTAAGTAATAGCATTATGAATCGATTGTTAATAGTTCTTACCTCCTGTACGAAAATGATTTCGTTGATTATTTATGATGATTATTTTAATTCAGCTCGATTTTTCAAGTATTCTGTCAGATTAAATCTTTGTCATGGATAAAAAAGTTGGCTTCAGGAAACATTAATCGACGAAAGCGATCAAAGATTTTTTACATGCAATTCATAAAAAAACAAACGAATTTAAAAACAATAGTTGGAGGTTCTTATGACTTACCTGTATAGCTTCGCGCTTTTATTTGGAGGATTATTTGTAGTTAATTTTATTTTTTCTTATCAAGGGAAACATATTGAGCCCCAATTTTGGTCAACTTTAAAGTTTCAAATGCTAATGTTACCCTTCTTTTTAATGGCTAATTTATCTATTGGTTATGGTGTAAAGTATGGTCTCAAATCTTCCGGGAATCTTAGCTTTACTTTAGTAGCCGCTAAGTGTTTGGAAATTTTGATTTCGTTAATTATGGGGTACTTGTTTCTAAAAGAATTCCCCAATTGGAAAAACTGGGTTGGCTTAGTGATTATCGTTATTGGGCTGTTCCTTGTTAAACAAAAGTAGCCACTTCCATAAAAAAGAAAAATTTATGACTTCAATAACAGGAAAATGGGGTTTTCTGTCGAATTGTAATGACGTCTATGGAAGAGGAGGAGATTTTCATCAAACAATTTATGATCGGGCAATACGGAGGATTCGATGACCGTAAATATGAAAAGGATTTTAGAGATAGTTTTTACGGCATTGAAGCATGTTTGTTCCATACCCATGAAGATTATTTAAAGCTTGTTGAAGAAGCAAAAAAAAGAGGGTTTCATATCGGAGTACATTTTCCTATGCGAGCTAATGCTTCAAGACTAAGAGATGCATTAATTTTATCCTTAGATGATAAGATTAGAACTGACGCATTCAACAATATCGAAGTAGAGCTGAATTATTTAGCAACAGCCCCACTTGATTATATTTTGTTCCATTATCCTAAACCAGTCCTATTGGATGACAGCGTCAACTGGGATACATGGAAATTTACGAATAGTACGGAATACATTTTAGAAAGCAATTATTGTTTTGAGCAATTTGTTGAAAAAAGCGAATACCTTTTCAACTGGCTTACGGAAAAAAGCGAGCAATATCATTTCACCCCATTACTGGAGTTTGACGCACTAAATAAGTATATCTATGATACGGATTTCTTGGAAAATTTGCTTATAAAGTACCCGAAAATTAAGCTGTGCCTGGATACGGCAAGACTATTTCATCAAGAGAGTATAGATCCTTCGTTAGATGCAAGAAAAATATTTAGAAAGTATACGAAATATGCTGCTTCGATTCATTTGTCAAACATGCAAATTAACGATACCATTCAAAATAGACATCATCCGGCACTCCCCGAACTCAGTCCCGATGAGGGATGGGCACCGATAGAAGATTATTTGAACATTATTAGAGAAGAAAATAATAAAGTAAGGATCATGTTCGAGCACAGGTCTGATCGTATTAGCGAACAACAATTAGAAAGCTGTTATTTATGGGTAGACAGCATTCTCAATAAATAAGATTCACCTATAAGCTGCCATACTAATTAGAGGCAGCTTTTTCATTTCCTTATGGAATGACATATGTACGCAAATTGAAAACCTGACTAGAAGCCATCGTTATTTTCAGCATCTGCCGTGAAATTTCTTCCTCGGTTTGCCGCATGCCATTTTGCAGCCAGTATTTATATATTCCTATAGCCCCTCCAACAATCCAGTTCACAAGCAGGTCCGATTCAATTTCCGGATTCTGCTGCCCCATCCGGCGTACTAATTGAAGCAAAGATTCAAACATTTGATCATGAAGTCGATCCGAGAAGTTAAGAACGCCATTTCCAAGCAGCATGATGCTATAGAAATCGGAATGTTTTTTTATATGACCAACGGATAGCCTGATCGTCTTCATATATTC
The DNA here is from genome assembly GCF_056398245.1 of Paenibacillus sp. 01T47. Classification (NCBI taxonomy): domain Bacteria; kingdom Bacillati; phylum Bacillota; class Bacilli; order Caryophanales; family Paenibacillaceae; genus Paenibacillus; species Paenibacillus sp. 01T47. The sequence continues at coordinate 343,679 of NZ_JBFTPA010000002.1, forward strand.
AATGGACGGTCGCTTTGACGCTGAAAATTCTGTAACGCCTTCAATAATATCGGCGTATTCAGTTAGCACGTCTTCAATAAGCTCCATAAGGAGCTCATCTTTCGTTGAGAAATGATCATAGTAGGTCACGCGGTTTACACCCGCTATTTCTGTAACTTCTTTAATTTTTATTTGGTTATAGCTTTTGACAGCCATCAGTGATAACAGCGCTTCTTTGAGAAATGTACGGGTGCGGACACCACGTACATCTAAGGTATTGTACACTTTTGTCATTTGCTCAGCCCCTCGTTCATTCACATGCTTGTTGAACTAATTTATACCTTAAACGACATTTTGACTCGAAATGTCATAGTAATAATCACTTAACTTGTTATCCTAAGTATATACGACAGGACGTCGTCAAATAAAGAAAGAACCAATCTGCCTAGTCGAGAGGATGATACAAATGAAATTACAAGGAAAAACAGCCGTAATCACAGGCGCAGCGTCAGGTATGGGCAAGGAAATGGCATTATTATTCGCACAAGAAGGTGCTCAAGTAGTTGTAGCCGATATTAATGAAGCGGCAGTAACTTCTGTTGTTGAGGAAATTAATTCATCTGGTGGACAAGCCAAAGGCGTAGTTACAAACGTTACAAAGGAAGAAGACGTTGCTCGAATGATTGACACTGCAGTAAATGATTTTGGCAAACTTGATATATTAGTAAATAATGCAGGTATTATGGATCAAATGCTGCCTGCAGAATCCGTTACAGATGAAATGTGGAACAGAGTAATGGACATTAACGTGACTGGTCCTATGAGAGCTATTCGCAAAGCTATTCCCCTCATGACGAAGCAAGGCCATGGCGTCATTATTAACACAGCCTCTGTCGGCGGTCTATTTGGTTCACGCGCAGGCATTGCTTACACGGCTTCCAAGCATGCTGTTGTTGGCATTACCAAAAATGTAGGGTTCCAATATGGCAAGCTCGGCATTCGATGTAATGCTATCGCGCCTGGCGCTGTTGCTACAAACATTGGTGCAGGTATGACACATGCTGATCCATTTGGTATCGAACAAGCTATGGCTGGTATGTCCTTACAACGCGGAGAAGCGGCAGATCCGAAACAAATTGCGAGCGTTGCTTTATTTCTAGCTTCAGATGATTCTAGCTTTATCAACGGCACTGTAGTTACCGCGGATGGCGGTTGGTCAGCATACTAAAACACTTAATGAACAGCAAAGGAGCCATCACTTGTGATGGCTCCTTATTTTGTTATTAACGATAGATATGAAGATTACGAAATTATGTTTACTCTAGTACACCTTAGTTAAACCCAGGAAAATCAGATAAATCGGATAGTCGGATAAAAAATAGTACAAATGATAAAACACCTACGAGGATGATCGGGAAAGTTTGTTTGAAAGAATCTTTTACACGTACATGAGTTAATGTACCTCCGATAGCTGTAATGCCAAGCAATAACGCGCCAGCTGCTGCCCAGCTGTGCTCCCAGTATCCAATAATTAAAGCAATGGCAGCGATTAATTCAACAACACCCGTTACAACTCGGAACCATTGCGGCAATCCCCATTGTTTAAAGCCGTCAATGTGCATCTTCGACCCCGATACTTTACCGAATCCCGCCATCAAAAACATCAAACCTAATAGTCCCTGCAATACCAACGCTAATATTTCCATTGTAGACTCTCCTTTTTTCTCGGTTAATGCAACCTATGAAGGCACATTATAAAACAGACTATTCTTTTCAAATATTTTATGCTTACTGTTGTTATTTCCGATTTAGGTCATACCCCCATAATCTTCAAAGTTAACTGTGCTTGTAATAAGCACATATAATACAAAAATAAAAGTGCAGTTTTAACTGCAACTCATTTAAGCACATTATAATTCGTTTCAAAACGTTTGACTAGTACTTTGTTGAAAAAATTAAACGACAAAAAAATCTACACGCTCCATCACATCATTAATAGTATACTGACGAAGGTAATCAATCGTTTTTTGCTCAGCTTCAAACAGAATTTTTTCCAGCTCTACGTCCAGTTTATGGCCTGTTTCTCCACAATTACCATCACCTTCTGGTTCAGCTGTACATGTATTTACTGCCGCGTAAATGTCGCCTAATGTAATTTCATTCGCTGTTTTTCTTAAAATATATCCGCCTTCTCTACCGCCCTTTGACTCCACAATGCCGGCTGCCGCTAATGCTTGCATAACTCTTCTCATAAAAGTTGCATGCGAATTCACCTGATTTGCAATCATCGCACTTGATAAGATGCTGCCGCTCTGCGCTAACCAGACAATGGAATGAACCGCTATTTTAAATCTAGGAGGTCCGATATTAACTCCACGATTTGCAGTACTCATATCAATCACTCCTTCAGCCACTTATGTGGCTTAAACATCATATTATGAATTGTATTTCTATTAAGCACATTATAAAGTAATGCATTTTCATGTTCAAGTTTGTCACCCCCAAGACAGTCATACTTCTTTTTCGCTTCTGTCTAACTTATAACTAGGCTTATGACATGATTCATTTAGCTAGGTAACAAACACCCAATCAACAAATACCCATCCAGCATAAATTACACAGTACACAGAACGTAAGGAGGTGCATTGAAAAATGTCTGGTCACGTTGGTGGAGCTTTCTCGAGCTTAGGGATCATCTTAGTCCTCTTTATTCTCTTGGTGATTATCGCTTGCAGTTGCGGATTTGGCGGAGTTGGCGGATACGGTGGATATGGTGGAGTTGGCGGAGTTGGCACTGGTCATGGTAAAGGATACTAAAAAGAAGGTCTAACCCGTATCGGTGCGAGTATATAGACGTTTATATTATCCACAAGGACCATTTCGTGGGCCTTGTGGTCTTCCTTTTTTCCATTACATAAATCAATAATAATAAGGAATTAATTCCATTTTATTAGTCTGCTGTAGCCTTTTATCATGTACAATAAAAGAAATACCGATCAACTATTTTTAACTTTCTTAATTCCTTCATTTAATCGCGAATACACAAATAAGGGGCTGATCCTTGTGGTATTGTTTGTTATCCTATTTGTCATCATTGCATTCCTTAATATCTTCTTCCCTAAGTTCGGTTGGTACATGAGATACGGCTGGATGGTTAAAGGAAATTCAGAACCTAGCGATGCTTACATACTAATGAGCCGGATAAGCAGTATCATCATTCTTATTGTTTTTCTATTTGTCATCCTGCCTAATCTTTTCTAAAATAACATCTTAAATTTTCAAAAAAAATTTGATTCCAGACCATCTAATGATACAATTGGAATGAAAATATTGGAGCAATAATGAGCCAATAATCATGAAGGAGTGAATAAAATGGCAGTTGATGTTTATTTGAATTTCAATGGGAATTGTCGTGAAGCGGTCGAATATTATGTGCAAGTGTTTGGGGCTGAAATTACAAATTTCACTACTTTCAGCGATATTCCACCAAACCCAGAATATCCCCTTCCTGAGGAAGCAAAAAACTTAGTCATGCACGCTCGCTTAAACATTTTAGGCAGCAATGTTATGTTTTCTGATGTATTCCCTGGAATGCCCTTTATTGAAGGAAACAATATAAGCCTTTCGATCGTCAGCAAAGATAAAGATGAAGTAACATCACTATTTCATAAGCTGAAGGAAAACGGTACGGTTCTAATGGAACTCCAAGAAACGTTCTGGAGCAAATGCTACGGCCAAGTAAAGGACAAGCTTGGCATCTTGTGGCAACTGAACGTTGAAGATGAGGCAGCTAACGGTTAACAAACATTAAGGTTAAAAAGGATCGGGGTCTATTCTTTTCATAAGAATAGTACCCTATCCTTTTTTTTCGTTCTAACACTGTACTTATTTTAATGCTTTTGCCATCGCATCAAGCTTCATAATTGTTTTCCAGTTTCGAGCTGTAGCTGGCAGTAAATTTTGAAATTTTTTGGGCAGCTTGGAATCAAGAATACTGTTTCGATAAAGCACATAAATTTCTTTGCCGCTTATGTAATATTCATCATTGCCTAGGTCTACATCAGGCAAATTATTAATTTGTTCTTGTGTAGGCGCCTCTTTTAATAAAGTGAGATGTATACTCTGACCTTCGGTCAACTCAGCCGCATTGAATGGTGATTTATCAATAATGCTTACAAGTTCATCCGACGTCCTCAGTATTACAGCGATATTAAATCCAAACACTTCACTAATCTGCTTCTCAATTGTCTCTTCTAGTTTGTTTGCATTCTCGTTTGATTCGAAAATGACATTCCCGCTGTTAATATACGTCTGCACACGTGCAAAGCCAAGCTCCTCAAACATTCGTTTAAGCTCAGCCATTTTTATCATATTATTGCCGCCAACATTAATTCCTCGTAAAAGCGCAAAATAAATGCTCATCTACAAACATCCTTTCTTTCAACTGCTGATGTTATTTGACATTTATAGTATAACTGATTTCACCATATATCAAGTACGCCATTATTCGTCAAACAATCCTATAAATCGTTCCTACCGTTTGACATACTTTTCTGATAAAATCGTATATTCTTGTCTTGTTCTTATGCGAGCATACACGCTAATATGACAATTATTTTTATAAAGAAAGAGGAGATGAACCATGTTGATCAAAAAGAAAAATGATATTGCATTTATTTTAGAAAACTTCAAGCAACTCGCCCAGTGGGATGCAACCGGTCAAAAATTTTATTTTGTATTCGCAGATCGCAAACGTGGAGGACAGTGGACTCTAATGAATAACTGTGAGGATCGATTCAGCGTACATGGATTAGGTGAAGATTACATGGATGAGCAGGAGCATTTCTTTGATGAGTCAAGCCAAATTCACTCATTCTTATGGGAAAATCGTGCTGCTTTTAATGCCGCCTTAAAACCTGCCACGATGTGCAGCTAGACGTAGATTAACATAAATAACACAAAACACACCTTTTTAAGCGTGTGTTTTGTGTATTGATTCTATAGATTATTTCTTAAAGCTCAGCCGCTGCTGAAGCAGCGCAGCAAGCTCCCCCGCATCATCCCATATCATTGGCCTAATGGACTCCGGCTGAACGCACAGCTCCTCCTCCTGTGTGCTATTCATCGTCCACACGACCTCAACATTTGCGCCAAGCGCATACCCAGCTGCAAAATAAACCTCCGGTGAATGGCTTGTAATATCCGCAATGATAAGCTTGCTTTCAGCTAGCTTCGTTATGGAATGATTTTCATTGCCGCTTGTATCTGATTGTTGAAACATAAACGGCAAATAACCAAACTGCTCTAATTTCGGAAATACATGCTCAAACCATTCCGCTCGCAATGGCTGATTGTCTGGGAGCAGCACACCGCAGGTTTTCAACTTCCTTCCCCCTGCTCTTGCTGCTGCTTCGTTCCATCCCTTCTCCGTAAGCTTAAAAGTAATCCCTTCTCTAACAATCAATTGAGCTTCCCTTAGTTTCTCCACAATGTACACGAGCTCTTGCAGGTTTGGAGAATAAGTTAAATTAAAATTTTGCGAAAGCGGCTGAATGACGATCGGTTGTCCAGGATCATCGGAATGACGATATAAATATTGAAGAAGCCGTGCTTCTTTATCTTCAATTGTAAGCGGAATATGTGGTGCTTTCTCAATCGTTTCCAAGTCATCAATTGTAAGAGTAATCTTTTCACCACAATCTAATTGTTCTCTAATGTACCCCGATATAATGGGAAAACGTTTATTTTTTATAGGATAGGACAATGAGTTAATAGCAAGGTAACTATCTCTTAATAAACTGTAATAACTTCCCGGTGCGCAGTTGCAGCCCAAATAGCGCTCATACTCACCTTTTTGTTCGATGGGTACGATCTCAGAACAGAACAAGCAGCGTTTCTTTTCCATGATCATATAACCTCCCTGTTTACATATCTTTCGCATATCTTATATGAATTCAGGGGCATAACGTCATTAATATTTATTAATATGGCTGGTAATATTTTCTGATCATCCATTTCACTGCTTTGCCTATACTAATCTACATGTCTATTTCCGCACTTATTCTGCTTGCGTTCTGCGCATCGTTCAGAACGATCTTCCGAGTAATTAGCTTGTTCACGATTTCGAATCATGCGGTATAATGCCTCAGTTTCCCCATTCCAACATTCAATTTCACGATAGATGTCCACAAGTGGTGGCGGCGATTCTTTTTCATATGACCACTCACTAAATATTTCGGTTTCTCGCCTGTCTATTCGATATTTATGATCACCTTCTGATAAAGAATACGAGTAGCTGCTAATTTTCACAATAACATGAAGAATCAACGCAGAAATAAGCATAACCATTCCGGATTTCACATTATCCGTCAAGCATAGCACCAGAATGGAGAACAAAATTGCGGGAAAAATAAAAAGAAGCGAAAAAAGATGAACGATCAGCTTCAAAAATAAAGTCCCTGCATTATGCATCGCATGCTCCTTTGAACGAATTTTTGCTCGTTATAGGATATGCGGCAACAGGTTATCCTTATTTTCAAAACAATTTACCACCTTGAATAAGAAAAACTGCTGTAATCAATTACAGCAGCTTAGTGAAACCAATTATACGTTTACCAGTCCGAGCCCCAAGCAGATTCGTAACCTTTATTAATGGAATGCTGTGGGACTGATTTGGATTGCGTTTCTTTAAAAGCATAATCTGTTCCCATGTAGTTGGCAAAATGCTTACTCTCTTGTCTTCGTATACGTCTTGCCTCTTTCCTATCTGGTGCAGTAGAGAACAATAGCCGCTCTTCATCTGATTCGGCTAATACGCCAGGCACTACTGTTGGTTTATCGTCATCACCTAATGCAACAAACGTCAGGAATGAGGTAGCGCACACCTTGCGACCGCCTGTAAGCAAATCCTCCGTCACTACTCGGACAAACACCTCCATAGACGTTTTATGTGACCAAGTAACGAAAGCTGATAAGCTTACTGCATCGCCTTTTCTTACTGGATGAAGAAAATCGACGGAGTCCGTTGAAGCCGTAACGACGGGACGACGAGCATGCTTCGTTGCGGCTATCGTAGCTACATCATCTATATATGCCATAAGCTTTCCACCAAAAATCGTTCCGTGATGATTGGTATCTGGCGGCAGAACAATCGATTCCTTAATGGTTAGTGATGCTGATGCTGGTCTTGATGATAAAGGGACAACTAATTTTTCTAATACGTTCATGGTAACACCTTTTTTCTTCATAAAATTTTTCGATAACGCTAAGTTTACACCCATCTTATATATAGGTAAAATACATATATCGCATAGTTTTCATTCCTTTTCACTATAGGTGCTCATAAAGCAGATTATCAATTGATTCCTGCTCTAAAGCTGAAGGAGCAATATAAATGGATCTTAAACATTTAAATTATTTTGTCGCGGTTGCTGAAGCGGGCAGCTTCACACAAGCCGCACGCAAGCTGCATGTAACCCAGCCCTCATTATCAAAAATGGTACGGTTGCTTGAAGAGGATCTTGGTGCACAGCTGATAGATCGCTCCTCCAAGCAGATCGAATTGACGGATGCTGGCCTATCGATTCTCCGTTCAGCGAAACAGATTATACAATCCTTTGAGGATATGTCGAGTGAACTTGAGGAAGTTGTAAAATTAAAAAAAGGAACGCTGCGCTTAGGCATTCCTCCTATGGTAGGTGGATATTTTTTACCGCTCATTATTGAGAAATTTTTGTCTCATTATCCTCAAATTCGATTGCATGTCATTGAACAGGGCGGGAAAAGCTTGGAACAGGATATTCTCCATGGAGAACTGGATTTCAGTATGGTCATTCTTCCCGTTAAGGACGTGGAACGGTATCATATCCTTCCCTGCATCAACGAGAATTTACGCCTTGTTGTTCATGCTGAACACAAGCTTGCTGGTCAGAGCATGATTGAGATGAAGCAGCTAGAATCAGAGCCATTTATTATGTTTCGCAAAGATTTTACGATCCATCATTTAATTAAAGAACATTGTGAAGCAGCAGGCTTCGAGCCCAAAATCGTGTTTGAGAGCTCGCAATGGGATTTCATGACGGAAATGATTGCAGCTAAATACGGTGTAACGCTATTGCCTGAGGGCATATGCAGACAGCTGGACAAAAAACGTTTTGCTTCGGTTTCCGTTGTTCAGCCTGTAATCCCATGGCAATTGTCGATGATATGGCGCAAAGACAAGTACTTATCCTTCGCTTCGCGCGAATGGATTCGTTTTATAGAAGCAGAGCTTCAGAAGAAATAAGAAAAAAAGTTCGCAGGAAATTCACTGCGAACTTTTTTATGCTTTGTCTATTTGATTGCCTTTCCATGAGAACTGCCTTACTTCGGTTGGTGTCTTCCCCATCTGCTTTTTAACTATCCTTGCAAAATGGAAGGTTGATTTAAACCCGCATCTAATTGCAATCTCAGTAATGGATAAACCAGTATGGGTTAAATATTCAACAGCCTTTAACACCCGATAATGCCACAGGTACTTAATCGGGGTCGTTTTTTCGCTCATTCGAAACAATCGAACAAGATGTTCTGGCGAGACTCCTGCATGCTCCGCGAGCATAGTCAAAGTTATCTCCTCGTGGTAAGTACTGTGAATCAGACTTTTCGCTGTTAAAATAGACGGATGAATCTCCTCAAGTGCTCGAGTCCGCGACATTTCAGAGACATATAACAGGATCGCTGACATACCCAAGCTGCGAAGCAGATCACTTTCGGATGGATGAGCATATTGCACAGAAAGCATTAAATCTGTTAATCGATTCATCTCCTCCGAGATGCGCTGACATAGCGGAAGTTCCTCGAAGTAATCTTTTTCCGTCTCGGATAAGTCCTCAATATGAATAGATATCCAGCGATGCCAGGTTTCACCCTTGCTCGAAAATGTAAACAGTTCATGGTGCCCAGGCTTTAGCAGCACGACAGACCCAGGCGTTATCTCATGAACTTCATCATCAATCTCAATGCTCATCTCGCCCGAATGCAGCAGTACGAGCTGTATATCCTCTTGTACACGAGGGCCATAACGACCGTTAGCCGGATAAATAACTGTGCCTGCGTAAGCCGATTTGATTCTGTTGAACGATACGGAATTAGCCATTAAATCAACGCATATTTCTCGCGCAGATCTTCACGCAATGTAACTGCTGAATCCTCACGAATGTAATGACAAACATAAGAACGACGCCAGCGGTCCGTGCTCCGATTACGGTTAGAGGAATGAATTAAAAGCTCATGGAAGAAAAGAATATCTCCTTTTTCCATAATAACAGGAATCTGTTGATTTAAATCGATGCCTTCTGTCTCGTCCGTCCATTCTTCATGCTCATCGACATTTTTCACCTTGCCATGCGGCAGAAGCCCAAGCTTATGCGTCCCAGGAATAACCCATAAGCAGCCGTTTTGTACATCTACCTGCTCTTCCATCGCAATCCAAGCGGCAACCATGGTCATTGGATCGTTTTTGATATAGTAATAATCCTGATGCGCAGCTTGACCAGGCGAACCCGGCTCTTTATAGAAGAACATACTTTGCACGCAAACAGCCTCCTTTTCCATCAACTGAGCTAGAGCACCCCTAACGATCGGAAGCTTCATCACTTGTCGCGAGAAGCTGTCATGCTGGTGCGGGTTGAACAGCCGAGTAGAATAGCGTGCTTTCTCGGAGGTGCGTGCCCAATCCGGCGTTTCATCAAGTGGCGTAGAACGCAGTTCATAAATATGTCTATTAAAAGCATCGATTAAATCCGCACTGCAGCCTTTTTTAATAATAACAAATCCGTCTTTATGATATTGCTCCAGTTGTTCTTTAGATAGCGGCTTTAATAGTTCCCTTTGTGTTGTAAGCATAATGATAATCCCCTCTCCATTATTCGAGTGTGATTGACGCTGCTTGCAGATGTTTTGCTATACTTGTATATTACTGCGCCGTTCCTTCTTCAACAATGGCTCTGATTATCATCTTTGTGTCTGAAATTGATATATCCGTCATTATAAAAAAAGACTGCTAACCTCAGCATTACCTGCTCGTTCAACAGTCCTTGCTTATTTGACTTCAAATTTAAAGCGTCTATTTCTACTCCAACCGCTCTCTTACACTGTAATCTGAAAATATAGACTAGCTACTTTATAATCGTTTATATTTCAGCAACCGCTTTCACATTGTAAAAAGCCAGCATCGGCAAATAAGTCCCCGTATCAATCAGCATCTGAGATGCCGGATTCGTCTGATATGCACCATGAACACTAAGTTTGCCGCTTGGCTTTCTCGATAATTTAAGCAACACTTCATTCCTTGATATAATTGTCCAGCCATTCAATAGAATAGCACCCTCTTCGTCCTCTATACCAAACAAATCCGCTTGTGGATTTATCGCAAATAGTCGTTCCGATACATGCTTAAAGCGCAGCTTAATGGCATGTGAATTCGATTCATGTTCCTGTATGTAAATGGCATGTTCCAAATTAGGCGAGTACGCCTGCCGCTGTAAACCATAAACCGCTTGCAATGCTATATTCGCCGCACGGCTCCCAATTATTAAATTTCCTGCAGGGCTGTTGTGAATATCGTCAGACATTGGACAATCAAGTGAAGGTATGACAGAAACCGAAGGTATGGATATTGCAGCTTGCCGCTGTGCTTCGCGCACCTTCCCCCATTGTTTGTCGTGATGCTCTTTGTCTTCTTGAATATTGGTGAAGCGGTTAAGCTGGACCGTTATAAAGGGAAGCTCAGTTATGTTCAAATCCTTACGCCAATATTGAACAACCTTTGTAAAACGCTCCAAGTAAGTATCGGCGCTTTCAGAATTGCAGTCGGAACTGCCTTGGTTCCATACCACGCCAGCCACTTTGCCGCCGCAGCGCTGCACCGTTTCGATCATATTTCGATAAAGATGACCTTCTTCATCAGGATTCCAAGCACGAAGCGCAGAACCGCCAAGAGCCGTTTGTACGAAACCAATAGGATAATGGAGCTCATTTTGCAACAACTTGCCAAAATGCAGCCACGGACTATGTGCTGGATTTACCCACTCCATATTCACCTCATGGATTGTTGCCGTGGAGTCGTTGAACGGATGCGTTGCGAGATCCCACAATCCGTTATTTCTTAGCAAATGAACCCCTAGCATCGGACTATCTTCTACCGTTCCTCTTCCATAACCTGCCGCATTGCTTTGACCGGCTATGATCCATAAATCTCCAACACCGATATGATGGATCATATCTCCGCGTATCGCTCCTGAACCAAGTAGCGCATTCTGATCATGCTGCAAGCAAGTTTCCAAGCGGTATAAACCACCAGTCGGAACATGCAAGCTAACTCGCCATCCATTCTCACCCACCATTTCACATGGTGTCCAGCTTAATACATCTCTACCGTTATTCTCATGAACCACTCTTGCAAACACTTGGAATGGACCAATGTGCACTGCCTGGTCCACTTCCCAAGTGCCCGATAACGCAAGCTTACCTCTTCCGTCTACTTGCTGAATAATTTCCCAAGCCACAGGACCTTTCTCCAAAAAAACGCCAAATGACATGATCAACAAAACCGCCTTTCCTATTTCGTTCTCCTTACAATAGTACTCTTCTTCTTGAATGACTTATATAACAAGTTGGCAATTATTTATTCATTAGCTGTTTCTTTATGCGCGGCCAAAAGTTTCCAAAAAAAAGTGAAACAAAAAATGGAAATTTATCGTTTAGAATGTAACATACATCATCGGCATCTATACATTAGGACCAATTTAATACCCATTCAAACAATTGTAATCGCCTAAATGCAAAAAAAGGAGTGCTAACCTTTGAAAAAACGTATTTTCACAAAAGTATGCCTTGCGGTTTTATTAGCATTATCACTAACACCTCTCAGTAATTTAAAGGCTGCAGAAAGCAGTTCCAATTCGCTCACAGGATTTACTCAGGTCGAAATGGCTGGTAACGTAGCATTAGCGTTAGACAATCAAGGAATGGTATGGGCATGGGGCAATAACTTTGCTGGTCAACTGGGAGATGGAACCATTGGTTTCAAATCGGCTGCGGTACTTGTATTCAGTGACGTTGCTAAAGTTCAAGTCACAGGCTTTTACAGCCTCGCACTCAAAAAAGATGGTACAGTGTGGTTCTGGGGCGGGAACGGTGATGGCGTAAGCGGTTTTGATACCTATGATACAAACGCACAAGCTATTGTAACAAAACCTAAAATGGTTAATGGTCTTTCAGATGTCATCGATATTGCTGCAAAAGAAGACCATAATCTAGCATTAAAGTCAGATGGCACGGTATGGTCATGGGGGAACGGCGGGTTGGGTCAATTGGGTCGCATGGACATCAGCGCCTATAAGCCTGAAGATTATCGCAAACGCGTCAGTGAACAAAATATTCCAAAGCAAGTTGCTGGACTAAAAGATATTGTCTCCGTCCACGCAGGAAGCTTCCTTTCAGCAGCAATTAATGCGAAAGGAGAAACTTGGATTTGGGGTCATTACAATGGATGGGGCAGCGATACAGGAGATTTGATGAGTCCATTTAAGCTACCTGGCATTTATGCTAAAAAAGTTTCTGCCACATGGGAAAAATCGATTGTTCTCGACATGGATGGTACAGTGTGGGAAATAAACAAAGGTTTAAAACTCAATAAACTTCTAACATCGGCTTCTGATATAAGCTGTGGAACATTTAGCTGCGCAGCACTTCATTCCGATGGAACATTATGGGGTTTATATAATAATTCCAAAGATTTAGTTGATCCATCACCCATTGCAGGCATCTCGAATGGGAAACAATTTGCGATCCATTCACTTAATCAAGATTTTTTTATTATTTTGAAGGCAGACGGAACTCTATGGTCTAAACAACCATTCGGATATGGAACAGGCAGTGAAACCATTATGGACTATTACAATCAAATGAATATTCCTTCAAGTGAAATGGTTTCAAAGCTGCGCCAAGTGAAGAAAGCCATCACAGTAAAGCTCGACGGAAAGACGATAACGCTCACTTCTAATCCCTATATTTACAAAGGCGTTACTTTCGTACCGCTTCGCAGTACATTTAATGAACTAGGTGCAAAAGTGGAATACGTAAAAGGGAAAATGACCATATCGGATGCTAACCATACACTGAATCTCACCATTAGAGAGAAAGAAGCATTTATCGATGACAAGCCGATAACATTAGACTATCCTCCGATGATTATCGATACGATGACCATGGTTCCCTTGCGTTTTGTTATTGAAGGCCTTGATCGTAAAATTGATTGGGATCCTGATAATCGAGTTATTTCCATAAGCAAATAAACAAAAGCCACCAGACCTAATGATCTGGTGGCTTTGATTTTCCATTGTCGTTACTGTAAATAAAAAATGCTAATTAATTTGGTCTAACGATCCTCTTCGCTTTCGCAGCTTCCAACCAGCTCGGAAATTCGTTTAATAGCTGATCATACAATAATTCATCAGATACAGCTGCTATATCATCCAAATGTATAAAGTTTGCGTTATCGACAATCCGGCCTTCCATGGTGTCTAGCTGCTTCAACACCTCAAAATCGGAATGACCAATGCCAACGAACTGCCAGAAAATCGGCTGAACCGCTGCGGCAGTAATGACCTTTTTAATCGGTTTTACGACTCCGCCATCATTAATGAATATAATAAATACTGGCGTGGCCGCTTCCTCTTCCACCGTATATTTACGAATGACATCTTCCATAACTGGAGGTTCATTGTTGCGCCCAAACTTATGTATGTTGTTATTATCCAATATTTTTCGTTGGACGTATTGATCAAAATCTTTTTCTGAAACAGAAGGCAATCGGCTAAAATGAGTATCATAAACCCAGACATCGAGCATCCCGTTATCATCAAATTTACTGGCAACCGCGAGAATTCGTTCCACTACTTCCTGCACGGTGCCATTTCTGTATAATGGCTGCATAGAACCTGAAATATCAAGTACAATACCTACTCTAGCCGCAACACTCGTTAATTTTTTCTTCTCCAACGTAATTTGAACGATCTTTTTCCGCAAATCAATGGATGATAAAGTCATTTCGGCTGCAGCAGCTGCTACCTCTGCTTCTTCCCTCTCAATCTCTAGACCAAAGCTTGTACATAACGCTTCAAGCCCTCCGTAAAAACCGCTCCCAATTGCATTAAACTTCCACTCACCGTTATATCTATACAATTCACCGACTACTACGGCCGTTTCCTTTGTAAACGCCAAGCCATAATCAAATCGGAACAACTCTTCATCTGTACTTCCATTTACTAGTCGAATATATAAATGCGATGCGTTTTGCATAAAATGGCCAAGCCGTTCGCCCTCATGAATCGTCACTGTAAAAGCTATTTTTTCCGTATTTTTACTCAGCCGCTTCAAGTGTATCGTGATTGCCTCCTTATCACCGCTCTTATCTGTCACATCATGCGAAATCGAACCATCGTGTGCTTTTGGATTGCCATAAAATATAAAATGTTCATCTCTCTCGCAGATATTTCGATCAGATAATAGAAAAGCAGCAGCATCGATGCTCATCGATGATTCTCTAGACGTCCAACCAAATTGAACTCTCACAGATGTAAGTTCGCGTCCTCTAGTGATATCTACCTTTTGACCCTTCGACAATAACATACATCCCGCTCCATTTCGATTTAACTAGTATTCTTCACTCTATTATCTACGAAACTATGGCTAAAGTCCTCCTCCAAACTATCCATTTTTTTCAAAATGTTCGTTTACAAAAGGATATAATTATTATAAAATTCTTTATAACGAACATCAAGTTCGCAATTAGAGCGGGGACGGGAGGTGTTGATGTCATGTCCAAATTCAAAAAAATCTTATCACTTACGTTGCTGATCACCATCTGTATGTATCCTGCTTCCGCATTTGCTGCATCCAGTAAAGAACCATACGATGAAAAGAAAGGTTTCTTATCAAGTATCTTGTCTGTGTTCTCCATTACGAAAAGTACAAACAACAGCAATAGCAGCAACAACAACAGCAATAATAATAAGCAAAACAACAACAAGAATACTAATAACAATAATCATTCAAACCAACCAAGCAAAAATAAGAACGACAAAGATTGGGACAAGAAAGGCTGGTTTGACTGGTTCGACAATGATGATTGGTTCGACAATGATGATTGGTGGGATGATATCTGTTGGTGGGATAAGCATAAGGACGATTCATTCAAAATTTGGGAGCGTTATTATTGTTATTGATACCAGCTTGTCCGGTAACCGTTGGTTAAAACCAGCGGTTATTTTTTATTTATGCTCCTTAAGGAAATTTATATGGCATTTATTGTCGAAATAGATTCGCTCAAATCGTATAAGCTTTCCGATAAGAGGACGGGTTCATGCCAAACGATTTCTTGAAGCTTTTGCTCAAATGATGCTCATCCGTAAACCCGCACTGCTCTGCTATTTGCGCAAGCGTTAATGAAGAATTAACTAGCATAAGCTTAACCTTATCCATTCTTAGATTAGCGGCGTACGAACTTGGTGTCGTTTGAAATTCCTGCTTAAACAGCCTGGTCAATTGCACTTGGCTGAGGCCAAGCTCCATCGCGATCGCCTTCAAGGAAACGCCCTCTTCCGCTTGCTGCTGAAGCATATGTACCACGCGCTGCAGGACCTGGTTCTCGCTATATAAATAATTTATCTTACGATTCATGCTTTCAATCTGATAGACATACATCAAATCCCTTAACAGATGTTGCTTGTATTTCAGCGCCAGACTATCCTTCACATAACGAGCTTCGCGAAGCAACGAAAGTGTAGAACTCATTCTTTTTTTGTTCAGCAGAATAAGCTTTCCTGTAGGGGGCAAAGTGATGTTGTCCTCCCCGGCAGCGCTATCTGCATTCCGCCACTGAAACCCGATGAGATGAAATGACAAGCCATCTGTTTTACGGTAAAAGGTCATATGGGGCGGACAAAGCACCATCTCCCCTTTTACAGCTCTCTCGCTCCTCGAATTTCCCATTCTATACTCAAAGCCGCCTTCTTCAACAATGAATAAAGCCCAGTGATCATAAGTATCCTCTGTCTTCTGAAAATGCGCAGCATCCTTCACGAACACATGGTAAATCAGCTCGGGCTCGCGAAACCAAGGCTTGTCCAATTCCATCATCCCTTTTATGAAATTATTTACAAGAAAGTTGATTAATCTATACATTATACAACGAAAATTTGTCGCATATAATAAAATTAATTACAAGAAGGAGGAGAGGCTAATGCGTACAGCTTCGCTAAATATTCCAGAATTAATGAGCCGTTTTCATGAACAAGGATACTTGGTTTTACCCGATATACTTTCACAGGAAAAGGTATCCCTCCTGAATTCAGCTATCGATGAGGTCCTTGCAGAGGAGGAAGATACTTTCGCTCATAATATTTATAATAGCGTCTCTCGGCACACTGAAATTGCCTCATTGATCGATCACAAAGAAATCCTTCCCTTAATCGTTAATTTGCTTGGACATAATATTCAGCTGCATATTTCTCATCTAACCGTGAGAAAACCTAATCCAAATGATATAAAGACGGCTTCCCACAGCTTTATCGATTGGCATCAAGACGGCCCTCATCCACAGTTTCCGGTTATTGCAGGCTTAACGGCTACTTATTATATAAAAGTCTGTTACATTTTGAGCGATATGACAAAGCCGAACCGCGGCAATACAAAGGTTATTCCGGGCAGCCACAGGCAGCCCTATAATCCGAACCATAAGGATGTGCGCCAGCAATTGGATGGCGAGGTACAAGTGTGCGGAAAGCCGGGTGATGTATTTATTTTCGCACAAAATTTATGGCATGCCGGATCGATCAATCAATCCGAATTTACAAGAAGGCAGCTCTTTCTCGGCTATAGCCCGATCTGGATGCGTCCGATTGACTATCATCAGGCAGACGAGCATCTATTAAAGGATGCCGATCCGATCCGCCGTCAACTACTTGGACAAATCAGCGACAATAAATTCAAATTTTATGTCCCGGAAGAATCGATGGTACCGCTCAAAAAGATGGTTATCGACAGCGTCTGATAAAGCCGAAGCTGGGCACACATAAGGACCGTTTGCTCACCTCATCGTGATGCAAACGGTCCTTTTAAATCAGCTTGAGATGTCCGATAGCTCCGACAGCAGCATGAGTACGAGTCCCTGCCCATAAAGCGTTGGATAACAAGCGATCTCATTGTAAGCTTCGATTGAAGGCATGATTGGCGTCCCGCCGGACACGCCCATGACTTCCCCGCTCGGCTTTATTTTAAGAAGGATAGCATCTGCCGCAAGGTAGGCAGCATTCAAATAATCAGCATCGAGCAAGCCTTGACGTACCGCTTTCACAATGCCGCAAGAAATGCCGGCGCTGCCCGACGTCTCCGAATAAAATTCAGGACGGTCAAGCACCGTTGCCCATAGGCCTTCCTCATGTTGAAAGCGAATAAGGCTGCGCATGAGCAATTGATAACGTTCGAGCGTTTCCTTCGGAACAACTGCTAAACCTTCCAGCTCTTCTACTATCATCGGCACCGCCACCGCTATCCACGCATTAGCTCTCGTCCAGCGGGCAGCCGAAAGATGGTTCCGTGCCTCCGAATTCCAGCCATGAAACAGCACACCCGTATCCTTATCTTGCAGCAGCGTTAAATGCAGCTCCACCTGACGTACGGCCTCTTTCGCATAATCCACATTCCCAGTGAGTTTCGCAAGTTTAGCCAAGAACAAAACCGCCATAAAAATAGTATCCGCCCATACCTGCTCCGGGAATTTCACATTTTCCGTAACCGTATGCTCGAAGGCACCTTCCCTTGTACGGGGCGCCTCCGTCATCATCCATTGTCCAATCCGCTCTGCTGTCTCCAAAAAAACAGGGTCATGCGTATGCTCATAAAGCGCTGGAAAAACCGTATATGGCGCCATCGCATTGATGACTCTGATCTTCTCCGCAAGGTGTAAATTATTTTGCGACCATTTTATTAACTCCGTCATCGTCTCTGATTCACCTGTAAGCTCATAATAAGACAGCATCGCAATGACGCCGACTCCCGGCACCCAGTCCCAATGGTTCAAATCCATGCCCCAACTACCGGAATGATCCTCCAGCATATAGTGATATACACGATCAGCCGCCTGCTTCACTATTTCCCGCGATAACTTCGTTTTCATGCCCGCTCCTCCACCTCCATTAAATGATGCAGCTTATCCGTTTTATACTGATGGTGATGCTGCAGGCTTCAATGCTAAGGATAGCTTAATTGGATCATCACTGGTTGCGGCAGCATTCTGTTTGCTTGAAAATCTAGCTGCTACAGCATCATCATAGGCCTCTACTATAATTTCCGGCTCTGCTTCACCAATTACTAGCGAAAAAAGAAAAGCTGCTTTGCCCATCTTCTCAAAATCAATTGTACTGTCCTCTACTGCATGTAAAATATGGTCGAAGCAAAAGCTGCTGCTGTTCCTCGCGAGCTCCCACTTCCAATTGTCTTTTTGTTTATCGTCATGCTCCTCCGTCCCTGCACCAAATGCCGTAAACAAAATACGCAGAGCAACTTTGCAGTCACCGATTCTAACCTCCGCTCTTTCCCCGCTCACTTCCGCGTCTACATTATCCAAGCAACCGCCAAGCTCTACCCGAATTCGCAAATCAGATGCAGCTATGCAGCCATTTATTCGATCAAGGCTCGGATGAGTATCTCCTCCATCAGTTAGAAAACGGATGCCGAGCAGCAGTCTACTTCCCTCTACTCTACTGTTCAGTACAGCTGAGCAATAATCATAGCCGTCATGCAGGACGCGCAGCTTCAAATAAGCCGCCTCTCCACCATTATCAAAGAAAACAAGCAGCGGTCTTGTTTGATTCCACATAATTTCCTCGCTGGACACACCAATCGCAAAGGAAGAGGTCATGTAGGTTGTTGCCCACTTTTCCTGCCCGGTCTGTTCATTTCTAGAATAGAGCTGCTGGAGCAGCCTTTCCTCAGACTGTGTGAAGAATGGATCATACTTGTGCGGACAGCAAATCCCGCTCCCAAACCACTCCGCATCATACGGCTGTTCATTCTTAAATGTAAACACAACCCTATTGTTTGTAGCGATTTGCAAAAATGACTTCTTCATATCCGTTAGCAGCGTACTGTAGCTCCGGCTGTGCGGGCCGGACCACTGCTTCGTCGCCGGATGAAAATGCTCTGCTACCATGCGCCATGCACTATCGAGCAAATCTTCCGCAAGCGCTTTAGCCTGAGTGCTCGCCGTCATCTTATAAATTTTGGACAGTTCGGTGATGGCGATAACCGTATAAGTCGGACTGTTAAACTCATGAAACGTCCCTAGCTGATTCGTAAATGCATGGAGCTTTTCCAGCCTTCGAATACCATAATCGGCCAATTCTGGCTCAGCGTATGCTTCGCCCGCGATAAGCGTGACCAAAGCACCCATAAGTGCGATATTCGTATAATTTGGACCTACATCCCGCTTCATAATGGCATCGCATGCGCAGAATACAGCCTGACGGATCAGCTCTCGCAGTTCCATAGGTAATCTGTCCCCATGCCGGACTTCGATTTGAACGAGCTGTTTCCCGCAAAAATCAGCCCAGTTCCAATCTGGCGGGGACATTTTCGCAAGCGGCTCCTCGTAAAACCATGACCATATGCCATACGTTAGGTGTGCTGGATTTTGGTCTTGCAGTGAAATCACTTTGCTTATGACTTCATAAGCTCGCGTGGTATAATCCGGCAAACCGCTGTCAAGCAAAGCCAGTGCATAAAGAAGAGAAGGATATGTAGGGTGAACAAGCGGGAACTCCTCAACCGTAAGCGTCGTATGGTATCCGGGACTATGAAAGGGCAGCTCAAGCATGTTGACTTCCGGGTCAAAAAACGGCTCCCAGTGATGGATTTTTCCGAGCAGCAGCTTATGATCCATTGGATTGTTCGTCTTATCCATATATCCCATCCTCTCAATTACGGTATCCTAGTTGGCGCCAATGAAGTAACAGAGAGCAGACCGCCATTAAGGCGAACTGCTCATCTCCTGCCATTCAACGTGTATCGGTTAAGCTCTGTTCTCTGGCGCTTTAGTCAGTTGGCGCCGGAGTCAGCTTCAGAGCTTCCCGGCTCTGGCGTTTCACTAGGTACTGGCACTACCGTTTCACTTGGTTCTGGAGATTCAGTTGACCCCGGCTCCACGATTTCAGTAGGCACAGGTGTCCCAACCTCCGGGTCAACAACTGGAGCAGCTGTGACTGTAACGATGCAGCTGGCTGTAAATAAACCATCCATCGTCGTTACCGTTATCGTTGCCGTACCCACTCCGACAGGCGTAACTTCCCCTGCATTTACTGTCGCAACATTCGGGTCGCTTGTTGTCCACGTTACCTCTTTACTCGCAGCATTCTCTGGCGTCACCGCTGCAAGAAGTGCAACTGCAGGGTCACCCGCAGTCATCTCAAGTAGGCTTCTGTCAAGCGTCACACCGCTAACGCTTGCTAATCCAGCCCCTCCAATCAACATAGGCTTAAATAGTTTAGACTGTTTATTGGACCCAATGCCTCCGCCCCACTCCAGCCATCCTTTGCGTCCATTGCCGTCATTCTCATTCACAAGAGCGGACAAGCTTAAAATCCCGTCACTCGGAGCAATCGGCGACAATTCCGTCCAAGGCAATGCGAGCCGATAGATCGTATCCTTGTTTGTTTCATCTCTCGTAATCTGGAGCTGGCGATTTGTAACCGGTCCGGTCAATACGCCACTCATCGCCATCCACCGATATAATTCCGGTCCATCTGGTGTCAGCGCCATTCCGTATTCATACCATTCCGCCGCCTCTCCCGGCGTTCCCAAAGAAATAGCGAATTGAATGCTGTCTCCGCTCCAAATCGCATCTCCTGATTTGGTTTGCGAGAATAGATCGTCATGGATCTTTGCCGATAGATAGAGGTGGTCATTATCATACGTAACCCACAGCTTACCGCTCAAATCCTCCGGCCCATTATGCGGCACCACTCTTGAATGGCCTTCCTCAAACAGGTCGATGCCAGGGAGATCGGTTACATCGTCCAGCGACCCATCCACCTGCACTGTGCGGTTAACGATGGGCGTCATACTTGCGACAGTGATATTGTTCAAGTTGCCTGAAGAAGACAATACGGTGCCATCATCCAAATAGACGGTAAGCTGGTGAGGCGTTAAAGTTCCATCGGGCAGTGCCGGTATTGGAAGATCAATTGTATAATCCGTAAAACCAGGCAGCACCGTATTATAAGTTTCTGATTCGGTGTTTGCACCCACCTGCCAATCGATCTGTGTCAACCGCCTATCGACCGGTTTTGTATTATCGATTCGAACTCTCAGGAAGTTGCTGCCCTCCTTCAGCACATGTTTGACAGAAAGCTCCTCCGATTGCTTGATCACCACTGTATTTTTTAACGCTCCGATTTTTTTGCCGCCAACGACAAGATCCGCCGTCGCCGTATAGCTGCCAGGCTCACCTATTCCTTGAAATACGGCAGGATAGGTGCCGACCGAAAAAGCCTGTATATTTTGAATGGATCCTTGCAATTGAATGCGAGCGCTTAGCGGATTCCAAGATGATGCTTTGTATACGGATAACGTTACGCTGATAGTATCACCGGTAAAGGAAGGTTCGCTCTTAAGCCTGTATTTGCTTCCTTGAATGACTTTATCGATTTTTCCTTGGATGAATAGAGGCTCGCTTGAAGCCGTAATGTAAATTTCCCCGTCCTTCGGCGTATAGGTAGCTGAACGGCCCATCATGTCCGTTACGACCAGCGGTCCATTTGTTTTCAAAGTCAGATCGGTTTCGGTATCCGTCCCTGACCAAAGCACATGAATCGTTTTCTGGTCCTTCTTAAATTTATAGCGATAGATGCCGTTCGTAATCTCCTGACCGGTTAAGCTTGCGCCAGTCAACTGCCGCGCTACCGTCGCTAACGCCACATAACCCGGTTTTGGCGTATACGCGCCGAGCGGATCACCGCCATTATGAATAATACCGAAGTTATGCTCGTTATATTTCTTATCCGTTCCGTCGTCCATCAGATCGTACCAGAAGATTTTCTCCACTCCTGCTGCCATGCCAAGTACATAGGTGCGAATCAAATAGGCAGCCTGTGTCCTCTCATCCACCCCGCGGGGGTCAAGCTGCGTCGGCCATCCAATTTCCGAGAACCAGATGGGTTTCGTCTGTCCGTTGTTATAGGTTTTCACCAGTTGATTTAACGAGGCTACCTCGTTAAGCAGTCCTTCCGGCTTGTCGGGATAACGGTAAGGATGTACGGATAAGGTGTCCATGTAGTTTAACCCTCCGAGCTGGAACAAATCTTCAAGCCACTCGGCTGGAATGCCTGCGGTCGCGCCTCCAAGCACATTCAGATCAGGGCGCACCGATTTGGCAGCCTCATAACCTGCTTTCATTAGATTGAAGTATACATCGGGCTGTGATGCAGCCGGCCCATTCCCTCCAAATCCGGGCAGGTTGAACTCGTTCCACATCTCGCCCCATTTGATTTGGCCGCCGAATCGGTTCAGTACGGATTTCGTATAATTCGCATAGGCGGCGTGAGCTTCTGCCGAATAAGGCGTTTGAAAATTATCATAAAATTGATTGGAAAAAGCGAAGGTCATCAGCGGATCGATGCTGTTCTCCAGCAATCCTTCCATATAGAGTGTAAATTTCGGGTTATAGGTGTAGATGCCTTTTTTTAGCTCGATCTCAGACCAAAACATCGCATCCCTCACGCTTTTGGCTCCGGCATACTTGACCAAAGGAAGCATCTCACGGTTCCAGCTATGTGCAAAATGCGTCTGTACGCCAAACGGTGATGCCGTCACTGCTGCCAAATCAAACGTTGGCACAGCCGCGAATGTCGTCTCTGTTGTTTTAAGCAAAGTTCCCGCTTGATAAGTTGATAGTTTTAAACGATAATAGCCATCTGATTGTACCGGCACCTCAAGCCTGATCTTGCCTCCGGTAACCGGCGCGCTTCCAGATGAACCGGGCTCTCCCCAAGCATCATTGGTTTGCCATGTGACGGTATCTCCCGTCGTTAATACATCAAAAGTGCCTTTGCTTGCACCAGCAAATACGTTGCCAACCTGCGTTTGAGCGATGGCTAAATCAGGTACAGTCACCTTGATTCGGAGATCGTCGAACCATACCGAGCCGCTCTTAAGCCCCGTGCGCAGTCCTGCCCGTGCCACCTTGATCGTCATCTTCTTAAGCGACGGATGAAAGGCTCCGTCATTGGCGCCTCCCCAGTGCGTATATTCGCTGCCGGCATTAAAAGCATTCACGGTAACCTTCTGCCAATCCGTTGTCGGCTGAAGCACCAGCCTTTGCGAGTGGTTTTGGTTCGTTCCGTCCATTAGTACAATATAAATCGATGCAGCATCCGCAGTTTTCACCCAAAAGGATAAGCTTACAGCATCCGCCGGAACTATTCGTTTCGTCAGATACCGCTCTAGTGCAACGTAAGAGCCGCCGCCATTAAAATCGCCAGTCACCTTGGCCGAGGAAAGACCTGTTTTGAATACAGACTGATCTCTTGTAAAGCTTCCTTGCGCTCCGGGAAATTCGGCTCCCAGCAGGAAGTCCCATACTTCGTCGGAGCTTTCATAATCGCCAGCTTGCAGCTCTGCGACCACCGCTTCTGCAGCCGCTGCATGTTCATTTTCGCCAAGCGTACCAGATGCCGTCATGATCAATGCAAAGACGAGGAATAATGAAAAAACTTTTTTCATGGTCATCATTTTCCATCCATCCTTTGCTACTCGGATCGGCGATTAACCCTTCCCGAAAAAGTAACTCCCGCATTCAGGAAGGGCCTTCCCCTCTACTTCAGATGCTCTTTGTTCGTTTCATACCACTCCTGCACTAACTTCTCTACATTTTCACCGCCCAAACGCTTCCATTCCTTGCGAATATCCTCCATTCCAGCCTGCGGCGTAAGCGCGCCTCCTCCAGTTACGATCTTGGCTTCAATTTGCTGCGCAATCGGAGCGAAGGTAGCAATCAGTTGGCTGACCTCAGGCAGATCAGGATTATAGGCAATATCCCGTCTGTATTTATTTTTCATCGCAATCTCAAGACCTGCTGCTTTAAGCACGGCCTGCTCTTGAGAAATCGGATCCTGCGCCGCCATCACCGCATACCATTCCGGCTTCGGATCCCATTCGTTCAAGATCGCATACTCTCTTGCATAAAACACTTCCTTCTTGAACTTATCAGCGTCGGTCTTCTGCGGAACTTCACCCACGAGCTTATAATGAACGTCCTTCTCTCCGATTCTGAGCGGCTCCCAGCCCTGCTCCAGCATCCAGTCCAAAAATTTGACGCCTGCTTCGATTTTGTCCTCCTTCATATTGGTATTAAAAGCGATATACATATTGGCCGGTACTTCCTGATAAAGGCCATTTTTTCCATACTTCGAAGAGACAGGCTCCAAAGGCACTACTTTTGCATCCGGCACATTTTTCTTCAAATCTACAAACTCTGCGCCCATTGACCATGAGCCAAGATAAATACCCGACTTGCCTGTCGTCCAAAGCTGCAGCGAGCGTTGAAAATTCGTATCCGTAATGTATTCCTTATCGATTAACCCTTCGTCAAAAAGCTGCTTCTGCAAAGCAAGCGAATCGGTATATCGATCCAGTATCCGGCCGAACGTGAGCTTGCCAGCTTCCAGATACCATTGGTTCTCGTTATTGAAGAAAAGGGCTCTTAAAATTTGCACTCCGTTGTAATTAAAGGTGATTGGAACCGTGTCTGCCGTGCCGTTGCCGTCCGGATCGCCCTCTTTGAACTTTCGTGCAACCTCAATTAATTCTTCAACTGTTGTCGGAGCTTTCAAACCTAGCTTATCCAACCAATCCTGACGAATCATAATGCCATGATTGGCTATCGTTTCTTGTCCACGCGCACTTGCAACCGCATACATTTTTCCATTTATCGTTAGGAAGGGTTTAAGTTCTGGATGCTTAGCCAAATAAGCTTTGTACGTTGTGCTGTATTTTTCGATATATTCGTCGATCGGCTGGATCGCGCCCTGCGCAGCGAGCTGGCTGATATAGCTGCGGTCATATTCCCATATGAGATCCGGAGCCGTGCCCGATGCAATCAGCGTGTTTAATTTTTGCTGTACCTGCGTACGCGGCACGGGTACCCATTTCACCTTTGCAGGAGCATTCTCATTGATCCACTTCGTCCAGCGGTTGTTTTCATAGCTGCCTTCCTCCGATGACACTTCGCCCCGATCAAGGATAGATACGCTAATCTCTTTCTTTTGCTCTACCACTGGTGCTGGCGCATCAGTCTTATTCGGTGCAGCAGAAGGTTTAGTCGGCTCTGATTTCCCCGTGCAGCCAACCAGCAGTACAACAATTAAGCTAGCCATCATGATCAAATTACGAATTTTGTTCCATTTCATCAAATACATCATCCCCTTTTCCTTATTAACCTTTAACCGAACCGATCAAGACACCTTTTACAAAATGTTTCTGAAGGAACGGATATACGCATAGAATCGGCGTGACCGCAATGACGATGGCCGCAGCTTTGATGCCTTCGGGCGTTAACAAGATTTGCCCCGCACCCTCGCTTCCCCCAGTATTGTTAAGCAGGCTTGCATCCACTTGATTAATCATCTGATACAGCTTCACCATCAAGGACTGTGACGTCGTTTTTGTTATATAAAGAAGAACGCTGAAATAGGAGTTCCACCAGCCAACGGCGTAGAACAGCGACAAGGAGGCGATAATCGGCTTGCAAAGCGGAAGCATGATCTGCATTAAAACCCGCCAATCTCCAGCTCCGTCCATAGCAGCCGACTCTTCAATTTCATCCGGAAGGCCTTCCATGAACGTTTTCATCACAAACATGTTATACGTGCTGATCAGCCCTGGCAGCCATAATGCCCAGTAGGTGTCCATTAAGCTCAGTGTCTTGACGAGAATGAAGCTCGGAATGATCCCAGAAACGAATAACATCGTGAACGTAACGAACATTAGCAGTCCGCTGCGTCCCATCAAGCGGCGTCTTGAAAGCGGATAGGCAGCCAGTATCGTCATGATCATGTTCAACGCGGTACCAACAACCGTGATCAAGACCGTATTTCGCAAGCCGATCAAAATTTGTCCGTCATCAAATAGCCGATCGTAAGCATGCAGATTGAATTCAATTGGCCACAGCATCACTTCTCCGGCTGTAATTGCCCGGCTGCTGCTAAAGGATGCCGCCACCTCATACCATAGCGGGAACAGGGCGATTAAGGACGAGAGGCCAAGAAACGTATAAAGGATGATTTTGCTAATCGATGACAGCACAAAAGCTGCGGCAGCATTCCTTTTCACAGTTACCATAACCCCCTTTCGCCGAACTTTCGGATGAGCCTGTTAACGCCTACGACTAGAATAAACCCAATCAAGGACTGGAATAATCCAAGCGCTGTCGTGTAGCTGTAATTCATATTTTGCAAGCCGACCCGGTATACATAGGTGCTGATGACATCCGCTACATCCAGCACGGATTGGTTTTGAAGCACCAGCGTTTGTTCAAGACCAACATCCATCATATGCCCCATCCGAAGGATCAATAAGATAGCAATCGTGCTGCGAATGCCGGGAAGTGTAATATGCCAAATTTGCCGCAGCTTGTTTGCACCGTCGATTTTGGCTGCTTCATAAAGCTGGGGATCAATCGAAGCCATCGCTGCTAAATAGAGAATCGTCCCCCAGCCCGCTTCGCGCCAAATACCGGATAACGTATACACAACAGGCCACCAAGTCGAATCCGCCATAAAATAGACGGGCTCGATGCCAAATTGTTTTAGAATCAGATTCACGACGCCTGTGCTCGGCGATAGGATCGCAATAACGATACCGCCCAGCACAACCCAAGAGATGAAGTGAGGCAAATACAACAGGTTCTGGACCGTCCTTTTGTACCATTCTCTGCGCACCTCGTTAAGCAGCAAGGCAAGGAGGATAGGTACCGGAAAACCAAACACGAGACTATAGATGTTCAGCAGCAGTGTATTTCTAAGAATTCTCCAAAAATCCAAGCTTGCGAACAGCATTTGAAAATGATGAAAACCGGCCCATTCGCTTCCCCATATTCCATCAATAAACCGGTAATTTTTGAATGCGATAATTTCGCCCGCCATCGGTGCGTATTTAAAGATGACATAAAACAAGATGACAGGCAGAAGCATCAAATATAAGTGACGATCCCGCTTAAGCCGTATCCAAATCGTCCTCCCCCCCTTTATGTTCCGTCTACAATTCGATCGTACACAAAGCTCGGGAAGCTGAATATAGACATGTTCTGTGCCAGGTGTCTTTTATTGTGAAATGGCCCAGTCACCTTTCTTGACCAGGTTCATTCTTTTGCTGTGACACGAAAGAAATCCCGCCATTACAAGTAAAAACCCCTTCAACTTCTGGATGTTGAAGTAGCTTTGACGGAGAAATGTAAGCCTTTTATAAGCTAACAAACTTATAGATTCTTATAGTACAAGGAAAAAACCGGGGCAACGCCTCCGCTTAGGAAGTGTGCCACCGGTCTTACGTTCGCTCTGTGCCTTGCCCTGTTTGTTTGCTGATGGCATGTTCTCGGTACTCTGTAGGTGTCATCCCTGTAAATTTTTTAAACGTCCGCAAGAAGCTGCGGGTATTCATATATCCAATCGCTTCGGCGATATCGTTCACTTTTTTATCCTTGTTAGCGAGCAGTGCTTTCGAGGCGTCAATTCGAATTTCGATAAGATAGTCGATAAAATTTCGCTCGGTGTATTCTTTAAACTGCTTGCTAATATAGGTTGGGCTCAAATGAAACTGTTCAGCGAGCCGATCGAGCGACAAATCATTTTCATGGTAATGGGCTTGAATGTAGGTAAGCATTCGCTCAATCGTGTCATTTTTCCCTCTCAGGCTTCGTTTGCTCGTAAGCTTAGCAGCTAGCTCCTCAAGAACAGCGAGGACGAGGGCCTCTGCTTGCTTCCAATCCTCACTGTGCTCAATCTTCTCATAAATGCTATCCAAGTTGCCCATCGACTCCTCGGGACCGATTCCGATTGCATCAGCAACCTGCAGCGCCTTCACGATTAAATCGAACGAAAACTGGCGGATGAGGTCAGGAGGCAAGCCTAGTCCCACCGCCTTCTCAAAGGCTTGGTGCACATCCTCCTTTATTTTATCCGTATCCGTCTGTTTGAGCGCCTCCATAATTCGAGTTGCCTTCCGATTCAAACGGTAATAGTCTTGACTGTCCGGCGGTTGCAAATCCTCGATTGAAATGACGGAATGGCTGCCAAAAAGCATCTTGTAGCGGAGCGCCTTGCGCGACTCGCCGTAGGAGCTTTGAATATCGCCGAGTTCCTTGACTCCTCTGCCTACACCCACCGTAGCGACTAATCCGAATTGCTTCTTAATCACCTCAAGTATCCATTCCAAAATTGCGAGCGCGCGCAAATGGTTTTGTTCCGCTTCGCCTTCTGCGAAGCTAAAGACAAGCGCCGCTCGTCCGCCGCCTAAATCGATTGCGACTCCAGCATCCTCTTTGCCCATCATCTCCTCCGCCACGTTGCAAAACACATACGTATACAACGTTTCATCACGCAGGCTTAAGCAGCCTTCTGGTTTCGCAATTTCTGCCGTACATACAAGGTAGCGCTCTGAATAGAGCTTAATGCCTGTAAATTCAAAGTGATGCCGCAAAGCTTGGTAGTCCGTTCGGTAGCCGGTCAGCATATCCATAATCAGTCTCCATTTGAGCACGGATTTGGAATCCCGCACATGCTTCTCCAAATGCTCCCGATCCTCCATCATTTGCTCAAACACCGTCTCCAAATAAGTGAATCCCGCCGTATCAAATCCGCGCTTCTTATCTGGCTGGTAGGTCCCTGAAAGCTTGCTGACCAGTCGATCAAGCGGCTTAAAGGTTAATCGATTGATGTAGAACAATACAATTAGCGCTAGAACGATCATTACGCCAGCCAATATAAATAAAAGATTGCGGGTAATCTGAAGCGGCTCGTAAATTTGTGATTCCGGCATGATGCTGACCATTTTCCACCCCGTATAGGCGGAAGTCCTGTAAAAAACAGTTTGCGGGATCCCGTCCAGCTTGACTGATAGGGAGCCGCTGCCTTCTGCTGAGAGTACGTTTTTCATATAGGGTAATTGCTTTAAATTTTGGTAAAGGAGCGTTTTGTCATCGTGGCTGACGACTTTTCCATCTGCGTCGAATATAAACAGATGGCCAGCCGAGCTTTCCTCATAGACCGATTTAATCATATCGTAGAGAACAACCTCGTTAATGTTAACGGCAACGATGCCGTTGCGATAACCGGGACTGCTGAGCGTCGGGTAGGAGCGCACCAGTGTCACAACGTTTTGAGTTGTCGTTCCATCCCACACCGGATGGGTCGTCATCCACTTGAAGTAACCCGGCATGTCCATATAATCAGCTAGCCAGTTGTCTACCGATGAAATATCATTCATATAAGCCTTTTCGGTCAAAATATCGCCGTTTACAGCAGAGTAAACAAAAATGGATGAGAATGTGGGATTCGCGTTAATAAAGTTTTTTAATTTTGTCGTAAGCCCATAATAGTTGCTGTATTTTTGGGCATCGTCATTGTAGCTATCCAGCATGAAGTAGACAAATTCGAGTTCTTCCATAAGCGCGAGCAAATCTTTCTCGGTTTGACGGAACGCCACTTCAATCTTTTGGTCTACTTGCTTGAGTAGCGCGAGATTCGTATTGGTCAGATCCGCCTCAAGCGGACCAACCGTACCCCGATAGGACAACCAAAAGGTTAAGACAATAATCAGCAGAAATGTGCTTCCGTAAATGACCATCACTTTTCCCGAAATGCTGGATTTCATTCAAAACCTCCTCACGGGATGCAGCTTGTTCATTACTATATGCATCATATGAGTTTGGCATTATACATTCATAGCCAGTATCATCATTTCTACTAGTGTGCTTCTCATATTCATTATGACTTTCTCGTCTACTGCGTTAATGATGATATTTATAAAAATTGTATTATCAAAATATGAAGATACCATTTTATTATTGTTAGCAACTGCGGGTGTCGCATCAGGTATCATCTGGGGTATCATCAAATCCACTGGATTAATAAAAATCGGCTAATACCCTTTTGATATGCTTGCTGCTTTTCTCAGATTTGCTGCTTATTGGTTTAAGCGTTATTTTCAAAATGCCGATCGTATGATCAAGCTTGCAAAAGGCTGATAAAACGAAAGATGATTTTTGGTGAATACTTCTTATGAGCTGCGAACTCCCCTGCGAGACGCAATCCATCATGGAGCGCTCAGATCAGGCTGCCGATCACAAAAATACGAATCAATTTGTATCTATTGCACATGAGCTAGAGCTCGTTCAAGCTTACTTGTATATCGAGAAGGAACGTTTTGCTGAACGTTTAGAGATTGTCTGGGAAGTACATCGAAATATCGATTGCAGATGATGGAATCAGAATGGACGAAGAAGAATTGGGGCAACTGTTGAATGGGAAGTATAACGAACAAAGTGGAATTGGTTTATTGAATACGGATCGTCGATTAGAACAGTTATATGGCTATGGGCTTGTCATTACAATCAAACTTAATTTTGGAACCACGGTATCATTCCAGATTCCCTAAAATGAATAAATAAAAAAAGCGACATTGCCCGCCAAGGGTAAGTCGCTTTCTGTTTATTTGCCAAAAGTACCTGGTTTGATTTTTTTTACATCATACATATTTACCGATGAATCAACGATATATGAAGGACGCTGCTCATCTTTTTTGTTCCGATGGCCAGCAATATGGACGGGATCTTTCTCCCAATTTTTCCAAGCTTCATCAGACTCCCAACGGATCATAATAACAACTTCTTCCGTTTCTTTTGCTTTTCTATTCACCATAATATTAATATCGATAAGACCTTCCTTGCCGTCAATATAGCCCTCTTGCCCAAAATTGTCGACAACTTGCTGTGAATTTCCCTTTTCCACTACAATTGATCTCAATTGAATGAACACAGAAATCCCTCCTATATCATTTTAAAAACTACCATTTAACTATATCGATAACGATTCTCATTGTCAAATAAACATTGTTAAAATGTTCCTATTCAGGTGGCTTATTTTTCTCCCCTCCCCTTCTTATTTAAATAAACGACTAAAATTTTATTAATCGTCAGCAAGTAACGACTAACATGTCAAAAAAATGATAAAATAGATGATGATAATACCAAAAAGGCGGAGATTACATGGGACATCCATTCATTATTGAACCGATATCGTACATTAGCTTCGAAAACGAGGCAGAGCAAATAGAAAAATGCAAGGAATGGGGTTTGCTTTCTGAGAAGGCTGCCAAAACAAAAGTATTTTTCTATAAAGGAAACGGCGTGAATCTCGAATGCACTATTATTGGATATGTGGATAAAATGACTGCTGTCATTTCATTTGAAAATGAACAAAAGCATTGTATTCACCCTTCCTACTTAAAGGAAATGCAAGCTTCTAGTTATGGCCAGAAGACTTCCAATGCAGTTGAAGAGATTGCACCTGCACAAGAGATTGAAGCTGATAAAAATGACGTTCTGCTAGAAACATCACAAAATAATGATGCAGCAGTGATTTCGGAGACGATACCAGCGCCTGATTCAGTAGAAGAAGTACATAAAGAACCTAAAACAGCAGCAGCTCCAAAGGAAAAAACAAAAAAAGAAAAGGCGCCAAAACTGCAGCTTCCTGAAGATAAGATCAAGATGGTCGCAACAGTAAAAGAATTTACGACTGTACCTAACAATTTTTCTGACACAGATGACGAGGTTGTTATTTACAACGCAGTAGCCATTCAAGATCCTGCTATGGAGATCGGCGATGCTTGGTCCAGCCATAGTGCTACCCTCAAAAAGCTTGAGCTGGAAATCGGCGATATCCTTCATTTTGAAGGAAAAATAGTCGCTAAAAAGCTTACTAAGCACCCTGTTCCTTACAAAATCAATAACCCTGCGAAAATTCAAAAAGAAAAATCAGAATAAACCCATTCATAGTTGAGGTATACCTTGAGCTTTGCTTCTAACCTACAGGAGTAAAGCTTTTTTCTGATCGAACTTTATAACTTTAAACTATAAAGAAGATAGGAATAATATATTTTACTTATATACAATCTTTGTGTGAGAATAGGGTTACCAATAGTTAGGGGATGATATTATGCCTTCCGGCCAATTTTGGAAAACCGAATTATATGACAACAAACTGGGTTTTGTATCTGAGTACGGGAAGGAAGTTGTTGAATTATTAAGTCCTGCCCCAGGCGAGAAAATATTAGATGTAGGGTGTGGCACCGGAGATTTGGCCTATGAAATATCGAAAACGGGAGCAACAGTTGTAGGCATGGATTTTTCTGCGGAAATGATTGAAAAAGCACGAGTGAAATATCCAACCATTCTTTTTTTCACTGGAAATGGTGAACAGTTTCAGTTAGATGAATCATTTGATGCTGTATTCTCTAATGCGGCATTGCATTGGATGAAAAATGCGAAACAAGTGGTTGAAAATGTGTGGAATGTGCTAAACAGCGGCGGCAGATTTGTTGCTGAGTTTGGCGGCAAAGGAAATGTTAATCGAATAGTAAAAGCAACAACAGCTGTGCTTGATGAGGATTATGCTATTGATGCAGAAAAGTTAAATCCTTGGTTCTTTCCGAGCATTTCAGAATATAGCGCTCTACTTGAACAACAAGGCTTTCGAGTAACTTATGCCGTTCTTTTTGATCGGCCTACGAAGATGGAAGACGGTGAAGAAGGACTAAATCACTGGTTATCTGGTTTCGCAAATCATTTTTTCGCTAATGTATCGGAAGAAGATAAAAAGTTGCTATACGCTAAAATAGCCGCAAGAGTAAGAAATGATTTATTCCATGATGGTACATGGTATGTGGATTATGTGCGGATTAGAGTAAAAGCTATTAAGCCATAACTTTAAAGCCCCTATAAATAGAGAAAAAGACTGCTGCTTAACCTTGTACGGTTTTAAGCAGCAGTCTTCTCTATTAAGAAGCAATCAGATGATAGGATGTTTAACGAATACGATAGCTGAGATCGTTCCAACGAAGCTCGTTGCGAACACTGCGTACCGTTGAATGCTTATCGATTACTACGGTTTCAATGCCAACTTGATCCGCCCAGTCTACAAGCTGCTCAGTCGTTACGACATATGAGAATACGGTGTGATGAGCGCCGCCAGCGTAAATCCAGCTCTCTGCTGCATCTCGAAGCGATGGTTCTGGTTTCCACAACACACGAGCTACTGGAAGCTTCGGCATTTCATGAGTAGGCTTCACTGCATCCACTTGGTTAATGATCAAGCGGAAACGATTGCCTAGATCGATGAGTGAAGCATTAAGCGCAGCACCAGAGCGTCCATCGAATACAATCCGTGCTGGATCCGCTTTGCCGCCGATGCCAAGCGGATGAACTTCGATTTTTGGACGGCTATCCGCGATTGTAGGACATACCTCAAGCATATGTGATCCAAGTACGAGCTCGTTGCCTTCTTCTAGATGATAAGTATAGTCCTCCATAAATGAAGTACCTTTGTTATTGGCAATCAGCTTCATCATGCGAGTAAGTGCAGATGTTTTCCAGTCGCCCTCGCCGCCAAAGCCGTATCCTTGCTCCATCAAGCGCTGAACTGCAAGACCTGGAAGCTGCTTCATGCCATGCAAATCTTCAAATGACGTAGTAAATGCGGAGAAACCGCCCTCTTGTAAAAATGCTTTTAGGCCAAGCTCAATACGAGCCTGCTCGCCAATGGAAGCCCATGAAGCTGCATTGCCGCGTGTCTCGGACGAAATATCGTACTGCTCGTTGTATTCCTCAAGCAGCTGTTTTACTTCTGAATCTGAAACCTCATTCATACGAGCAACAAGATCACCAATGCCATAACCATTAATCGACCAGCCGAATTTGATTTGCGCTTCAACTTTGTCGCCTTCCGTAACCGAAACTTGACGCATATTGTCTCCGAAGCGAGCAACCTTAAGATGACGGCCTTCATTAACTGCAATTGCCGTTCCCATCCAGCTGGCAATGCGGGAACGAGTAACGCCATCCTCCCAGTGACCCGTAACGACTTTGCGCTCAAGGCCTAGTCGGGCGAAAATATGGCCGTATTCTCGGTCGCCATGTGCGGATTGATTCGTATTCATAAAGTCCATATCAATCGTTTCCCAAGGAATATCACGGTTGAATTGAGTATGAAGGTGTAGTAATGGCTTACGCAGCTCAGACAACCCATGAATCCACATTTTTGCCGGTGAGAAGGTATGCATCCAAGTGATGATGCCTGCACAGTTCTCATCCGCTTTCGCTTCTAAGCAAAGCTTGTAAATTTCTTCTGGAGTTGTTACTACAGGTTTAAATACAATTTCGGATGAAATAATAGAATCATCATTCAACGCCGCAGCAATAATACGTGAATGCTGTGCAACCTCTTCTAATGTTTCTGGTCCGTACAAGTGCTGGCTTCCGGTAACAAACCAAAATTGATAGGGCTTAACTTGTAACATGGAATGGTTCCTCCTCAAGTTTTGCGAATGCAAAACAGCTACGTAAGCATCCGCTTCAAGTTTTGCGAATGCAAAACAGCTATGTAAGCATTCACCGAGTATTAAACGTATTTTTAGAGATAACGCCTCTTCTCAACTTGTACGGACATTAGCGCTAGTTATCACTGGTATGACGATGCACTTGTACATACAACTTGACTCACGTTTATCATACTCCGAACCATAAATGTTTTCAATATGCAGCCCCTATAAAATTTCTAAAGAAAATCAAATTTGTTCCAGTCGGTATGTATAGCCGCAAAACGAACAACGAAATAATACGCTTTTATCGCCTACTTTAATAGTAAGCCTCTCGTCGTCCTCGATTTCAATATACTCTCTGCCCTGCTCGTCCCGATCTCCCGTAGCAAACATTACTGTTTTATTCCCGCACTCGCACTCAAAACTCATCATGATATTGTTGCTCCTCTATTATTGTAGATTTACTAAATTTTGCTCTTTTTTACACTGATTTTTGCTCTGTCAGCAACAGCATTTACTTATTTGCTGTAATAAACAGCCATTTTCATAACTTACGAATAAATACCAGCCTCTAAATGCGTCGGTTTCATTGCTTCATTGTGTTAGCTTCGATATAATTATCGTTGACATTATTATATTACAAAAACAAGGTCAAGGAAGGGTTACGAATAACATGTACATAGCAGATAAATGGGTAGACTACGAGGTTATAGATACAGGAGACGGAGATAAGCTCGAACGTTGGGGCAATTATACACTCCGCCGTCCAGATCCACAAATTATTTGGCCGATCACAAATGAAACAGGTCTTTGGAAAAAAGCCGATGGCCATTACCATAGAAGCAATTCCGGTGGCGGTCAATGGTCGATGAGCGAATCATTGCCTGAGCGCTGGACCATTTCTTATGGCGAACTAAACTTCCATATCAAGCCGACAAACTTCAAGCATACAGGATTATTTCCTGAGCAAGCCGTTAACTGGAGCTGGATGATGGACAAAATCCGTAATGCAGGACGTCCTATTCGTGTCTTGAATCTCTTTGCCTATTCGGGCGGTGCCACTGTTGCAGCCGCAGCAGCAGGCGCTGAGGTATGCCACGTTGACGCAGCTAAGGGTATGGTCCAATGGGCAAAAGATAACGCCCAGCTGTCTGGACTTGAGTCCGCTCCAATTCGCTATATTACGGATGACGTGTTCAAATTCGTTCAACGCGAACAACGCCGCGGCAAGCAGTATGATGCGATTATTATGGATCCACCTTCTTATGGACGTGGCACGAATGGTGAAACATGGAAGCTCGAAGAAAATTTGTTTCCATTCTTACAATCCTGTACATCGATTTTGTCTGACAATCCATTGTTCCTACTCATCAACTCCTATACAACTGGATTATCGCAATCTGTTCTGCACAACCTGCTGCATATGACAATGAATGCCAAGTATGGCGGCGAGATCAACTGTGGAGAAATCGGATTGCCGATTACGAAATCCGGCCTTAATTTGCCGTGCGGAATACTGGGACGTTGGGAGTCTAAGTAATGACGATCAAGGTTCTGTTCGAGGACAATCATGTAATAGCTGTCGTTAAGCCGCCTGGCGTCCTCTCACAAGAGGATGACACTGGCGATGCTGATATGCTTACCCTGCTTAAACAGGATATAAAGGAACGATACAACAAGCCGGGAAACGTCTTTCTCGGCCTCGTTCACCGTCTTGACCGTATGGTTGGCGGCGTTATGATTTTTGCCAAAACCTCAAAAGCTGCGTCCAGATTATCCGAATCGGTTCGCAGTAGACATTTTGGCAAAACTTATGTTTGTGTTGTACAAGGTACGCCAAAACAACCTCAATCGCGTTTGACTCATTATATTGTTAAGAACAGCAAACAAAATCAAGTAACCGTCTATAACAAACCCACGAATGAGGCTAAAGAAGCGATTTTGGATTACGAGGTAGCAGCTGTATCTGGCCGTTATTCATTGATTGCGGTGAAGCTGCATACCGGAAGGCCTCATCAAATCCGTGCACAGCTGGCTCATATCGGCTGTCCGCTCGTAGGCGACCTGAAATACGGCGCGAAACCAACAAGCGGCATATCCGAAATTGCGTTATGGTCAACCTCGGTTTCAGCCCCTCATCCTATAACAAAGGAATGGATGAGTTTTCGTTCCGTCCCAACCGGCTCTGATGTTTGGAATTGGTGGACTAGTTCGCAGCTTGAAGACGCCTCCAGTATGCTGAGCAATACGTAACAAGGAAGGACGAAATACTAATGCGCCGTAAAAGGCACCGAAAAACAAATTCTATACTATTATTACTAAGTTTACTTGGCTTACTGGTTATTTTTTTATTGCCCTCCATTTACGAGAGGGCTTCTGCACCTGCCAGCTCGCTTCCTGCAGCTTCAATTGACCCCACTCCTACTGAGCAAGCAGTCGTAACCCCTTCACCATCTCCTGAACCGACAGCACCACCAGAGCCTGTTTTTGCCGATGCCGTATGGATGGCCGTAGGCGACATCATGATGCATACGCCCCAGCTGCCCGGAGCTTTTGACAAGAAGACGAATCGATATAACTTCAAGCCGTTTTTTGCAGAGGTTAAACCGATTTTGAAGCAAGGAGATTGGGTTATTGCCAACCTAGAAACACCAACTGCTGGTGTTGAATATGGTTATACAGGATATCCAACGTTTAATGCGCCAACCGAACTTGTAGAAGCGATCAAGGATGCTGGATTTAACTTAATAACAAATGCCAACAATCATTCACTTGATAAAGGCGAGTCAGGTGTGCTTCGCACTCTTGAGAATTTAAAGAAGCTTGGTCTTCCAAGCAAGGGAACAGCCGCATCGCAAGAAGAAGCAGACCAAGCTGTCCTATCCGAGAAAAATGGCATCGTTATGGGATTGTTAGCTTACACCTATGGTACAAATGGTATTCCAATTCCAGAAGGCAAACCTTACCTCGTTTCGCTTATTGATGAAGAGAAAATTAAAGCAGACATCATTCGGCTGCGTGAAGCAGGTGCTGACTTTATTACCGTTTCTCTGCATTTCGGAACTGAATATCAGATTATACCGAACGAAGAACAAAAACGTCTCGCACGTTCGCTTGTCGCTGCGGGAGCTGATATTATTGCCGGTTCGCATCCCCATGTTGTCCAGCCATATGAAGTGCTCGAAACAACCGATGAGAATGGTCATGTAAAAAAGGGACTTATTATTTATTCTATGGGAAATTTTATTTCTAATCAGCGGGGCGAATCGAAGGATTACGGAGTTATTTTTAAAGTTAATGTTCGTAAAAATATGACAGAAGGCACAGTTACTATTACTGATGTTGAATCCATTCCGACATGGGTGCATCGCTACAAGCCTGATCGTTCCTTTCGATATCGCATCTTGCCAATCGAAGAAACATTAGCTGCTTCAAATGATACCTTGCTAACGCAAGCCGACTACGAGGTGCTCCAAAAAAATTACGATATGCTGCGCAATCGGCTCGATTCTATGAAATAAGCGTTGAATGGCGAAATCAGATTACAGATTTGCTACTTTACCCAACAAGTAAACCAGCAGTTGCTGGTTATGAGAGGAAATGCGGTCCAGCGATTGTTCGATCATTTGAGTCCGAATCGTTGTACCGCGCTCCGCCTCAGCTTTGCCCTTCTCCGAAACAGATACCCACACAATTCTTCGATCATGTTCATCTCTAGTACGTTCAATGAGCTCATTTCTTTCCATTCGATCCAACAGTGTTGTAATTGCAGCAGGCGTAGTCGCTAAATATTGGAGCAGATCAGATGGCTTCATCGGTTGGTGCTGAAGCATCAGCTCTAATACATTCAGCTGCCCTTCTGTCAAAGGAGTAAGCGATTGTTCCAAGTTGTTTTTCCATTCACGCGAAAGCTTCGTCCATAATCGAGTAAATTCTCCAGACACCATACTCCCACACTCGCTCTCTGTCAATTTCCATCTATTTGCTATTTATTATAGCAGTCTTTATTGTCGAATAAAAGATTAACCCAATTAATAATTTGCGCTATTAATCGATATATTGTTGAACATTATGACAGCGTTAGACATACAATAAGGCGAAAGCCCAGCGCTATGTCTATTCATGCTTAAACAGTAAGGAGCGTGCACCCAGTGGAAGAAAGAAAAGCTGTAATCATTCAAAAAATTAAAAATTATGGCATTATAAAAGACCCACAATGGCTGGACCGCCCGGATGAGCTGGTACCATTGTGGGTCATGCTTGAAGCTATTTTGGAAGTCATTGAACGGTTTGATCCGCCTAATCGACCTTTTGATTAGTGTCTGTTATGGAACGTGCAAGCGTGCTCGTAATAACGTCGGTTTTCTCTACTGGGAATATGAGCTTGCCTATCGATTTGCGATCTTCAATTGGTGCTTTCTCCGATGCAGCAGAAAGCTTCGCTCCTGATGAGGTAATCGCTACGATCTCTTTGGCTGCCTTGCAATAATAAGCCCCAATCAGTGACGAACCGTTTGGACGCACTCGTTTGCCTTCTTTAAATTCGAACGTTTGAACACCCTTGCCGCCTCTGCCCTGAATTGGATAATCCAGCAGCAAAGTACGTTTGGCGTAACCGATATCGGTAATGACGAGTAATTCGCCTTCATCCTCAGCAACCCATTCCGCGGTGACAAGCTCGTCTCCATCCTTAAGCTGAATACCTCTTACGCCTGTTGCAACTCTACCCATCGAATTAACTTCGGATTCTGTAAACCGAATACTCATTCCCTGCTTAGTAATAAGCATGATTTGCTTCGAACCATCACTCAAAACAACCCGAATGACTTCGTCGCCCTCTGAAACTTTGCAGGCTGCAACCGCAGTGGATCTTGTAGTTGCGTATTCCTTAAGCTCCGTACGCTTGACTTGGCCACGTTTCGTTACGAAAACAAGTGATGCTGTAGATGCCAAAATATCTTTAATTGGAATGACGCTTACGATCGAATCATCCTTCGGAATAGGTACAACATTCACTATCGCTGTTCCGGTATCCTTCCATTTGAATTCTGGAATTTGATGGACCGGCAGCAAATAATATTGACCTTTGCGTGTAAAGAGCAGCAAATTGTCAATCGTATTGACTTCAAGCAACTCTCGTACGAAGTCACCTTCCTTGACGCCTGCGTTTTGCAGCTCGCCTCCCGATCTCGTAAACGAGAGCATGCTTGTCCGTTTTACATAACCATCCTGGCTTAATGTAACTAGAACATCCTCTGGTGTAACAAGAACTTCGAGGTTAACTTTCAGCTCTTCGATTTCACCGCGCAGAACAGAACGGCGATCAATGCCATATTTGGTTTGAATCTCAAGCAGTTCATCCCTAATAACACCAATCAGCTTCTTCTCGCTAGCCAAGATCGATTTCAAGTAAGCAATCTTCTTCATCGCTTCCTTAAGCTCTTTCTCAAGTGTCGTAATTTCCAAGTTCGTTAAGCGATAAAGCTGCAAAGTAAGGATGGCATCTGCTTGACGAGCGGAGAAATCGAACTTCGCAACCAAGTTGTCTTGTGCATCCCCGCGATTTTTGGATGCTTTGATCGTCGCTATAACTTCGTCTAATATGTTGAGCGCTTTGACAAGTCCTTCTACAACATGAGCGCGATCTTCCGCCTTCTCAAGATCATATTTCGTGCGGAAAGTTACTACTTCCTTCTGATGATCGATATACGCCGATAATATTTGTTTAAGACCAAGCTGCATCGGTGTTTTGTTCACGATTGCGACCATATTGAAGCTATAAGCTACCTGCAGATCCGTTTTCTTGAACAAATAAGCCAATATACCTTGTGCATCGGCATCCTTCTTAAACTCAATGACGATGCGCAGACCATTGCGTCCGCTCTCATCACGCACCTCCGCAATGCCTTCGACCTTTTTCTCTAGCCGAATGTTTTCCATTGCGGTAACCAACCGTGATTTAACGACCTGATATGGAATTTCAGTAATGACAAGCTGCTGCTTACCTCCGCGCATATCCTCGATAGCCGTCTTAGCACGAATGTATATGCGGCCTTTACCTGTAGCATAAGCGTCTCGAATGCCTTCTTCGCCCATAATAATGCCGCCAGTAGGGAAATCCGGACCTTTCACATAGGTCATAAGTTCTTCTTGCGTCAGCTCTGGGCTTCCCATAAGGGCGATACACGCATCAATAACCTCACGCAGGTTATGAGGCGGGATTTCCGTGGCAAAGCCGGCAGAGATGCCGCTGGTCCCGTTTACGAGCAAGTTGGGGTACCGCGACGGCAGCACAACCGGCTCCTTCGTTGTATTATCGAAATTATCCTTGAATTGTACCGTTCTTTTCTCTATGTCACGAAGCAGCTCCATCGCAATTGGCGATAGACGCGCTTCCGTATAACGCATAGCTGCTGCTGGATCATCATCCTGAGAACCCCAGTTTCCGTGTCCATCAACGAGCGGATGTCCCATTTTCCAAGGCTGTGCCATCCGAACCATACCCTCATAAATGGATGAGTCACCATGCGGATGGTAATTACCCATAACGTCACCGACTGTTTTAGCCGATTTGCGGTATTGCTTGTCCGGTGTGTTTCCTGAATCATACATCGCATATAGAATACGACGCTGCACGGGCTTCAAACCATCGCGAACGTCAGGAATGGCACGGTCCTGAATTATATACTTTGAATAGCGTCCGAAGCGGTCGCCTACCACTTCCTCCAAAAACGCCGGTAAAAACTGTTCCAGCATACTCATGCAGAAATCCCCCTATTCCTCATATTCCATAAAATCGACATTCTCAACAATCCAACGTTTACGCGGATCTACCTTATCTCCCATAAGCGTCGATACTCTGCGTTCTGCTTTGGCTGCATCCTCGATTTGTACCTGAAGAAGCGTTCTTTTCTCTGGATCCATCGTCGTTTCCCACAATTGGTCAGGATTCATCTCACCAAGCCCTTTATAACGCTGAAGCTCATAATTTTTACCGTATTCCTTCAAATAGTTTTGAAGCTGCTCATCTGTCCACGCATATCGAATCGTTTCCAGCTTGCCAGATTTACGTGTAATTTTGTAAAGCGGCGGCTGAGCGATATAAACGCGTCCCAAATCGATTAACGGTTTCATATAACGGTAGAAAAAAGTAAGAAGAAGCACTTGGATATGAGCGCCGTCTGTATCCGCATCAGTCATAATAATAATTTTATTATAGTTGCATTCCTCAGCGACAAACTCAGAACCCACACCTGCCCCTATTGCAGAAATGATGGCCTTGTACTCGTCGTTTTTCAAAATATCGAT
This sequence comes from Paenibacillus sp. 01T47, assembly GCF_056398245.1. Lineage (NCBI taxonomy): Bacteria > Bacillati > Bacillota > Bacilli > Caryophanales > Paenibacillaceae > Paenibacillus > Paenibacillus sp. 01T47. The sequence continues at coordinate 385,652 of NZ_JBFTPA010000002.1, forward strand.
GAGCTTGGCTTTCTCCGGATTCATCGGTTTTCCCTTAAGCGGCAGCAGCGCTTGATATTTCGAGTCACGACCCTGCTTAGCTGAACCGCCAGCTGAATCCCCCTCCACAATAAACAATTCCGTGCGAGTAATATCTTTTGACTGCGCAGGAGTTAGTTTGCCATTTAGATTTGAGCTCTCGCTCCGCTTCTTGCCGCTGCGGATTTCTTCACGCGCTTTGCGCGCTGCTTCTCTCGCTTTCGAGGCTTGAAGTGATTTCTTTAACAGCATTTGTGCGATTTGAGGGTTTTCCTCAAGAAACACCTGCATCTTCTCCGAAACAATTGCGTCAACAGCGCTTCGCGCAGATGAGCTTCCGAGCTGGTCTTTTGTTTGTCCAACAAACTCAACCTCAGACATTTTGATATTAATAACAACCATCATGCCTTCGCGCAAATCGTTGCCTTCAAGGTTTTTGTCTTTCTCCTTAAGCATCGCTGCTTTACGGGCATAGTCGTTCATGACGCGAGTATAAGCGGTTTTAAAACCGGTTTCATGCGTACCGCCGCCGCGTGTCGGAATGGAATTGACGAAGGAAGCGATCGTCTCCGTGTATCCGTCATTATATTGGAGGGCTACCTCCACCTCAATATCATCGCGCTCACTGGCAAAGTGAATAACATCATGCAGTACGGTCTTTTCTTCATTCAAAAACTGAACGAATTGACGAGCGCCGCCTTCATAATGAAAAACATCCTGCTTACCGCTGCGGTCGTCTTTAATTGTTACCTTTAATCCAGAGTTTAGAAAAGCAATCTCTTGCAAACGCTCTGCCAGCGTATCATAACTTAATGTTGTGCCATTCTGGAACACGCGGCCATCCGGCTTAAAAGTAACCTTAGTGCCTGTCCGATTCGTAGTGCCAATAATCTCAAGTCCGCGTACCGGCTCACCAACATGCTCACGTCCCGCTTCATCGATCCAATATTCAAAGCGTTGTCTGTGAATTTTGCCGTCTCGGTAAATATCAACCTCAAGCCATTCTGACAAAGCATTTGTAACGGATGCGCCAACGCCGTGCAGACCGCCGGATTTCTTATATCCGCCGCCGCCAAATTTACCGCCCGCATGCAAAATCGTAAATACGACCTGCGGTGTAGGAATACCGGTCTTATGCATGCCGGTAGGAATACCACGCCCGTTATCGTGTACCGTTACTGCTCCGTTCTTGTGCAGCGTCACTTCAATGGCCGAACAAAATTTAGCCAAATGCTCATCGACTGCATTATCGACAATTTCCCAAACGAGATGATGCAATCCCGAACTGCTTGTACTTCCTATGTACATGCCCGGTCTTTTACGAACTGCTGTTAACCCTTCAAGCACCTGTATATCATCGGCCTCATAATTTCGGTCTGCGGCCGCTGTATTTGCGAAGAGATCTGTTTGCTCAGACATGAGCGTCCCCCTATCTTTAATCACGTTTCCGTATCTTCAAGCTATTTTAATTCAATTTGTCATGTTTCGTAAAGTCTCCAAAAAAAAACGATTAGTGCAATTACACGATCTTCAAGCCTTATTTTGCTAATGGTCATAAGAGATACATATAAGGATAACACACTATCCTTGCTGAACAGAACCTTCCAACGATTAGTTTGGAGGGGTTCTATAGTTTCCTGTCTTGTTTCAACAGCAGCACTACTTATTCATAACCTACAGCTCAGCGTATGTAATAATCGGAATAAGCGCAAGCATAATTAACACAATAACAAAAAAACTTTTTTTGTTCCACAAATTCTACAACTCATTTTCAATAAAACACTTAAAGTTATTCGTGTGTATCCACTGTTTGAGCGTTTCTACCAGCTTCGACCACGAAACATTGCGTTATACGCTTGTCGTACATGTAGAATTTACTGCAATGACATTAGCTTAATCCTTTGAAAATAAAATGGAATGCACATACATCGCTTTAATAACTGTTGTTAGCATGTTTTGCAGAATCATTAGATTTATGTATGCGTGGTAACAATTTGTATTAAAAAAGGCGATTGTGAGGCACAGCCTTGCCTATTTAATCGATTAGGATTGACTTTAATGCTCAACCTTCGTAATATGGTTTACGATTCAAATTCACACCCAAAATCATATTCGAGGTAGCAGAATGAATACGAATGAACGCATTGATTGTTTGAAATGCAAACATTATTTTATTACATGGGAGCCAAGTGCACCTAAAGGCTGTAGAGCTTTTGGATTTAAAACAAGCGTACTGCCGAGCATAATGGTTTTTCGCTCATCTGGCAAACCCTGCATGCATTTTGAAACAAAAGAAAATCATAAAAAATAAGATTATATCAAAAGTTTTGAAATTAGTGAATTTAGGATTTAGGATATTCCGAACAAAAAAAGCACCCTAAGGTGCTTTTTTGAGAACAATGCGAACTGCGACTTTCTTCCTATTACTTATGCTTCGACCAGTTAGGGTCGCTATTCTCAAGCAAATAAGAAAAATCGTTTTCCAAACGCTTTTGCTCCTGCTTCTTCTTTTCTTCTTCCTGTTTGCGAAGTTCTTCTTTACGTGATGCTTCAGCCTGCTTCATATCATCCGCTTGTGCTTTTAGCTTTCCAAGCACCTCATTGCTTAATAAATCCTTGAGCGTCAAGCCGTTTTCTGACTCATTTTTTGGAGCATTTTTTGATGATGATCTAGGAGCTGAAGACGTTATTTTTTTCTGTTTTTTACCCATTGCTGCTGCACCTGCCTTAAAATAAACTTTCTATTCGTTAGTATACGATACGTAAAGAGCTTCTGCAGCTTTACGAGCTAAATCTCGTGCTTGTTCTACATCAGGAGCAGTGCTCAGCGCAACGGCCATTCTTCGTCCAACCTTCGTTTCTGGTTTTCCAAAAACGCGAACCTGTGTATTAGGAACCGACAAAGCCTCTTCAATACCGCCAATGCGGAAATCGGAAGATTCACGGTCTGCTTTCAACGTATGTGATGCACCATGTGACAGCAACCGAATTGTTGGAATTGGAAATCCTAAAATAGCTCTTACATGCAGGGCAAACTCTGAAAGATCCTGAGTCGCCATCGTTACCATGCCTGTATCATGTGGACGCGGCGATACTTCACTAAACAAGACGCCATCCTTTGTAATGAATAGCTCCACTCCGTAAATACCAAAACCACCCAGCTCATCGGTGATGCGTTGCGCTATGGACTCTGCTTGAGCAATTTGGGCCTCAGTCATATGATGCGGCTGCCAGGACTCGATGTAATCGCCATCCTTCTGCACATGTCCAATTGGCGGACAATAGCTTGTACCCGAAACCGATCGTACAGTAAGCAATGTAATTTCAGATTCAAATGTTACAAAGCCCTCCACGATAACACGCTGCTTCTTGGCACGTCCACCTTCCATCGCATAGCTCCAGCATGCTTCAAGCTCCGCTTCAGATCGGCAAACGCTTTGTCCTTTGCCTGAGGAGCTCATAATTGGTTTGATGACGCATGGGAAACCAAGCGTTTCGGCCGCAAGAGCAAGCTCTTCAAACGTATCTGCAAATCGATATGGCGCGGTAGGCAGCTCCAATGTCTCAGCAGCTAAGCGGCGAATGCCTTCGCGGTCCATCGTCAGCCAAGCCGCGCGTGCTGTAGGAATAACGCGATGTCCTTCCTTCTCAAGTTCAAGCAGCGTTTCTGTAGCTATTGCTTCAATTTCCGGAACAATATAGTCAGGCTGCTCCTTCTCAATAATACGGCGAATCTCAGCCCCATCCAGCATATCCGTTGTATAACTGCGATGTGCAACCTGCATAGCTGGTGCTTGATCATAGCGATCTACTGCAATGGTCTCGATGCCAAGCCGCTGAGCCTCCAATACAACCTCTTTACCAAGCTCACCAGAGCCTAGCAGGAGCAACTTGCGAGCATTCGTTGTTAAGGGTGATCCATACATAAAGAAAAAGAACCTCCTGGAAGCAAATCGAATCGTCAGCTCTGTCCTAAAGGCAGAGACTAGCGTTTCGGTTCGTTTTTTCTTCCATTGTGGAGGTTCTAAGCTTAAAAATCAACTATTTTATAAGCATTTGCTGAAATGAATTGTGCTTACGTTTTAAAGAAAACGGTACTGTGCTTCGATCAAGCCGTTGTACACGCCGCGCTTTGCAAGCAACGCTTCATGATTGCCTTGTTCAACGATTTCACCGTGGTCAAGCACGATAATTTCATCCGCGTGACGAATCGTCGACAATCGATGAGCAATCATAAAGGATGTACGGCCTGCTAGAAGAATTTTAAGAGCTTCTTGAATTTTCAGCTCCGTTTCAGTGTCAATGCTGGCTGTTGCTTCATCCAAGATAAGAATTTGCGGATCAGCTAGCAATGCTCTGGCGAACGATAGCAACTGACGCTGACCCATGGAAAGTACATTGCCTCGCTCTTCAACTTGCGTATCATAGCCATCTGGCAGCCCCATGATGAAATCATGCGCGTTAACGGCTTGAGCTGCTTTTACGATCTCCGCATCGGTTGCATCCAAGCGTCCATAACGGATATTGTCACGAATCGTGCCTGCAAAAATAAACGTATCCTGGAGCACGATGCCAACCTGTGAGCGCAGGCTTTCAATCGTCACATCACGAATATCGATGCCATCAATGAGGACACGGCCTTCAACCGGATCATAGAAACGGCATAATAGGTTGATGATTGTACTTTTTCCTGAACCAGTATGCCCTACGAGCGCTATCGATTGGCCTGCTTTTACATCGATGGTGATGCCTTTGAGTGCTGGCCTTCCCTTCTCGTATTCGAACACGATATGGTCGAACTTTACGGCGCCAACAATTTTCGGAAGCGGCTTTGCAACCTTTAGTTCAGCTACCGTCGGTTCTTCATCAATAAATTCAAAAATCCGTTCTGATGAAGCCATCGCAATAAGCAGCTGGGAGTACATTTGTCCTAGTCGGTTTATTGGGTCCCAGAAATTTCCGATATAGTTGGCATAACCAACAAGCAATCCAACGGTAATTGCACCTATTTGAATGAGGTGGGAGCCATACCAGAAAAGAATAAAAGTACCGATTGCTGAAGTGATCTCGATTACAGGACCGAACGTTTGGTTAAGCGATGACGCTCGGTTCCATGATTTATTGTTGATCGTATTCATATGATCGAAGAAACTCATATTGTCTTTCTCTTGCACGTACGCTTGCGTTACCTTCATCCCTTGAATACTCTCATTTAAATGTGAGTTAATACGGGATTGCTTAATGCGCACATCCTGCCATGCAAAACGAATCTTTTTGCGCAGAGTCGTCGATACAATGAACATTAACGGTACGGTTATCATGACCGCAAGGCCAAGCTTAAAGTTCCATACGAGCAAAATAATGACGATACCGAACAATTGCACACAGTCCATCAATAAGTTGACGACACCGTTTGTAAACAAATCCTGCAGTGCATTTACGTCATTCGTGACACGAACAAGTACTGAGCCTGCTGGGCGCTTGTCGTAAAAACGGAAGCTTAGCTTTTGAATATGCTGGAATAAATGATTTCTGAGATCATAAATAACTTTTTGCCCAATGATATTCGTATATTTGATCCGGTACGTATTGGATGCCCATTGAATAACATATAAGACCAGCATGATGCTTGCGATAGTAATCAACTTCGGTACACTTGTTTCACCTTGCTCAGGAGCAATCGCTTCGTCAATTGCCAGAATGACGAGCGCCGGCACGCCTAGGCGTGTCAACGTACCAAGAATCATCATAACGATGACAGGCATTAATTGCTTTGTGTAAGGCTTCATATATCCGAATAGGCGGCGCAATTGGCCCCAGTTAAAGGGCTTTTCAATCAGCTCATCGTCTTGGTATATGAAACGTTCATTTTTATTGCTAGCTTTTGCTTTGGCACTCGTACTCATTATACGGTACTCCCTTTCCGCTCATTCGCTTGCGCAGCTATAGCAGCATCATCAAGCGGATAGTCAGCATATTGAATGTTGTAGGTGTCGCGGTATGGTCCTTGCTGCTTAATCAGCTCTGCGTGTTTACCACGCTGAACGACATGGCCTTTGTCTAACACGATGATTTCATCGGAATGTCTAAGCGAAGAAATCCGATGTGCAATAATAAAGGTCGTGCGGCCAGCCATCAGCTCCTTGAAGCCCGCTTGAATTTCATGCTCGGTTTCCATATCTACCGCGCTTGTTGCGTCATCCAAAATTAAAATTCTAGGATTTTTTATAAGTGCTCTAGCAATGGCAATCCGTTGTTTTTGTCCACCGGACAAGCCCATTCCTCTTTCGCCTACAATCGTATCGTAGCCTAGCGGCAGCTCCAAAATGAAGTCATGCGCTTTAGCCAGCTTAGCTGCGTGCTCGATTTGCTCTGGTGTTACATCCCGCACGCCATAAGCGATATTATCGCGAATCGATGCCGAGAATAAGAACGTTTCTTGAAACACGGGAGCTATTAATGAACGAAGGCTTGCGACATCCAAATTTTTAATATCGATGCCGTCTAGCGTAATTGAACCTGTTTTTACATTATAGGCTCTCATTAACAATTGAATAATCGTTGATTTCCCTGAGCCTGTCGCACCAAGAAACCCAATGACAGAGCCTGCTGGCGCATCAATGACCAAATCGGTTACCGCCGGCGTTTTGTCAGGATAACTGAACGTAACATGATCGAAGCGTACATGACCTTTTACGGTATCGCTGCTAACCTCAATCGCGTGCTCAATATTTTTTACATGAACATGTTCATTCAGCAGTCCTAGTACACGCTCGCCTGAAGCTTTGAACTGTGTGTAGTTATTAATATGGAACCCTAGGCCCCACATCGGACCGATAATGTACCAAATCAAGCTGAAAAATGCGACAAATTCACCGAGCTGCAGTGATCCGTTAATGACAAGAATACCGCCTGTTACAAGCAGGATTACTGCGCTTAAGTTCGCTACAAGCTCCATTACAGGGAAAAATTTCGCCCAAATCTTTGCTGCGCCAACCTGATTCGTTTGATAGGCTTCACTACGTATGGAAAATTTCGATACCTCATGCGATTCACGTGCAAAAGATTTAACCGTGCGTACGCCCGTAATATTCTCTTGAACCGCTGTCGTTAAATTACTCATCGCTTGACGCATTTCACGGAACGCTGGATGAATATTGCGTTCAAAACGAATGGCTGCGAAGCCTAGCAGCGGTATCGTTACTAATGTAATCAAAGTTAGCTGCCAATGAATAGAGAGCATCATGGCGCCGCCGAACAAGATCATCAACACCATGTTCAAGATTTGTGCAAAGCCGAAACCGATAAAGTTGCGAATCGCCTCTAAATCAGCCGTTAAACGTGACATCAAATCGCCTGTTTTTGCTTTGTCATAATATTGAAACGACAGCGTCTGCAGCTTGTCGTACAAAGCATTCCGCATGTGGAATGCCACTTTGTTACCAAGTCGTGCACCAAAAAAACCATGTAAATACTGCATGCATCCTTTAATGATAATGACTCCGACTACTGTAAAAGAAAGCGTCGGCACTAACTCGAATTTTTTTGGAGTAATGACATCATCAATCAAGAATTTCAGTAAATTCGGATAGACAAGTCCGAGCGCCGTAGCGCACATTAAGCAAAATATCGAGGTGAACATAAACTTTCGTTCCGCCCAATAAAATGCTTTCAACTGCCTTAGTACGTCCAAGTAAATCCATCTCCCCGTATCTATTTTGTAAGCATGAATGAATATTATCAGCATCATCAAATGCGAGCAAACAGTATAAATATGCATATACCTGTTATAAACCGCTTATTGACTCGTTATCTAAATTGGAAACGGTTAATACTCCCAATTGGTCGCAAATCATGACAAATATGTGCCTATTACTCAATTTTTGCACAAAAACACACTAAATTAAAAAAAGCTTTTGCAAGCGTTTTACACGCTCGCAAAAGCATTCAGCTGTTAATGCGATAGAACAATCCGTATTCATTGACAATTAGATATGAATCAATTGATTATACAGCTGCTTCAGCTCAGCCGTGTCCGCACTGCCGGACAACGAGATTCGTTTGCCGCTTTCATAGGCAAGCATATCGTCTTGCAGCTGTTTACCAGCTTGATCAGCCGCTTTCTGCCAAATTTGCTCGTAAAGCGATGTCCACAAGAGAGTTTGCTCGGACATCCATCCATTTAATGAAGGAGCAAGCAGCGCTTCAAGCTCTTTGCGAAGAATCGACTTGCCCTCGCCTTCAAAAAATTGACGCGGTGATTTGAAACGGCTCCAAAGCAGCTTCGCATCAACGTTATCCGCTTCCCAAGCGGCCGGCTCATCTGGCGTTGGCAAAGCAGCTGGCGCATAAGGAACAGCACTATATGCGGAAATTGAATTTTCTAAACGCTGCGCAGTATGAATATATTGCTTTTGCAGCTGAGTATGAATGCCTCGTTCCATACGAAGCGAGGTTGCCAGCATCTCCTGTGACAGCTCCAGTTGGACGAGCCGCTGCAGCTCCAGCCAAGATGTCCAAATGGCTTTGCGCAAGTCACGTCCATCATCCTGCAAGGAGGCCGGATTAAAGGCTAGGTTATAAAACTCACCAAAACGGTATTGGATACGCTGAACGACATAATACAATAGCTCACTAAGCTCCTGCTTTAGCTGCTCAGGGATCGTTCCGGTTTGAAGCGCTGATATATCGATCTTCGCTTCGTTCACCGCTTGCAGCAGTGCTATAAGCTCAGCTTCACGCCCAGCTGCGTCGCCCTCTGCGCTTTGAAGCCAGCCTGCAACTGTCGCTGCCGCTCGTTTCAAGTCCTGCTCTGCGGCATCAATAGCTAGCCGTCCGAGATCGTTCTGAATAAAGGAAAGGAATGATTGCTCGAAAGCTTCAATGCCGGAGCGTTGCAGCAGCTCTGCATTTCCATCTAATTTACCATCCAGTGCCTGCAAGCTCGATACAGGAAATAAGCGAGGCGAACGAATCGCATGCTGCAGCAGATTCGTCTCAACATGCTTTAACACACCTGTAAGCTCCTCCTGATCTGCCGCCAAATCGGCAGCGTTAACAAGGAAAAACATTTTATCAAGCTCAAACTGATCCTTCACCCTGCCAAGCTGCATCAGAAATTGACGATCAGCTTGCGAGAAGGCGTGATTGTAATACGTGACAAACAAAACTGCATCGGCATTTTTAATATAATTGAAGGCTACGCCCGTATGCCTAGCATTTACAGAATCCGCTCCTGGCGTGTCAACGAGCACGATACCCTGCGCCGTCAACGCGCAGTCATAGTGCAGCTCGATTTCACTCACGAAGCAGGAACGAGATTCCTCAGCGACGTACTTTTCGTATTCCGCTTGATCGACCGACAGCTGCTGACCGAGCAGCGGTTCATGCTCTGCCCAGCCTGCGCGGGCTGCGCGCAGGAAGCTGAAATGCGGGCGTCCGCCAGCTCCGATGGAATCCGGAGATAGGCGATCGATCGCCCGCATGAGAGCAGCGTCATCAGACTGCTGCTCTTTCTCACCGAGGAGCGCTAGGGAATAGCGCACATCATCAATAATGGCAGCGCGCGTCTTCATGACAATGCGCGCTGTACCATGACCGTGCTCCGCCGTAGGGGGCACGAGTCGGTTGATCGCTGCCGTCGTCGGATTAGGAGAAACCGGCAGCACCGGTTCTCCGATCAGCGCGTTCGCAAGCGATGATTTGCCGGCGCTGAAGGCGCCGAATAATGCGATGGTGAAGCGGCTGTCCTGCAGCCGCTTCGCCTTATCGCTCATCGCTTGCGCAGCAGCCGCAAGCGATGCATGCGGCGCCAGCAGCTCCGCGGCGCTGGCTAAGCGCGCTGCAGCGCTGTGCTGCTGCGCCAAAGCTGCACCGCCAGCTAGGGCGCTTCGCCCCGCTGCCACATGATGCTGCCCCTCTCGCGCGCTTCGCCCGCTCTCGCTCGCAAGCACACCCCGCGCTTCAGCAGCGTCGCCGCCAGCTTGCGCGGAAGTGCCACCGCCAGCCACAGCTATACGCGGTGCTGGCAATGCCGGCCTTGCCGGCGCCTCAGGCAGCGCGGCAGTTAGCCGCGCCTTATGCTCCTCGGCGCGCTTCGTGAGCGCCGTAAGCGCATGTAGTGCACCAGCCTGCGCGCGAAGCGCAGCAAGCTGTGACTCTGCCTCAGCGGCGGCGGCTTCGCCTACCGCCGCTGCATGGTCTGCCAGCGCATCGATGATCTCGAGCGCGCGCTGGCGATAAACGGCCTTCACATCCGCGGCTAGATCGCGGCTAAACGTCATCGTGTATTCGTTGCTGATGACGGCGCCGGGTTTCACTCTCGCGATAAGCCACTCCGAATCCGGCAGCCAAGCCAAGTTCCGCGCGAGCTCCGATTCCAGCAGCTCGCCATCGTATGATATACGCTCTGCTTCCGTACGCAGCAGATGCTTCACATGCCAGTCGATCGAAGCGCTGATTAAACTGTTTAATTCCTCGCTGAACGCCAGCAAGCGCCGTTCCTGCTCAGCAGCAGTCTTAGCTGCCGCAAAAAGCAGCCCCGCTTTAAAACCAGGCTTACGGCTCTCCAGAAACGTTTGAGCCAAATCACGCAGTCCCGCTGGCGTAATATTCGCATTATCCAGAAGCGTCTGCAGTTCTTTGCGAAGCTGCGCCCGGTAAACCTCTTTCTGCTCCGAAACTTGCCTAATCTTCTGTTTCAGCTGATCCATTTGTGTTGTGACAAGGGCAACAGCCTCAACGCCGCCTGCCTCAGCAAGAAGCCGTTCACGTTCAGGCTCCGCTTGCTGCTCACTCCATTTCAAATGTCCATCAGCTACATGGCGCAATGACGCATCTACACTGTACACACAAAGCGGTTTGCGGATCGTTTGCAGTTTATCTAGCAGCTCAAGCAGCTGCTCCCACTCTTGATGAGGGTGGTCTGGCTCGCGCAACGACAAATAAACGATCCCCGCCGGCTCCAAGTGCCAAGCGTGAAACGCATCCTCAACGCTTTGACGATAGCTTGCGAAAGAAAGCTCGCGATCACGATGCTTATCAATCTGATTCACAATAAAATATAAGGGCTTTCCCCAATCCTTCAATTGCTTCGCAAAAGAAAAATTGATTTCAGACTGCACATGATTATAATCCATGACATAAAAAACAACGTCTGCAAGATGCAATGCGGATTCGGTTGCCATCCGGTGCGCATCATCAGTTGAATCAATGCCAGGCGTATCGAGGAGCACGGTATGATCTCCTAAAAGCTCAGACGGATACACGATCGATACAGAAGTAAATTGCTCGCCATCGACACAATAGCGGTCAAGCTGGTCGATTGGAACTTCCGCTTTGGAAGCAACACCATTCTTTACGGTTTCAACAGCTGCATAAGCCCGATCCCCGCCGCGAATAGACACAACGTTCGCGCTTGTTGGAATTGGACTAGAAGGAAGTAGCTTAGTCCCGCATAAACGATTAATGAGAGTTGATTTGCCAGCTGAAAAATGTCCACAAAAAGCGACAGTAAGCCGACCATCGGTCAGCTTACTGTTTAGCTCCTGTGCTTGCTTGGCATGTAATGTATCTCCTGCAGCTGACATTAAACCAGCTGCTTCGGATATAGCTCCTGCTATGCTTTGCACGGTTGTTTCTGTCATTTGCTTCTCCTTAAACGGCTTGCTCTTCTTCAGACGGCAAACAAATTTCAAATACGTTGCCATGTTGCAAGATCATAATGTTGCGCTCTTTATCTCTCATCACAACAACCTCAGGTTTAATGCGCATACGCTCGATGTATTGATCAGGCACGTCGCCTGAGCCGCTAACTGTAATGCCTTCTACAAGGATATCCTCGTGCTCCTCTGGCGGAGACTCAAGCACTTGCTCATAAATATCAGAAAAAAGCTCAAAATTGTTTGTGTACACGGAAATACAGTTCATGTTCATCATCCTTCACTGGCTATTTTAGGTTTTATACTCTTATTTTTGGTTTTAAAACCTGGCTTCATACGTTGTTTACCTTCTTTGCACAAATCAAGCAGCGGACAAATTTGACACTGCGGGCTTTGCGCTTTACAGTGATAGCGGCCGAAAAAGATGAGTCTGTGGTGGGTTAATGTCCACTCCTCGCGCGGAACGAGTTTCATCAGCTTCTTCTCTACCTCTAGGACACTGTCTTCGGTCTTAGCGAATCCCAGTCGCTTCGTTACACGATCCACATGCGTATCGACAGCGATGGCAGGCACACCAAATGCATTAGACATCACGACGTTAGCCGTCTTCCGCCCTACACCTGGCAGCTCGGTCAGACCTTCATGACTTTCAGGCACTTTCCCGTCATATTTATCTATGACAATACGGCAAAGCTTTTGTATATTTGATGCTTTACTTCGAAACAAGCCGATGCGGCGAATGTCCTGCTCTAGTTCTTCCAGCGGTACGCTCAAATAATCCTCGGGGCACTTATACTTTTGAAATAAGTTCACCGTCACCTTATTGACCGTCTCATCCGTACATTGCGCAGACAGCAGTACTGCTATTGTAAGCTCAAACGGATTGCTGTGATTAAGCTCACAGTGTGCATCTGGAAACATGTCCGCAATAATGTCTAGCACATGACGCATTTTTTGTTTCGCAACCATCGTCCTCTCCCCTAATCAAACACTATCGTTCAAAGTGTAGCGAAATTTGTCACGCTTCGCAACCGTAAACAAGCATATTCTATAAAAAAACTGCCCCTAAGGGCAGTTTTTTCACAAAAAATGAATATCTCAGCCTATAATTGATGAAAATTTCGTTAAAAAGCTACTTGACGATTGCAATTGCATAGTTTCTAAAGCCATAGATTGTAATCGTGTCGCCTGACTTGAAAGCTGTAACTGAAACCGAATTTCCATTTAAAATGTATTTGGTCTGGCTGTTTACATTAAAATAATTCCGGTTATCCGCATCTGTTGTTTTTTCCGTCCACACTTGTGATGCAGTCGCATTGAAGTTCGTAAATACGCGGCTCTCGCCAACAGCTACAGTCAGTTGTGTTTTGTTGCCTTCAAGCTTCTGAACCTCAACATAGTCCCCCACAGTAAGCAGGCTCGTTGCTGTTCCTTGCGTGGCTCCTTTTACGATTACGAACCCAGCATCGCCATTATAAGCAACAGTTTGACCTACAAGGTCTACAATAGTGACACTGTTTGCTGAGATGGATTGTACTTTGCCATAAGCAACAGAAATAGTGCGTGCACGAACGGCTTCTTTTCCTAAGTAGTTAACAGTAATAATAGAGCCCGGAGTAATCTGTTCAATCGCAAGCTTCGCTCCTGCTTCATTAACCAATTCTGTACCTAGCACATTTAGATCAAATGCGGATGTCATTGCATTTTTAACACGAATTTTTTTGTTGATTACGTCTACTGACATTACATCATATTGAGCATTTGTGTGGACTCTAATCGTTGCAACACGATCTTGGTTGCTGCTCAAATCAAGCGTAAGTTGATCGCCTGCCTTAAGATCGCTGTAAGTTGCATTTGCTATGGCAGCATGCTCAACGTATGCAGTATTATATGGAAGCGACAACGTAGCGCCGTTCTCCAATTTAATGTTCATCAAGTTGCTTTGTGAATTCATTGATAATAAAGTACCTGTATATTTAGTTAAAAATTGCAGGGATACGATCGAATTTCCTGTATAGCTGATAACAATTTTTCTGTTCACGGTTAGTAAGCTATTAGCAGAAGCTAATGAAATAACGTTGCCGCTGTATTCAATTCGAGTTTTATCCGTAAAATAAAGCGCTTGGGCGTTATTGCCATTTGCATCAAGAATGGTCAACAACTTTTTATCGTAAACAAAAGCGGCAACCTGCGCACCAGCAACGACTTTCACATTGCGGTTAACTACTTTCACTTTTGTTACTTTATCTGCATCATTAAGCGTAAGCTCTACTTGATCTGCTTCTTTAATTAAATCGCCGATTGTTGCTCCATTAATGCCTTCAATTTCAACGGAAACCGTATCTGCCATCAATTTAGATACAAGTGTTGAACCCTCCATGACAGTGATCAAATCACCTGTCGAGCCGTAGAATGTACCTTTAACACTCGTTGCCGACGCCTGCGTCGATGAAATAATTTTTATTGTTGCCGGCGCATCACGGAAGCTGTCTTGTACGATGCTTATTTGGCTGTCTCTCTTAATTGAGGTTAATGCTAGCGGTTTGCCATCCGTATCAACGACTACTACTGAATCATTATAGAAAAATTCAACAGGCTTATTGTTAATCCATACATATAACTTCTTCTCATCTGCGATAACACGATCCAACGTTCCAGACGTCGTTTTAGTGTAAGTCTTATCGCCTTTCACTTCAACGTAAAGCGCCTTTCCATCCTTCGCAATGACCGTTACATCTCCGTATTCTAGAAGCTGCTGTCTCGTAATAGGTGTTTCTGTATTGTAGTGATAAAATAAAGTATCTGAATTAATGCTATAGTTGATTTCCTTCTTGTCGCTGTAAACAGTAATTTGAGTATCTGTTATTTTAGTTGCAATCCCGTTTACTTGACCTTCATATGCAACCGGGAACAGCTTCTCAGCACGGCTGAACATCGTAGCCAGACTCGCACGATCCACATTCGCTTTAGGAACAAATTTGTCTGCCGTTACACCCTTTACGAGCTCAAGCTTGGAAGCGGCATTCACATAACCCTTATAAATAGAAGTGATTTGCGCTGCATCCGCGAAAGTCGAGGCTGTATTTTGCAAACGTACCGCTTCTTCCTCTTGCTGGATTGCACGAACCATAAGCTTCGTTACCCATTCACGGGTAGCTGGCTTAGTCCCCCAGGCGATTTTAGGATCTTTAGCTGCGAGTCCGAACTCTTCCACCTGATCAAGCAGGCCTTCTTGGAAAGCCAAAGTTACATAAGGTTTAAAATAAGTGCTTACGGAAAAAGAATTAGGAAAACCGATAATTGCATCTTTATCTGCCTTTTTATCCAATCCCGCGAATCGAAGAGCCATAAGCACAGCCTCTTGCTGACTCACATTTTCTTTCGGACGGAATATAGCAGCTCCGCTTGATGTCTTATTTCCTTCAATAATTCCTTGCAATGCAAGCTTAGCTATATGCTTCTCTGCCCAATGACCACTGCTTACATCGGTAAATGGTGTTGTATATCCGGAGGCTGCTGAGGCATAGGAAGCAGGTATGATTACACCGCTTCCTGCAACTAGAGAAAACGCTAGCGCTCCAATCAAAATCTTTTTGCTCGCAAATTGCATTGTCATAAGTAGATATTCCCCCTGATTAGTATGTAATAACTCATGCAGAACGGCTTCGCCAACCTATTGCTAGGATGGAACGAAGCCATTCATATTTTTTGCTTATTGCTTGTTCATTGGATATTCGAGCTCGACATGACCCATGAGCGTTTCAACCTTTTGTCCATCGACAAGCAGATCGATTGATTTTACAGCATCGAATTGAAACAATGTTTTTTGAAGCGTCTGAATGACAAACGTCTCGCCTGGCGCACCAAGCCGCGCTTCATCAGGCAAATGAATATCCAGTGTAACAAGCCCGTCTGATAGTTGTACGGATTTAACCTCAATTCGTTTCCATAAAGATAATTTATTCTCGTCAGCATCTTTTTGCAGTTCAGCAATTGCTGCTTTGACCAGATCAAGATCCGTTTCATAGGTTAGCTTGACTGGATGCTCTACTGTTTCAGTTAGCTCAGCATCGGTTAAATAAATAATAGCATCTAGTTCGTTTATAACGGGAGTTGGCTCAGGAGAAGGCGAAGGTGAAATTGTAGGCGATACCGTGCTGCCTGGTTGATTTCCCTGCTTATCCTGAACTCCGCATCCTGCAAGCGCAGCGGATAATATAATGACAGCAAGCAGCCCGCGTGCTTTGAAAGTTTTCATAACACTGAACACCTGCTTTCTATTTTACATTTAAGTACTCTTTGATGCCTGCAACCAGTTCAGCAGCTATTTTGTTTTGTGCCGCATCATCAAATAACATTTTTGCATCGTTTGCGTTGGATAGGAAGCCTGCTTCGATTAGTACGGCTGGCATCGTCGTTTGTTTGATCACTTTATAAGCTTCTTTCTTGACGCCGCGGTCTTTAAGACCGGTTGCCGCAATTAGATGCTTGTGAATAATACTAGCAAACGCTTTACTGTTATCGCGATAATAGTAGGTTTCAGTTCCTGTTGCGGAGCTGATACCGCTATTGGCATGAATAGACATAAATAAATCAGCTTTTATGCTTTCTGCAAACTTGACGCGATCATCTAAAGTCGGGTAAGTATCCCCCGTTCTAGTTAAATGAACTTTAATTTTGCTTTCTTTGTCAAGCAACGCCTTCATCTTAAGTGCGATACTAAGCGTAAATTCTTTCTCCGGTTTCTTCAAAACACTCGCTGCACCCGGATCTGAGCCGCCATGTCCCGCATCAAGAACAACGTTGTAGACTTTGGATGATGGAGGAGTTACTGGATCTGTAATCGGCGGAGTACCAGGAACGTCTGCAGCAGACATTAAGCTAAACTGAATTTTTCCTGCTTCCTCAGTCATCACATAGCCGGTATTATCGCCAATAAGAATGACTAAGCGAGCGGTAGCTGGCGTGTTCGAAAATAAGGAATAACGATAACCTTGCAAATAAGTGCTGTCTGTTACATTAACCTCAACTTGTCCATTCAAAAACTGTGAAGATAAGTTTGATGAATAGTTAGTATTCGGAAAATCGAACACAATGCGCTTTGGGTTCTCGAGCAGCATTGGCTTGTTGGCCTTAACTGTTCCTTCATAATTAAGGGTCATGCTGCTTCCGCCAGAGTAATAAATGTCTGTTATCTGGCCTGCTGCTTCCACAGGAAGATTCGGGTCTGGATCAATAGGTTCTGTCGGATCTGTTGGTTCTTTGTTCTGCTCGTACATATGTACTTCTTTCTCAACAGCTTTCCATTCAAAATCCAATCCAAACTGCTCACCAATAAAGCGAAGTGGAACTAAAGTGTAGCCTTTAATGATAGAAACTGACGTGTCCATTTTAACCTTTTTGTCATTGACTACTGCCATATTGTCATTCAGCTTTAGCTTTATGACATTATTGGCATGTGTTACTGTCGCTGTTTTGGTCGTGTTATCCCAATCAATCAGGTAGCCTAATCCTTCTGATACCGTCCGCACAGGTACAACGGTTGCATTATTAATGATTTGCGGATTAACATCAGATTTCAATTGCTGACCATTCAAGAAAAGCTTGGGTACGACCTCTGCAGCTTGTCCTACTGCGGAGAACATCGTGAAAAAAATCGACATAAACATTAATACGGATACAAATCTTTTCATTTCCCACCTCGATGACTGAAATTGCCCGCATCGAATGAGTGCATTCGACTTTAACAGACGCAAATATAGACGCAGCTTGTCAGAAAAAGTTGCGTTTAAAGGAAAAAAGAGGACGAATCATCCGGAGTGGCTGATTCGTCCTCTTCATTTCGTTTTAATTACACAAGACGAGCAATATGTTTTTGCTCA
Source organism: Paenibacillus sp. 01T47 (assembly GCF_056398245.1). Taxonomy (NCBI): domain Bacteria; kingdom Bacillati; phylum Bacillota; class Bacilli; order Caryophanales; family Paenibacillaceae; genus Paenibacillus; species Paenibacillus sp. 01T47. Next base: position 403,212 of record NZ_JBFTPA010000002.1, read on the forward strand.
TAAGCTGTAATTTTGTCTTCATGTTGAAGAGTCAAACCGATATCGTCAAGACCTTGCAGCAAAAATTGACGACGGTGCTCATCAAGATCAAATGCGATCGTTAGACCATATTCATCCGAAAGCTGTTTGTTTTCCAAATCAACAGTAAGCTTGTAGCCGTCATGCTTCGCTGTACGCTTAAATAGCTCTTCCACTTGCTCTTCGCTTAGCTTGATAGGCAAAATACCGTTTTTGAAACAGTTGTTATAGAAAATATCCGCATAAGACGGAGCGATAATAACTTTGTATCCATAATCAAGAATTGCCCAAGGAGCATGCTCACGGGATGAGCCGCAGCCAAAGTTAGCACGGGAAACGAGTACAGATGCGCCCTCGTAACGCGGCTTGTTTGGTTCGAAATCAACGTTCACTTCACCATTTTCGTGAAAACGCCATTCGAAGAAAAGAAATTGACCAAAACCGCTGCGCTCAATACGCTTCAAAAATTGTTTCGGTATAATTGCATCAGTGTCGACATTGACCCGGTCGACCGGGGCTACGATGCCTGTAAGTTGTTTAAACGGTTCCATATCTTATATACCCCTCTCGCGTTCAATTCGTTCTACACTACGGATTTAATTTCCCAATCGCGTACATCTGTGAAATGACCTTTTACTGCTGCTGCAACTGCCATCGCAGGCGATACAAGATGCGTGCGTCCGCCGCGGCCTTGACGCCCCTCGAAGTTACGGTTAGACGTTGATGCACAACGCTCGCCCGGTTTCAATACGTCAGGGTTCATTGCAAGACACATCGAGCAGCCAGCATCACGCCATTCAAAGCCAGCTTCAGTGAAGATTTTGTCCAAACCTTCTTTTTCGGCTTGAATTTTTACGCGGCCTGAACCTGGTACGACGATAGCCGTTACACGATCGCTAACTTTGTAGCCTCTGGCGATTTCAGCTGCTGCACGCAAATCTTCGATACGGCCATTTGTACATGAACCGATGAATACATAATCAATTGGGATTTCGTTCATTGGTGTTCCAGGCTTAAGATCCATATATTCAAGTGCTGCTTCAGCAGCTTTACGCTCGTTCTCCGTTGGAAGATCAGCAGGGAAAGGAACTTTAGCTGTGATGTTGGTACCCATGCCTGGGCTAGTTCCCCAAGTCACTTGCGGGATTAGTGCGTCAACGTCGAAGTGAACGACTGTGTCATACTCTGCACCTTCATCCGTAGTAAGCTGTTTCCAAGCTTCAACTGCTTCTTCGTAGTTAGCTGGCGCATATTGACGGCCGCGAAGATAGTTGAATGTTGTTTCATCTGGAGCGATGAGGCCAGCGCGTGCGCCTGCTTCGATTGACATATTACAAACTGTCATCCGCTCTTCCATAGTCAAGCTTGTGATGGCTTCGCCAGTAAACTCAATAACATAACCTGTTGCGAAATCTGTGCCGTATTGAGCAATAACGCCAAGAATCAAATCCTTTGCTGTTACGCCTGGCTTGCGAGTGCCGTTAAAGCGAACCTCAAGCGTTTTTGCTTTCGATTGCTGCAAGCATTGAGTAGCCATAACGTGCTCAACCTCACTTGTACCAATACCGAACGCCAATGCGCCGAAAGCACCGTGAGTAGATGTGTGGCTGTCTCCACAAACGATTGTTTTACCTGGATGCGTTAGACCAAGCTCAGGACCCATTACGTGAACGACACCTTGGTCAATGCTGTCAAGATCAAACAACGTTACGCCAAAGTCTTTACAGTTTTGTGTAAGCGTGTCAATTTGTTGTTTGGAAATTGGATCTGTAATGTTGAAGCGATCTTTCGTTGGTACGTTGTGATCCATCGTTGCGAAAGTAAGATCAGGACGACGCACTTTACGGCCTGATAGACGCAAGCCTTCAAACGCTTGCGGAGATGTTACTTCGTGTACAAGCTGCAAATCGATATAAATGACGCTTGGCTTGCCTTCTTCTTGATTAATGACGTGATTATCCCAGATCTTTTCAAACATTGTCTTTTTCGTCATTATGTTCACCCCACCGTTTCATTGAATCTTCTGCTTTTCTTAACTGAAACTACTATAACATTTCTTTCTTCATTGATCCAAGATATAATATCTATAACGTCTATAGGTAATAACTATAATAGTAGATTCCTTACATAATAAACAGTTGAAAGGAAAATTTATATGGAATTGAGACAATTAAATTATGTTATTCAAATCGCCTCAGAGAAAAACTTTTCAAGAGCAGCGGAAAAGCTTCATATCGCTCAGCCCTCACTAAGTCAGCAGCTCTCCAAGCTTGAGCAAGAAATCGGCGTACTTCTGTTCCGGCGAACAACAAATTCTGTAGAACTAACGCAAGCTGGACAAGTATTCGTTCATAAATCACAAGCAATTCTTGACGCTGTTGAGCAGTTAAAGCAGGAAATGGACGATATGGCGCAAATGCGGCGCGGACGACTTGTTGTCGGTACATTGCCGCTAACAGGATCACATATACTCCCGCTTGTTTTGCCAGTATTTGGTGAACAATATCCGCAGATTGAAGTCGTTCTAGTTGAAGAAACAACTGCAAAGCTTGAGCAGCTTACTGCGAGCGGCGGTACCGATTTAAGTCTGCTCTCGCTGCCGCTCATTGACAACTCTCTCGCATGGGAACCATTCTTGGAGGAAGAAATCTGCTTAGCCGTCCCTCCACAGCACCCTCTTGCATTAAGAGAAGGCTCAATCTCGATTTCAGAACTTGATAAAGAGCCGTTTATTGGACTTAAGCGCGGACAAGGCTTTCGGCAAATTACAGTCGAACTGTGTGAGCAATCAGGTTTCACTCCGCAAATCGTATTCGAGAGCAGCAATATGGAAACCATTCAATCCTTAGTGGCAGGCGGAATGGGAATAGCCTTTGTCCCGCAAATGCTTACGCGAGTCAAAGGCTCTGATTTCATGCCTGTTTACCTTCCATTGTCATCCAAGCCTACAAGAACGTTAGTCGTGGCGAGCCGCAAAGGCAGATATTTATCCAAAGCTGCTGAAGCATTTATCCGTACACTCAATATGACTATAAGCAGTTATCGGTAATTAAGCTTCATAAATAGAAGGTCTGCGATCTTCAAAAACAGGAATTTTTGTGCGTACAGCATCAACTAAATCCAAATCGATGTCTGCATATATAATCGTTTCCTCTTCGCCCGCTTCCGCTATCGTCTCTCCCCAAGGATCAAGCACGAGCGAGTGACCAAAGAAATTAGTGTCACCGCTCGAGCCCATCCGGTTGCACGCGATGACGAACATTTGGTTTTCAATTGCACGTGCCGTAAGCAAAGTACGCCAATGATGAAGTCTTGGATGCGGCCATTCTGCTGGAACGAATAGCAATTTGGCTCCATCCAGCGCAAGCTTGCGAGCTAGCTCAGGGAAGCGGATGTCATAACAAATCATCATGCCTGCTTTTGTCCCTTCTATCTCAAGCCTGCCAAGCTTATCTCCTGCAGCCAAATATTTTTCTTCATCCATAAGACGGAATAAATGAATTTTTGAATAATCGGATACAACATGGCCTGAACGATCAAATGCATACATTGTATTCAGCACTTTGTCTTCCTTAAGTTCCGCGATTGAACCTCCAATAATATGAACGCTGTGCTTCTTGCTAAAATCAGATAAAAAAGCACGAGTGCGTTCGCCTTCACGATCTGCAATCGTTTTTATTTCAGTTAAAGCGTAACCTGTGTTCCACATTTCCGGAAACATAATGACATCCGGTTTACTCGTTTGGCTCATCGCTTCTTCAAGCATGCTCGCCAGCTTCGTGAAGTTAGCTTCTGGATTTCCTGCTTCTATATGCATTTGCAGCAATGCAAGCCGCAATGGTTTACTCATATGCCGTTCCTCCTGTTGATCCTTTTTTCACCTAATGATACCCTGTCATGGTTCTGTGTCAAGATGGGAAACGTAACAACGAGGGATTTACTACTTTACGAACATAAAGGAGAATGTCTGTTATGCTTCCAAAACGAATAGCTGCAATGCTTCTTGCTTGCTGCTCGATTTTCCTGTTTGCCAACTTCGCTTCTGCTCATCAAGCACTTAGCGGCGCTCCTAACCCAGAAACAGGGCTTAAGCCAGTTCAAGTATTCGATGTAGCCGCCGGTAAAGTAACAAAGACAATCCCAAATGACGCCAAATATCAAGAGATGGCTTCTTCATGGGTTGGTTCCATCACTGGTCTTGCTCCACAAATGACAAATGATTCAAGCTGCAGCTATGTGTATCGTGTTCCTCTTGAGAAGGCCGTTACCATCAAAGCAAATGACGTTTCCGTTTCATCCGATGATCTTTTTCTCTTTTATTGTAAGGAAAAGCCTCCTCTCTTGCTCGTGTTTGATGAGAAGCGCAGACCTTTTTTATTCCTGTTCAAAGCCGATATTAAACCCTTTATTGACAGGGTAGGCATTCCGGCTGCATAACCAGCCGCTTCTCATCTCCCGCTATTCATGCTACATTAAAGCTATTGCCTAAATAGATAGCGATTTTGTCATGTGGAGTGTGAGGTATGGAAACACAAATCGGTCAACACCTTATTCAACCTGCGGAACGGATGAATGTACTTCCGACGCAATTTTTTGCCAAGCTGGTCGCCAAAGCAAATGCTCAAACGGCCAAAGGACGCGATGTCATCAATTTGGGACAAGGCAATCCGGATCAACCGACTCCTCCCCATATTGTTGCGAAGCTACAGGAAGCTGCCGCTAATCCGTTGTACCATAAATATCCACCCTTTAGCGGCTACCCTTTTCTAAAGGAAGCCGTGGCGAAGCGGTACAAAGAGGATTATAACGTAGATATAGATCCCACAACTGAAGTCGCTATCCTCTTCGGAGGAAAAACTGGCCTTGTCGAAATTAGCCAATGCCTGCTTAATCCCGGCGATGTCTGTCTCGTGCCGGACCCTGGTTATCCTGACTATTGGTCTGGGGTGGCGCTTGCAGGTGCCGAGATGTCATTTATGCCATTAACAGAACAAAACAGCTATTTGCCAGACTATAACGCCATAAGTCCAGAAATAGCCGAGCGCGCAAAGCTAATGTTCATGAATTATCCGAACAATCCAACAGGTGCTGTTGCTAATGCGGAATTTTATGCACAAACGGTGGAATACGCAAAAAAGCACGGTATCGTTGTTGCAAGTGATTTCGCCTATGGCGCAATTGGCTTCGATGATAATCAACCGATCAGCTTCTTGCAGACGCCAGGCGCGAAAGAAGTAGGCGTTGAGTTTTATACCCTATCCAAAACTTATAACATGGCTGGCTGGCGTGTTGGCTTTGCGATCGGAAATGCTCAAATCGTCAAGCTAATCAATTTAATCCAAGATCATTATTATTGCAGCCTATTCGGTGGCATTCAGGAAGCAGCCGCACTTGCACTGACGGGGCCACAGCAATGTGTCGCTGAACTTACAGCAATGTACGAAAGCCGTCGCAATGCCCTGTTTACTGCCCTTGACCGAATTGGTTGGAAAGCCGCTCGACCAGGAGGATCTTTTTTCTGCTGGCTGCCTGTACCTGAAGGCTATACATCTGAATCTTTTGCGGACCTTCTGCTTTATGAGGCTGATGTTGTTGTCGCTCCAGGCGTTGGGTTTGGTACCCATGGTGAAGGCTTTGTTCGGCTTGGTCTTCTTACAAGTGAAGAACGCCTGCAAGAAGCGATTGAACGGATTGGAAAACTAAATTTATTTTAGAATATATCCGCCATTTACCTTGCTTTACAGCAGCATGGGATCGTGATATGCTTGTAGGAATTGAACATGAAACGTGATGACGGGACAATTAAGCAAGATGGGTCGCGATCAGAGAGTAAATTCCATGGGCTGCAAGAATTTACCGAAGGCCGCTTGCTGAACCTACCTCCGAGCGGCCGGCTATGAACCGGACAGCGCCTTCTGTTATAGGCTTAAGCTGGATAATTCTATTTAAGGATTATCAACAAAGGTGGTACCGCGGAAGCAAAGACTTTCGTCCTTTATGGACGAAAGTCTTTTTTGTTGTCACCAAACAAGCATAGGATGGGATTAATGATGACGGAACGTATTGTCGTAAAGATTGGCAGCAGCTCGCTTACCTCGGAAGAAGGCGGTCTAAACCGCGAGCGTATTCAATATTTCGCATCAGAGCTCGCTTCCTTGCATAAAAAAGGAAATGGCGTGATGCTCGTAACTTCAGGTGCTGTTGCAGCTGGCTTTCGTCAAATCGGTTATGCTGCAAAGCCAAAAATCGTTCATGAAAAACAAGCAGCCGCTGCTGTAGGGCAAGCACTGCTTATGCAAGCCTATCAAGAAGCCTTCAACGGTTATGGCATAGTAGCTGCACAAATTTTGCTTACGCGTGCGGATTTCTCCAATCGCCGCCGCATTCAAAATGCACTTATGACAATCGAAGAGCTTCTGCGGCTTGGCATCATACCGATTATTAACGAAAACGATACGGTGGCAACCGACGAGCTTGTTCCTAAATTCGGTGATAACGACAGCTTATCAGCGCTTGTCGCTGCGATGACGAAAGCTTCACAGCTGATCATCATTACCGATATGGACGGCTTATACACAGAGGACCCTCGTAAAAATCCGCAAGCGGTCAAGATCGAGCGCGTCGATCAAATATCTGAAGATATTATGAAGCTCGCAGGCGGAGCTGGCTCTTCCGTCGGAACAGGCGGCATGCGTTCCAAAATCGAAGCAGCACGCATCGCCATGCGCGGCGGCGTACATGCTTTTATCGGTAAGGTGCAGCAAGAAGGCGATCTGAAGCTAGCTGTGGAAGGCAATGGCCGCGGTACATATTTTGATACGAAGCTGAATAGCCTTCCGATGAAGAAGCAATGGCTTGGCTTTCACTCTATGCCGCTAGGCAAGGTTTTTGTAGATGAAGGCGCTGTTCAAGCCTTGCTGGAAGGCGGCAAAAGCCTCCTCCCTGCCGGCGTAAAAGAAATTCAAGGCGATTTCCATTCCGGAGATGTCGTCGAAGTCATTAATCCACAAGGCCAAACCATTGGCAGAGGCGTTGTCAATTATGCAGCATGGCAAATTCAAGCTGTGGCTGGCCTTACTACTGAAGAAGTTAAACGTAGAGTCGATGTATCCCGTATCGAATTTATTCATCGAGACGAATGGATTACATTAAAATAATAAGGGGGATTCCGCTATGATCAGTGAAGTGAGAACAAAAGCAACTTTAGCTCAAGATGCAACTGCCATTATGAATCGTTTGTCCACAGAACAAAAAAATACGGCTCTATCTCGTATGGCTGATGCATTAATCGCCGAGACTAACGCAATTATTACTGCAAATGAGCTTGACCTGCAGCGAGGTCGCGAGCAAGGCACAAGCCCTTCCATGCTCGATCGCCTTGCTTTAAATAAAGATCGTGTAGCATCCATTGCTGAGGGACTTAGACAAATTGTTGAGCTTCCGGACCCTGTTGGTGAGCTGCTTGAGCATTTCGATCGTCCTAACGGACTTAAAGTAAATAAGATCAGAGTTCCAATCGGCGTCATTGGCATGATCTATGAAGCTCGTCCCAATGTTACTGTCGATGCGGCTGGCTTATGTTTAAAAACTGGCAACTGCGTCGTGCTTCGCGGCGGATCAGCTGCTATCGAGTCAAATCGTAAAATCGTAGAGGTATTAAAAAATGCACTTTCAGATACGGCAATGCCAGCTGATGCCATTCAGTTAATAGAGGATTCAGATCGTGCCTCGGTTAACGAAATGCTGAAGCTTAATGGCTTGCTTGATGTTGTCATTCCTCGTGGAGGCGCATCGCTTATTCGAAATGTCGTTGAAAATGCCACTGTACCGGTCATCGAAACAGGAGCTGGTATTTGCCATACCTTCATAGATGCCAGCGCTGACTATACGATGGCTGTCGAGATTGCCTTTAACGCCAAAGTACAACGGCCATCGGTTTGCAACTCCATGGAAACCTTGCTCGTTCACGAAGCTTTTGCAGAGCAGCATTTGGCTGCACTTGCTGATCGTTTTGTTCAAGCTGGCGTTGAGCTCCGCGGCTGCGAAAGAACGGCTTCCCTTCTCACAGGCATTAAACCGGCAACTGATGAGGACTATAGTACAGAATACAATGATTATATTATGAATATCCGCGTCGTTTCAGATCTTGACGCCGCGCTTGCGCATATCCGCCGTTTCAGTACAAAACATTCCGAATGTATTGTGACCGAAAACTCCGAAAACGCTGAGCGATTTATTCAAGATGTTGATGCGGCTGCCGTTTATCATAACGCCTCTACTCGCTTTACCGACGGATTTGAATTCGGGTTTGGAGCTGAAATCGGCATTAGTACACAAAAGCTTCATGCACGCGGTCCAATGGGTTTGCCTGCATTGACGTCTACTAAATATCTTGTTTATGGAACTGGACAAATACGAGGCTAACAGGACGAATTCAGTCCAATATCAATGGAACAACGGAGGAATACTTCATGACACAGCTTACACAAACAGCAATTGCCAGTCAGCAAATTTGCTTCTATGGTGCCGGATCGATGGCGGAAGCCATTGCGCGAGGTCTAATTAACAAAAACCTCATTGCACCTAATCAGATTTCAATGCTCAATCGACAAAATAAAGATCGACTCTCTGAGCTAAATGAGCTATACGGTATACAAACCATCGTGCAAGGCTCCTCTAATGAAGCTTATTTAAAAGAGGCAGACATTATTTTTCTAGCCATGAAACCTAAGGATGCTGCTGAAGCGATCGCATCCATTAAGCCGTTCATTTCCTCTAAACAGCTTATTATATCGGTCATTGCCGGGTTATCGATCAAAGCAATCGAGCAGCTGCTTGGTGGGCAGGCTTCCGTCGTACGTGCGATGCCGAACACATCCAGCACAATTGGTCTAGGAGCAACTGGAATTAGTTATTCAAATATTGTGACTACTTCGCAAAAAGCACTTACAGAAGCGATTTTCAGCTCTGTTGGCATTAATGCAATCGTAGACGAGTCACTCCAGCAAGCTGTCACAGGCGTGTCTGGCAGCGGCCCAGCTTATGTCTATTACTTTATGGAGTCGATGATCGATACCGCAATCCAACTAGGCTTTTCGGAGACAGCAGCAAAGGAGCTTGTCGTTCAGACGGTTCTTGGCGCAGCGGAAATGGTTCGTCATACCGGCGAAGAGCCAGCAGAGCTGCGCCGCAAGGTCACATCGCCAAATGGGACGACGCAGGCAGCTCTTGAGCTGATGGCCGAAAATCATTTTTCAGAAACAATCAAGAAAGCTATCCATCGCTCAGCAGAACGTGCAGGCGAGCTTGGAGAAGCTATCGAGAGGAGCATTAACGAATGATTGGAGTTTGTATCGCAACGTATCGTTCTTATGATGATCGAGCGGATTTCAATAAAAAGGCACTTTCGATCGCTGTTGGCTTAACCGTCGGCAGCTGGACTGAGCTTCCTGAAGCGCAAAAGGCGAATATGGAAAAGCATCTTGGAAAAGTATTGTCCGTTACTGTCCATGAGCCCGAAAATGCATTGCCCGGTGAGCGCTATGCCGACATGCGAATTGCTTATCCAGACATCAACTTCAGCCGTGACCTCCCTGCTTTGCTAGTAACTGTATTCGGCAAGCTGTCCATGGACGGCAAAATCAAGCTTATGGATCTCGACGTTTCTGAAGATTTTGCATCTGCTTTCCCAGGTCCTAAGTTTGGACTAAACGGTGTTCGCGATTTGCTTGGCGTACATGATCGCCCGCTGCTAATGAGTATTTTCAAATCCGTTGTCGGATACGATCTAGCCAATCTTCAAGATCAGTTCTACAAGCAAGCGCTTGGCGGTGTGGACTTAATCAAGGATGATGAAATCCTATTTGAGAATCCACTTACCCCTCTGGAGAAACGTGTCGAAGCTTGTTTGGATGCAGCGCGTCGCGCTGAAGCAGAGACCGGCCAAAAGCTGCTTTACGCCGTTAACTTGACAGGGCCTACCTCAGCTCTTGCTGCGAATGCTCGAAAAGCGATTGACGCCGGCGCCAACGCGCTTTTATTTAACGTTCTTGCTTATGGCTATGATGTGCTTCATGAGCTTAGCAGTGACAAATCCATTAATATCCCTATAGCAGCTCACCCTGCAATGGCTGGAGCGATGTACCCATCGCCTCATTATGGCATTAGCGCTTCTCTTCTTCTTGGGAAGTTAATGCGTCTTGCAGGTGCCGATCTTGTGCTCTTCCCTTCACCTTACGGCTCGGTTGTTATGCCAAAGGAAGAGAATTTAGCAGTTAAGGAAGCTTTGCTTGCGCCGCTTCACGGGCTGAGGACGAGCTTCCCTGTACCATCGGCGGGCATTCATCCTGGACTAGTACCTCTCATTCTAAAAGATTTCGGTACCGACGTGGTTGTAAATGCTGGCGGCGGTATTCATGGTCATGCCATGGGAACTGCAGCTGGCGGACAAGCATTCCGTCAAGCGATTACTGCAACATTAAATGGAGTACCTCTTCGCAATGCCGCTGAGCAACCGGGCAATGAAGCGCTGTTGGCAGCAATTGAAGCATGGGGGATCAAAGAATAATGACTGAAATGAATACAACTAAGAAACGCATCGTGTTTTGTGATTTTGATGGAACGATTACCGTTAATGACAACATTATCGCAATTATTAAACATTTTAATCCAGCAGGCTGGGAAAACATTGCAGAGCGAACGATTGCGCAAGAGATTTCAATTATGGATGGCGTTGGACAAATGTTCCGCCTCCTTCCTGCTTCTATGCAGAAAGAAGTTATCGATTTCAGCATTTCCAATGTACGCATTCGTGAAGGCTTCGCTGAATTTCTAAACTATTGCAAAGAGCAGCAGATTGATTTTTACGTAACTAGCGGCGGCATTGATTTTTTTGTTTATCCTATTCTTGAAGCTTTCGACATACCAAAAGATCATATTTATTGCAACGGCAGTGATTTCAGCGATGAGCAAATTGAGATTTTGTGGCCAAATCCGTGTGATGCTCATTGCACCAACAACTGCGGCATGTGTAAAACGACCATTATGCGTCGTTTCCCTGAAGAGCAATACGAGCGCATCATTATAGGCGACAGCGTAACCGACTTTGAAGGCGCTAAGCTTGCTGATATCGTCTATTCCCGCTCCCACCTTACGGTGAAATGCAAGGAGCTCGGACTGCCACATCACGAATACGAAACATTCCACGATATTATCAACACTATGAATGCTGAAAGGAAGTCAACAAAATGAGTTTTGAGCAAATTGCTTTAGAAGACAAGCAGCGCGCTTTATCTGATCTTCGCGACGTTAAGGAGCTGTTCGCTTCACGCGGCTGGTTCCCTGGCACCAGCGGCAATTTATCGATCCGTGTAGGCGACTATAACCCCGACGAATTTCAATTCGCTATTACGGCAAGCGGTAAGGACAAAACGATTCATACACCAGAGGATTATTTATTTGTTGATCAAGATGGCAAGCCATGCGAAACAACACGCTTAAAACCATCCGCTGAAACACTGATCCATTGTGAAATTTACAAATTAACTGGGGCTGGCGCTATTTTCCACGTGCATACCGTATTTAACAGCGTAATCTCAGAGTATTTCTGGGATCGCAAGTCTGTGCCGGTAGATGGCGTTGAACTGATCAAAGGGTTTAACATTTGGGACGAGGAAGCACACATTGATATTCCAATCGTTTCGAACTTCGCACATATCCCTTCTATCGTACCGGAAATAACGGAGCGTATCGTGAAAAACATTCCTGGCATCGTGCTGCGCAAGCATGGCATTTACGCTTGGGGAGCAAACGCATTTGAGGCAAAACGCCACCTTGAAGCATTTGAATTTATTTTTGAATATGTATATCGTTTGGAATTGCTGCAGCGTGGTAAAGCTTAAGCATTTTCCAGCTTGATCATTTCATTTTTTAGAAGGACTTTCTCCCGCTTCAGCACTTTTTATGTTTCAAAGCGCTGATTAGCGGGAGATTTTCCAGCTAGATTATAACCCATCTAAAAACATGACCATCAAAATGATAACTCTTCCTGAATGATATGTAATCTTCGCTCTTCCCCTTCCCGATCAACTGTTATTGGATAACTGTTCCAGCAGCATACTCCCGCCTTTCTCTCGACGTTTCATTAATCCAAACCATTAACTCATTTTTGCTAATATAAAATTTCTCACCAACTTTTATGTAGGGGAACATAACGCCAGAAAAGGACCCTGCTGTAGTCAGCTGAATTTGCTCTGTATGAATGATTTGTTTAATTTCATTTTCCGATAAATGCAAATAATTTGCTGCCTCTTCTATCGTTAGCAAAGGTTTTTCCACGCTTATCGTAACGTCGGACTGCTCTTTATTAGGCACGTCGTTTTTCTCCATAAACATACAACCCACTATAAAAGATACTCCGAGAATAAAGCTTGCTGCTATCATTGATTTACCGTTTGAAATAACCATCTTCCTCCTTCGTTGTAAACACACTCACTCTTTTCCATAATAAAAATAAACTTGTCCCGCAGTCTCTGATATCCGTTCGTTTTTAAAATAAATGCCAGAAGCATCATCTATCCCATAACCCGTTGACAAGTTGGTTTTGGAAAGTGCAGCCAATAAGTTCTTTTCTTCATCCCATTTTGAAAAATGTGCACTAATGACGCAATGATTTATTAATCCAAGACCTTTGAGGAAAAGGTGCTCATTCGCTCTGTTGTCGATGGGTGGAATTACACATACATTAGGACTGATTAAGGCGCCAGCCGAAAAACCTGCAACTGGCACGCCTTCTGTGTATAATGCTTTTATTATTGTGCCGAGCTTTGTTTCCACGATATAATCTCGATAAAGCTCAGTATCACCACCGCTTATAATCACTCCTGTAGCTGATTGAAGCTGTTCCAATAAATCGGTTGATGGTGATGCATCCAAGGTGAAATACACAAACTGATCAATATCATGAAAACCTATTTGATCGGTATATTTCGTCATGTATTCTTGCCAACCTTCTTGCTCAATAAATAAGATAACTACTTTGCTTAACCCTTTTGATGCCAGAGCTCCAAATTTTTTTGCTAAGCTTTCATTGAACGGCGCTCCACCACCAAACAAAAATAAATGTTTATCTGACATAAATATCCTCCTTGTAGTTAATGCTTCAGCGGGATTTAGTCGAATCACTTTTATCGTAACCTAACTATAAACTATTTTTTAAATGTTTTACCATATTTATCTGCTTATATGAGTAAACTCGGAACAATTTGTTGTCTATAACCATCATGTTAAATTCCTCATTTAACATAAAAAACGGAGTCAACTATATTGACTTTAACGTAACGTAAACGTTCATAATGGCAAGAGGAGGTGGCTCTATTGAAGGTGCATGAAGCTGCAAAACAACTCGGTGTCACGCCGCGTACACTTCGTTTTTATGAAGAAAAAGGTCTAATTCATCCATATAAAGCAATAGAGAATAAATATCGCGACTATTCCATTGAGGACGTCATTCGGCTCCGCTGGATCATATCGCTAAGAGAATTGGGCTTATCCGTATCTGCAATACAGGATGCTCTAAACGTGATCAATGAACCGGACGCTTTTATTCGAAGTGTGGATGGCACTCGTGCATTGCTGTATGAGCAATGGATCACAGCAACAAAAGCGCTGCAAGCGCTTGATGAAACGATTTCAGCATGGCACAAAAAAGGAGCAGCTGAATTGACACATGCAGAGCTGGCCGCTGAAGAAATTAAACAAAATCGGCTATCGCGAGCCTCTTGGAGCGATCAATGGAATTACGATGAGATAGCGATTCAGCACGGATATAAAGCACCTATCATTACACTTAGCGGTATTCTTTCGGAGGAGCAATACAATATGGCACTGCTGCGAACCGTTGAATGGCTTGATCCGCGGTTTGATGAGCTTGGCTTAGAAATAGGAGCAGGCAGCGGCAATCTCTCCAGCATGCTAGCTGCGGCCGGCACGAAGCTTACGGTTGTCGAGCAATCGACTGAAATGCTCTCGATCATAAGAGAAAGGCTCCCTGCCATTGATGCAAAACAAGGCAATTTGCTCGCACTGCCTCTCGCCCCATCCAGTTATTCTTTTATAGGCTGCAGCTTTGCTATGCATCACTTGAATCGTTCACAACAGCTTCTGGCACTAGAAGAAATGGACCGCGTTTTAATAAATGGGGGACGGCTTGTGATTACGGGGTTAATGGATGAGGACGTGGTTGACGATGATAAAATACATTCTGAAGAGATAAAAACAAAGCTTGCCATACCGCCTAACTGGCATCTTTCCTCTGTATCCGAACATCTGAACTGGTTCAACAAACGTGGATATTCCACTGTCATCAACCGGCTTACCCCATATGTTGGTTTACTCTACGCGATCAAACCTTAGCTATATATAATAATGTGACCCTTTTACATAAAAAAAAGAGCTAAGCCGCATGGCTTAGCCTCTTCCTCCACGAAATTTTTGCGCATGTGCGCGAGCCTCGTCTGCATTCGTTACTCGATTGCGGCTCCACTCGATAAGTATCCGATCAATATAACGCAAGCTAAGCTTACCCGCAAAGACGGCTTCTTTAAGAGCAAAACGAATAATTTCGTCTGTATATCGATCATGATCAAGCCAGCCTGTAATCGTCTCGCATTCTATCGGAGATAATAAGCGTCCAAACTCTTGCTCGAATACACTGAATAAGTCCGATGATGGCGCCGCTTGCTGCTTGAATGGCTGACGCTCTGCCTTCCGCGATTCACGCTTCTGCTCCGCGGTTAACGCAGCTGCCTTAAGCAGCCAGCCTGTCCAGTTATAACGCTCTGACTGCATCCCCGTAGAACTGTCAACGTACTCGTCAATTGTAAGAAAATCTTCTTTCATCAGCCGGCCAAGGGATTGTCCAACTTCTCTAACACTCAGGCCCATCCGCTCAGCCAATTGTTCTGGCGTCGGGAAATCATTCATGTCCGCTTCCATATAAACCATGATTTGCAGGAGCAGCATCGCTTCTGTATCCGACAATTCCAGCTGGCGGTAAGTTCGCAGCAGCATCGCCGACACATAAACGCCGCCTTCCTGCAACGCAGCAGCCATACCATGCGAGTAAGCTTTCCATATCTCGTTGTTCACTGCCAGCTGCCTCCTATACGACTACGCCTGTGCAGACGTATCCTTTTGCTTAACTAAGTTATACGTGTCTCTTGCGATGAGGAGCTCCTCATTCGTAGGAACAACTAAAACTTTAATGCGTGAGCTGTCCGTCGTAATCTCACGAATATCTTTGCGACGCTCTGAGTTGCGCTCTTCATCTAGCTCAATACCCAAGAATGAAATGCCCTCGCATATCGCTTTGCGTAGAGCGACAGAATTTTCTCCTACTCCAGCAGTGAACACAATCGTATCTACACCGTTCATCGCCGCGGCATATGCGCCAATATATTTTCTAACTCGGTAAGCATACATATCAAAAGCAAGCTTTGCGTTTTTATCGCCTTCAAGCATCGCCTCTGTTACCTCGCGCATATCGCTGCTAATACCGGAAATAGCCAGCATACCGCTATGTTTGTTCAGCATAGAATTTACTTCATTTAAAGTCAATTCCTCTTTGTTCATTACAAATGGCACGATCGCTGGATCAATATCTCCGCTCCGGGTACCCATCATAAGACCTTCAAGTGGAGTCATTCCCATACTTGTATCAAAGGACTTGCCGTTCAAAATGGCTGTACAGCTTGCGCCGTTTCCGATGTGGCAAGTAATCATTTTGATTGATTCCAATGGTTTTTGCAAATACTCGGCTGCATGTGCGCTCACATAGGAATGAGACGTGCCATGAAAACCATATCTGCGAACCTTGTGACGACGGTATAGCACAGTAGGAATTGGATATAAATACGATGTGTTCGGCATGCTTTGATGGAATGCTGTATCGAATACTACCGCTTGAGGTACATCAGGCAAATTTGTTTCTACCGCCAAAATACCCATCATATGCGCTGGGTTATGAAGCGGCGCCAAATCAAACAATCGACGAATCTCGAGCTTAACCTCTTGTGTTACAAGCACTGAACTGCTAAATGCCTCGCCGCCATGAACGATACGATGGCCTACAGCTTCGATTTCGTCCAGATTAGCGATCGCTCCGAACTCCGGGTTGGTAAGCATATTGATAACCTGCTTAACAGCAGCAACATGATCCAATATTTCACTAACTTTACGAACCTCGGGCTTGTCAACTGGTTCATGAGTAACAATCGAAGAATCCATTCCGATCCGTTCCACGCGTCCGCTTGCCAGAACTGATTCGTCACGCATGTTGTAAAGCTGATATTTTAAAGAGGAACTTCCTGCATTAATTACGAGTACTTTCATTTAAATCCGATCCCCATCCGTATCATATTTGAAGAAGCCGATTCCTGATTTGGCTCCGAGATGTCCAGCGCGCACCATTTTTTTCAGCACGATCGAAGGACGGTATTTCAGCTCGCCATACTCGCGGAACATTCTCTCAAGGGCTGCCAACACGGAATCAAGACCGAAACGATCACACATCTCGAAAGGTCCATGCTGGAAGGAATAGCCGATACGCATAGCGCTGTCAATATCCTCAGCCGACGCGACCCCTTCCTCGAGTACATGCAAGGCTTCGTTAATAAATAAGCAAATGAGTCGTGTAGTTACGAAACCAGGAGATTCAAATACCATAACTCCTTTTTTGTTAATAACCTCTTCCACAAAATGTTTCGTACGTATAAATGTTTCCTCTGACGTCTTCAGACCACGAACAATTTCCACGAGATCAATCTTGGATACTGGATAAATAAAATGCATGCCAATTACGCGGCTCGGCTGCTTCGTAAAGCTTGCTAGCTCAGTTAAGCTTAGAGTAGATGTATTGCTCGCTAAAATAACATTTGGACCGCAAATTTGATCAATTTGTTCAAATACAGCTTTTTTCAATTCCAAATCTTCAGTTATCGTTTCAATAACAAGCTCACAATCCGCTAACTTCTCGTAGCTTGTTGTCGCCTCTATTCTATTCATAATCAGCTTCTTCTCGGAATTCGTGAGCGCCCACTTCTCGATTTGTTTATCCAAGCTTACTTCAATCATTTGTTTACCATAATCTAGGCGATCGTCCGAACGCTCGATAATGATAACATCCAATCCTTTGGAGGCCAGCATTTCCGCGATCCCTTGACCCATCGTGCCTACTCCTACAACTCCAACTGTTTTGATATGCAATGTATTAGCTCCTTTAGTGTGGGGAGAATTCTTCTTAAAACATAATAGAAGTTTTCTCTGCAAAGATAGTTCAATCTTATTATAACGAATTTCATCAAAAAAAGAAGGCGGACGACAACTCCGCCTTCAAATTGTAATATTGTAAACGCTTCATGCTGCTGTATTGGAAGAAAAGAGCTTTCTAAACTCATCTCCGCTCAATGTTTCCTCACGCAGAAGCGTCTGAAGAGACTTGATAAACACTTCTCTATTCGACTCAAGCAGACCTTTTGTTTGCAGCATCAGCTCATCCAAAATGGTTCGATTGATGCTTGCCCATCCATCTTTTGTCATCATCGAAGAATCAATAATGCCAAGATCAGTCAATCCCGATTCCACTAATGTTTTGACTATATTCATCGATTGTTCGAAGTCACCTCTTGATCCAGTGCTCCGATCACCATAAAACATTTCCTCAGCAGCGGCTCCGCCTAATGTAATCATAATTTGACCGTTAAGGAACTGTTTTGTGTACAAATATTGATCCTGCTGCGGATTGTGACGAACATAACCTAACGCTTGACCGCGCGGAGACAAAGCAACCTGTGACACGCTGCCTGGACGCATTAGTTCTGCCATAATTGCATGTCCGAGCTCATGAAGCGCAATCCGTTCACGCTCTTCTTTTGATGCCTCACGATCCGTTTTTTCACCCATCATAACCTTATCAATAGCCATCGATAAATGCTGTTCAGCGATGGTTTCACTGCTCTCACGCATCGCATAAATCGCCGCTTCATTCATGACGCTCTCTAGCTGTGCACCTGAGAAACCAAAGGATTCACTTGCAATCCGTTCTAAGTTCACGCCTGTGCGGATAGGTTTATTTTTCGCATGGATGTTCAAAATATGCAATCTGCCCTTTTTATCAGGAAGTTCAACACCGATGTGCCTGTCGAAACGGCCTGGACGGAGCAATGCGCTATCGAGCATTTCCTTACGGTTAGTAGCCGCAATTAACAAAATGCGCGGTGATTCATTTGCATAAATACCATCCATCTCGGTTAATAGCTGATTCAAGGTTTGATCATACTCGCGCTGCTGACCGCCATCTCGTTTGCCGCCAATGACTTCAATCTCATCAATAAAAATAACAGCGCTGCTTTTTTTCGCTTTATTCGCTTTTGTACGTGCCTCTTTGAACAGGTCGCGAATACGTCCTGCGCCTACACCAACATACATTTCAACAAACTCACTGCCAGAAGCAGCCAAATAAATCGAATCTGTATATTGAGCAGCTGCTTTAGCAAGCAGCGTCTTTCCTGTTCCTGGAGGGCCTGACAGCAGGATGCCTTTTAACGGCCGAATGCCAAGCTTAGCAATTTGTTCTTGATGAACGAGAAAATCAAGCGCCTCTACAAGCTCCTGCTTGGCACGCTCCTGACCTCCGATTTCCTCAAAGGTGAGTGGTGTCATTTTCTCCTCAGAACGCCGCTTCTGGCTAGACAACGCGGTCAGCTTGCCTCTACCTCGTGCTGCATAAACTACGGCAAAGCCTAACACACCCAGCAATACGATGGGAACAACATTTTGTCCAATATATATAAAAAAAGCAATAAGTACAGGAAGTGAGCCTATCGCAATTTCTTTACCATATTTCATCATATTACCATGCCTCCAATTGGTTTGGCGTGCGTGGCAGGACGATATATTTCACCGCTTCATTATTTTTAATCGTAATATACACATTCGTATCATCCATTTCAGTCGTCACGGTGACATCTTTCATGGATTTTGCTGCTTCTTTCATCGCATCTGGAATATGAGAGTAGGTTTTGCGCTCCATCGCCTCTGCAACTTCAAACATGGAAGCATACCACAGATCTTCAAGCTGCTTATTCGATTTTTCTTCTATATTAAGCTCAAGCTTACGGTCGCCAACTACATCTTTTCCGTTAGCCGCAATACTTTCATAGATGTCCCGGAGATTCGCATCCGGCGTTAATTCAAGAGAAATAGCTACTTTATTGCGATCCATAACTGGTTTTTCTGAAGAAACAATACCTTTAATGCCTTTTGTAACTTTCTCTAATGGAGCTGCTACAGCCACTTGATTATATACAGCCCAGCCTCCGAACAAAACGGAAGCGGAAATTGCAGCAGTAATCACGATTGGTATTACACGTGGTCTCATCATTATGAAAATCCCTCCTGCAATAAATTTATGAACACTCCGTATATCAACACCGCTATACGAAAGTATATCATGAAATTATGCAAGAATCGTCCATCAATAAAAGGAAACGGAGCCTTATGGCCCCGTTTTTGCTGGTAACGTATAAGAATCAATAAATGCACCATCATCAAAACGGTAGAAATCATATCGGTAATGATCAGGCTTTTCACCGTCATTATAATAGATCTCCCACACCGTTTTGTCATCAAGCAGACCCGGCTGAATTCTCTTTATTTCTGCCAATGGCCTCTTGCTGATGAAATCATCTTTGAGTGACTTCTCAGAAATGCCTTCCGTCGCTCTCATGATAACTGGTTGTTGCTTCTCAGTCAGCCATACGTATACATGTTCATCCTGTTGATTAATACCTTCAACGACCCAACTGTTTTTTTGCCATATATGATGATGTACCTTTTCTATCTCGATAAGATCAGCTGCTTTAGTCGCTTGTTCCTTCGCCGCATTAATTGCTGTCCACTCAGGGGACTGAACTTCACGGAAATAGATAAAGGAAACGGTTAGAAGCAGCAAGAGGAATGCTGTAATTAACAACAACCATCGCTTAAGTGTCATAAACGGCTTTCGTTTCCTTGCTGTTGCTCGCATTAAGCTTGCAGCAAGCGATCAAAGCTCGCTTGTGCCTCGTAACGAATTTTCTCCTCATCAAGCCAAGTGCATTCGCCGTTTTTCAATACTTGTCTTCCATCAATCCATACATGCCGCACATCGCGGCCTGAACCTGAGTAGACCAAATGTGATACGATATCCGTCTGAGGGTAGAAATGCGGCTGTTCAATATCAATAGCGATGAAATCTGCCTTCATGCCTACTTTTAGACTACCAAGGCTCTTCTCTTGCCAAATGGATTTTGCCCCATTCACTGTACCAAGCTTCAATGCTTCCAAAGCAGGGATAGCAGTAGGATCTCCAGATACACCTTTATGAAGCAAAGCCGCGAATCGAATTTCCTCAAATAAATCAAGATTGTTGTTGCTTGCCACACTATCTGTTCCAAGCGATACCGTAACACCTGCGCGAATCAAATCAGGAACACGTGCAATGCCGCTAGCAAGCTTAAGATTGCTTACAGGATTATGTGAAACCGCAACTCCTTTAGCAGCAAGCAGCTCGATCTCAGCATCATTCAGATGTACGGCATGCGCAACAAGTGCAGGACGTGAGAAAAAGCCTAAACGATCCAAATGTTCGACCGGACGAAGTCCATAATCACGCACGTTTTGCTCAACTTCCGCTATCGTTTCCGACATATGCGTGTGCAAAGGCAAATCAAAATCATGAGCTGCTTGTACAAAACGTTCAATATATGCTGGTGGACATGTATAAGGCGCGTGTGGAGAAATCATCGTGGTTATGCGTCCATCGGCTTTCCCGTTCCAATCACGGGCAAAAGCAATTGCCTCAGCAAGCTTAGCTTCCTGTACATCTGGTGGACATAGTCCGATAACGCCTCTTGTCAAAACACCGCGGATACCGCTTTGCTCAACCATTTGAGCAACTTGATCCATGCGATCATACATATCAACAAAAGCTGTTGTACCTGATTTCAGCATTTCTACGATCGCTAGAGAACTTCCTGCACGTGTATCTTGATCAACATATTTGCCTTCCATTGGCCACATTTTCTGTTCCAGCCAAACCTGCAAATTCTGATCATCGGAATATCCGCGAAGCAAGCTCATCGCCGCATGTCCGTGAGTATTAATAAGTCCTGGCATAAAAGCCAGCTTGCTGCCGTCTATTTTTTGCACCGTATCAGAAAGCTGTTCAGGAACAGCCGTACCTATATAACTAATCCGATCATCGGATACAACCATATGTCCTCTAAATGATGGATTTTCGTCATCCATCGTTATAAACAAACCATTTTCAATCCAAATCTGACTCATCCTGCGTCTCTCCCTCTTTGGCTAAATAATAGGCTAAGCTAAGCAATTCCCTTGTGAAATCAGCATTATGTATTCGCATTTCATCCGGTACTCGTAGAATAGCAGGGGCAAAATTCAATATTCCTTCTATGCCTGCTTCGACAAATTGATTAGCTACATTTTGTGCTTCAAATGCTGGAACGGTAATGATGCCGATCCGAATATTTTGCTCTGCAACCGTTGCAGCAAGCTCGCTCATCGGCATTACAATCAAATTATTAATGCTCGTTCCAATTTTGCTCGGATGTACATCGAACACGGCGGTAATCTGCATATTATCCTTGGAGTATTTATTGTAATTGCATAAGGCATGACCTAGATTGCCGGCTCCAACCAACGCAACCTTTATCGTCTGATCAACCTTCAAAATTTGACGTATCTTCTCAATTAAATATACAACATCGTAGCCTACGCCCTTCCGTCCAAACTCTCCGAAATAAGCGAGATCTTTACGAATTTGAGCAGGATTTAAATCAAGCTTTGTGCCTAAATCCTGCGAAGAAATGGTCTGAATCTCACGATTAAGCATTTCATTTAGTACTTGCAAATAAACGGGAAGCCTTCTGACGACAGCCTCCGATATTTTCGTTTGCTTCATCGTTTTTCCTCCTCTTCGCTAGACACAGCTTGATTTTCCTGCGGCAATGCTGCATTTTCATCCGTTAACCATTCTCTCATTCGCACGACCATTTGATCCATATGCATCGTTTCGATTTTTGGTCCTGGCAGTGAATATAAGAAGTGTTTACCGTAGTAAGTGTCGATTATTCTAGTATCATATATGATTACGATCCCTTTGTCTTGTGAAGTCCTTACTAGACGCCCAAAGCCTTGTTTAAAGCGAATGACGGCTTGGGGAATCGACAATTTCATAAAAGGATTTTGTTTCTGCCGCTGCAGCATCTCAGCTTTTGCTTCCACTAAGGGATGGTTAGGCGGTTGGAATGGCAAACGAACGATGGCAAGGCAAATCAGAGCTTCTCCGGGTATATCTACACCTTCCCAGAAGCTGCTCGTGCCAAGTAAAACGGACTCTGGCGTTTGACGGAAACGTCTTGTAAGCTTCGTGCGATTGCCGCTGTCTATTCCTTGTCCTAGTACTTGAATTCCTGCAACGCTTAAAAGCTCTTTAAGCGGCTCGTAGACCTGCCTCAGCATGCGATAGGACGTGAACAGCACTAGCATTCTGCCCTTCGTTTCCTTTGCAGCATCAGAAAGCGATTTTACAAGCATATCCAAATAGGTGTCATCTACAGCTGCTCCCTTGAGTACTGGGAAGTTGCGTGGAATGACAACTAATGCCTGCTCCCGGTAATTAAACGGAGAAGGCAATTGAACGGTTTTAAGCCTGCCCTGCTGTTCATATCCAGTTAACCCAAGCTGCTCCTCCGCGTATTGAAAAGATTTTTGCACAGATAACGTTGCAGAGGTTAATACGATACTTTCTTTGACATCAAAAAAATATTTTTGCAGCTGAGCGCTTACATCTACTGGCACACCGTATAGCTGCACAGATCTGTAGCGGTATACGCTGCTTGCTTCAATCCAAAACACAGAGTCCGCAAGCTCTAAGGTGATAAACGTTCTAAGCTCATCCTTAAGTCGAGACAAATCACGTACCGCGCCATTTAAATCCGTTATTATCGCTTGAACACCGGAATCGTCAACACGGTCTTTAATATCGGTAACCATTTTATCGACGGTTCGAATGACTCGGTTGAGTTCAGTGTGGATATTTCCTTCAACCGTAACACCGTCCTCCCAGCCTGCTGGAAGCTCGTTTTTCTTAAGGCGGCATACCGACTGACCATTCTCAGTTGGTCCATCCGATGAAGTTGAAGTAAAGCTATAAAACATTTCAAACAGCTTATCCCAGTGCTCCTTAATTTCTTGGAAAATAGGAATAACGGTATCAATCGTCTCTAACCAGGAAGCTTGATGTGCGTCATCCTCATACATAAGCTTCTGGCGAAGCCCAGGCAATAATCCAGAGCGCGCATCTTTATAAAGCCGAAGAACAGCCTGCGTCAAAGAGAAGTAGTTAATTTGCATACCTAGATGCTTGCCTGCAACCTCTTCCACATGATGTGCTTCATCAATAATGAGATGAGTATAGGAAGGCAATAAACGATGATCTGCTTGAACATCCGTAAATAACATTGAATGATTCGTTATCGTAACATCAGCAATGTTTGCTTCATGCTTCGCGCGATGATAAAAACATCTTTTGAACCAAGGACAAGCTCGATTTAGGCATGAATCCGTATCGCTCGCTACCGTAGACCAAAACTCAGCACCCTTGTTGCCGAAGTTAAGCTCTTCCTGATCGCCAGTTTCCGTTTCTCCAAGCCATACGACCATTTGAGCAGCTGTAACCGTATCCTCAATCGGCGATACAAGATCTTTTGTGTTGATTTTACCTTCAAATTTGCGCAAGCATAAATAATTCCCTCTGCCTTTAAAGATCGAAGCTCTAAACTCAAATGGCAGTATTTCTTCAAGCAATGGCAAATCGCGTTGACGAAGCTGCTCCTGCAAATTGATTGTATGCGTACTAACGACAACTTTTTTGCCGTTCTGAATGCCATAATAAAGCGCAGGAATTAAATAACCAAGCGACTTCCCTGTTCCTGTCCCTGCTTCTATAAGTAAATGCTGATTCTGATTTAGAGCGCTGTACACCTCTTGAAACATGGCTACCTGCGCTTCTCTTTCCTCATAATTCTCAAATTTCTGTTCGAAGCGTTGTCTTACATCAGCTAAATAATTGTCAAATGAAACATCTGTTAATGGCAGCACACTTGTGCCGCCTGAACGCGGAGGCTGTTCATCGCTCCATTCGCGAACCTTCAATGCAAATTGATTAAAATAGTCATATTCATTCGATTCGAATACAGTACTATATTCCATCTGCTGCCCAGTATGCTTAATAAACCAGCTCAAATCGCTGCCGTCATCTACAAGCGTGGAAAGCCGCTGCAAAGTAAGCAGCGGCAATTTGCGAAGCTTTTTTACCGTTTCAATTAGCAATAGCGCAGTTGCATTTGCATCGCTGTCCGCGCGGTGATGTTGATCATGTGGTATTCCAAAGAGCTCAGAAACAGCTCCAAGCTGATACGTATTAATTGTAGGATATAAAATTCGTAATAATTCAATGGTATCCAGCCTGCGTCCTGCAAAAGGACGCCGACCGCATCGTGCTAATGCTTGGTTTAAAAAACCGGCGTCAAAGCCAACGTTATGAGCGACCAAAACGGCATCATCCAATAACGGAACCAGCCCTGCAATAACCTCTTTGAGAGTTGGGGCATCCGCAACGACCGTTTCATCTATGCCTGTTAATTGTGTAATGAAGGCCGGTATCGGGATATTAGGTCGAACAAAGGAGCTATACGTATCGATAATTTCAAGCTCCTCTGAAACGATGACTAGCCCAACCTGCAAAATATCATCATCCGAGCTGTGTCCCGTCGTTTCTAAATCCAATACTGCAAATTTCATTTATTCCCCGATCCTCTCACAAACAGCACAGCTCCGTGCTTCCGAAATATAACGATAAGTGCTTGGGTGTTTCTTGACATGATTTCAAATTGTTTAACGGAACCTTGAAGCTGGGACAGACCTCATAAGCTTTCATAAATAATTGCTCTGCTTGTGCCAAATTCATTTGCACCGCTTGAATGCATCCTAGCGCATTATAGCCCATTGCAAGCCATTTGGGGAAGTCCGTCAATACAATCAGCAATTGAAAATGCCGCTGAGCTTCACTCCAGTTCTGGAGGTGCATCTGAGTCATGCCCAAAAACAGTCTAGCCAAATTACATTCCGGCGATTGTAGAATAGCCGCTTGAAATTGCACTGCTGCTTGCGAAAACATAAATAGCTTGTAGTAGCCCTGCCCTTTGGAGATGACCGCAGCAAGCTCGTCCGAGATTTCAAAATCTGAAGTTGGACTGCTGACTGCGATACTTACAGGTACACTTGATTGAACCGCCCCTTCTGGGGCTTGTTCCTGAACTTGCGATACTGCTGCTTGATCGCCTTGCTGCTCCTTGAACTCAGAAAACTTCTCTTCAAATTCAAGCCATTGTTCAATAAATGTGTCACTTACTTTTTTGAGCTCAAGCATTTGCTGTTCGAACTGCTGCTTTTCACTTGCACCTGCACCATCGTACTGTTCAATAATTTGATCAAGCATTTCGTTCATGGATGAAAACATATGCTGGAACATACCGCATCCCGCCTTCGCCAAAGAATTAAGGAGTGTTATGTTCATTTTTTGTTTCAACGCCGCTTTTCATACAGCATCCCATTCGTTACATAATACAGGGATTAACGTAGTGAAAGATCAAATTACAGGATTGTCGCGTGCAGCTCTTCGTTTAAAATGGTCAAGGGGCGATTGTTCGCATCCAAAATCGTTACAATCGGTTTGTGTGCTTTAGCATCAGCGTCAGTCATCATCGCATAAGAAATGATAATCACCTGATCACCTGGCTGAACTTGTCTTGCGGCTGCGCCATTTAAGCAAATTACACCAGATCCGCGTTCACCTGTTATGACATAAGTCTCAAAGCGAGCACCATTATTATTGTTAACGATTTGAACTTTTTCATTTTCCCATATGTTAGCCGCATCCATCAAATCTTCATCAATTGTAATGCTACCGACATAATTCAGGTTCGCTTCCGTTACTGTTGCCCGGTGCAACTTGGATTTCATCATCGTTCTGAACATGCTGGTTCACCTCCGCAGTCTGTAATATCCGATTATCTATAAGCCTTGTTGCGCCAAACTTTACAGCTAATGCCAAAATTAACGGTTGCTGAATCGTATTTAATAAAACTTTTGCATCCAGCACCTGCAGGGATGGATAGTGAAGCAGCTCCACATAATCAATTACAGCTTCACTCGCTTTCACCAATTGCAGCTTCACTTTAGCCTCCAGCCGCTCAGCCGTCATATCAGGCTCATTCATCCAGTCGGAAGCCTGCTGCAGCGTTTTGGACAATACGACTGCCTGCTCACGCTGCTCCGCATTAAGAAAAACGTTTCTTGAGCTTAAAGCAAGACCATCTGGTTCTCGAACGATTGGACTTGGCACTATTTCCACTGGAAAATTAAGATCTCCAACCATTTGCTGAATGACAGCAACCTGCTGAGCATCCTTCATGCCAAAATAAGCACGATCAGGAGCAACCAAATGAAACAGCTTGCTAACTACCGTTCCCACTCCGTCAAAATGTCCAGGTCTGGAAGCGCCGCATAAACGATCCGTTACCTGATTGACAATGACCATTGTCAGCGGCTTATTCGGATACATTTCTTGAACGGAAGGAATAAACACGATGTCGATCCCGCATTCTTCTGCAAGCGCAAAATCACGCTTCTCATCTCGTGGATACCGATCCAAATCTTCATTAGGTCCAAATTGCAGTGGATTAACAAATATGCTAAGCACAGCGGTATCATTTTCGGCATGTGCTTGGCGCATTAAGGAAGCATGACCTTCATGCAAATAACCCATAGTTGGCACAAAACCAATGCTTTTATTTCCCTTGCGCACAGCAGTTAACTGCTGCTTTAGCTCAGCTTTCGTGCGGCAAATGATCATTTCAATTTGACCTCCTTATTCGCGAGGTCCTTATTTTCAGTTATGTTAAGATTGCTGCTCTCAGAGGAGCCACCATACAAAGAAGGAATATGGGCAGGTTGTGCATTAAATACATGCTCTTCTTCAGGAAACTGGCCTGTTTTCACATCGTCTACATAAGATTGGATCGCATTTCTAATGGTTGTTCCAATATCTGCATAGGTTTTTACGAATTTTTTCTCAAAATAAGGAGATGAGTATTGCAAAATATCATGATATACAAGCACTTGGCCATCGCAGCCGCGACCTGCGCCAATTCCGATAATCGGAATGGAAAGCATTTCGCTGATCATTGTAGCGATTGGTTCAGTTACTAGTTCAAGAACGATACTGAAAGCACCTGCTTCTTCCAGCGCCTTCGCATCTTTCACTAGCTGCTCCACTTCGGCATCTAATTTACCTTGCACTTTGTACCCGCCAAGCTGATGAACCGATTGTGGCGTCAGGCCGATATGCCCCATAACAGGTATGCCTGCTTTGACAAGCGCGGATACATCAGATGCAATTTCAACGCCACCCTCCAGCTTTACAGCCTGAGCACCGCCTTCTTGCATAATTTTCGCAGCATTGCGCAGTGTTGCTTCACGTCCAATGCCATAAGTCATGAAGGGCATATCAGCAACGATAAACGTTTGCTGGGCACCCCTAGCAACTGCTCTTGTATGATAAACAATGTCATCAATGGTTACCGGGATGGTAGTCTCATATCCAAGTACAACGTTCCCGAGTGAATCTCCAACCAAAATGACATCAATTCCAGCTTCTTCAGCAAGCTTGGCTGAAGGATAATCGTAAGCTGTCAAAACGGAAATCGCATTGCGGTCCTGCTTCATCTTCTTAATTTTTGTAATCGTCAGTCGTTTCCTCATCAGCTTTCATCCTCCCGTTCAATGATAGGATAAACACAAAAAAACCTTTTAGCCGCTGCCAAAAAGGTCCCCAAACTGAAAAGGAAACGTTTGCTTGTTGTGCTTCCTTCTGTCTCGGTCCCTACGGCTCAGAGCAGAGTGTGCATTCCCAACCATTTACATCGTATTTTTTATCATCAGTGCAGCTTCCTTAGAATACCGCCTGATGACTTTAGTTTACCAAACTTTCTTCATTACGTAAACGACTTGTAATGCGTTATAGAGGTTCGCCCATCTCTGCAGAGAAAACAGGCTTAATGGAGCCGTCCTCCAGTTGAATGCGAATAGCTCCGCTCTCTTCTAGTCCAATCGGAACTCCAACCAATTCGCCTTGTGGGGTTGTAAGGCGCACCGTTTTGCCCAAAGATACGGACAAAGCTTCCCATAACGTTACAATCGGGCTAAAGCCTTGCTCCTGATAGAGGAAATACAACTGCTCCCATTCCTTCAGAAAATCAGCAATAACTTCTTCTCTTGACCATTTTTGCTGACCGCTGATGCGAAGTGATGTTGCTTTCTCCAGCAATTCCACTGGGTAATCAGCTTCTTCTAGATTTACGCTAATACCTATCCCTGCAATAACATATCGAAGTCTTTCGTCTTCTGCGGCTGATTCAAGCAAAATACCGCTAATTTTTTTACCTTCAATTAGCAAATCATTGGGCCATTTAATTCCAATTGGCAGCCCAGTTAAACGCTTCAGGCTGCGGCATAACGCTACCGCTGTCAATAAGGTAAGCTGCGGTGCAAAATGAATCGGTACGGAAGGACGCAGCACCATGCTCATCCAAATGCCTTTGCCGCGCGGCGAGATCCATCCTCGTCCCATTCGGCCGCGGCCTTTAACCTGCTGCTCAGCAACGAATAAGGTACCCTCCAAGGCGCCTTCTTCTGCTGCAGCACGAGCAAGATTTTGAGTGGATTCCACCGTTTCAAAATATTGAATATGCTGTCCAAATATGTTGCCTTGCAGCTGATTTTCAAGTTTCTCTACAGACAGCATGTCCGGTATGCTTAGAAGTCGATAACCAAGACGTCTTGAAGCTTCAAATTGATAACCAGCCGCTTCAAGCTTGCGAATATGCTTCCATATCGCTGTTCTGCTGACGCCGAGCTCTTGGCTAATGTTTTCTCCGGACACATATTCACCTGGTTTGTCTACAAACAATTGAAGCAAGAGCTCCTGATTCATCTGCGCGTGCCTCCTCAAATAATGCAAAACAATCTGCTGTGAATGTTATTGTTCATCGCTCGAGCGACGCTTGCTCAAGCAAAACATTTCGTTCATTCTCAATCTCACCGAGTGCTGTTAGCAATAGTAATTTGCTTAATGTTTCACTAACCCATGGTCCAGCATCTCGTTGCAAATGATTTGTTAGATCCTTGCCGGTCACTTTAAGCTGCTTAAGTGATGAAACGGTCAATAAATCAATCCAGTTCTCCAAACGTCTTAGAAACGCAGCAGTGAAGGCTAGCTCTTGCTTCTCTAGCGTTCGCATAACATGAATCCATTCGCCGCAAATCCCTTTTCCATAACGAATGACAAGGCTTAACCAGCTCGAGTGAAGCTCACGCTCATTAGTTTGCGTCGAGACAACTAGCATTTCTTTATGTATCGCTACAATTGTACTTATGGTCTTACTGCGCGTATTTGAAAATTTCAACACTTGCAGCGCCTGCTGCGCTGCCTCAACAGATAAATGCAACCCTATTGCCAGTGCCGCCCAGCGAGAATCAACAGCTGTCAGCTCATGCAAGCGAGAATAAATCGTTTGTGCTTGGTCTCCGTGTCCCATCTCTTTCAGCGATAACAATGTTTCTTCATGGAAGGACTCCTTCAAATGAAACAAAAGTCCGCTTGCGGCAACAAAATGCAGCGCTCTTTGCGGAGCAGTTCCAGCTACCATTTTATCTAGCTCGACTTGCACACGCTCCATCGCAATATAATTTAACAGCTCGCGATAACGAATGACTGCTTTCCATGTTCGCAGCGAAGGAGTGAGCCTGTAGACGCCAATAAATCTGACCGCTCTTAACATACGAAGCGCATCCTCTTGAAAACGTGCGTTCGGATCGCCGACTGAGCGAAGCCTCTTGGACTGCAAATCATAAATTCCGCCATATGGATCATAAAGCGTACCATCGCTATAAAGCGCCATCGCGTTCATCGTAAAATCACGGCGCAGCAAATCACCGTCAAGTTCGGTAATATAAAGGACACTTTCTGGCTTGCGATGATCCTCATATGCAGATTCTTGCCTAAACGTCGTCACTTCATATGTGATGTTGTCTTGTATAACCGTTATCGTGCCATGCTGCAAGCCCGTTGGTATGCATCGCTCAAACAGCTCAAGCACCTGCTCTGGACGAGCAGATGTAGCGATATCAACGTCTTTGATTGGTATATCTAAATACGTATCACGAACTGCGCCTCCCACAAAAACGGCTTCGAAATGATGCTCTCGAAGCCGCTCAATGATAGGCAATGCAGCTATGATCGGTGTTGATAATGAAAGCTGCATGTCATACACCTCTTCTTGCAGGGGAAATGATTAGCTATCGCTGCAAACAGCGATTGGCAAATCTGCCTCTATGCCGAGTACCCGATAATAGATCTGCTCATATTGTGTTGTAATTACGTCATTACAAAACTCGTTTCTTGCTCTAAACATACAAGCCTGCTTAAACTGCTCATGCAGCTTCTCATTCGTAAGCAGTCTTTCCGTATTTTTAGCCATATCTTCGACATCGCCGATCTCTGACAAAAATCCAGTTTCTCCATGGGTAACAAGCTCCGGAATACCACCAGCGTTAGAACCAATAGTTGGAACGCCGCAAGCCATTGCCTCAAGCGCAACAAGCCCGAAGCTTTCTTTCTCTGATGGAAGCAACAGCACATCTGCCATTGAAATGACTTGTGCAACATCCTCTTGCTTGCCCAGAAAATGGACACGGTCTTCAAGACCAAGCTGGCGAATGCGGCATTGAATTTTTGAGAGCTCAGGTCCTTCACCGACTAAGAGAAGTTTCGAAGGAACCTTCTCGGAAACGCGAGCAAATATTTCAACTACATCCCCAACCCGTTTAACCGGACGGAAATTAGATATATGCATCAAAATTTTCTCATTAGGAGCCGCATAATCAGCTCGCAAGGAAACCGCATCGCGTGGATAATAAACACGTTTATCAACAAAATTATAGGTTAAATCAATTGGTGTCGTAATATCAAGCAGTTGTCTAGTCTCTTGAATCAGATCCTTTGAAACGGCAGTTACAGCGTCGCTTTGATGGATCGCAAGACGAATTAAAGCTTTTAACGATTCATCCTGAGCCAGCACCGTTATGTCCGTGCCATGCAGCGTTGTGACCGTTTTTAAGCCATCGCCATTCATCTGCTTCGCCAAATAGGCGCAAACCGCATGAGGCACCGCATAATGGACATGAAGCAAGTCAAGCTGCTGCATTTTTGCTACCTGTGCCATCTTGCTTGCTAAAGCTAGATCATAAGGCGGGTAACGAAACACATAATAATCATTAACTTCTACCTCATGATAAAAAATATTTTTATTAAAGTGTCCTAATCGAAAAGGAATACTGTGTGTAATAAAATGAATTTCATGACCACGTTCTGCCAGTAATTTACCTAATTCGGTTGCAACTACGCCCGATCCGCCCAAGGTAGGATAACAGGTAATACCAATCTTTAATTTTCTCGCCACTGTTGTCGCACCTCCTGTGTTCGTTACGTATAACTATTGTATTACACAAGAGCTGTACGAATTGTCAAAAATATTGTATGGCGTGAGGACGCTTAATTGCGAAACCCTCTGCATATGCCCAGCCTCTTGCTTGTCCAAGCAATGAATCACGTGCTTCTACTCGTTCTATGTAATTATTCGTTAATGGCGTAGCCACTCGGTCGGAGCCTGCTGCCGCATCGAATTGTGAACGGTAAGCAAGCAGCGCGTTTCTTTTGGTTGCTTGAAAATCACTAATATCAACGGTTAACGATACTTGATCCACATCATTTATATAGTAATAAATAAGCTGTGATACCTGTACGGCAGGCAGCTCCGGCATATAGCGGCGCAGCTTGGCGTTAAACACAGCTTCTTCAATTAATCTACTGCAAGCCACATGATCGGGATGACGATCTACCCAGTAAGGGGCAAATACAACCCGCGGCTTAAAATAACGAATTTCTGCTACAATACGTTCGATTTGATCGCGTGAAGGCTCCAAACCCCGATCAGGCAAACCCAAATTAGTACGAGCCTGCAGTCCAAGCACTTTGGATGCTTGATCCGCTTCTTGTTTCCTCAGCTCAACCGTTCCGTTTGAAGACATCTCTGCCATCGTTAAATCACATATGCCGACCTTAAAGCCAGCTTGTACATGTTTGGCGATGGTACCGCCCATTCCAATTTCAGCATCATCCGCATGAGCGCCAAAAACGAGAATATCGAGTTCTGTCGTCATTATTCAATACCTGGTTTATATTTATGGACAAGCTCTCGCCATGCAAAATCACCGCGTTCAAGTGCTTTAACCAGCAGTTCAGCAGACGCTACGTTAGTAGCAACCGGTATGCCTTGTACATCGCATAAACGCAGCAAAGCAATAATATCCGGCTCATGAGGTTGTGCCATTAATGGGTCGCGTAAGAAGATAATTAAATCCATTTCATTTTGGGCAACCATCGCACCGATTTGTTGATCGCCGCCGAGCGGGCCTGACATGAACCGATGAATGGACAAGTTCGTTTGTTCCATTATCCGTGTTCCCGTCGTGCCAGTAGAGTATAGCTTATGCGGTACAAATACTTTCTCATAAGCGATTACGAAATTAACGATTTCTTCCTTCTTCCGATCATGCGCAATAAATGCAATATTCAACATGCGGTTCCCCTCTCCTGCTGCCTAATAATCTAATCCATAATATGTTCAAATCCGTAAATTAAACCGCTGTATGTCATTACCTTCTTCACAGCCACGTTTACACCAGGCATATAGCCTGCGCGATCATAGGAATCATGACGAATTTTGAGCGTTTGTCCATGGCCGCCAAACACAACCTCTTGTTGAGCAAATACACCAGGAAGTCTAACGCTATGTATACGGAATCCGTTGTAATAGCCGCCGCGCGCACCTTCAATGACTTCTTCCTCATTCGGGTTGCCCTGTCGGAACTCTTTTCGCACTTGTGAGATCAACTCCGCTGTTTTTATGGAAGTCCCCGAAGGTGCATCCAGCTTTTGATCTCCATGATATTCAATAATTTCAACATGAGGCAAATATTTTGATGCTTCTGCAGCGAACTTCATCATCAGAATCGCACCGATGGAGAAGTTAGGGGCGATTAAACCGCCGATTCCTTTTTCGAGGCAAAGCTCGTCCAGCTCCACGATCTGTTCAGGCGTAAAACCCGTTGTCCCCATAATAGGACGTACTCCTAATTCAATTGCCGTCTTCGTATGGCCATATGCCATCTGAGGAATGGTGAAATCAACGAGTACATCGGCTTGAGTACCTTGAAGTGCTTCCTCAAGTGTTGCACTGACTATAACTCCAGTATTTGCTTTCCCTGCAAATATACCCGCATCTACAGGACCAGCAGATGGAGCGACGGCCGCCACCAATTGAAGCGACTCGTCCTCCAGCACCATTTTTACAACTTCGCGTCCCATTCTTCCACTTGCACCAGCTACTGCCACGCGTATTTTTTGTGTCGTCATCTTTATCACCTGTTCCTTTTTCTTTTTGCATCCAATTGAAATCGCAGCATACGCCTCTTACGATTAACGTCAGCAAAGAGCCTTCTCGCTGCCGAATGGCTGGGATCGAGCCTCATTGCTTCCCTCGCATGAATAACCGCTTTATCGTATTGGCTAAGCGATGCATACAAAACGCCAAGCGTATAAAATGCATCGAAGCTTAATGGGTCAAGCAGTGCTGCTCTCTCAAGTAACGGTGCTGCCTCATGGAGCTCAGGCGGTACTTTGGCCAGCAAAAAATTAGCCTCCGCTTGCAAAATTCCGGCTTCTACGGTTTGAAGATGATATCTATATTCCGCAAGCTCGGGCGCAAGCCTAACGGCTGATTCTGCATGCTGCTTCGCTTTTGTCCATTTACCGCTTCGTGCGCAAGATACGGCGCATGTATGATAATAGAATGCATTTTCCGGTTCAACCTCAATGGCTTTCTCAAACCAATATATCGCTTGCTCGAAATCACTATTAAAGATGAATTCATAAGCCTTTTTCATGCAGCTCTCTCCATCCATCCGCCCATCCTCCTTGTACACAGGTTGATGGTACAGCATATGTATGGAGCTTGTTTACTGTTCGGTTATTTTCTTCGTCCACCGATTCGCATCGCGCGTAGTGAATTTATGCATAACCTTATTATGCGCTTCGGTTAAATCTATATTGAGGGAATTAGCGAAGCAAGAAAGAATAAATAAAATATCACCAAGCTCCATTTCAACGGAATTATCCGCTTCATCGGCTTTTTTAGGTTTTTCGCCGTAGAAATGGTTTACTTCACGAGCAAGCTCGCCCACTTCTTCGGACATTCTAGCCATCAAAGCAAGAGGACTGAAATAACCTTCTTTAAATTGAGAAATATAATCATCAACTTCTCGCTGAATATCTGATAACGTTTTTTCCGACATCTGTACATTTCCTTTCTGTCGATAGCTATACATTCATATGTTAACTTAAAGACGCAAATAAAATCAATGTTTTTAAATTGCTTTCTTTAGATAGCAAAAAAGTCGTCTATTGCAACATTCTGCAGCAACTAATTTGGCTGCTAAAAATAAATGTGCGCAATATCGACTTTCATGTCTTTATTCTAATCATTGCTTCAAAAAAACAATGCATTTACATATCATTTAGGATCTATCATCTACCCATTAGGAAATAGGCTTGACTCCAAAAGGATTTTCTTTATATTTTCTCCAGCCTGTGTAAGTAAGAATGGCTGAAATAAATGCGCCTAATAAAAGTGTCCAGCGCAAAGGATTCGAAATAGGCACTGCTGCGACAACGGGAACATCCGCTTCTAAATGATTCTGATTAAACATTCGAGTGAGTGTATCCTTTAGTTCCTGCACTGATCGATTAATGCTGGCGACATTATTTTTATCTTTGCGAGATGCTTCCAGCAGTCGATTCGTATACTGAATTCGCTCCATCAACTCTGTTTCATGCTTGCTCCCGTACATCATACTGACAGCAGGTTTAATACGATCTGCATGTTTTTCCAAGCTTATCATTACAGCTCGTGCTGCTATAGCTCCATCATCAGTTTGGCGCTTCCAAGCTTTTTCCACACGCGAAATATCATCCAGCATAATCTTCTCATATTGTAGCCACAAGGCATTATTAGGCCTTGCAAGAGCATCAGCAGTTAATTTAATTCGGGCTGCCTCTACAAACCAGCTTGTCCCAAGTGAGCCTTTAACGAGCGTTTTCTCAATTGTATTGGCATCTCGTTCAACAGCTTGCCACCCTTCGGCATTACCAGCTGCATATTTAAGCTCTCCATCAACCAATTGCTGAAGCTGTTGGACATATTGATAAGCTGCTTGTCGATTATTTGTATAAGCTGCTTCATATAATGAGCTTGCAATATTATCCATCCGTTGAACCTGTTTACTTGGATCTGACGTCAGCCGGGACGCAAAAGCTTGAAGACTAGCTCCGCTGCCCCAGACTAAATTAGCATAACCTATCGTCATGACGATACATACGACGAATGGAATAATAAAACGTATCTTCATGGACATCCCCCCATAATACAACTTATGAAGGGATGTCCATCGTTATACCTTCTTTCTAAAACGCCATACGAGTAATCCAGCTGCCAAACTAAAGAAGGATAAACCGTAGGTGAATATGCGAACTGCATCCAAATCATCGTACAATTGTTTGGCAAGGTATGGAAATATCCCATATGTATAATCAACCGTGTCATTAAGAAGAAGCCATCCTGTAGCTACAATAAGCGAGACAGCTCCTGCTTTCATAAATCTGAAAAAAAGCAATGCCTCAAACGCCATTCCAAGATGTGAAGCCATAAGCATATAGTGCTGCCAGTTCAGCTCAGACCCCTGCCATGCTCCCGCTACAATCATCGACACAGCCCAAATTCCGTATTTGACTGAGCATACAACAGCCAAACCTTCAATAATGTACCGCAAAACTGTTACAAGGCCGTTTGAACGCTTAGGCGGAAACAAAAAATAAAGTAGAGCAATCGTAAAAAACAGACTTGCTGTAGGTGAATCGGGCACAAAAACAATTTGCCATAAGGGGTGGCTATCTAACGTTTCAGCTAATTGTGACTCGTACCAGATGTAGCCATAAACCGTTCCAAAAAAATTAACAATAAAAAGCAACCATAAAAATGGTCGGCTTAGTAAAAATTCACGGCTCCAAAAAATAGCGAGCATGATGAATCACTTCTCCTTCGCTTTATCATTAAAAAGGACTTATATTCGAAGAAAAACCTGACCGTGTAATACGATCAGGTTTTTTTCGATGATTTATTCTGTTGCCGCTTTTTGTTTGGACAGCCAAGTAGTCAGCTGATCAATTTCTTCGGCAGATAAAGTATCAGCGAAAGCTGGCATGCCGTTACGACCATTCGTAACTACTTCTACAAGCTGCTCTTTCGACAAAACGTCACCAACGCCAACCAAGCTAGGAACAGATCCTTGGCCTTTGAGGTCAGCTGCATGACAGCTGATACATTTTGCTTGCTCAGCAATTTTCATTGCTGGATCATTTGCATCAACAAGTGATGCTTCTACTGCTGGTTTCGTGTAGTTCGGACGCTCTTGGCCTGCTAGTGCAGCCTCACGCGCCTTCTCTTCACGCTCAATATGTTCCGGTACTTGTCCGTTAATTTCAAGCTGATGCTGGTAGTGATCCCAAGAAACAACTGTCAAGTAAACGCAAGCTACAAGTGTTAGCCCCATCAATGAAGATGCAATCGGACGACGGTAGAAGCGGCGTTCCTTGCCAGTGTCGAGGAATGGTGCTAGCAACAATGCGCCAAACATGACTCCGGGAATACCTACTGTTCCGAGCAAGATGTAATCTTGCGAAACATATGGGTATTTCAAAAATTGATACAAGAACAAAAAGTACCAGTCCGGCATCGGTATAAATGCCGCATTCGTTGGATCTGCTGGATAACCTAGTGGTGCTGGCTCAGCAATAACCCATACAAGAAAACCAACCAAAACGACACAGCCGACCATCCATTCCTTAAGCAGGAAGTTTGGAATAAACGCTTCCGATTTACCTGGAAAAGACGTGTAGTCCGGAGGAATGTTCGGATGGTTGTTTTTCTTAACACGCGAGTCGCCTACATAGACAACCTTCTCGTTCGAATTATGACCATGCGCCATAAGTATGCCTCCCTTCGCTTAAAGTGGTCCCGAAATACCTTGTTTCCGAATCATGATAAAGTGCGCTGCCAACATTGCAATCAAAGCGCCAGGTAAGAAGAATACATGGATCGCGAAGAAGCGAGTTAGTGTTTGTGCGCCTACGATATCGCCGCCGTAAAGGAATGAAGCGAGATACGGTCCGATTACCGGTACGGATTCAGCAATTTGGACACCAACTTTTGTTGCGTAGTAAGCTTTGTTATCCCAAGGAAGCAGGTAACCTGTAAATCCTAGGCCTAACATGATGAAGAAGATCAGCATTCCGACAACCCAGTTCATTTCCCTCGGCGCTTTGTAAGAACCGGTAAAAAACACTCGAAGGGTATGTAAGAACATCATAACAATAACTAAGCTTGCCCCAAAGTGGTGCATGCCTCGAACGATTTGTCCGAATGCAACCTTGTGCTGCAGGTAATCAACGCTTGCATATGCGTTGATAATATCCGGAACATAATACATCGTCAAAAACATACCGGACAAAATTTGAATAACAGTGATAAAAAACGTGAGACCGCCGAAACAATATACGAATGCGGAAAAATGATGCGCTGGGTTAACGTGCTCAGGCACTTCATGGTCAGCCACATCTCTCCACAGAGGCGTAATGTCAAGACGCTCGTCGATCCAGTTGTAAACACTTTTAAACATCTGCCATACGACCTCCTTATTTCATTCTTGTATTCGGCATTACTGGACCCAAGTACACGAAGCCGTCTTCAAGCTTCACTTCGTACTCATCCAATGGGTTCGGGGCAACTGTAATGTTTTTCCCGTCTTTCGTGTAGCGCGCATCGTGACAAGGACAATCGTATTCATTTTGACCTTTTGTGTTCCATCCGATCGTACAACCTAAGTGTTTGCAAACTGGTGAAAGTGCAAAGATCTTGCCATTTGCATCCTTCGAAATCCAAGCTGCAAGCTCTGGGTCACTTACGTACCAACCGTCGATCTGATGAATTTTAAATTTGAATTCTTGCGGTTCGTTCGTAATTTTGCTCTCTTCCACAACTTTTACGTATGTACCCTCGCCCTTTTTCTTAAGGAGTGGATCCACTGCGAAACGAACCATTGGTAATACCGCGCCGCCCATCATAAATGCAGTTGTGCCACCAAGCGTATATGACAAAAATTGACGCCGGGACATTTCTTTGCGCTGAACCGGTCGATGCGCGGTCTCGTGTTGTTCATGGTTACTCATCTTCTGTTCTAACCCCCTTTGCCAACCATATCTCGCGTCTTGCCGCAGGGCAAAAACACATGACGAACTAGGACATAACTTATAATAGCCTAGGTGCTTGGGAGCGTCAAGAATATGGCTTCATATTTGAACGTTTATCAAATTATCGTTCAATAATTTGTTATCATTTTGTCACATTTGACCTTGTCTGGCATTTGTTTTCCCCGAAATCTAACTATATTATACGACAATTTTATGAAATTCATGTAGTCTGTCCACTCCATAAACTCCGTATCGCATTAGAAACATCAGATTGCTGCGGAAACTCACCATCTTGATTCGGACCAAACCATAAATCCACTTCTGGACACTCGGCAATCAATTGATTATTTGCAGTTACCGCAATAACATAACGAAACCCGCCGCGCTTCGCCGCAGCACACCACTCATTTAAATGCTCTGAGAGACGCTCGCTGTCGGAGATGTAATGCCATGCAGGATAAGTGACCACCCTCCCTTTAAAAGGGATTTCAATTAAATCCATTATGTCCCTAAGCTGCTCAAGCCATTCTGTTGCCTCATACGGCTTTGCTGCATTCGGCATTCCAGTCACAGGAAGCAGGCAAGTATCCAAATATGGACTTAACTCATCCCATTGCTCTTTTGTTATTTCACTAAATTTCATCGTTTACATTCTCACTCCTTAACATAATTGCAGCCTATATCAACATCACTGCTTCTATGTTAACTCCATTTCCGCTCCTTGCCAAACCAAATGTACAGAAAAAAGCCTCCCTGTGTCAAAACCGAACAGATTCGTTCGCATTTAACTGGGAAGCTTCCTCGCTCAATCGTCATTTTTACAAAAAAGACGATACGCGTTATTTTTTTAAAGCATTTAGCTGTTTTGCGAGACGGTAAAACGTATCCTCGTCACCAGCGGCCAATGCTTTGTCAATTGCCGTATAAATTTGGTTGGTTTGAAATTTCAATACCGCTTCGTCAAGCACAAACTCTGCGGCCAAACCTAGCATGGCTTCATACGTTACTTTCATTTTGTCCATAGGATACACCTCCAAACCGGCGTTAAGAGATCCTATATTCTATTCCCTTTGTCACGTAGCTCTCCATCGTTTTTTTCATACGCAGTAAATCGTCCTCTGTTAACTCTCTTACGACTTTGGCGGGTGATCCGATAGATAGAGTATAGGATGGTATTTTTTTGTTCTCTGTAACAATCGAACCGGCTCCTATTAAAGCATATTCACCAATGTCTGCGCCGTTAAGTACGATTGCCCCCATTCCAATTAATGTGCCTCTGCCTATCGTACAGCCGTGTATTATAGCGGCATGGCCGATAGACACCTCATCAGCTAGAATCAAAGGTTGATTCACATTCAAGTGACCGACGACTCCATCTTGAATATTGCAGCTATGACCGATTTGTATAGGTGCAAGATCCCCTCGCAGTACTGCATTAAACCAAACGGTGCTTTTCTCAGCAATCGTTACGTCACCAATTATTTTTGCACCTTCAGCTATGTATACATCTTCATGAATCTTTGGCATTACGCCTTTGTATGGGATCAACAATTTTCTTCAGTCCTCTCCAAGCGATCAAATATAACAAGCCATTTCTGTCGTATTCTTATACTGTAGCTTATATTTGATCTTACTCCAAGAGTACGATTTCCAAAATCAATGGACCACTATCGGACCTGATTCCTCAAGGCTCACGCCAGCAACTACAGCTCGTCCTGCCTTGGTCATACGGACTACAGCCCCATAAATC
This sequence comes from Paenibacillus sp. 01T47, assembly GCF_056398245.1. Classification (NCBI taxonomy): domain Bacteria; kingdom Bacillati; phylum Bacillota; class Bacilli; order Caryophanales; family Paenibacillaceae; genus Paenibacillus; species Paenibacillus sp. 01T47. Next base: position 443,645 of record NZ_JBFTPA010000002.1, read on the forward strand.
GGATGCTCCCCAAGCCGAAGCAGCCCCAAATGAACCATCATAGCCATAATTCTCTGTTCCAAAATCGTATTTGCATCATCGTAAAAATAAGGCTTAATGAACGGAACAAGTACCGTTCTGAGCGACTCAACCGTAACCCATTCCACAGCGAGGGTGTTAATCCAATGCACGAGCGACAGTAAATGTGTAATTGGTCCCTTGTATAGCTTCAACCAATATCGATAGATTTGCTCTGCTTCGCTTGAAGGCCTGCTCTTCATGCGCTCTTCACCTGGACCCGTAACTGTCAAAAGCGTCTGATTTTCATTGATATACTTTGCGTGATAACAGTAATCGTATACGAATGAGAAACGATTCGGATATTGGTTAAAATGTCTGCCATATCCAAAACGCCATGCTCCTTTTGCAGGCAGCTCCTCTTGCACGCCAAAACGATCAAGCAGCTGCAGCGTAAATCGCTTGTACATCGACCCATCAGCTGTTAGCTGGATTTCATTATGGTACGTGTAATGAAGCAGATGTGTAATATCGTCGTGAATAAGCATTTGCTCATCCCGGTAAATAGGCGGCTCATCCGTATACTGCAGATCAGCGGCAAACCTCCTCGCAAGCGTATCGCGGAAGCGCGTCTTCAAATCGTTTGGAACCTGAAAGAGATATCTGCTTGGACCACTGAAGCCATTGAACAACCAACCGTGATGCTTGAATTTAGCTATCATTTCTCGCGGGCTAAGCTGCTTTTCGACTGCTTCTGTCTTTTTTTTGCTGCGTTTTGTTTTTTTCGGCGGGTCTAACTCCGGTTTGATGATCTCTTCCCCAAATCTGCTGTGCTGCACCCGAGCGAGCAAATCCTCTAAACTAAAGGAGTTTCTTGCTTCGAATAGCAAAGAGTTGAGGAATCGTAAATCCTCCATCTTCATGCTGCTTATTTGCGCTTCAAAAACATCATTTCGACTTACGGTAGAGAGAATGGATTGGATCAAATCGTTTTTGGAATGTCCATTGCATTCGCAACGGTAAACATCTGCAATTCTGCTAAGTTGTTGAATATCCGCGTACCCTAGCATATCCGATAAATTCATAGCTCTCTCCTTTCTACAGAAGCCGCCTTATCACTCGGGCGCCCCGCTTCGTAAGGGTATTGTGTAATGAATAAGCGTCAGTTGATATCATTATGGGAAAATATCTATTGTTTTATAACCTAGATTACAAGGAGTTTATACAAAAAAAGCCGCACCTTAATAAATAAAGGCGCAGCTCGTATGCGATTCCTATGCTTCATTTAAATGGATCGTGCAATTATACAGCTGCGGATGCCATTTCTCATCACGCAGCTCCAGGATAGAGTAAGACAAGTTGGATAAATATTGATCCTCGAGATCCGAACATATCTCTTCCATGATTTGAGCCAAAAAGCTGCCATGAGAAACGACAAGCAAGTTGCGCTTTGGATACTTCAGCTTCCATTCATTAATTGCGCTCAAGCCTCTTGCTCTGACCTCATCATTAGACTCTACACCTTCAGCAATTTCTCGCCAATTCGTTCCCCAGCGTTCGTGACGCTCCTGCTCCCTCGTGCCTTCAACCTCGCCAAAATACCTCTCTCTCAAGCGCGGCTCACTTTCAAGCAAAGGAATATTTAACTTCGAAGCGATAATCTGTGCTGTCGCATGAGCCCGCTGCAGATCACTTGATATAACAGCATCCCATATCTGGTCTTCACGGCTTAATCGCTCTGCCAATGCTTTGGCTTGTACAATACCTACTTCATTCAATGGAATATCCGTTTGCCCTTGAATCTTTCCTTGTTCATTCCAGTCCGTCTTACCGTGGCGCACTAATCCAATCAACAAGCCGTATTCAGCTCCTTTATATAGTAGACATAACAAAAGCTCCCTAGGGAGCTTTATCATACATCAACATTAGCTTCGTGTTCTAGAGAGCCAGTTCAAAATCAGCAGCGTCATAATAAGACCAAGCAAGGACAATGCAACATAATATTGCGGGAAGGCCGGCATAACCTTTAGAACGAATGGCTCGCTAATGCTGGCAACCGGAACCTCTGCATAAAATCCTGCTGTAATTAAACCATCACCAGACGCATTTGCTGTGTCCATCAATCCGCTTAGCTCGGCAATTTCAGCTTGTGAAACACCGCCATCATTATCAAATATGAATACAAAGAATGCACTTGCAAACAAAGCCATACAAGCTGCAACGATCAGCGCGATATTACGGCGAAACGACTTCGAAAACTGATAGCTTTTGTGCGGAACAGGCATTAACCAAGATTCCTCAGCGTAAATGCGATCCATCACATTTCGATTCACATGCTCCATAGGACCGAGGCTCTCATCTTCCTCCGATAAGAAACGAATGATATCCTCGCTTTCTTCCCACAGCTCAAACTGCTCCGCACATGTCTTGCACTCAAGCAAATGAGTGTCTATTGCTATCCGCACTTCATCGTGATCAGCTAAATCCCAATATTCGCCGAATTTGTCTTGCGCATCGTTGCAATTCATCTCGTATTCATCCCTTCGAATTCCTCCATCAGCGGCGATTGTCCGAAATACGGCTCCAGCTGCGTTTTTACGCTTGCTCTTGCTCGGAATAGCAGTGATTTAACAGAACTGACCGTTTGTCCTAAAATATTAGCAATTTCTTGATAGTCCAGCTGGTCATATTCCCGAAGAATAAGCGCTGAGCGTTGTTTTTCTGGCAAGTTGTTTATCGCTTCTCGCACCATCGCCATACGTTCATTTCTTAGCACATGCTGCTCAGGAACCGCATCAAGCGCTGCGACAGGCTCGAATCCCGATTCATCAAGCGACACATGCGCTGATTTTTGCTTGCGAAGCTCGCTAAGTACTGTATTTCGCGCAATCGTATATAACCACGTCGAAAAAGAAGCATCCAATTCGCGAAACGAATGAAGGCTGCGGTAGGCTTTATAGAAGGTCTCAGAACACAAGTCTTCGGCCATAAGCTCGAGCTTTGCACTCTTCAGCATGTGATAAATAAACGCTAAAATTTTTCGTTGGTAGCGCCGCATAAGCTCGGAGTACAGCTCGACATTGCCATCCTTTATCTCTCGTATCAACTGGGAATCAGTCATGACAGGCGAACCTCCTCCACCTGCGGATTATTCCCGGACCGCTATATATCATTGTACCGTCCCGGGAACGAAAAGTTGCGGTGTTTATCATAATTAATTCAAAAAACACGAATATACATATAATTCGTGTTTCGAGGGCAAATTCCTGCCTCTTTCGACAAAAGGATAAAATACAATATTTTTACAAATGTGGGTGCGCAAATATACGTTTTGGACTCAAGCTGATCAATAACTATGTATTGGAAATAAAGTTTTATTCTACTCGCCTTATAGAGTTCTTGCAATATAAATCGCTTTCTTTAAGCTGGGAAAGGTTCACATTCATGATTTTTGACTCCAATGGGGAACATGACTATGCACAATAATTTAAACAACAACTTGGAGGTAATAACCGTTATGAAAAAAACAATTATCGCCGTTTTCTCAGCATGTTTAATCTTTAGTGCAAGCTCTGCTGTGTACGCTGCTGCTCCTGTATCTGAAAAAGAAATGCATATGAAGAAAGTGGAAGAAAAGAAAAAGCATCAAATGCATGTAAAGAAAATGGAAGAGAAAAAGAAACATAAAATGCATGCTAAAAGCCTTCATGCAAAAAGCATCCATGCAAAAAAAGCTCATGAAAAAAACCTACATGCTAAAAGCTTGAAAGCAAAAACTTTGAAGGCAAAAAACTTGAGAGCAAAAGAAATTACTAAAATGCCGAAAACCGGCTTCGGCGGCGCCAGCGAACAAGCTGAATAAACAGTAAAAAACGAGGGGATCTACTCTCCCCTCTCTTACTAACTTTGAAAAAGTTTATATTGCAATTGATAGCTGCAGCTATTTTTGCCGGTTGTACAGCCTGCAGCTACTCAAATGATCAAGATCATGGTATTAAGCCTCAAATAACAACAACAAAATCTGAGTATAATGAACCCATTGTAAAAGCAGAAACCATGCCGAGTCCACCGCCTACAAATCATAATCAAATCATTCCGAATACAATTTCTAAAGTAAAATTAGAGGGAATCGTACCCATTAAACTTTCCATTCCCGCTCTAGAAATCGATGCGATCATAGATCCAGTCAGCATAACAGAAAACGGCCAAATGGATGTTCCATCAAGCACCAAGAGGGTAGGGCTATTATCTAATGGCATTCTTCCTGGCATGGTCGGCAATTCAGTTATAGATGGACATGTTGACAGCCATACAGGACCAGCCGTATTTTACAGATTAAAGAACATAAAATTAGGTGACATGATTTCAATAAAAAGTAAAGAGGACTGCACCATCGATTTTAAAGTGGAATCGATTGAAATATTCAAAACATCCGAGGCTCCACTTTCGAAAATTTTTGGTCCCGCGGACGAGTCTCGTTTAAATTTAATTACATGCACTGGTAAATTCAATCGTAAAAATCAAGAATACTCAGAACGGCTCGTCGTTTTTGCAAAACGGCACTCCGATAAAAAAATATGCAAATCTGCAAGCAGCTAAAACCCATGATCTGATTCAGTTGAATAGTGGAGGTCAAAACGACGCCATTAATTGAATCATTGATGGGTTTTTTCTATCGTATTCATCCTTCTAACCGCATATGTACATTTACTTTTTTATCATATCCCTCCCCTACCTATTTCCTTCTAATAGTCACATGACATAGAAACTATGCCTCTGTAACAAACACACAAACACTTAAATAGATACAAACATATCTTATATAGCAGTCAAATAAGAGGAGGTTTTTAAATAATGGCTCATAATATCGGTATTATCCTCGTTCTTTTCATTCTTTTGGTTATTGTCGCTTGCAGCTGCGGTGTCTTCGGTCGTAATGAGAGAAACGATGACAGAGAAGAAAACAACGATGTACGCAGCAACGAAAACAATAGAGTAAGCGACAGAGGTTACAACGGCGGTTGTGGAGTAGGCTATTAATCCCTCAATTTAGCTTCAGACATGGATAATTTGTATTTCCCTGCCAAACAACCAATAACTAAACGGCATCCATGTATAACTTACTTTCTAAACAGCAGCAAGGAGGTGAATTTCTTATATCAGGATCAGTAGGCGGTGCTCACAATAACATTGGTTTTATTCTCGTGTTGTTTATTTTGTTAGTCATTATTTCTTGCAGCTGCGGTATTTTCGGTGGCAGATACTAGTCGTATATAAGATCCAGTTTAACAAGATTCCATTAGATTATTTGCTCTATCTTCATTTACTAGTCTAATGACATTGAAACTATGTCTATGTAACAAACACACAATCAAAAAATGAGAGTCAATCATACGTTATATAGTAGTTAAATAAGAGGAGGTTTTAAAATAATGTCTCATAATATCGGTACGATCTTGGTTCTTTTCATCTTATTAGTCATTGTTGCTTGTAGCTGTGGCGTATTGGGCCGCAATGAAAGAAGAAATGAAAATCAAGTTGAAAGTGTCAACGAAAAAAGAAATGACAGAGTGAGCGACAGAGGTTACGGCGGCTGTTGCGGAGGCTACTAATCCTATTTTCACCACTCTGCTCGCTCTATGAGATGGATAAACATACTCTATCTACCCATTATCCTGTCTTATAGCTATAGCTTTAACTAACTTGCTCTATAAGATAATACAAGGAGGTGAATGTTTTATGTCAGGATCAGTTGGCGGTGTAAATAATAATATTGGTTTTATTCTTGTACTCTTCATTTTGCTCGTGATTATCTCTTGCAGCTGCGGAATTTTCGGTGGTAACAACTACTAATCATTAGCGATTGGATATGACTTATTCACTTGTCCTACAGACTACAGAGTATCCTTAACGGTCTTCCCTATACAAAACCTCTAATCCCCTATTATAGGCTAATGATACTGGGCATATGTCACCCCATGACAAATATCCAGTCACTAAGCTTTTGCAATGCATACCTTACAATGTATTCAAGTCGCAAGGAGGTGGATGTTTAATGTCAGGATTCGTTGGTGGTGCTCATAATAATATTGGTTTTATTCTGGTACTGTTTATTTTGTTGGTGATTATCTCTTGCAGCTGCGGTATTTTCGGTGGTGGTTACTAATAAATAATAATTGAAGGGCTTACTGCTGCTCTCACGCATTCAAAATGCTGAATACACTTAAGCCTCTCCAGAAGACCCATTATGTGGGTCTTCTTTTTTTTATTTTGAATCTAATCCTTGCTTACATAGTCAAAAAAATGTTCACACATGCTCTTTCAGATGTAGCCCTTAATTGAATTACCTTTTTTTATGAAAGTATTGACAAAATAGTAAAACCGCTAAATAATAAAATAAATACATTAGTTAGTAAATTAATTAATTTGAGGAGGTCTTTTATTGAAAGTATTCATTACAGGAGTTACTGGGTATGTTGGCTTAGCAGTAGCTAAACAATTCCTATCCCAAGGTTATCAAGTTTCCGGATTAGTTCGAACACATGAAAAAGCTGAGCAATTAATAAAATTAGGCATCTCCCCTGTAATAGGCGATCTTGCTGATCTGGCTTTGCTGGCGGAATGTACTCTTGCTGCTGATGGTGTCATTCATACTGCTATCTCGCATAGTTCTGACATGGAAAAATTAGATGTTCTTGCAGTTGATGCCATGTTAGACGGTTTGGAAGGCACTGGCAAAACATTCGTATATACGAGCGGAACGTTAATCTATAACGATACGCTTCATAATGTCGTTGATGAGGATTCGGCTGTAAATCCATTGCCGTTCTTGCAATGGAAAGCAAATCAGGAGCAAAAAGTGCTGACAGCTGCTGAGAGAAACATTTGTACTGTCGTTATTCGACCAGCTCTCGTTTACGGAGGTGGTGGCGGTTTAGTTGGGGCGACTATTCAAAGAACGAAGCTCACTCAATTCGCCAAATACGTTGGTGATGGACTAAACGCATGGTCAACCATTGATGTAGACGACTTGGCAAACCTTTATGCATGCGCTTATACATTTGCATCTCCTGGGGCGTTATATAACGCTGCTTCCAGGGAACTCATTACGACCAAAGAGCTCATAATAGCAATTGGCAAAATTGCCGGCGTCGCTGAAATTGAATCGTGTAGTTATGAGGAAGCTGTTCATGTTTTGGGCCCTGCTGCTTGGGGAGCGAGCATTAACCAAAGAATATCTGGTTTGCGTGCTGAACAGCAGCTGCAATGGAGCCCCTCTGCCAACTCGATCGTCAAAGAAATGGAGGAAGGTTCTTACCAAGCTCTGGCAAAAATAAAACGATAGTCCGTTACCGGACTATCGTTTGGATGCTTCGCTATCTTCATAAGTATTCAGAAATTTTATGGATTTAGCTAATATTCGTATGAGTTGCTCGGCGTCATCTGCACCTAGATGTTCTCGCAAGTGCTGAAAACGTTCAAATAGCTCTGTCTCCCTTGCTCCAACAAATTCATGTCCAGCTTCAGTTGCTGTAACAAGAATGGATCTCCGATCACTTGCATCCATCGTACGAGTAATATACCCGATCTGTTCAAGCGATTGTATGACATGCGTCACAGCAGCTGAGGTTATTTTCAACTGTTTGCTTAGATCGGAAACTTTAATGCCATTAGAACCCGGCGGACATAAATACGTCAAGTAAACAAGCAAATTGGATTCGCTCTGCCGGAGCTCCTTAGAAGGACTAAACACATGCCCGACACGCTTCAATTGACCGAATACGAGCGCAAGTTCCTTCGTTAAGTGATCTATATTCGTTCCTTGAAAGTTATCGTCATTACTCATACCATTATGAGCCCCCATAAGCTTTTTCCAATTTATTTTTAAATTATTTACTAAATTAATAATGGTGTCAAGATGGAAAGTCAAGCTTCATTTTTTATGGATGACTCAAAGTTAATCCATTCCTTATCTTTCATTTAACGGTTTAAACGTCCTGCCCGCGATGAGTATGTACTGTAATTCATTTGGCTGAATGATCGTGCCTCCACCTGCGTTTAATTGTTTTTTGATGATGGCATCCTTTTTAACAGCTGGTCTTGGCCTATCCTTAATATCCACTGTAGAATCATCTGCATCCATGATGGATGAGTGTTCAAAATATACAAAAGTATGCAGATCCTCTTGTCCCTCCGGTATATCTTTCCCTGTACTATTTTTGGCAGTTACGGTTAGATCAATGAGCGATACTTTATTTTTCACAAAGACATTATATGAAATTTCTATTGGCTGGAACGCATTGGGGTCTGCTGTTCTTGCTATCCCTACTCGGTCATCATCAGAAAGATACTTCAGTTTTCCTTGCTTTAATAATCGTTCGTCATTCAAAGTGATCACATTATTTTCATTCGTGACTTTAAAAGAGAAGGAATCAAAAAGTATTCGAGCTGGAACGAGCAGAAAACCTTTCTCCACTACTGCTTTAGTGTCCATCTCTACATTTTGACCATTAACCTTTGCAGTCTTATTGCCTGCCTGAATTTGAACAATGTTCTCCCCTTCTTTAATTTCAGCTGTTTTCGTTTGGTTATTATAAGAAACTGTAGCACCCAGCAATTCACTTACAGATCTTAATGGTAAAATCAATCGATTCTGTTTATCAACATAAGGCTCCTTTGGATAGGTATATGCCACATAATAATTGTTCATTTTCAAAATAACGGGTGTACTTTTTTTGGGTGCAGCATAACTGACAGCTGTTATGGAGAACATCATTACACCCGCAATGGTCAATTTTATTAATTTTCTCATCATTTAACAAACACTCCTTTTTTAGCATTTATGGATAAAACGTAATTCTCTATCCATTTGTTGCGCTAAAGCCCGAATTAGGTAATGCTTTTCAAATTTTGAAATGATATATTGAAATCATTAGCTAGGAAAGGATGATTGCCGATGTTATGCATCTTTTTCGAATACTTCAATATTACTAATGTCAATAATCTACCTATAAATCAAAAGGATGGTCCTATTTGAAAATTAACAATAGCAAAAATATTCCTGTCCGTTTTTTCATAAACGACAAAATTAGGCTTGAAAAAAATGCTTTAGAAGAACTTGATCAACTCCTCACCGTCAATGAATCTGTAGAAACCCTGAAACAGCACACTAGCGGTTATTTTACGAACGAAAATGCAAAAATTGAAGAGGTAGCGATCACTCCCGATTTCCACAAAGGCAGTGGCATTCCGATTGGTACAACCATCTTCACCAAAGGATTTGTCATCCCTCAAGCTGTAGGCAATGACATTAATTGTGGCATGCGGTTATACACGACATCGCTGAAGGAAAATGATATCCGGTCAAATCTTAAACAAATCGAATCCGATATTCGTCATATTTTCTTTGAAGGCGGACGTCATATACCAATGACAAGGGTGCAGCGTGAAGCTATTTTCAAAGAAGGATTAATGGGTATTCTCGAGACACAGAAATCGATTAAGTGCAATGGTTTGTGGGAATTTTATGATGCTAAGCAGCAAGAGGACGACCTTTTAAAGGTAAATCGATTTGGTTCATTTATTACGGATAAAGTAGATGGACTGGATAGTTATTTAGGCAGCGATGATTTGTCCTATGATAGTCAGATTGGATCGATCGGCGGCGGCAATCATTTTGTAGAAATTCAGAAAGTAGTGAATATACGCAATCATGCTTTGGCAAAGGAATGGAATATCAAAGCTGGCCAAATCGTCGTTATGATTCATACAGGCTCTGTATCTATCGGGCATCACGCAGGTCTGAACATCAAAGAAATGCTTAAAGAAATTTACCCCGCCTCTCTTAAGCATCCAAGCAATGGGATCTATGTCCTGCCTCATTCCGAACAATATGAATATCAATGGAATCGTTATTGGAACCTCCTTCATAACGCAGCAAACTTCGCTTTTGCGAATCGCTTATTTCTGGGGCTTATGCTTCAAAAGTCTTTGTCCAAAAGCTTAAAAGATTTTGAGTATAAATTGCTCTACGATGCCCCTCACAACTTTGTATGGGAAGAAACGATTGATGGCAGCGAAGGTTTTATCCATCGCAAAGGCTCTTGCACAGCAAAGTCAGCTGAACAAATGGCCAACACCCCTTTTCAATTTACGGGTGAGCCGGTCTTTATACCTGGATCCATGGGAGCGAAAAGCTACATTCTTGCAGGACTAGGCAATCGTGAGAGCTTATTCAGCGCTAGTCATGGTGCTGGTCGAAGCCTTTCAAGAGGAGATTCAGTAAAAGTAGATGATGCTTTGTTTCGCGAATTTATTTCCAAGTTTAATATTGTTACACCTATTGATCCGAACCGTAACGATATTAAATCCAGACAGGATATACTCAAGAAATGGGAAGAAGAATTGAAGAAAGAGGCTCCTTACGCTTACAAGGATATCAATGCCATCATCGAATCACATGAAGAACACGGCATGGCACAAATTGTTGCAGAAGTTGAACCTATTTTAACGATAAAAGGGTAAAGCTTTTTATACTGAAGGTTTAGTGGTTTAAACTAAAATATTTCATTTTTAATAATTAAAACAGCAAAAAAGCCACGTCCTTGTGACGTGGCTAACAGATGACATTCTATATTTTAGACAGCTTTATTTTAACCATGTGTCCAATAAGTGTGAAACAGGATTATATATGTAGATAATCCCATCCAAAGGGTTGGGGAGTCCAATATGTAAAGCTTGAGCAATGCCTATTACAGTCCCAAACAGCAGAAGAATGGAAAATATCCATAATTCTTTTTTTGATTTTCCTCTTAATAGCGCAGGAACATCAATGGCAATAATTAAAGCGACCGCTACAAGGATCACTATGATAGGTACCATATGTGCATCTTCACTCCTCTTTCTTCATGTCTTCCAGAAAGGAATTAGACACCGTACCTAAATGTCGAATCTTATGATTTACCTTCACATTTACTGGCATCGTCTCAAAAGTGTGATCCCAATTTTTTTTGAGCTTTCTCCAATCTTTAGGATTCGAACGATGAATAACATCCCCAAATCCAAAAATATCAACTTTGTATTTTTTCTGCACTTTTTTTACTGTCGCGTCAATGAAACCTTCCACTTTGCTGTTTGCTAGCCTTTCTACTTCTGCAATATTTTTCGTCTCCAACAAATCTATGGAGCATTGTACTTCCCCTATATTAATTTCTATTCGTACTTCAATATCGATCTGAGGTTGTCCATTCTTTACGCTGCCTTTGACCTTTGTCTTAGACCGAATGACCTCGAACGTAATTTTGCCGCCTTGTGGACAAGCAACAAAACCAACCGTGCTTTTAATTTCATCGCTAATATAGTTGTATGCTTTGCTTTCAGTTTCATTTAGCCAACCAATCAACTTATCCTTCTTAAATACCGCGAGTCCCGAATATTGCAATGTAGTTGGGGTCAGAACCTTCTCCATATTTCTCTTTTCTTGCCCTATTTGCTCGTCTCCCAAAACAACAAGACCTGTTAATACAGGATCTCTTCCTTCGCTCACGAGTGTAGTAATAAGCTCATCCAATGTAACCGTTGTTGTTGGAGCCCATTGCTGCTCAGAAGTCTGAAGAGTAGAGAACAGACTGACCGCGGGGATCGTTTCCAGCTTTGTTAATACTTTTAGCGTATTCTCGGCAGTCGTATGCTTTGAAACAACGATAAAGAAATCAGTACGAATTTCTTCATCTCTTGACAAGAGATCTAACGCCTGACCGATTCCTTCCTTAGCTAAGGATTCGCCAAGAACCACAATTCGCAGATGGGAAGGATAGATTTTACGAGGGTTTACTGTAGTCATTTTGCGTATTGCTTCGAAAATGGTATTAGCCGTGATTTGATACGTCGTGACGGGTGTCTTGTCACCGCCCTTCTTCCCTGCAACTTCAGTCGGCTCGACGACCTGAACGGAAACCTTATATTGATTTCCGACCTTGTCAATCCCCAAAGCTACAGCGATTGCGAGCTCATTCAACTCACGGCCCTTCCAACAACCTGTGACGAATATAAGCGAGATGACAATTAAACAGAGTAAATATCTTTTATGCATCATCGATTATCCACCTGCATTATCGCGCGACGGTTCAGAATGACTACTTTGTTCGCGAATGATGTTGTTTTTATTGATCAATCTAGGTCGCGCAATCATTGCCCATCGGGGGAATCGGAATATGGTATCCTTTTGCTCTTCAAGATTAAATGGTGCAAATGGACTCAGGTAGGGAACTCCGAATGAACGCAAACTGCACAAGTGAAGTACGAGTGCAAAAATCCCAATAATAATCCCGAACAACCCAAAAGAAGCAGCAAGTATCATCAAAGGAAAACGAAGCATTCTAAAGGTCATGGACATGTCGAAGGCCGGAAGCACAAAGCTGGCAATCCCCGTTAGTGCAACGACGATTACCATGGCGGCAGATATAATCCCCGCCTCAACAGCCGCTGTTCCAATAACCAATGTTCCTACAATGGAGACGGCCTGTGCAATGGCCTTTGGCATTCTTAAGCCAGCTTCCCGTAAAATTTCAAATGTTACCTCCATCATCACGGCCTCGATGAACGCTGTAAAAGGTACCCCTTCTCGTTGAGCAGCCAAACCGATTAACAGCTGCGTAGGCAGCATTTCCTGATGGAATGTAGTGACAGCAATGTAAAGTGACGGACCTAACAGAGAAATAAAAATACTAAGAAAACGAAGCATACGAATCAACGTGCTGATATCCGCGCGCGTATAATAATCCTCAGCAGCCTGTATAAACGAGATAAATAATGCTGGGACGACCAATACAATCGGCGTTCCGTCAACCAAAATGGCTACTTTCCCTTCCAAAAGCTCAGCTGCTATGACATCCGGACGTTCCGAATGATACAACGTAGGAAAAGGAGTATAGGTTTTTTCCTGAATTAATTCTTCAATGTAGCCGCTCTCCAATATGCCATCAATATCGATCCGATCGAGACGACGATGCACTTCTTCTACTATCTTGTCATTTGCAATTCCTTTGATATACATGATCGATACATCGGTTTTTGTCACTCTCCCAATTGACGTTGTTGTGAGCCATAAATTAGGATCTTTTATTTTGCGGCGGATTAACGCCGTATTGGTTCGAATACATTCTGTAAAGCCTTCTTTCGGTCCCCGAATGACGGTCTCTGTCGTGGATTCCGTGACTGCACGGTCTTTCCAGCCTCGCATGCCGATGATGAACCCTTGGGCGCAACCGTCCAATAAAAGAATGACATCTCCAGACAACAAAGCAGTTGTCAAAGCACCAAATTCAGAAACATCCTTGATAGCTCCTACCGTTAGAATTTGATCCTTCACAACTTGGAGGATCTTATCTGGGCTTGATTCGTTTGGGTCAAGCTCCGTATTAGGGATGCTTGGCATAAGCGATTCGATGATGAATTTCTGCACAGATTGCAGATCCGTTAAACCATCTGTATAAAATATCCCGGCTTTAAATTTCTCTCCTGCTCCAATCTGAATTTCTCTGATCACAATATCGCTGCTATGACCTAGCATATTTTTTACATATTGGATATTATCATCAAGGCATAAATTCAACCTTTTTTCTTGGGCAGCTTTGTTGGAATCTATACGCTTGCTTGCTGGAAGATCCATCTTGTTTTTTGATTGATTATTGAAAAACCCCATTTGCCTATGTTCCTCTCTGCTCTGAAATAGGGTAAGTTTTTTGAAAATATCTTTAACATTTGTTAACCAAACTTCGTTGATTCATACATTCATTGAATGAAGAGAGTGACTAGGACAAGTGTTTATCTAACAAAGTAAAAGGTAACAATGAGAAGATGCTGCAATGCTTTAGTCAAAGCTAATGGGGAATGGTTTTTATGGACGATATAATATAATGCAGATAACTTAGAAAGAGGCCAAAAATGGTAAGAGACATCAAAATAAATGTGCGTCAATTTACCGTGTTAGTCATATTGTATTCCGTTGGTACTGCTGTCTTAATTATTCCATCAACATTAGCTGAAATCGTCAAACAAGATGCTTGGATCGCGGCTATTCTCGGTGTGGGATTAGGGATGTTACTCGTATTATTGTACAATGCCGTAGGGAATATTTATCCAGAAATGACCCTAGTTGAAAAAAATGAGAAGCTTCTCGGACGCTGGCTGGGAAAGGCCGTTTCTATTACCTTTGTTTTTTTTGCATTCATTACAGCGGCAGATCTTTTGTATTATATGGCGGATTTTATAACTACACAGATCATGGCCGACACACCAGCGCAAGCTATTCATATTCTTTTTGCTTGCATAGTCATCATGGGAGTTCGTCTTGGTCTTGAAAATCTAGCTCGGACAGCGGAGTTTTTTTTCCCTTGGTTCGTTTTATTATTTATCATATTAGTCATTTTCATCTCGCCGCAAATCGACAATCACAACATTCAACCCGTATTTGATACTGGAATAAAACCGATGATTCGTTCTACTTTAATCTTCACAAGTATTTTCTCTCTTTCCCCTGTTGTTTTTTTAATGATTTTCCCTGTTTCAGTGAATCAACCTAAAAAAGCACAAAAAGCTTTTTTGATAGGCACATTTATAGGGGGAATCATTTTAATTATTATTATCGCTTTGGCTATTCTAGTTCTCGGTCCTGATACAACAGGAAGGCATATGTATCCAAGTTTTGCGCTAGCCAAAAAAATAAACACAGGAAATTTTATACGTATTGAAGCCATAATGGCTGGAATATGGTTTGTCACGATTTTTTTTAGAACATCACTGTATTTTTACGCAGCTGTAATCGGTCTTGCACAAACGTTGAACTTAAAAGACTACCGCTCACTTACGTTACCTTTAGGGATGATCATGGTCGTATTTTCCCTCATTTTACATCCTAATGTCCTTCATGGAATTGAATTCAACAAAGGAGCATGGATACCTTATGTCTCGACATACGGACTCATTCTTCCTTTGATTTTATTAGTCGTTCATGCGTTTCGAAAACAGTTTTTAAAAAACTAACGTTTGAAAATAGGCTGTCCAACAAGTCATTTAGATGATTGGACGGCCTTTATTAATTACACTCCCCTACTCCTGCATTGTTCATCGATTCGTTACATTTCACCCTCCATATAGCTCTATCGAGTCATATTATTTTCACTTCATAAAGGGCATACTGATTTCAGCCCAATTGGAAGCTGTAATCATTTATTCATTGTGAAATACATCACATAGTTTGAAAGCGAGTGAAATCATGAAAGAAAACAAACAAAATCGTCCAAAACAACAGGAAAAAAAATTAATTATGTTATGTGCGGTTGTGACACTGCTCATGCTGCTGTCGATCATCCGAAAATTTATGAGCTAGTTCAAACAAGAATCAATCATCTAAGGAGTGAATTCCATGCTGCTTAACGGCTATGATCCCGTTGTATTCAGTCGTATACTAACCTCTCTCACCCTTGGCTTCCACATCATCTATGCCACGATAGGTGTCGGCATCCCGCTGATGATAGCACTAGCCGAATGGATCGGCATTAAACGAAATGACTTTCATTACCTGCTGCTTGCAAGGCGCTGGGCTCGTGGCTATGTAATCACCGTTGCAGTAGGCGTCGTGACAGGAACAGCTATTGGCCTGCAGCTAAGTCTGCTATGGCCAAGCTTTATGAGAGTTGCTGGACAATCTATCTCCCTGCCTCTTTTCCTTGAAACCTTTGCATTCTTTTTTGAAGCCATCTTTCTCGGTATTTACCTCTACACTTGGGATCGCTTTAAAAGTAGGATGACGCATTTTTGGCTGTTGATTCCCGTCGTTATTGGTTCTTCAGCTTCAGCTTTCTTCATTACGATCGTGAACGCATTTATGAATTACCCGGTTGGATTTACTTTAGTTAATGGTGAAATCGCGGACGTTAATCCTATTGCAGCAATGCTTAGCCCGGCCATGCCGACTAAGGTAGCACATGTGCTCTCTTCAGCTTACTTAACCTGCGCATTCATACTCGCAGCCATTACGGCTTGGTCGCTGCTTAAAGGAAAAAACCATATTTACTATAAGAAAGCTTTAAAGCTCACAATGGTTTGTGCCTTTGTTTTTATGATTTCTACAGCGCTTATCGGAGATTTGTCGGGAAAATATCTTGCAAAATATCAACCCGAGAAGCTGGCTGCAACGGAGTGGCATTTTGAAACGATGGGCAAAGCGCCGCTTATACTCGGAGGTATCCTTACCGAAGACAATGAAGTGAAATACGGACTAAAAATCCCGTTTGGCCTAAGCATTCTCGCTCACAGCAATCCGTTTGCTGAGGTTACTGGATTAAATGAATTTCCTGAGGATGAGCATCCGCCTCTATGGATTCATTACCTCTTTGACATTAAGATGGCTTATGTAGCCTTTATGGTGCTGGTCTCCCTTCTGTTTATTATTGAAATGGTTCGAAAAAAAGGGAATACATACCGCCGCTGGCTTCTTTGCGCCGTTGTTATTGCTGCTCCAGTAGCGATACTCACCATTGAGCATGGTTGGATTTTCTCAGAGGTTGGCAGGCAGCCGTGGATCTTAAGAGGCATTATGCGTACTGCGGAAGGTGCAACGACATCCGATCATGTCGATTTGATGCTTTTGCTATTTGCTCTGCTTTATCTTGTGCTCGGCATTTCTTCTGTAAGAGTTCTAATAAAAATGTTCCGAAATAATCACGCTGAAGATGAAATAGCTGCCTACGAGAAGGAGGCTCATGATCCATTATGAGTTATGAAGTCATTGGTATTACCGTGCTCTGGACTTTTCTGTTTGGCTATCTCATTATCGCTTCTATTGATTTTGGCGCCGGTTTTTTCAGCTATTACAGCTCTATTACTGGATCGAGGCATCTGATCCATTCCATCATTGATCGGTATTTGTCCCCAGTATGGGAGGTCACGAATGTTTTTCTCGTGTTCTTTTTTGTCGGGTTTATCGGATTTTTTCCGGATACCGCCTATTATTATGGAACTGCCTTGCTTATACCGGGAAGCATTGCCATTGTGCTGCTAGCTATTCGAGGGGCTTATTATGCTTTTAATCATTACGGCTCACGAAGTCGGAAAATCTATACACTCATGTACGGGGCTAGCGGCTTGCTTATTCCAGCTGCCTTATCAACAGTACTAACGATCTCAGAAGGAGGATACATCAAGGTTACAGACGAAGGAAAAGTAGTATTTCTCGTTAACGAACTGTTTAGAAGCAGCTATTCCTGGTCCGTTGTTCTGCTCGCCCTTGTAAGCGTGCTGTACATATCGGCTATGTTCTTAAGCTTCTATGCCCATAAAGCAGGCGATGCTCCTGCATTTAAGATCGTTCGAACATACGCGCTCGTATGGAGCTTACCGACAATACTTAGCAGCCTTCTTGTTTTCTTCGCCATCCATGACCATAATCGTGAGCACTATGAGAAAATGCTGGATAGATCATGGATGTTCGCTTTATCCTTTCTCTTTTTTATGTTAGCTGTTTACTTGGTGTGGAAGCGCCAGCGACTTGGATTATCGTTTATCTTCGTCATTTTGCAGTTTGCATTCGCCTTTTATGGATACGGCTCAGCTCATCTGCCTTACATTCTGTATCCCTATTTGACCATACACGATAATTTCACCAATGACTCGATGGCTATTGCGCTAATCATAGCATTTGTACTCGGCTTGCTGCTTCTGATCCCTTCACTATACTTGCTGATGCGTCTGTTTTTATTTAACACTAAATACGTCAAAGGCAAATAAATACCGTAAACGAAAGCAGGTGTACGATATTGGAAATTACTTTAATTATGATTGCCCCTCTTCTCATAATAGGCATTGCAGTTGTGTTCCTATTTGTATGGGGTGCTAAAGGCCAAACTTCGCCTAGGGAATAATCTCATTAAAAAACACGTCTTTTTCCTTTTGGAATTGGACGCGTTTTTTATTAAGATCTATATTCACGATGAAAGTATAGCCTCTGCTACAAGCTGCCCCGATAGGGTTACCATCGGTGTTCCCCCGCCTGGATGCGTCGTACCTCCGACAAACCATAAACCCTTTAGATCAGCTTGATTGGAGGGTCTGGCAAAGGTTTGCCGCGCTGTATTGGAGGAAATGCCATATATAGCTCCGCGGTATGCCGATGTCTGCTTTTGCATTTGGTCAGGAGTGTAGACTGCTGAAAACTCTGAATCATCAATTAAACCAGACAAGCCATATGCTTCAAGTTTCGTTAAAATGTTTTTCTGATACGATTCGGCTTCTTGCTCCCAGTTCAACAGCGGAGAAGTGTATGGAGCGTTAGTCAGGATAAACAGGTTGCTGCCTCCAGCAGGGGCCATCCCATCCTCTGAGTAACCTGAATGGCAAATGTAAATTGCAGGGTTCTGAGGTGCTCTTCTTTGCTGGAAGATGTCGTCAAACTCACTGCCATAGTGTTCTGGGAAAAACACAGTATGATGCAGCAGCTGGCTGTAGGTCTTCTTACTGCCAATGAGGGAAACAAAACCTGATAACGATGGCTCATACGATGAGATTTTGGCATTGCTCATGCTTGGTCGCTTTGATTCTTCCAGCAGGTTTTTGCAAATAGCCAGCACATCACCATTTGCGATGATGATATCAGCTTTATAGTCCGCTTTGCTCGTAACAACACCTGTGATGCGACCGTTTACTGATGTAATCTGTTGAACACTCTCGGACGTATGAATCGATACACCAAGCTCCTGAGCAAGGCGGCCGAATGCCTCCACAATCTGGTAGGTGCCGCCTCTCACTCCATAAATACCTAACTGCAGCTCCAAATGAGCAAGCATTGCAAAAATAGACGGAGCCGTCCGAGGAGCCGATCCAACATAGGTCGCATACCGTCCTAAGAGTGCAAGTGTATGCGGATGCCTAAAGTAACGGCGAAGCAGCCGTTCCAATGTCAGCCATGGACGAATCCGCAGCAAACCCGCAAGCAGTCGGAAGTCAACTTTATCCTTCCATGACAGCAGCAGCCGATTCATGAATAGCTGATCAGCTTGTTGATATAACGCAGCAGCCTCTTTCATGAATGAGCGATACTGCTTCGCATCCTCTGGACTATATGCTGCAATTTGCGCTTCCATTAGAACGAAATCAGAGCATAAATCAACCGTCGTTCCGTCTGCAAAATGATTCCGCGTGCCCGGGTTCAGCGGATAAAAAGTAACGTAGTCCTCCATTCTTCGACCAACGCTCTCGAATACCTGCTGAAATACATGAGGCATCGTAATCGTGCTTGGTCCACGATCGAAGCGATAACCGCCAAGCTCAATGCGCTGAAGCTTTCCGCCGAGTGCTGCCTGTTGTTCAAGCACAGTGACGTGATAACCCGCATATGCCAATCGAATCGCTGCAGATAATCCGCCTAAACCTCCGCCAATGACCATGACTCGCTTCACGAATACCTCCTCCCCTTCCATTCATAACCAGTGCCATTTAAGCTCGCCCGCCACGAGGCCAACGCAATCGCTGATAGCAGAAATATACTTGCAGGTAAACAGAAGGATAAGTACCAGGGCTGTCCACTTTTCCTATCAATGATTCTCTTCAGACAAACGCCTAGTAGATAGCAGAGCGAGCTTGGCAATAAAACAGTTGTAAGCCATCCTTCCGGATATGTATGCATGAGAAGCCCAGCTAAACTAATGATCATCATTATCGGAGGCAGTATATAAAGCAAGGTGTACATAAACAACATAATTCCAAGCAATAAGCTGCTGCGACCTACACCTGCAAATATATTTTTCTTATAGCCGTTCCAAACCCCGGCAGCGTTCTGATACATACGCATGGAAATTTGGGGGCAAACGTAGGCTAAAGTGACGGGAAGCCCGGCTTTTTTGACAGCACCAGCCAGCTGCATATCATCGACGAGATGACCTTTGAAGCCAGCATGGCCGCCTGTCGCCCAGTAGCTTTCTGCTGAAATCATCAGAAAAGCACCGTGTGCGGCGACGAATTTTGGATCTGGCGATTGCCGAACGAGTCGTATTGGCAGATGGCAGGCAATCGAGAAGCTCATCATCGGGACGATGAGCTTCTCCAGCCATGTTCCAGTTTCCTGCTTAGGGAAACCGGTCACGAGCCCTTGACCTTGCGCTAAAGCGGTGTCAAGCGCATCCGCGAGCGCACCCGGCTCAAGCCGCGCATCAGCGTCGAGAAATAACCACCATTCGCCGTGCGCCGCTTCGACGAGCTGATGACATGCGTGCGACTTGCCCAGCCAGCCGAACGGCAGCACATCACCGGGCAAAACGCGAACACGGCTGTCGCCTGCTGCAGCGAGCCGCGCAGCTTCTGCTGTTCCGTCTGTGGAACGATCATCCAGCACCAGCACCTCAATAAATATGGAAGGCTCCAGCAGCACCGATTGTATACATGCTGCAATGTTATCCGCTTCATTACGCGCCGGGATAAGAACAGACAGCCGTGGTCTAGGTGTAATTCCGTGAACATCTGGAGCATCAGCTTGAATGGACTCAGCTCCTCCTGACAGCCAAACTCGTCCTATACCGCTGCCTCCCAACGAAGGCATTTGCGAGAGGTTCCATAACACAAATAATAGCTGCAGCATCAGGGCTGCAGCTACCGTCCAAAAAAAGATTTCCACCTTGTCACCCCGTTCATCCAAGCATCAAAAACCTCGTTCGTTGACCGTTTCGCCTTCAGTATTGATCGATACTCGGCTAGCTCCCCGCGAGCTGCTGCTATTACTGCAAGGCGGTGTTCATTCAGTTGATCCTCCAAAGCCGATTCAAGCATTGTCGTAATGGTTTTACGTCCCAGCTGCTGCCATGCTCTGTGGATAGGTTTACCGAATTGAAGACTGACTTCTGCCTTTTGATGAAGTCCTAGCGAATAATATGCTGTTACGGGCTGAACAATCGTTCCCGGACAGCGCTCCAATAAATAGCCCGCGCCGGTTTGAAATCTTAAAGGTCTACGCTCCAGATGCTCGATATCTCCTTGTGGAAATAACCAAACTCCATATCCTTGATTTAATAGACTCTCACTATATCGAAGGGAAGCAACGATCGCTCGGCTTGACTTCTTATCAATCGAGAAAGCTCCTATTTTGCGAAAAAATCGATACCGCTTCATTTGCTCTTCATCCATCATCATATAGTGTTCACGCGCTGAAGCGTTTGCGATCGCATGATATACAACCATTCCATCCCACCAAGAGCTATGATTCATAAGATAGAGCACAGGCTCACCTTGCGGAGCTGGATCGATCTCACCGCTCAGTTGAAACGAGTGAAAATGCCGTCTTAACAAATAGTTTTCATTGTATTGCGCGAATATTCGTTTAAACCACTTGCTTGAGTCGGATGCGATCAATCCTTCCCGCTCCTTCCGCCACAACGATAGCTGCCAATGCGATGATGAACGGCATCATTAAACCTTCTTTGGCCCCTAAGAGACCAAACATAAACAGCATCATTTGCGTGAGTCTTACAGCCTCGATTCGAACGTTCGCCGATACTTCTCTTAAAGGGAACAGAAATGATATAGCTGCTGATATAACGAACCAACTGATGAAGTTTGCTGCCGGTATCCCGTAGAAATCACCAGGCTCATGCCAAATCCAGAACTGCCTAGCGAAAGCCACTGGATCGAGTACGAGGTCAAAAACAACCGTCCATAAGCCGGTATGAAGCGCACGCGTCCATCGATTCGAGAAGGCAGTCATTCGCATAACAGTGACAATGACACCAATCCACGCACAAAATATGGCGAGGGGTACTCCGCCAAGCGAGATGCCAAGTAAAGATGTGTATTTGTAGTCTCCAAACGGCCATCCCATCGTCACACCAAGCCATTCTACAGCAAACGTAAGTACCCCAACGAGCATTATTCTACTCCAGCTGCGACGGCGCTCCTCGCCCATCATGCCTTCAATATGAATGGCATACAGGGCAAAAAACACGAGAAACAAACCATTGGAAAAGGAAAGCCACGTTGGAACGCCAATGGTCAGCATGAGGATTAACCCGATGCAATACCAAAAAATAAATAAGTAGCGGATCATAGCGATACCGCATTGCTGTCATTAACCTCTGATACGAGCATATATTTCATTTTTATATTCGTATAAAGCTTTAATTTATTTAATGAGCTGACGATAGCTCGCTTCTTATAGACTTCGTAGTTGGCAGCCTTTACTTCATCCAAAATCGCTGCATAGAAGCTTGCGGCCAGCTCAACTGAAAAAGCGCTGCTGGCAGGATACGTTTCAAGCCCGCGCAAGCCTCGTGCGAACCAACTGCGTGAAAGTGTATCCAGTTCTTGCACAAGATGTTGAAATCGTTCGTCGACAACGCCCATTTCGAAGTCGCTTTCGGTATAGCGATGACGAGCGAGCAGCTCAAGCGGCAGGTAACGACGCCCTCTGCGCTGATCTTCGCCAACGTCACGAACAATGTTTACAATTTGCATGGCTTTGCCAAGCCATATTCCTGCTTCTATTACTTGAATATCTGGCTGATCATGCAAGACTGGCAGAAGCATCTCCCCAACAGTTCCAGCAACCAAGTAGCAGTAGTCCTCCAACTGCTCCATCGTCTCATAGTGGGTGAAAGATAAATCCCGGCGCTGTCCCTCCATTTGTCTGAAAAACGGTTTTTTGCTGAGTGGAAAAGTATCAAACAGCCACCGTAAAGAAGCCCATATGAAATGATCCGCTGCCTGATCCAAACGGTAAAAATGTTGTTCTAGCTCATCAATGGTATAGGGAGAACGTTGCGGCTCATCTACTGCATCGTCTATCATGCGGCAGAAAGCATAAATAACGTAAACGGCTTCGCGCCTTGGGCTAGGCAAATAACGAAAAGCTTTATAGAACGATGATGATCCTTTCTGAATCATCGCTTCACATTGCGCCAAACAGACAGTGGGTTCCATGAGGTCACTCCTTTAACAAATAGTTGGCTAGCAATCTGGCACCTTGCATAACAATCGGGATTCCACCGCCAGGATGCACGGATGCCCCTACAGCATACAAACCTTTTATCGGATATGGCACGATTTGAGGACGGAACACTGCCGACTGTCCAAAAGTTGGCGCGATGCCGAAGCTGCCCCCATGATAGAGTCCATCCGACTCCGCGTCCTGCGGCGTCCTTACTTCCTTCCATTGAATCGCAGCTCTCAAGCCGGGAAAGCCCCTCTTCTCAGCCTCATCAATTACATGCTCGACTAACGCGGGCACTTCATCCTCCCACGCTACAGAACCGTGTGGCGGAGCGGGAATCAGCATATACATGACGCTCTCACCTGGAGGTGCTGCTTCCATATCCATAGCTGACGGATAAAATATGTAAAAGGATGGATCTCGCGGAAGCTGATTGTTTTGAAAAATTTGTTTTAATCCACTTTGTAAATTGTCAGGTAAAAAAAACTGGTGAACGGAAGCTTGCTCCCACTGTTTGTTTAGGCCTAAATAGATCAAGATTGTTCCTGAAGACGGCTTATAGGCTTTCATTGGAACAGTGTTCTTTGGCATCAATGAGGCTAGATGCGGAAAATCACCGTTATATACAATCGTATCGTGCAGCGATTCCCTGCCGCCTTCGTCTATCACGCCAATGCAGCGTCCATTCTCAAGTAACAATTGCTCAATCTGAGTTTCTGTCTTGATTTGAACCCCTCTACTCCGCAGCTCCTCTTCCAAGATGGAAACGATTCCGGCATAACCTCCTTTTACATACCAAATGCCATAAGCATGTTCAGCGAAGGGCAATAACGTATACAATCCGGGAGATTGAAAAGGAGCGCCACCTATGTATAAGGTTTGTAGAGAGAACGCATCAAGCAGCTTCTCACTTCGGAAATATCGTCCTGCAAAGGAACGCACGCTTTTGTAGGCTTTAAGCTTCGTTAATAACGTTAGGTTTCGAAAAGTATAAAACTCTCGTTTTCGCAAAAATGGACGTTCCAGAAAAGCTTCCTTTCCTTGTTTAAAAGCCACTTCCATGTCCGCCATATAACGCCGAAAACCATCGACTTCCTCTGGAAACATTCGCTCAAGCTCTTCGATCTGGCGCTGCTGATTCCGCCATTTGTGAAATACGGTGCCGTCTGCATAATGAATACGGTAAAGCGGATCGCATTCGAGGAGCGGTATGCGTGATCGCTCGATTCCAGCTTCCTCCAAAATACTAAGCAGCATTTCAGGCAACAGCACAATTGTAGGGCCTTGATCGATCCGATAGCCTCCGCCTTCCTGAAAAGCTAATCTACCGCCAAGCCGGGGGCCTCTTTCATAAATAGTAACCTGCTTGCCTTGCTTGCTAAGCAGCAGAGCTGCTGTTAAACTGCCTATTCCACCACCGACAAAAGCTACTCCCACCGAAAGGCCTCCTTCTGTGAGTGGATGACTGCTGAAGATCCGCCAACCCTTATACGTTCACTATCATCCTGCGCCATAAGTAGACGGGTACTAATGCGCGCTGATTCGAAGATCGTCGGCAAGCCGCTGCCAGGGTGAGTTCCTCCCCCTACAAGCCAACAATTAGCGAGCTCTTCGAAGCGGTTATGTGGACGAAGCTTCATCATTTGATCCAGTGAATGTGCAAGATTAAACGTTGCTCCTTCATAGACATGATGATCATTTCGCCAATCTAATGGTGTAATGATGGCTTCCTCTTCGATGTCAGCCGAGAAGCCTGCTAGCTCTGGCTCCTGCTCCATACGCTCGATCATCTTTTCTCTAACGAGTGTCCTCTGCTCCTCCCAACTGACATTCGCTGTCAGATTCGGTACCGGCATAAGCGCGTATAAAGCGGTTTTCCCTTGAGGAGCCAGCGTTGGATCGTTAAGCCCAGGATTATGTATATAAATAGATGCGTCTGTAGACAGCATCTTTTTTGTCATGATTTCATGTACGTTTTGGCGATAGTTGTTGGCAAATAAAATGTTATGGTGCGGCATATGTATTTCACGATTTACTCCGAGGTAGAGCATATAAGTAGAGCAAGAATATTTCTTCTTGGCAAGCTTTGCCGGACTGTATTTCTTAAGCTCACCCGGTTCAAACAAGTGGTTCATAGCGGTTGCAAAATCCGCATTGATGATGATATGATCCGCTTCTATTTTTTCACCATTTTCCAAAAGCAGACCTACTGCTTTACCGCTCCGGCTCAGCACTCTTTGCACACCGCAGGAGGTAACAATCTCGCCATCGTACTCGCGAATCACTTCAGCCATTGCCTCGCAGACGCGGTTAACGCCTCCAACGGGATGAAAAAGGCCAAATTTATGTTCCAAATAAGCAAGTATTGTAAATGTTCCAGGGCATTCCCATGGCGACATGCCTAAATATTTTGCTTGGAAAGTAAACGCATATTTCAGCCTTTCATCTGTAAAATAACGTGAAAGTCTGTCATACACACTTCCTACCGCATTCAGCCGCGGCAGCGCTTGAAACACATCCCGAGAAATATAGTCGCTTAACTTGCTGAAAGGCCGCTGCAGCAGCGGGGAAACCTTGTTATATTTCTCCCCCTCCTCTTTCATAAACTGAAGATAACCTTTACCGTTGCCGGGAAATAGCGCCTCGATCCTCTCAACCATCTGCTTCTCGTCCCGTGTCGGTGAAAATGTAACATCGCCGAATTGCAGCCTATATAGCGGATCAAGCGCTATGAGCTCAACATAGTCGTACAAAGAGCGATTTACAGATTGAAACATTTCTTCAAGCAGGTGTGGCATCATGAAAAACGTAGGTCCTCGATCAAAAAAATACTCACCCAGCTGAAGCCTGGAGGTTCTCCCACCTATATAGGGCTGCTTCTCATAAACGGTAACTCGGTAACCTCGGCCAGCCAGCTCCATGGCAGCTGCTAAACCGCCAGGTCCTGCTCCAATAACGGCCACGATTCCCTTATCCATACCAATTCCCCTTTCCAAAAAAAACAAATTAACTATACAAACATTATACAAACATAATACATACTTGATAATAGTCTGTAAAGTTAATTTATTCATTAGAATTGGAAACTTAACCCTAAAACCTTATCTTTAAACCATCTTTCCCATTCTTCTTGATTGCCATTCGGCAGCACCCAATCAGAATACGGTTCAGGTACGTTTTTGAAGCCTTGTCCGCCTATAACGACTTGCAGATCAGCATGATGAACCAATAAACGGTTTATAAAAGCAAAAGTGGGTTCCATTAAGTTTGCGTCAGTTAACGAAATACATAGGACTCGAATTTGCTGCGACTTAATCAACTCTGCAATGCCATCCTCCGGAGTATCTGGTCCAAGATACAGCACGTCAGCCCCTTTTTTACGCAAAAATAAAGAAAATAAAAGTAGTCCTGCTTGGTGATGTTCTCCAGATGGACATAAAGCAAGCATGCGGGGCACTCGATTATCAATCGGAAAAAGTTGAAAGAAACTAAGACAACGCTGAATCACGAACTGTGTAATAAAATGCTCCTGCGCAACAGAAGCTCTGCCTTCTTCCCACTCCGTGCCGGCTTTAATCATTACTGAAAATAAGATTTGATAGATCATAATGTCATAGCCATACATAGAAAATCCTAAATCAACCATCGTTTTTGCTTGTTCCGTACGAAAGTTGCAAAGCGTGTTATACAAGCGCTCCACCATTTCTTGATGAGCCTCTTCTGCCCCAACTTTAGCATGGGTCTCTGTCTTCGCTTCCAACATCCGTTCACGCAAAAGCTGCTGCTCCTTTAGCAGCCGAACAGCTTGTGAAATCGTCATCCCTTTCTCATCCGTCTGATTTTTGAGGAAGCGTAAATCCTCCATATTTTTATCATCAAAGAGGCGATAGCCTGTTTCTGTGCGAATGGGCTTAATCGCTTCATATCTTGTTTCCCAAGCACGAATCGTAACCGCAGGAATACCTAGCAGTGTTGAAGCTTGTCTGATTGTGTACATCATTACATTTCACTCTTTTCCTTCAGTTTCCAAAAAATGCGCTGCAGCCGAAAACGGTTATAGCGCTGTACAATGATAAATGGGACATTGGCGACAATGGCATAAACGATCATGATCCAGCCATAAATGCTTTCGTTCCATAGGAAAAATAGCGGCGCAGGCAGCATCGAAATGATGTGAGTCCACTCTCCGCGCCGCGTTTCAAGTATAAAGGTCTGCAAGTAAGCTTTCTCAAGGACAGCTAATTTTTTCTTGGCAAAGCCTCCTTGAAACAAGCTTCCTCCGTCTGGCAGTTTGTCTTTCCAAACACGAATGAATAACAATCGTTCATAGACCAATTCTTCTCCGCGCCTCTTTGTCTGAGGTTTCATGCGATCAGCAGTGCGGCTGAACCAAACATCAGGCATTTTCAAAAACAAATAGGACACGCCCATATGCACAAGCAGCCATGCAAAAATATTTACAACCAATGTCCAAAACGGTGAAAATTCAAAAATTCTCACTTCCGCCCGCTTCCCTTCATAGTTGAAATCGAGCGACCTTTCCATGTGACCTTGCGGCGAAAAAAGGTTTGCAGCGTTGAACTAGCGAAGATCCCCATAAAAAAGAGAAGCGGAATAGGAAACAGGAAAGCGGTCTGGAAACCAAAATTTCCAGCTCGGCTCAACTGTATATTTATTAACAAAACATAAGCGAGGTAGCTGATTATTCCTATCGTTATTTGGTCGCTTGATCGCCAAATTTGAGGATTCAACCATTGTGTAACAACCGTAATCGAACCAGTTAGCCACCAGATTATAGCTAGTAAACGCAGCGGTGTCGTAGAAGATGCACCTGATGCGAAGCTTTTACTCCAGCCTGCACACAATTGCCGAATGCCTTCCGGGTACATTCGGAAAGCAATAACACTTTTTCCGCTACAATTCCGAACCGTTTGCTGCTCAGCAAATAGAAGGCCTAAGCTGTAATTTTCGAGAATACGCTCACGAACAGCCTCGTGCCCACCTGTTTGAAAATATGATTCTCGGGTACAGACTATACAAGGACCGAAAGCGCCTACAGCCTTCTTCTTTGTTGCGGCAGCAGTTTGAGGTGCTCCAACCGCTGCTAAGACGATGATGTTGAAGAAAGCTGACAACCATTCATAGCGCCGCTTCATCTTGTGGTAAGGCTGGATCGAAAGCAGCCCGTTCTGCTTGGAATGGGCCTCAGCCAGCACCGCCAACCCAGCATCCTCTAAACAAGTATCTGCATCAAGGAAAATAAGTAAATGACCGCTTGCTGCCTGCGCGCCATTCCAGCACGCCCAGCTTTTACCAAGCCAACCATCCGGCAGCTCGCCCGGGTTTACAACTATTGCACCAAATGATTCAGCGATGGCTGCTGTACGATCAGTTGATCCGTCATCTACTACAATCACTTCAAATGGAGCGAGTTGCTGCCCCTTTATTGATGGCAATAATTGTGTCAGGTTTCTCTCTTCATTTCTAGCTGGAATGATAACTGAAATGCTTGAGAGACTCTTTCTATCGTTCTTTGAGAAAGGCACCAAATCCTCATCTAATGGTCGGATTTTGTTCAGCAGCCATGCACCACAAATAAGTCCGCCAAGCAACAGCACAACATTTCCAATCATAGATCTAATCCTCTGTACAAAAGGTACCAAAATTCCTTATATGACTCGTTATTCCATGTTTTCTTATACAAACAGCTCATTTTCCCCAAAGTTGTGTACCACCTTTCACCAGGCTAATTAGGTCATTCCATTTGGCAGTTGATAATGGGTATACAAACTTACAACCACAGCCCTATCTTTGGTGAAAATGATGGCATTCAAACTATACGAGCCATTATTCGCTTTTTATAGCCTCATTCTCGTCCCTTAACGACGAAATAGCAGGAGCTATCCGAAGATTTGATCCTGCAAAAGCTGCATGTTATAGGTAAAATTTGTTAATACTGAAAGTGAAAAAGTGTTGGTTAAATGCATATCCCGCATTCTGCTTATCGCATTAACCTTTTACGTTAGTTCTACAACGATTATACGATTGTGTATATAGTTTGTCATCTGCATCGTTTCGGCTAAATGACCAATGATGAGAGGAAGTGCTCCTATGAGCAAAAAGATTATTGTCGTCGGAGGCGGTCTCGGCGGACTATCAGCTGCTATTCGCCTCTCTGTAGATGGGCATCAAGTGACCATATTAGAAAAAAATGAACGCGTTGGCGGCAAATTAAACGTAAGATCAGGGCAAGGCTACACTTTCGATACGGGCCCTTCTATTCTGACGATGCCTTGGGTGCTCGAACAGCTGTTTGAAAGTGCTGGCCGCAATCTAGAGGATTATATGAAGCTGGTTCGTGTTGAACCTCAGTGGAGAACTTTTTTCGAAGATGGGGTAACACTTGATATAACAGGTGACTTCCCTGACCTAATCAAGCAATTCGAACAAATCTCACCGGTTGATGCACAGCAATTCCTCTCTTATTTGGATTATTGTCAGCAAATGTATCAGCTCAACACAAAAAGCTTTTATAACAAGAGCCTTAGTGGCCTGAGCGACCTGCGGCGTCACCACAGTATGAAGGAACTGTTAGCGATGGACCCGATGAAGACCATGCATCAGACGACAAACCGCTTTCTGAAGGACAAGCATTTGCGTCAATTGTTCGATTTTTTCATCATGTATATCGGTTCCTCGCCTTATGCCGCTCCCGCTGTGCTGTCACAATTAATCTATGTACAAATGGGGCTTGGCATCTATTATGTAGAAGGCGGTATGTACCGAATTGCGGAGGGTATGCTTAAGCTGCTTGATGAGCTCGGTGTGGAGGTTCGCACTTCAGCTCCAGTTGCTCAAATAAATACAGTCGGCCAAACCGCAACAGGGGTAACTTTAGAAGATGGCAACGTAATAGAAGCTGATCTGATTGTGTCAAATCTTGAGGCTATTCCAGCGCATCAAACACTGCTGCAGCATCATCCGAAATCGGCCGACCGCGTAAAGGATTTAGCTAAATACGAGCCTACTGTATCAGGACTTGTGCTGCTTCTTGGCGTGGATAAAGTGTATGATCAGCTTCTTCACCATAATTTCTTCTTCTCTGAAGATCCAGATAAAGAGTTCAACGATATATTTGTCGAAGGCAAACCTACAGATGATCCAACAGTGTACATCGGGGTTTCAAGCAAAACGGATCCTGGACAGGCACCGCAGGGCAAAGAAAATCTATTTGTGCTTACTCATGTGCCGCCGCTCAAACCTGGAGAAAGCTTCGAGTTACAGAAGGCGGCTTACAGAGACCTGGTTCTGAATAAGCTCGAACGTATGGGACTAACGGAGCTGAGACAGCATATTGAGTTTGAATATACCTTCACTCCAGATGATATCCAGCACCTTTATGGTTCTAATGGCGGTTCCATCTACGGCATTGTAACGGACCGCAAGCTTAACGGGGGCTTCAAAATTCCAAGCAAAAGCAAGCTGCTCGATAATCTTTATTTCGTTGGCGGATCAACACACCCCGGTGGCGGCGTCCCGATGGTCACTTTATCCGGACAACTCACCGCTGACCTCATTAAAGAGCAATTGAGCATTGCTGCAAAATCCGTCATGTAGGCAGATTCAATTCATATAAAAAACCTCTAATCCGTTATCGCGGATTAGAGGTTTTTATCAATTGATTAATTATTAAATAAGTTCAAGGACCATTCCGCCTAATGCACCGACCACAACAATCATCCAAGGTGGTAGCTTCCAAAAAACAAGCATAATAAACAATACGGCAGCCAGCATAAAATCACCGGACTCTACTATCGCGCTAGTCCAAAGCGGATCATACAGTGCAGCAAGCAATATGCCAACTACAGCGGCGTTAACGCCAACTAATGCACCTTGGATTTTTGAGTTATTTCGCAACACATTCCAAAACGGCAATGTTCCAGCAACAAGAAGAAATGCCGGCAAAAAAATTGCTGTAGTTGCGACAATGGCTCCAGTTAATCCACCAGAGAGAGTACCAAGATAACTAGCGAATGTAAAAAGTGGACCAGGCACAGCCTGCGCAGCGCTATAACCTGCTAAAAAATCCGATTCATTAACCCACCCGGTAAAGACAACTTCATTCTCAAGCAGCGGCAGCACAACATGTCCGCCTCCAAACACCAGTGAGCCTGCACGATAATAGCTATCGAACATCGCAATCCATTCCATATTTCCCCATTGCCTTAGAAATGGCAACACAATTAGAAGCGTGAGAAATATAACGAGGCAGGAGATCGCAAGGGAACGGCTAATTCGAATGTTCAGATCAGGAGTTCCCTCGACTGTTTTCATACGATATAACCATACCCCGATCAATCCAGCTGCAGCAATAATGATTACTTGACTATAGGCCGCTTGCCAATACAACGTTACCGCAGCAGCGATGACTGCTATCGTAGCTCTATTTCGATCCGGTGTTAGTTTCTGCCCCATCCCTAGAATGGCATGAGCAACGATGGCCACCGCTACAATTTTCAATCCATGAATCCAGCCTGTGTTTCCAAGATCAAATCCTTGCAGCAAAAAAGCAAAGGCCACTAATGCTATGATCGATGGCAGTGTGAACCCTAACCAAGCCACTAGTCCGCCCAATAACCCAGCCCTAACTATCCCTATACCGATCCCAACTTGACTGCTGGCTGGTCCGGGTAGAAACTGACATAAAGCAACGAGGTCTGCATAACTACGTTCATCCATCCATTTACGGCGACGAATATACTCATTGTGAAAATAACCCAGATGGGCTATCGGACCCCCAAATGAGGTTAGTCCTAGTTTAGTAGATACAGCTAGTACCTCTACCAAAGATGCGATTGTTCCTCTTTTCAATCCTATAACCTCATTCCATTACTCATGTTATTTACATTGTAAGCTTGCGAATTATTGGCTTACAACCCTTTAACAAATACTTAATAAATGGTTACATAAAAAAAACCACCTCGTAAGGTGGTTTTTAAAATCATTACACATTATTTAGACTCCATCATCGCAGCAAATGTATCTTCTGTTACGACACGCCTTGCTGTTACATAACGTTTTGCGTAATAAGAATCGTTAAGATTTGTAATCGTAACCCCTTTGCTTGTAGAAGAATGAGCAAATTTCCCATCCCCAATGTAAATGCCCGCATGAGAAACGCCTTTGCCGCTTGTGTTGAAGAACACAAGATCACCCACGCGTAGTTCATCTTTATTGACCTCTGTGCCTGTGTCTGATTGCGATTGAGATGTTCTAGGCAGCTTAACATCAAATTGATTAAAGATATGTAGAATAAAACCCGAGCAGTCAAACCCTTTGCTCGTTGTGCCTCCCCATTTATAAGGAGTTCCAACAACCTCGCTAATGGAATTCGTAAGCACTGACTTGTCCGACTTATCTGCAAGCACGCTTCCTCCTCCAGTAAGCAGCAGCAAGCAGGATAACAATAAAATAAAACCCTTCTTCAAAACAACTTCTCCCTTCGGTGCCTACGAGGTTAGCTTATGGGTTCGGTTGAAGATCCCTATGCTTAAAAAAATACATTAAGCAATTCACCCTAGGTGGTTCCCCCGTTTCCGATATACAGAACTCGGCATGTCAATAAACCTTATAGTATCGTTAAATTCGATTGTTTTTACCATAATCCTGCAATTGGTTTATTAGAATACTTTCATTTTTCTTCATTATTATTATTTATTTAGCTGTTCACTACATGATTTTTGTCAAAGGTGCTGATTTTTTTGTAATTAAAATAGATGAATTTCCAATCACATTTTCAAAATATAACGGTTTAAACACAAAAAAAGAGTATCCGTATTTTCATACAGTTACTCTTTCTAGTTAAGCAAGTTTCGCCAAAATATCGACCTTCTGCCAAGAACGTCTCCTCCATCTGTAGAACATCAGTAATGCTCTTATCCATTCATCGATTGAAAAGGCCAGCCATATTCCTACCAACCCCATGTCGAACACAATCCCGAACACGTATGCCAGCGGCACACTAATCCCCCACATGGATACTAACCCGGCAGCAACAGGAAATTTCACATCTCCAGCCGCATTTAGACAACTGATAAGCACCATGTTGCAAGCCCGAGCCGGCTCCAGCATAATCGATAACAACATGAGCTGCTTGCCTAACAATATAATTTCCGCATCATTAGTAAAGAGGCTGAGCAATAGACCTGAGAAGCTATAAATACAAATACCAAGCGCAAGCGAAATGACGAACGCCAGCTTCAAACTTTGAATACTGGATCGATAAGCATCATCCTTCTGATGGGCTCCAATCAGATGTCCAACAATAATTTGCGTTCCTTGACCTATTGCCATTGAAAAAACAAAAACAAAAGAAGTTATGCTCTGCGAATAAATTTTTGTCGTTAACGCTGCCGTACCGATCAGCGTGACTAGATATGTGATTACAACCTGTGAAAGATTATAAGAAACATGCTCACCTGCCGAAGGAATACCTAGTTTAAATATAAGGCCAATATTTTTTCTTTGAAACTTAAATGGACTAATCAAGCCAACCTTATACTCCAAGCTTCGAATACATAAAATCAAATAAGCGATCATCCCTATGGCACGGGTTAGCCACGTGGATGCTGCTACTCCTTCTACGCCTAAATTAGGTAAGCCGAAGGGCTCCATCAGCACCAGATAATTTAAAGTAATATGCAGAACATTTATCCCCAATGCGATGAACATCATTTCTTTCACAATACCGCGGCATCGTAAAATAGTACCTAACGTCATGCTTATTGCTGTGATGAAGACGGAGCTGCCAACAATCGATAGATAGCTGACTCCTTCTGCCATCACATCCTCGGGCACTTTAAAAAGCGCTAAAAACACGTCGGCATAGACAATCAATCCTACGCTAGCTATTAAACCGAGCATAACATTCAAAGTAAGCGCCGTTCTCCCGATTCGATCGGCACCATGCAAGTTGCCTGAGCCGAGCCATTGATTGAGAATGACACTTGTACCCACCGTAACAAATCCAAACATCAAGCCCACTACAACTAAAATCTGATTAGCTATCCCAACCGCTGCCACTGCTCCATCAGAGTAGCTGCTTAGCATCATCGTATCGACCGTTCCAATCAGCATCCCAAATAAAGCTTCAATAAAGATAGGCCATGTTATCGAGATGATGCTCTTTTGGCGCGGGTCAACCTGTTTACTCATTCAAATTCACATTCTTCCTGTTCATGTACTACCCTGCTGTTATCGTCAGACTACTGTTATCATGTATGAGAGTACACCCTATCCAACAAATAGGGGTTGAGAGAATGCGCCAAAACCGCCTTCCAAATAAACTGCCGCCCTTACGTAACCTTCATCACCACGACACTTGTAACTAACGCTATTGAAACGACCGGAAGTCTCGTATAGCACATTTCCGTCTTTGCCGAACAAAGTTGCATATTTGTACATCCGGTCCAATCCTTCACTCGCAAGCAGCTTAAACTCGATCGTCCCATCGGCTGCATGAATCGACTCAAACCCATAGCCTGTGGAAACATAGAAACTTCCGGATTTCATCGCTGAAGTAATACTCTCATTGGTGTTTTGCTCAGCAAGCACCATATTCCAAGTTCGTTTCTCTTGCCCATATACATGAAAATCGTCTCCGCCAAACCCCCATACTTTTCGCCCAGCTGAGAGCAGCGCATCCCATTTGTCAAACGCAATGTCGAACGCTGGATTTCCTTCGCCATTTACGATCTCGATTCCGGTGTAGCAAGGCATCGCGAGCATATCTTCAATCGGCCAATACTGCGAATAATAACGATTCGGATGAACGAGTACGCTCATTCCTCCTTGCTTCGTGCAAAGGTCAGAATACTGCTGATACCGTTCTACCGAAAACTCGTTGGAATAGCTGTCCATCATCGAGCGCGGAGGGTTAATGAGAAGCATATGCCTTTGCGGACTGCTAACCTCCATCGCTTCGAATACGGTCGTGATTGAACGTTTCCCTTCATGAACTGTAATGAAATCGTGGTCGGAAATGCCGAGGAAATCGTATTGCCCATACATCCGGTAAACCGTCTCAAGCGTTTGAGAGCCGCAAGCACTATTTGTCGTATGATTATGGAAGCTCCCTTTCAGCCACATGCCCTCTTGTTTACCATAAGGATTTGAAATGATTACTTGTGTCATTCAATATGTTCCTCCGTTCCTGCCTTATTCTTTGACCGAACCGATCATAACGCCTTTGGCAAAATACTTCTGAATAAATGGATAAATCATAATAATCGGTGTGATGACGATAATAATCGTCGCCATTTTCAGCGAGTTTCCTGTCACCTGAATTTTGTCCAGCATTTCATATTGCGTCGAACCAGCCGCTTGCTCGAGCGTATTTCGAAGCGCATCTGCCCGGGTCAGCATTTCCTGCAGCAATGTCGATAAAGGCCGCAGATTGCTCTCTCGAACATAGAAGGCACCTGTAAACCAATCATTCCAATGCCCCACTGCGTTAAATAACGCGATGACAGCCACAACCGGCCTGCTGAGCGGCATGATCACCTTCATGAAAATTGAAAAATCATTATATCCATCAATTCTTGCAGATTCTTCGAGGCTCGGACTGATCTCTTGGAAGAAAGTCCGCATAATTATTAAATTCCATGCACTATACAAGCCCGGAATGATATAAACCCAGATTGTATTCGTCAAATGCAAGTCTTTCAACAACAAATAGTATGGAATGATGCCGCCGCTAAACAACATGGTAAAAAAAATAAGCATGGTAAAAAATCGAACGCCTGGCATCGCTTTTCTCTTTAATGCGTAAGCTGCCATCGCAGTCAAAAAGACGCTCGCTAATGTCCCGACAATCGTTCGGAACATCGAAATGCCGAATGCACTTACAATATTGGAGGATGAGAAAACTTCCTTATAGTTTTCAATAGACCATAATCTCGGCCACAAATAGATGCCTCCTCTTTCCGCATCTTTGCCTGAATTAAAGGACAAAGCAAAGATGTTCAGAAACGGAAGAATGATAGATAAACATAAAAGAATGATCAATACATAGATGGCAATCTGAATTAATTTTTCTCCTGTAGAAATCTTATAAAATGGTTTATCCACGTTATTTGCACTCCTTCAACATTTGCGAAGCAAAACAGCCTCGGAAGCATGTCCTTAGCGTTAGTGGTCCGTCTCATCGCAGTACATTTCATGTACGAATGAAACAGACCACCAGCAGCTTTAATGATTGTTATAGTTCTACTTTTGTATTTGGATCGCTATCTTTTTTCTCAAGCAATGCTAAGTAATCATCCAAGCCTGCAGCCTTTAATTGTTCAGATGCTGACTCCAATATTTTCGTTACTTGATCCTGGCTTTTAGCATAATAAGCACGTTTGAGGCTCTCGTCATAATTATCAAGTGCAGCTTTTAATTCCGTTTCCTTCGCAAACTCGCCAAGGAAAGCCGTTGGAGCATACGTATCTGAGATTATTGCATTCGCTCTTTTCTTATCCCACTCCCAATACTCAGCAATCTTGAGCGGTCCCTCATTGATATTAGGTTTGGCAGCATTACCGTATTCTGTTTCACCAAAATCCGCTATACGATCAACGTCTGTATTGCCAAGAATTTCGCCCCAATAGTTGCCTACCCCCGCAAACCCAAGCGCTTTCGCGGCTTTCGAATCTTTATCTTTCAATTCCAATACTTCATTTTTCACAATCGGGTTGCCCTTATCATCAAGTGTGTAGTCTCTTCCTTCAATTCCGTATTGCCAGAGCAGCTTGCCTTCGCGGCTCGCCAAGAAGTCAGCGAATTTGACGATATCTTCGGGATTTTTGGTTGAAGATGGAATCGCCCAAGCACCGCCAGCCGTTTTATAGCTAAGCTTCATCTGGTAAGGCTTATCCGCTTCATTTAACGGACCAATCGGCAAGTAATGCATGTCCTTATTAAATTCAAGGTAGTTATGCATATCAGCAATAATCGCGAAGGAGCCGTTCAAAATCCCTTCTGTTGCACGATTTTCTTCCATCGTATAAAACTCAGGATTCATCAGCTTTTCTTTCAGCAGCTTTTGAACAAACGCTACACGCTTGAGCGGGTATTCCGTTTGACTCTCGTGAACAATTTTACCTTCCTTATTCCTTACAAAAGTTTGGTTCACATTTACAGTCAAGTCACTATACAACGCTTTAACTTCTGTTCCGCCCCAGTATCTTGGACCAATAACGCTGGCAATGTCTTTTCCATTGTTGTCTTTGAAATTTCCAGCTTTAATTTTTTGTGCCACCTCATACAACTTCTCGGAAGTTGTAATCGTTTTTGGATCGATATTAAGCGCTTCGGCAATATCCTTGCGAATAAATGGTCCGCCTAACATTTTCCGCGTTTCATAGCCTGTTTCTCTCGAAACATTCATGTGCATGAAATAAGCTGAGCCGTTAAACTCTGGACGGAACATGACACCGTTTTTCGTATCAAGCGGCAGATAGCCATCTTCTAGATACTTGCTGTATACTTTCGTATCCTTCATAAACGGAGTCAGATCTGTGAACATCCCTTCGCGCGCAGCTTTTAGTACAACCGGCATTTCTGGTCGACCGCTATGATTCAAATAAAATCCGATAAAGTCAGGCAAGTCACCCGAAGCAAGTCCAGCAATTAAGCCGTCAAGCGAACGATTGGCTGGCATTATATTAATTTGATAATCAATTCCCGTTTTCTCTTTAATTTGTTTTAATACTTCCGGGTTCATCTCTTCCGTATAATCGTCTGCCCCCATAAAGATTAAGCCTTTAATTTTGCGGTCGGCAATCCAAGTCGCAGGTTTATCTTTGTTATCTTTGACGCCTTCCTGCTTGTTCCCTGAATTTGTTGAATTTGTTTCTTTGGCCGCGCAGCCAGTAATTAACAAGGAAGCTATAATCGGAACCGTCAACATTCTTGCCCAATTTTTGTTTTTAAACATGATATCTCCATTCCTACCTTCTCTTTTTAATTTATATGGAAAAACGCGGTTAAGCGTCTCTCTTCAAGGAAAAATGCTTCTATCGAACAAGTTACCAAACCGAAGTGCCGGACACTTTTCGTGCGAAACGATTGGCAGTGACTACAAGAACTAAAGCGATAACACCTTGCATCATACCGACTGCCGTTGCATATCCGTATTGGCCTTGCTGCAAGCCCACGCGAATCACATACGTATCCAGAATATCTACCAGATCACTGTTTCCTGGCATCTTGAGCAAATATAGCTGGTCGAATCCCGCTGACAAAATGCTTCCAAGCGATAGAATAAACACGATGAGAATGGTCGGACGAATCGACGGAAGGGTTATATGCCATATTTCCGCCCATTTGCTTGCCCCGTCAATTTTGGCCGCTTCATACATGTCTTGATTAATTCCAGCGATGGCTGCCAAATAAATAATGGAATCCCAACCGATTGTTTTCCATATGTGGCTGCCGAACATGATTTGATAAAAATATTTGGCTTCATTCATAAAGAATGTGCTGCCGTCTCCCCCAAAATAGGTGATCGCTTCATTAAGCAAGCCAGTATCCGGCGCCAATGTTCTTTGTACTAAACCAATAACGATGACCCATGACATAAAATGCGGTAAATACGAAATACTCTGGGCGATGTTTTTAAAGGCACGGTTTTTAATTTCATTGAACATTAGCGCAAGTAAAATCGGGAACGGCAAACCGAGAAATAACTTCATTGAGCTGATGATAAGTGTGTTTTTGATCAGCGTCATACTTTGAACATCGTTGAAAAACTTTGCGAAATATTCGAAGCCGACCCACGGACTCTCAAGTATGGTTTGATTAAATTTGAATTCCTTAAACGCTAGAAGCAATCCGCCCATTGGGATATAGGAAAAAATAATGAAGGACGCTAGACAAGGCAGAAGCATGAAGTACAAATAGCGGTATAACCATATTTTTTTCAACAAATAAACAAAACGCTGTTTTTTTCGATTTCCAGCTGGTACTATAGCCACTTTGGTTTGCAATGAGGGCTTCTCCCTTCGTTATCATTTTTGAATTAATCTGTTTCCAACTTTAATTGTTTCAGCAGATTAACCTCGTTTGTCGTTATTTCATCGACACCTAAATGAATCATCTCGATAAGAGATTCCCTATCATCAACGGTATAGACCCACACTGCCAAACCCAGCCTATGTGCATATTCCACCAATTCGCTGCGGCAAGTTCGGTAATTCAGGTTTAAGCCGTAATATCCGCCTACATTTGCCCATTCGCAAACGATTCGTGCCCATCCGATATAGTCAAGTTCCTCTTGTTCAGTAAGTACATCCGGCGTGTTATAAAGAACCTTAATTCCCCGGTGGCGGTTCGTAATTTCGTCCGAGCACCCTGTAATGAATACAAGCTCCTCCATTTCAAAATTCCTGATGCTCTTAATCGCTGGTTCAATTACCGCTTCTGTTTTGATATCCAAATTGAGCTTTATGCCGTATTCTCTTGCCAAGCCTAGAACTTCATCGAGTGTAGTAATGGTGTGGCTTTCGTAAACTTGGCTGAGCCTTACGCGATTTTCCGGCCGATTCAATTGCTCGAATGTCAATTCGGCAAGCAGCGGGTTATGGTCATGCAGCAATACCACCTCACCGTCCTCTGTCACCCTAAGATCAACTTCTGCCACGTCTGCACGCATAGCTATGCTCTCCAGAAAGGAAGCCCTTGTGTTATCCGGTGCAGCACCGCTCCCTGTATGGGCACAAATGAGCGGAAAAGCTCGACAAGTCATAAACCATTCTCCTATTCTTCTAATTTCAAAATTTCTCTAATGAGTAATTAATGAAGCACTTATTACTGTTGTTGTGATATTTATAGTGTAGTTAAAGATTGTTATCGTGGTATTTTCGTAATAATAAGGTATCATTAAGCCCGATGTTGTTGTTTGTTGTATGATTGTTCGATTTCAAGCCGAAAATCCAGCCGTTCCTATTATTTTAAGCTAATCATTTTCGCAAAATAAAAAAGAAGAACCGGAGCTGCGTCCGATTCTTCTCGCTTAATTCATTTGACTTGCGTTAATCCAAGTAATTCCTTTTATTTCGAGCTCTTGTGCCCATGCTTCAGGATGATCCTTCTCACATACGACAACATCAATCGCTTCTAAAGGTGCAATATGGCAAAATGCCTGTATACTAATCTTGCTGTGATCCGCTAACACGATCACTTCCTTCGCCTTCAATATAATCATTCTTGAAATGACGGAATCATTCATATCGTAATCGCTAATTCCTGTCTCGATTGAAATACCGCCTACGGAAACAAAAGCTCTATCCACGTAAAAGTTTTTAAGTATTTCCTGTGATATATGACCGCTGACCGATTGCTGCTCTGGCGAGATTTCGCCTCCCAAAATAATGACTCGTCCATTAAACAGTCCTTGCGTTAATGATTCCGTTAGAAGATTCGCTACCGTTAAGGAGTTGGTAATAACCGTTATCCTTTTTTTGCCTCGCAGAGCTCTTGCCATTTCATGAATCGTTGTTCCGGTATCCATATAAATCGTGTTCCCATCATTGATCAGATCTACCGCTCGCTGCCCAATCACCTGTTTAGCTTCAAGATTGAGAATTTGACGCTGCTGATAGGGTGGCTCGCCTTTCTCATATTGCACCTTTACAGCTCCGCCATATACACGTTTAAGTTTTCCTTCCTCCTCCAGCACAAACAGATCACGTCTAATCGTTTCAAGAGAAACCTGAAGCTGTTCTGCTAACGAAATGACCTGCACCTTCCCGAAGGTATCCAGCTGAACGAGAATATACTGCTTTCGATCTTCTGATAAAAGAGACATTCAAAGATCACTCCATTTCTAGCCTTAAGCTATTATTCACAAAGGAAAACCGTTTTTTAAAATCAAATGAAATGGTAAACGAATCATATTTTCCTGTTAAATAGCGATAATCCGGATAGGTCAAAGATTCGCTTTGCCCTAACATTTCCACCCAAGGTGAATAGGTTTGAAAACAAATATGATTGTCGTTCTCGTTAAATTGAGCCAATCTCATCCAACCATTGCCGCCGCGGTAGCTGTCTTGATAATTGATTAGCAGCTGTATAACCTCGTGATCTGAATTATTTTGCCTAATTTGATGAAAATTGCCGTTATAATGCCCATTAGCCGTCATGAATACTTGGTTATAGGGTGCAACCAGCTCATCCCATATGATTTTCCCGTTTTCCGATTCATGTGAAATTAGATTGTGACTATCACCCGTTGTATACAAAATATCATGCGAAACAAGAATAGTTGGCATGTCGCTATGCTCTTCAAGCACTATTTTACACCATGCCAAGTCCTTCATTAGATGCTGCATATCTACCATTAACCATAAATAATGATAGCTTCCAGCCTGTACAATGGCAAATGAACTATATCTTGATGGTGAACAGCCCTTATAATAATCTTTGCTGAGAAAACGTTCTGGGCCAAAATAATTCAAATAAGTATCTTCTTCATTATAGTCATGATTTCCAGCTGTCATCAAATACGGAGTACGTGACTGATCCATAGCAGAGATTGCACTTGAGGAACGTTCCCACTCCTCTATGGCATCACTATGATCAACAATATCACCTACATAAGCAGTCATAGCAATTTTGCTGTTCAACTCATTATTTACAATCCAATCAACCTGTGCTTCAAACATTTCCGGATTTAAGTAGACCAGCTTCTGAGCATCTGGAATAAAAGCGAAATTGTAATTGGTTTCCTGCTGCAAAAGTAAAACATGCTCATTCGTACCTTGAAGAACTTGCTGTGGACTAATATTTTGCAACCAGTCTGCCCTGTCCAGAGGCTCATTAGCAATACGGATTTCTCGAATGGTTCCGGAAAATAATTGATCCAATTGACCGCCCCACTCCGAAGCTCCAATATTCCATCCTTTACCTTCAACGCCAGAAACGCCGACAATTGATTTGGAAGGACTGCTGTAATCACAAATTCCGTTCACATACATAAGCGTTTGTTCCCTATCGTTCACAATTGCGATATGATGCCATTGTCCTGGATTCAAATAACGCGACCAGCTCGTTACCGAGGATGACCGATTCGTTGGATGACATATCCACTGGTATTCCTTGCAGTTCGAAACAGACAATGTCGCGAGCAGTTCATTTTCTCCCGAGTTGCCGATATCAACGCCCCTGCCCTGTCTCGTAAGCACCCCCATCCAGCTATGTTTATCCTCATTAAATGGCTCAGGCAATTGAACGATTGCTTCTATCGTGTATCCATGTTCTAATCGGTCAAGGTTAATAGGAGCATTCTCCACCGTTTGAAAATAACTACCGCTTCCTTTATTGCATCGATCATTTTGAAAAGTTAATCCCGCTTCCTCACGGTTTCCTGCCAGCCAACCAAGCAGAACCTTATCAGGCTGCTCCAACACATCCTGCGTCGTAATCATCTTAATATGATTCCCGCTGCCACTTACATCGTTTAGGACCAAATTCCTTTCCTCTATCGAACCAGACAATGTGTTCACGGAATCAAATATCCAATGAGTCAACACATTTACAGGTTGCTGCCTCTGCGGAATGTGCATAACACGTCCTTGCTCCATAGTGCTCAACCATCCTTCTCTACATTAAGATCGTTTATTTGTCGTTCCTTGTCCATGAAATAGT
Source organism: Paenibacillus sp. 01T47 (assembly GCF_056398245.1). NCBI lineage: Bacteria > Bacillati > Bacillota > Bacilli > Caryophanales > Paenibacillaceae > Paenibacillus > Paenibacillus sp. 01T47. The sequence goes on from NZ_JBFTPA010000002.1 coordinate 486,300, forward strand.
CCCTTACTTCACCCCAGTTATGCACCCGAACATACCCGGTCTTATGAATATTGTGCGGAGCATCGTAAAGAATGCCTTGACCTCGAAAGCGTTCAAGCTGCTTTACATTGTCATCAATCAAATAATCAGCGTGAATGACACTCTTATTTCCGCAAAACACAAAATTCATATTGTTCAGAAAACTAAAGTGCTCGAGTAACCACTCGTACTTGGCTTTAAATGATGCCGGAACCTCCATCGCAGCAGTCGTAATATAAATCTCATAAAATTGACTGAGCTCGCGTATGACTTCTTGGCTATGTTCAATAACTTTTAGTTCACGAAAAAAAACTTCATTGTCAAAACAACGGTCTATTTCTTTTTTTAGTTGAGGCCTCAATTGCGACAAGGTTGTTCCATGCAAATCCGTAATCAGCAGGTTATCGTTAAAATCCCTGTTGTACCATTCCAAATGCGCACCCGCAGTATCCGCCATTACCTCATCCATATCAATCGCTATGCGTTTCAATGCAATCTCTCCTTGTTCAAAGCATTTAATTGTTCAACAAAACAAAACGAATCGGTAACAAACAGTCTACATACCACAATTATAGGCACGAATTGTTTTCACCATCTCAAATACATATTAACTTACTGTAAATCTAATGGCGTGGAAAGCAGCTAAAAAAATCAACTCGATATATAAAAAAAGACCATCCCGAGGGATGGTCTTTAATCATAATGAACCTGTTAAATCTTATTAAAAAGCTTATGCGTTGCTATACTTTGCCTGAATATAGCCTTCTGCTTTAAGAAGCTCGGCAATCAGTACAGCACCGCCCGCAGCTCCACGTATTGTATTATGAGATAGTCCTACAAATTTATAATCGTATACAGAGTCTTCACGCAATCTTCCCGCTGAAACGCCCATGCCCTGTTCAATGTCACGATCTAGTCTCGTTTGCGGTCTGTTCTCTTCCTCAAAATACGTAATAAACTGTTTCGGTGCGCTTGGCAAGCCAAGCTCCTGCGGACGACCTTTGAATTGCTGCCAACGATCGAGAATTTCTTCTTTCGAAGGTTTGTTTTCGAATGATACAAATACAGTTGCCAAATGTCCGTCTAATACGGGAACTCGGATACACTGTGTAGAAATTAAAGGTGCGTTCGCTTTTACGATTTCATTATTTTCGATGCTGCCCCAAATGCGTAGAGGCTCCTGCTCGCTCTTTTCTTCCTCGCCGCCAATATAAGGTATAACGTTGTCTAACATTTCAGGCCAATCGGTAAAGTTTTTGCCTGCGCCAGAAATCGCCTGATACGTCGATGCAATGACAACTTGAGGTTTGAAATCAAGCAGTGCATGAAGTGCAGGTACATAGCTCTGAATGGAACAGTTGGGCTTAACAGCAATAAATCCAGTTTCTGTTCCAAGTCGCTTTCTCTGTGCTGCAATGACTTCCAAATGACCAGGATTAATCTCTGGAATGACCATAGGAATATCAGGCGTCCAGCGGTGAGCTGAATTGTTGGATACAACAGGCGTGCCTGTTTTTGCATAAGCTTCTTCCAACGCTTTGATTTCATCTTTTTTCATATCGACTGCACAAAAAACAAAATCGACCTGATTAGCAACTTCCTCTACTTTCGAAGCATCCAGAACGACAATATTTTTTACAGCTTCAGGAATAGGGCTGGTGAGCTTCCATCTGCCTTGTACTGACTGCTCGTAAGTTTTACCTGCCGAGCTGGCGCTAGCTGCAATAGCTGTAACCTCAAACCAAGGATGCTGATCCAGCAGGTCAACAAACCGCTGGCCCACCATGCCTGTTCCTCCAACAATACCTACTTTTAATTTTTGTGTCATTAGATATTCAATCCTTTCTATATCGCTTAATCATTCTGCTACTAACGATTCGAATATTTTAAATTGTTATACCTTATATACAATGTACGTTGAGTAAGCTTTGCACCAATAAAAAAAATCCCACCCCCAAGACTATGGTAAGTCTTAGGGACGAGATTAATATGCTCGTGGTACCACCCCAGATTCGTCAATATGTCGCCATATTAACCTCTTCAAGTACGGCTATGCAAGCGCATGCTTATACTCTAGCTCTGTAACAGGAGCTCCTGTCACACCATCCCCGTAACCCGGTTCCGATGTGCTGCTCTAAGTCTTTGTTCAATAAGGAACTCTTACTCCTTTTCAGCTAACGGAGCTCTCTGTGAAAGAATTCATTTATTTACTCATCTCTTCATCGCATTTGAATGTTGCGATTATATTATCAAAAATCTGTTCTAACGTAAACAACAATTTTTGAAAAGTAGAAAAAATTACACATTTAAGTAACTGTGCTCCGTTTAACACAAGTCCTCGAGATGCTGTTTTTTGCCCAAAATGGTGCAATGCTCTCTTCAAATAATCTTTTCATGAAGCTAGAAAACTGTTATTTTTTGAGCAGTAAATAAACAAAATACGGGCCGCCGATCAATGAAACCATGATACCGGCAGGTATACCGTCAGGATCGACGATATTGCGGCCAATTGTGTCCGCCACTAACAGCAGTAATCCGCCGAGCAAAACAGCGACAGGAATGAACAGCTGATTGCGTGGACCAACCAATGCTTTCGCAATATGCGGTGCCATCAATCCAACAAAGGCAATTCCTCCTGTAACCGATACCGCTGACGCAGATGCGGCAACCGCGGTTAGAATCAACACGAGACGTTCCCGTTCAAGCTTTAGACCGACACCAACCGCTGTTTCTTCGTTCAATGAAAGAAGATTGAGCCGATGTGACTTATACAAGGTGAACGGAATGAGTAAGCACAGCCATGGAAGCAAAGCCCAGATGAACGGCCAATCCGCCCCCCATATATTACCTGCAATCCATTTTGCGATAAAATCTACCTTCGAGCGTTCTGCTGAGGAAATAATGACGATCATTATCCCCGACAGCGCCATTGAGAAACCGACACCGACGAGTACCAGTCGAATGGGATCAAGCCCGCGTGTTCGGCTGTACGAGAAAAAATAGATTAGAGCCGCTGTGAGCAATGCGCCAAGGAAAGCGACTAACGGCAAAATATAAACGAATGTTCCTACATCGATCGGAAAGTAGAGAAAAAATATCGCAATCGCCACGCCTGCTCCAGAATTGATGCCGATTATTCCAGGATCTGCGAGATCGTTGCGAGTGACGCTTTGCAATATAGAGCCGGCCAGTGCAAGAGCCATACCCGACAGCAAGGTGATCAAAATCCTCGGCAAACGTACGGAGAACAAGACAAAATCCTCTTTGAAGGTGCCATGGCCAAGCAGCACAGGAAGCAGTCTGTCAAACGACAGCTTAGAGTACCCTACTCCCATGCTGATGACAGCCGTAACAACAATCAGTACTAAACTGGCTAGCAGGATAAAGCGTTGTTTGCGAATGAGAGCTGACAATGTCATGAGAATGCTTTCCCTCCTCTACGCACGACGAATAAGAAGAAAGGCAAACCCAGCATAGCAACTATAGCTGCTACAGGCGTCTCATAAGGTGCGTTAATCGTCCGGCTCAGCATATCAGCAAGCAGCATGAAGATTGCTCCTGCAAAAGCGGAGAAGGTCATGACATGCCGATAATCGGTACCTACGAACCTACGCACGATATGCGGAATCATCAAACCTACAAAGGCCATATTGCCAACAAGCGCAACCGAAGCGCCAGTAAGTACAATTACTAGAACGAACAAAATCGCTTTGATCATCATCAGCTTTTGTCCAAGCCCCGTCGCTACCTCATCACTCAGACTCAGTATGCCTACTTGGTTCGAGAGAACCAAAGCTGCCGCAATGCCAATAAGAATGACCGGTGCAATGGCTTGAAGCTGCCACCAGGTTGTTCCGATCAATCCTCCAGCAGTCCACATCGTTACATCCTTGGAAATTTTGAAAAAGATGCTGACGCCATCTGAGATCGCGTACAAAAAAGCTGAAACGGCTGCTCCAGCAAGTATAATTCGCATCGGAGACAATCTTCCTCGCCGAGTCGCGCCAAGAGCCATGACCAGCGCTGCTCCAAGAGCAGCTCCGAGGAAACAAGCAAGCATGATGCCGAAATAATTCAGCCCCGGTATGAATACAAAAGCCAGCGCGAGCGCCATGTTGGCGCCGGAAGTAAGACCTAGCAAGCCTGGATCTGCAAGTGGATTGCGCGTGACCCCTTGCATAATAGCGCCGGATACGGCAAAAGCAGCACCGATCAATATCGCCGCTATTGCACGAGGCAGCCGGATCTCGCGAAGGACGAGAATATTATCGTCCTTCACGTTTGATGTGATAGCCAGCCACAGCTCGCGAAATGTCGTATCCGCTGCTCCGAATTTCATGGATAGAAAGAAGCTCAGAACAAGCATGAGTAAGCAGCCTATGAGCTTATATGAAATTAAAACAGATTGTCGTTTACTTTTCATTGGACTCTCTTCTTTACTTTATTTTCCTAGAAAATTTTGAATGAAAAATTCTAATTGATATTCCATGCTAAGCGGGTCATTAAAGTAGAACGCTTTGGCATCCGCTTCAAAAACGTGTTGGTTTTTGACAGCAGCAATATTTTTGTACGTCTCAGTGTCTTGGAACGTATTGTCTTCATCTGCGTTTTTGCTGAAAATGACATAATCCCCACTGTAGTCCTTCAGAACTTCCGTTGAAACTGCGAAAAATCCTTCTGCTTTCGTCGCTTCTTTAACTTTCTCAGGCATGCCTAGCCCGAATTGTTGATAGAGGATTTCAGTTCCGCGACCGAAATTGTCACCATAAACATAAAGCTGCTTATTGAATGTCTCGATTACCGAAACCGTCGCATCCGCACCGATTTTTGCTTTGATTTCTTCGCCAACTTTTTTCGTACGCGCGTTAAAATCATCGACCCAGTTTTTGGCTTCCTGCTCCTTATTCAACAGCTTGCCAATTTCAATCTGTTGCGTTAAGAAATCTACTTTGCCGTAAGTATAAGTAACTGTAGGAGCGATTTGCTTAAGCTTGTCAATGTTTTTAATATCGGATAGTCCTATAATAAGATCTGGATTCAACTCGATAATTTTCTCAAGACTTTCATCTGTAACTGCTTCTGTATTCGCTAGCTTTTCTTTAAAGTTTGGGTTATCCTTGGACATTTCATCCACGCCGACAAGCGGTACACCTAACGCCATAACGTTACCTGTTAAGAACCTTGTAATTACAATGACGCGTTGTGGATTGCTCGGAACTTCCACAGGGCCATTTTCTGATTGATAAGTAAAGGTGCCCGAATCTGAGGTTGTTGATGGTGACGCCTCATTTTTCGGTGCATCCGTGGATGATACTTCAGGTGTGCTGCTTGCATTATTGTTTTGATTGCCGCCGCAAGCGCTCAGAATAAGAACTAAAGATAGAACGAACGGAACAAAAAGCTTTTTCATAAGATGACTCTCTCCCTTTTCTTTTGCTATCATGTATAGGCATTGAAAATAATTATCATTTTCATTACCATAACGTTATTATAGGGATGCATTATGCTCTGATCCATGCCTTTTTGTTGGGAAATTAACTTGGACTATTAGTTGCTTGTGAATAAAGATACAGCGCGTTGAAGCTGCAAACGAATTGAAACGGGATTGTATGGAATCCATTCATCATGGCTGAGCAGATGTACATTACCTTGCTGTACGGCAGGAAGCTGACTCCAATAATTAGATTTGAATATTACATCTGAATGAGCAGTTGATCCTTTCGCATCAGGAAAAACGATAACTAATATTCGATCACCAGCATATTGTGTAAGCTCCGATATCTTAATCGGAATGGAATGAAATTTATCGCCAAGCTTGTCCATATCCTCCTTGATCCGTGCAGGAGGCTGTAATCCGAGCGATTGATAAACCACACATCCGACATTGCGCGCTCCATAAACGAGCAAATGTTCAGGCTTAATGACGAGAATCGTTATAATTTCTTGCGCGGCTCTGCTTTGCTGCACCAAGGAATGCGCGTGCTGTTCCTCTCTCTGATACTCTGTTAGCCACTGCTCCGCTCTATCTCTTCTCTGTATAACTTGAGCGATAAGACGAAGATGCTCTTTCCAGCCTAAATCCATCCACGATATTTCCACAATAGGGGCAACTGCCCGTAATTGTTCTACATTGAGTCCATACTCATCCAAATGCTGATTTGCCGCAATAATCAGCTCAATGTTGTTTTCGAGCAATAGCGATTTCACTTGTTCTGCCGAACAGTCAGCGTTTATAAACATCATGGTTTGAGGCGATTGAAGTCCGGACGTATTCAAATATTCACTGCTGTCCGAGATGATTACCGTCGGCTCCAAACCAAGTAAAAGCAGATGGCTCGCATAGGGTGTCAGCAATACAGCCACTCTCTGGAAAGTGCCTCGGTTGTACGCCGAAGGTGCTGCCCCCGTTTCCTGTTTAAAACGCCGGCTGAGATAAAATTCATCCTTGTACCCAACCTTCAGAGCAATTTCCCTGAGCGTGCCCGAACCGCTAATCAATAGCTCCTTGGCACGATGCACACGAAGGCGCGATAAGTAATCGCTAGGCGAAAACCCGGTTAATTGCTTAAAGAGAATGGAGTAGTGGGACCGACTTACACCTGCAATTTCTGCTAATTGCTCACGCGTTATCTTTTCACTAAAGTGGCTCTCTAAGTAAGCAATGCTGCGTTCCATAGATGGTTTTTCGCTTGAAGCAAACTTAGCCTCTTGCCCCTCTAGCAATTGGAGAATAATTTGATGAAACACAATTTGATTTTGTACATGGCGGATTTCATTTCCTGGCAATCGGTGAATATATAGCTCCTCCACAGATGCTGTAATCGCAGGTTCATTAGGAAAAAAATGTACACTAGAATTTGATGCTGCCTCACTCTTTCTCATCATTGTGCCTGATGACTGAGAATTCGCCTGCTCTCGGGTATTTATAGCAAGCTTGTACATATGAAGAGGATGCATCATATTTGCACTCAGTACTGCCTCTGTGTTCGCTGGAACGAGGATAACGCTGCCATCCATCAACTCGTAGAGCTGATCCTTGATCCGAAGGCTGCCTTTGCCGCTAACAATTGCAATCAGCACCGTTAAGCTCTCGTTTATTTCATACATTGGGCGATTCGTTGTACTATAAATCGAATCAATACTCTCAGCCGTATATAATGGAAAGTGGGATTCTGCCCACTCCGAGTCAACATTTTTTTTCACAAATAAAGCCTCCAATAGTAAAAGTGAACACTTGCAGCGTATTCAGACCATACAAATGAGATGATAATGAAAGTCCTGATTATATTGTACAACCATAAGGATAATATCATCTACACTGCGGTTTGGAAACTAGAGGCACTTAATTATAAACGCAAAATAACCTCCATTCGTATGGAGGATTTTGGCTGCAAAAGCGCGCACTTCAACGATCGCTTTCTAATCACACTTTATGATGCTAATATGAATAATGAAATCAATCATAGTAAGTACAAGCTTACATGTACTATAGTATACAAAAATACTGTAAGGTGGAACGAAACGAAATGGACAAGCAGCCCGAGTTATGTAATGTAGATGATGCCCTTAGTATCTTAGTAGGCAAATGGAAGCCCCTCATTTTGTTGCATCTTATGCATTCAGGCACAAACAGATTCAGTGAGTTGAAACGAAATCTACCAGGAATAACGCAGAAAATGTTAACCCAACAGCTGCGTGAGCTCGAAGAAGAGGACATCATCTCTCGAAAAGTATATGCTCAAGTACCGCCAAAAGTAGAATATTCCATAACGGAATACGGCAAGAGCATAGAACCTGTTCTCGATATTATGCACGAATGGGGCACCAAGCACACCTTGTATAAAATGCAAAAAAAGAATCAAACTAGCCTTTAAGTAAAAAAAGATGAACTCTTCAGTTCATCTTTTTACTCTATGGCACAGCGGGACTGCAACGTCTTCAAGCAGTTGTCTTAGAAATCGTACTTTTCTTCTTTCTGTTCACGAATCTTGGTAAATGTTTCGGTCAATACAACGGTATCCTCCACCAAACGTTCAATTCGAAAAATAACATCGTCATTCGCAATTTCTTTCCGTTGAAAGTCCTTCTCTTCAATAAACACATAGGTTTGCACGATCTGAGCTTTCATATAAGCTAAAATTGGCTTCAATTGTTGTTCTGCAATTAAATAGTGCTTGGATGACCCCGCTGTTACAAGCATACTCACAATTTTATCGCGAAAAGCATTAACGGGCAGCAAATCAAAAATATTTTTTAAAGTAGCTGGAATGGAAGCTTGAAAGACGGGTGTCCCAATAATAATGGCATCTGCATCCATAATGGTTTTCGTAACGTAGCCCGTATCTCCTTCATATTCCAAGTAATTTCGACCATCGCTGAATTGAATCGTATAATCGGCCAAATCAATTAACGTCACTTCCGCTTCAGGGTATTGCTTTTTGACCGATTCCAAAGTGTAATTCATTGCTGTTCTTGTTTTTGAGCCCACGATTGATCCCGACAAACCAACGATTTTCATAATGAATCCCTCCTATTATTTCGCTGCTGTATATTTTTTTATTGCGGGTAAAATAACAGTGCCAATGGTTTCAATCATCTCCATGATTTTTTCAAATGATACGCCGCCAAATTCGATTTGAGCGAGAAAACGCTGGTGACCAAATAGCTCATATTGATATAGTATTTTTTCAATAATTTCTTGAGGACTTCCGACCATCAAAGCATTGCGGGTATCGGCACCTTGAGCAAAATGCTGCTTCGGAAAACCGCGTCCGTTAGAAAATTCCATACCTTTGTTAACATGAGGGTAAGCTTCCTTCATCGCTTGCTGTGAGGTCTCCGCTACATAAAACAAGCTAGTGGTTGCAACTGGCAGCGCTGCTGGGTCAAAACCACTTTGTTCAGCAGCTCTTCGGTAGGCGTCAACAGATAATTTAAAGCTTGATGACGGTCCTGCTAATGTCGCCAGCATCATTGGCACTCCTGCCATTCCAGCTTTTATCGCACTTGCTGGCGATCCGCCTACTGCACGCCATATCGGCAAAGAGCCGTTTAACGGCCGCGGCAATATTTTTGCATCGTTAAGAGGAGCACGAAATTGTCCATTCCATGTAACCGTCTCCTGATTATTGATTACATTTAACAGCTCGAATTTCTCTTCATACAGCTCTTCATAATCACGAAGATCATACCCAAGCAATTGAAACAATCCGATTCGTGATGCTCTGCCAGCCACGATTTCTGCTCGTCCACTCGATATCAAATCGATCGTCGCAAAGTCTTCATAGACACGAACGGGATCGGAAGTGCTTATAATCGACGCTGAGCTTGATATTTTAATTTTATCTGTCGCCTGAGCAATAGCGCTAAGAATAACGGCATGGGCTTGGGATACAAAGTATTCCTGATGACTTTCACCAACGCTGAACACATCAAAACCTGCTTGTTCAGATAATTTGGCCGCTTCAATGATTTCTTTAATGCGCTGCTGTGCAGAGATCCGCTCACCCGTATGCGGGTTGGGCAAATGATCCCCTAGAGAGTAAAGCCCAAACTCTATTCCTTTGCTTTGATCAATACGATATTTTTCCACTATATATCAACCTCTCTCTTATCTAATTTAAGTTAATTACTTTTTGTTATGACCCTATTATTACTCTTTTAAATAGGTAATGGAAGTACGTACTTTCGAGGAACAGGGTATCTAAAAGTATACTATTGTGATATTTACACCTTTTTTAGATTTGAAATGATAGCTCTATCGAGTCATCCGATGTTATCCTTCATGACGTTATAATAAATGAGATTTTATTATTACAGGAACGGGGTAACGTTTTATGAGCAATATGCCAGTAGAAAAATTAAACACATCTGAACCCGGGATGAAAAAACGCGCATCAACAGGAATACGCCAAGCCATTTATCAGTCTGTTTGGAGATGGCATTTTTACGCAGGTATTATTTTTGCACCCTTCTTGATCGTTTTAGCATTCAGCGGCTCCGTCTATTTATTCAAACCGCAAATCGAGGGATATTTGTACAAAGATATGCTTACTGTTCGTGAAGTTGGAACAACCAAGATGCCGCCTGAGGGAATTATTGAAAAAACAACAAAAGCTTATCCAGGCACTATAGTATCGTCTATTACGCTCGACGATGATCCTAAATCAAGCTACAAAATGGCGGTAAGCCGGAATGGAACCTCCACAACGATGTACGTGGATCCTTACACTGGCAATGTACTTGGCATGATGAACAGTGACAAAACATTTTCCGCTTTTTTCAAAAAAATGCACAGCGAGCTAGTTATAGGCGGTACCTTTGCCAACCGGCTTGTAGAACTTGCAGCATGCTGGGCGATCATCATGTTATTGACCGGTTTATTCCTTTGGTGGCCTCGCAATAAAGCTGCCATATGGGGAACTATTCTTCCAAGGCTCAGTAAACCCGGAAGCCGTATTTTCTGGAGAGATTTGCATGCGGTTCCTGCATTTTGGATATCCCTCGTTTTGTTAGTCATTATAGCTGGAGGACTGCCATGGTCTGGGATTATGGGTGGACAAATCGATAAGCTGGCTAATTCAACGAACACGAATACGCCTCCCTTCGCTTCCATCTTTAGCGCAAAACCTGAATCCGTTACGGTCGCCAAAGATATTGCCGAGGATTTGCCTTGGGCAGCAGAAAGTTTACCCGTTCCTGCTTCTGTACTAGGGGGTTATGTACCTTTAAGCATAAATGAAATGGAAGCTATTGCTGATCAGCGTCATGTTCTGAAACCCTACACGATTACAATCCCTATAGGAGAAAGCGGTGTTTTTACTGTATCCACATCGCATCCCACACCGGGTAAGGATGCAACGCTTCACATCGATCAATATAGCGGAGCAGTACTGACAGATGTACGCTTTGCAGATTATGGTATTATGGCCAAAGCGATTTCATATGGCATCGCTTTTCATGAAGGCACCCTATTTGGCTTAGCCAATCAGCTGCTTGGATTAATTGCCTGCATGGGACTTATCCTGGTAGCCATAAGCTCTTATGTAATGTGGCGCAAGCGTAAGCCTGAAGGCAAACTTGGCGCTCCAGCCAAACCAAAGAGCAGAAAAATAACGATTGGCGTACTGATCATCATGTTGGCATGCGGCGCTTTAATGCCCTTAGTTGGCTTATCGATTCTCGTTGTTCTTGTCCTCGATCTATTCATCCTCCGCAGAATAAAGTCGCTACGGCACTGGTTCTCGGTCTAAGCTTAAGGAGAATGTACTTATGAATGTAACCATCCGCCGTTTGTATAAGTCGGTATTGCCGCTTCTTCTTGTCGTATTGTTATGTAGCTGCACTGCCAAAGCTGCTGAAGTTGACGAGAGCGGTCTGCCGCCTCATCTAACCGTTAATCTTCTTTTGCCTGAGAACATCGAAATTGAAAAACCAAACCATTTCTCCGTAGAAGTCCTTAAGAGCGGTAAGCCGATGATAAACGCAGATCAAGCACAATTCATCATCTGGCAGGAAGACGACCAGTCTTCCGCCGTGACCATACAAGCAGAACAATTGTCGCCTGGCGTATATAGTGTCACGCATCCAATTGCCAAGGAAGGCCTTTATGTTGTCCAATCTCGCATTCATTTTGCAAACGATCAGGTTATGCCGGCCAAACGCTTTGCGATTGGCAAGGATGCGATTGAAAAGCTAGCAATGCTGGAGAGCGCACAACATTCTGGTGAACCTGCACCTGTGGAGAGCGGACATCATCATTAAAGAATAGATGCAACAAATCCCCCGCCTAAACAGGTCGGGGGATTTGTTTTGTGTATTAGGGAATAATTAAAATCCGTTAAGGCTGCCCGTTAATCCAAACCACTCTGCGAATGCATCCTGAAGTCCTCTCGCGCCTAATTGCTCCCGAATCTGTACAGAAGAACCTTCAAGCTCAATATGACCGCCTCTTAACAGAGCAATTCGGTTAGCAAGCGCCTCTGCCACATGAAGTTGATGGGTTGAAAAAATAACAGTTTGGCCATTCGCTGCGATTTCTTTCACCATACGTACGAAGGTTTCAATCCAGTATGGATCGAGACCATTAGTAGGCTCATCCATCAATACAATGGGCGGCTTGGCCAATAAAGCCTGTGCAAACAATACACGTTGTCGCATTCCTTTCGAGAAGGAGGATACTGATTTTTTCCCAGTATCCGCAAGGCCTACTTCCTCCAGCACTTTCAGTACTCTTAGTTTTGGTACCCCTCGCAGCGATGCCCAAAACGCAAGTGTTTCATAAGCTGTTAATCCAGTACCAAACCGAAAATCATCCGGCATGTAACCTATAAGCTCAGCATAACGCTTGCGATCCTCTTTCCAACGCAAGCCTTGAACAGCAATAATACCGCTGTCAGGCTGTGATATACCTGCGATCATTCTTAAAATCGTACTTTTGCCTGCGCCATTTCCTCCGCACAAAGCCAAAATTTGACCTCGTTCCACGTTCAAATCAAGCGCATTAATGACGACTTGCTTCTTTATTGATTTCTTGACGCCTTCAAGCTTCACTAAAGGATCAGGCACGTGATCGCCTCCTCTCCCAAATGAACTGTGCAGCTGTGATCACGCATCCTATCCATAGAACAGCTGTAAAAGCGAAACCTATACTCCCCGCAGGCTGCTTGATCCATTTAATCCATTCATAATATTCCGGACCTACTATGGCTCCCCCGCCAAGCTTCACTACTGTAAAAAGCCTGGAAAGCTCTGCCGGATTAACAAATGTGAGTACAGTAACTGCTGGCTTGATAACGGGATATGGCATGAAACCAAGGACAGAAATAAGCAATGGAGGCCAGCCGATAATGGCAAAAAACCAAATGGCTACACCAATCGTTAAAGCTTGCCAGCGATTTTTCGCGAGTGTACCTATGAGCAGAGCAATGGCAAGAAAAAACAAAGCAATGCTGGCGGAAAAGGATAGCAGCTGCACATATGTCTGCAATCCAAAGCCTGATCCAGCGGCTAAACCAAGAAGACCCGCAGCGCCAAAACCTACAAAAACGATAACTAGCAGCACAACTGCAAGCCCTAAGTATTTTCCGAGCATAAATGACCAGGTGCTGATGGGATATGTCGATAATAGCTCCCAGCTACCCTCCTCCTTCTCTGCGGTCAAAGAGAACGAGCCGAGCAGCAGGGACATCAATGGCAATAAATATAAGACTAGATTAAGCGTTGTTCCGGTAATGCCAGAATAGCCCTGAACATAACCTTGCGCGTTAATTAAGAGCAGGCAGAGCATAAATAATGCAAAAAGACCCATAAAAGAATAGGCCCACGGATTGCGAAACCCTAACTTCAATTCCCTTATTGCAAAATGAATCGTCTGAATCACGACTGGTTACCTTCCGTTTCATGGCCCATGTCCATCTCATCTTTGCTTCCATCGGAATGCATGCTTTCATTGTGCTTCTCCATGTCTTCCATATCCATCATTTCTCGGTTAACTTCCCATTTATGATGAGCAAGCTCATCCGAGCTAAGCAGCTGTCCCTTTCCTTGCTCGTCGATGTAAGATTGAGCGGACGCTTTATCCTCAAAGGCAATAACGCCATAAGCCATTGGAGTAATATACTCAGCATCGTAAGCATAATAAGCTTTCTCATATTTAACCCAATCTCCGCTATTATGATCTCTAACAAACTCTGCACCTAATGTTTCGGTTCCGTTCTCAACTTTCCACTTATTCATGCATCCAATATCATCAAATTTTAAAGACTGACCGTCCTTCGTTATGATTTGGGTTGCGTAAGGATCATCCTTTACTGCCATATTGCAGATGACGCATTTATCCGTTTCTTCGTTAATTGCTTGCGGCTTGTATTCCTTGGCTCCACAAGCGCTTGCCAGCATCAAAATAACAATTAAAAAAAGTGCTGCACCTAATCGTCCCGTTTTCATCTTTTTCTTACCCCCATATAAATGATAAAAAACGCCAAAATCAAAAGTCCACTGCCAACTAATGCAGAATGCAGCAGCGTTTGTGTCGGTAATATAGCATTCAGTTTCCCATTTGGCTGCATCAACGGGGAAAAGTCTGTTGACCAGAGCTGTCTATCCGACTGATAGAGATCTTCGAGAAAGATCATACCTGGCGACTGAAAAAACAATTGAAAACCTGGCTTCGCTTTAACAAGACTTTGAAAAAAAGGATTTAATGCATAGGCTATTTCACTTCTGCCATCGCCATCCGTATCAATGCCTTGGAAAGAATCCCAGTAGTTACCGTCTAGCGCATTGCCAATACTATTTTTTGCTTCTGCGCTTGCCACATTACCTACAAACTGATTTTTAGTGATCACATTATCTTTAGCATCTAGCAGTTGTACCCCAATAAAATTACCGATTACAGCATTGTCTTCTATTTTGTTTTGCGTGGATTGTTCTACATAAAGCCCGACGCGGTTTCCCTCGACATGATTGCCTATGATTGATGTATCATGTGCGTCAAACAATAAAATGCCTTGGGAATTAACACTTTCACTTTGTTTATTGAATCGGTTTCCAGAAACCTCGACATCACGAACAGCCATAATCATTGCTCCAGTAATGTTCAGATTGCCGTAATTTTTGCGAATGACCGTCCCTTTGGTATACATGCAATGCACACCATAACGCAGCAGCTCAAAATGATTATTTTCAATTAAATTATCATCGCTGTTCTCCATATAAATACCATCGTGCATAGAAGAAATCATATTTCCATTGAAGTTATTCCCATTCGACTCATACAGATCTATTCCATTTCCTTTGTCAGATAGTTTCAATGGACGATTCTGAGCTACGCCAACCCAATCAATTCTTGTGTTTCGAACTTCACCGTTATTTGCTTTCCTCATCTTGATACCAAAGGAGCCAGTGTGTATTTGTAAACCATCCAGTAAAACGCCATTCGCTTGCACTAAAATAGTAGGGTCTCTCTTAATCATCTCATCCAAAATGTTAATTCCAGTGATAGAAACGTTGTTAGCCTTTATTTGTATGGCTGATTTTTCAGAAGTATTTTTAATCGTAACCTCTGCCCCAGACTCTGCTGCCAGTTGTAACGGTTTATCAATCATTATGGGGCCTTCATATGTTCCTGAAGAAAGCAGCAGAATATCGCCTGCCTGGGCCTCATTAATCAACATCTGCAACGATTTCGCCGTTGTTTCAGCCTTTACACTGCTTGCCCCAATCAAAATAGGCAGCATTGCCACAATTAAACCAAACATTAATTTCTGTACAGCTGCTCTCATTGCACCTCTACCTGCTTCTTTTTCGTCACATGGATATCGTCGGTATACAGATGCATATAGACCTCGTATGTACCCGGCTCTGGAAATGTGTACGTGCCGCTAAATACATTTTGTCCTTCCTTTTTTGCCTCAAAAAACACAGGCTCCTCTTTCACGCGGACTTCAAATGTCATCCCTGAGGAATCGGTAAGCTCAGCTCCCTTGAAATCTGCCATAAGTTCTATCGGCGAGCCTGATACTGGCTTGTCAGGTTTTGTCCTCAAGTCCACCTCAATGGCTGCAGGGTCGTTTGTCACTGGAGCCGAAGCAGAGCAAGCTGCTAAACAAACTAGAATGAAACACAATAACCCCGCTGCTATAATTATTTTTCGCAATGGTTCACCTACTCTCCTAAAAGTACTTCTCTTATTTTAACAACGTATACTTTTAACCAAATGACTCGAAAGAGTCATCTATAGTGCATAAACATCTGTTCACAAAACAAAAAAAGCTGCTACAAAAGTAATTAGTTCTACTTTTGAAACAGCCTCTACATAAGGTTACGGGCATCATTTGTTAAGCAAACAATTCTTTTAATCCTTTTGCGATTTCGTTCATACAATCTTCCGCTTGCGGATATAGCCCTATTTTGTCCATAAAAGCATGGTCTACACCGTTGTATCTGATCATCTTCGTCTTGACACCTGATCTGATTAATTTTCTGGCATAAGCCTCGCCTTCCAATCTCAGATAATCATATTCCGCTTCAATAATAAGGGTTGCTGGCAAACCGCACAAATCGTCTGCTAACAACGGTGATACATAAGGATCGGTTACTTTAGTATTTCCATCCAAATAAATGTTCTCAAGCCCCGTAGAACTGCCTAATGCTCGTATGATTCCCTGAATAAGTTCGTGGTTGTGGTTAACGGTATACTCTTCCAAATTCCATTCAAAATCATCGGTAGCAACGCCGCTCATGCTAACCGTAGGGTAGAGCAACGCCTGATATTTAATCATACCGGTTCCTAAATCCCTATCCATTAGAGAGCACACGGCTGACAAATTCCCGCCTGCACTGTCGCCTGCCACTCCAATTTGTTCCGGGTTGACATTGATTTCAGCTGCATGCTCATATACCCATTTGACCGCATCAAAACAATCGGTAAGTCCGGCAGGATAAGGATTCTCCGGCGCTAAGCGGTAGTCAATGTTCACCACAACAGCCCCTGCTTTTTCTGCCAAACACTTGCACGGGTTTTCAACACTATCTACAGAACCTCCAATAAACCCTCCACCATGGAAAAACACAATTGCAGGCATAGGCCCGCTCTTTTGCGGCGAATAGATACGGATCGGAATCGGACCGTGTTTGCCATCAATCGTTTTATGTTCGGTTTCAATTTCGGTAACGGTAACATCTACGTTTGGCCATCCCATCATAGCTCTGAGTTGACCGATGTTATCCGCAGCGAGTGAACCAAAATCCATCTGGGGTCCGGAAGCCATCGCCTTCAGCATATCCAAAGTAACATTCATCACCCTTGGGTCCAGATCCCCTTCTACATCGGAATCCGGAATTTTTTTAATGACAATATCAAGCCCTTTATGCTTATTGACCTCAACTCGTTGTTCCATCAAAGAAACTAATTTTTTGTACTCTTCATCCATAACCATGATTTTTTCAGCTCCCTTTTCTTGTTTACACATACGAAAACATTTAAATATATAGCGCTTTCATATTCCATTTTACTGCTCAGCTTTGTTCATTCCCTCATAGTGCAGACTCACGCTATGGTCTGTTTAATTTTATCAAGCAGTTCATTCAAACGTTCGTTCCACACGCAAATTTGTAAGCGTTATCAAATCATGATTGAGTCTGATTTCAAAATCAAAATTGTTCCACTCGTCAACTACTCCTCCTTCAAAAAACGTGATTGGATAAGAGCTCTTATGTATGTATAATAATAAGCAAAGTCGACGCAAACAATGTAATTGTTCCTGTATACGGAATTATAAAATTAAAATATAAATCGGAGAATGGGGTTTCAACTCGTGCCGAATACAAATCCGCAGACGCTCTCTTCTGTTAAAAACGCACTACGTTTATTAAAATTGTTTACTGTGCAAACGCCTGATAAAAGACTAACGGAGCTGGCCAAAGAATTAGGTCTAGGTAAAAGCACAACCAGCCGCCTGCTGTCTACCTTGCTGAGCGAAGGTTTTGTTTTTCAAGATCCAGTTTCTCATAAATACAGACTTGGCCAACGCATCGTATCGTTATATCATGTTATGGTTATGTCCTTTGAGGACTTAGCTGAAGCAGCAAGCCCCTTCATTGAGCGTCTCGCGCAAGAAACCTCCGAAGCACTCCGAATAGCTGTATTGGAGGAAAATGAAGTAGCTTATATTTATCAAAGAGAGGGTTTAAGTAAAAAAGACATTGGTTCTTTTGTGGGAGGGAGAAATCCGCTTCATTGCACGAGTTCCGGAAAAATGCTTTTAGCCTTTCAAAATGAGCTTGAAATGAACAAAATGTTGAACCAACCTCTTAGCAAGTTTACTTCAAAAACAATTACTGACCCCTCCCTGTTGAAAGAGGAACTGAAACGAATTCGGAAACAGGATTATTGCGTCGTAATTGGGGAATTCAACGAAAACTTAGTTTCCATTTCATCTCCAATTCGAGACTCGAACGGTCAGGTTATTTCCGCACTTACTTTAATTAGCTCCATACATCGTATGGATGAAAATCGAATTATCTCCTATACGAATAAAGTCTTAAAAACGGCTAAAGAAATTTCACGGCAGTTTGGTTATTTGAAATGAACACAGCATCGCTTTGTATTATTTCGAAGGGTCTTTATGGTTTGAAACGGAATACTTTTCAGAACTCGAATGTACAATATTCAAGTCAATTTTGACTTCATTAATTGGATTTTCTTTTAACAGCAGTTCCCCAGCCGGAGAGCTAGCTTTCCACTGACGGTAATGGTGTCGATATAAATCATGTTCAAGATTTAAGACATCTGTCTTCGTCTCTTTTCCTGTACGGTATAACTCAACAATTTCTTGATCGATTGTTTTTTTCGTCTCGTCAGTTAATTGCTTCATCCCAAGAAAGCTGTTCTTGGTCTGGCTTACGATATAAGCTTTCGCTTTTATCTCAATATTATATTTAGGTTTTCCTTCCGCACTTACAAGCTTCAACTTGGTTTTAGGATTTTCTACAACAATTTGAACGGTTTCCTGCGTATTTTTAGGTACAGATACACCTGCACGAATTGTCCCCTGTTGCATCCAGCGCAGTCCAGACAGTTTTTTTAATGGGATGTAGCTTTGATAAGCTTCGTTTTTGAGAAATATAGCCCCATCAATCATCAGTTTGGGCTCGTTTTGGTTTTTTTCCTTCCATTGTTTGTTGTTTACAGCTAGTACTGGAATACAAGAAGTATAGCCAGGTTCATATATCTCTCCGATTAATCGGTGGAGCTTAATCGGTTTTATAGTAGAGCTTTGAGCATAAATTCCTTCCGGTTCATGGAGAATGGTGCTCAGCGGAGACTGTCCTAGAAAACCACCTGTGCTGAGAATATCCTTTACCGATTCTCTTGTCCCGAATACCCAAGGCGTTAAACGAAATTCATAATATCGAACAATACTATCGTAGATTTCTCCAAATCCTCTTTTGAAAGCCGCTTCACTCACGATAACAGAAGTCAAATGCCCCCAATAAATTCGTTCTTGTGCGGTTTGATATAGAGCAAAGAAGGACTCTTCAAAAGAGCTTCCTACCCCCTCGCCCACCCAAATTTTCGCTGTTTGCTTCTTTCCTTCAGTCGATTTAGCGATCGATTGAAAATCAACAAACTGGATATAACCGTGATATTTTCCATCCTTGTAGTCCACGCCAATTGCCGATGCATAATTCAATTTCTCAATATCCTTAACATCTGAAGCACAGCCTGAGATACATAACGAGAGGACTATCAGAACAAAAGTCAATCGTAAATTACGCATCATTTCTCTCACCTTTTCCTTTTGTTTAACATCGCCGAAGAGAAACGTGACCTTCTGAATGGATCAGCAAGCAACGCTGATAACCAGTCTTTCATTCGCAAGGAGGATATCGGTTCTAGATAGGAAAGCCCAAACGAATCGAGCCTGCATAAATAGATCAGAATCAGAAACATGCACAGAAAGAAACCGTAAATGCCAAGCATAGAGGAAATTAGCAAAATAAAAAGTCTGAGCAGGCTCACTGTTCCTGACAGCGACTGATTGACCAAACTAAATGTAGCTACCACCGAAATAGCAATAACAACAAGCAATGTGGGTGAAGCAAGTCCAGCCTTTATTAACGAGTCTCCAATAATTAAACCGCCGACAATACCGATGGTTTGTCCAACAGCTTTAGGCAGCCGAACGCCCGCTTCTCTAAGCAATTCAAATTGAAATAACAGCAGCAATGCTTCAAGGAAAGATGGCATAGGAACACCTTCACGAGATATGACTACTGTTGATAATAAGGAGAAAGGGATTTGATCCAGATTTACGGTCGCAATGGCAATCCAGAAGCCAGGTAAAAAAATACTTAGTATGAGCCCTATAATGCGAAGGGCTCTTTGAAACATGACATAAAAATAGGGGAAGTGGACATCCTCAGGTGATTTTAATAACTCAAAAAAGTTGCTCGGTCCGATCAGTACCATTGGTGATCCGTCTACAACAATGATAAATCTCCCCCGCAGAAGTGTTTCGATAACAAAATCAGGACGACCAATATAATCAATTAATGGAAACAGCGAGAAGGTTCGATCCGATAACCATTGCTCCAACTGCCCACTGCTCACCACACTTTCCAAATCAATGTTACTCAATCGTTTACGTGCTTCAGCTATCATTTCCGGGTTCGCTTTATGACTAAGATAAAGCAAAGATACTTCGGTTTTGCTAATGTTCCCAATGACGAACTGCTCACTGAACAGCAAACCCGTTTGCATCCGTTTCCGAATGAGTGAGATATTCGTAAACAAATCTTCCGTGAAGGCGTCTTTTGGCCCCTTAATTGAAATTTCTGTATTCGATTCCTGCAACGACCGCTGTGGAATCTTAGAAATGTGAACAACCCAAAAGTCCACTGCTCCTTCACAATATATAATCAAGCTGCCGCAAAATAAATGAGACACCATATCTTCAGCTGTCGTTTTTATTGCGAATAAGGGTAATTCGTCCACTTGAGCCTGTACTTCATCCGTACCGCATAACATGGCGTTTATATACTGGCACATTCGGGTGAAATAGATGTTCAACTCCGTTTTATCAACCATTCCTTCACAATAAAATGCCGTCAGCTTATCCTGCATCTCCAGTTGCGGCAGTGGGGGAAATTGTACATCTGAGTAATTGGAGAATACATCTATCAATTGGCTCTTCCTTAGGCTACCACTTTGCAGGCTAGTTTCCAGATCAACAAAAAGCTTTGATTCTTCAAGCAGCTGATTCATTGGGCTTCCTCTCTTCGATGTGGCATATAGGTGATCATAAAGAGTATCGCCGTTATGGCTACTCCAAACCACAGTGAATAGGTATAGAAGTAGCGCTGAATGAACGCCTGCATGCTAATATCACTAATCATTAATAACGAAGGTATAGAAATGACAACTGTTATGCAAATCATAATCGTTTTTGAATATTTCTCAGAACCACGTCCCATAAGTTGAGCTAAAAAATAGATGATAAGGGCCGTTCTCACGATACTTCCGGCCATTAATTGAAAAGCTGCAAAAAAGTCTACATGCGAAATATGTCTTCCGATCATCACCAGCCTCCACTGCTCAAAAGCGGGAAACCGAAAATTTTCAGCCTGGATCGGCCCAAAGGAAGCTAAAGATCCTATAGTAGGTCCCATGATCAATCCCACTAATAAGGTAAGCAGCACAAAAACGGTGCTATAATTTAAAGGTTTCTTCAATTTATGCTGTAATAGAAGCAGCACCATGAGGTCTATGCTCCCGCCAAAAACGACCACTATTCCTCTCAGATCTGGACCTATTCCTTCTGTCAAAATGGGTTGCAGCATGCCGTAATCTTTGCTGTTCTTTGTCATAATAGCTACGCCGATTCCCAATATCCAAACGACAGGCAATAATACGGTAGACATATATACGATGGTTTTGAGTCCCCCTCTAGCAGCGCAGTAAGCCAAGAAAATAAAGCTGAGGATAACGATAGCACTCGGTGTTCTCGGGAGGAAATAAATATTGACGTTTTTTGTTGTATCAAAAACAATCATCATGCCGGCTACCAGTAAATATAGAGCGAATCCACCGCCAATGACATTAAAACCGATTTTTCCGATTCGGCCTTCAATCCAGCTTTGAAACGATAAAGTACTCATCGATTTTAAAATCCAATATAAGATCAGGCTCCAAACAATCAATCCAACATAAGCAAGCAGAATACTAATCCAGGCATCGCGTCCCGCTGCTTTTAACAGATGCGGAATGATTAGTACATGATTCGATATTCCGAGCGATAACAACAATAAAAAAATGATTTGAAGTCTAGAAAAGGATACTTCCACTGTTATTCACCTCCATTTTCCGGACAATATTTCATTTGGTATAATTACCCTCGAAGCGCCCAATTATGCATGGAGATGGAGCTTTATCCCATTTCACATCAATAGACCAATAATATGTATGCACGATTTAAATGAAATGTAAAAAAGCATGCTGCATTACGCAGCATGCTTACTCACCTATTATTTCCACCTGAAATAGCGATTAATATCCTGACTTAATTTAGTGTTTTTAATGCCTCTGAAGTAAATGGAATCAGCTCGTCTGTCCGGCCATCCCGGATTTTGGCTGCCCAAGCCGGATCAACCAATAGCGCTCGGCCGATGGCTACCATGTCGAACTCTTCACGCTCGAGCCTTTGAATCAATCCTTCAAGCCCGACGTTAGTGGCACCCTTTCCTTCTTGGAAAAGGCTAATGAAGTCGCCATCAAGGCCAACAGATCCAACGGTAATCGTTGGTTTGCCTGTAAGCTTTTTGACCCATCCGGCAAAATTAAGATCAGAGCCTTCGAATTCAGGCTCCCAGAAACGGCGAGTGGAGCAATGGAATATTTCTACGCCTGCCTCAACGAGCGGGGCAAGGAACTGTTCCAGCAGTTCCGGGGTTTCTGCTAATTTTGCTGTGTATTCATTCGATTTCCATTGGGATAATCGCAGTACGATGGGAAATTCTGCTCCGACTGCCAGGCGGCAAGCTTTGACAACCTCTACCGCAAAGGTAGTACGTGCCAGCATGTCCCCGCCATAACGATCCGTGCGCGGATTAGTCTTCTCCCAAAGGAATTGATCAATTAAATATCCATGCGCGCCGTGCAGCTCAATGCCATCGAATCCAATCCGCTTGGCTTCCAGCGCTGAATGTGCGAACGATTGGACGATATCTGCAATTTCTGCTTCCGTATAATCGCCAACATGTCCGCGTGCTCCCATATGCCAAATTTGCGGAATAATCTTACCGCCTGCTTCATGTACTTCAGACACCACGTTTGCCCAGCCATTTAAGGCTGCTTCGCCGTAAAAATGGGGAATGTTCTGCTGATTGGATGCATCCGGGTGATTGATTATGGTTCCTTCAGTCACAATCAGTCCTACACCGTTCTCTGCTCTGTGACGATAGTAGGAAGCTACATTTGCACCTGGCACGCCATTAGGTGAAAATTGACGGGTCATCGGTGCCATGACGATCCGATTAGCTAATTCCAAATTTCCTAACTTGAAAGGTTTAAACAGCGGTTCTACGGTTTGAGAATAGTTCATAATAGCCTCCAAAATTAATTTTATAATGTTTCGTAATATAACAGGCAGTCGCCTGCAGCAATCTGCGCAATTTTAATGTGAATGTCCATCCAAAGGGAATTACCTGCCCACCACCTCCTTAAGGTTGTAGTGTTTGTTTATCATCTGAATTTATTTCATATTCTTGACTCATCGGTCAAAATCATGGCAAAAAAAATCAAGGCAAAATCATTGCAAAAGATGTACGCAAGACCGCCTCGATTTGTTCACGAGCTGCGCCTGATTTCTCTAAAATTCTAGCGCCAGAAATAGCGTTGTTCAAATAAGCTGCAAGCTCTTTACTGGAAAAACGGGAGGTGATCAACTGCTGCTGCTGACCGCTGCTCATGATTTTCTCTAGAACCTGTTCGGCTTCGAGGAACATGAGCTCGATTTCGCGAGTGACCTGCTCGTCCTCTTTTCCGAACTCCAGAGACGAATTGACCATTAAGCATCCACGGCACATGGCTTCATCGTTTAGAAGAGATCTGCGTAATGAGTCGAGCTTCTCCAGTGGAGAAATGTTCTGCTCCTCCAGCTCTTTCAGTAACGAAATGCTCTGTTCACGATAATGTGCTAAAGCCTTCAGGAACAAGGCTCTCTTGTCATGAAATACACAGTATAAGCTTTGCTTCTTGACTCCCGTCATACGGGTTAGATCCTCAAAAGAGGTGGACTTAAACCCTTTGGACCAGAACACTTCCATGGACTGGTGCAAAACACGATCGACATCAAATTCTCTTGGTCTGCTCATGAGATAACTCTACCACGTTCTTGACTGTGCAGTCAAGAACGTAAAAGGATACTTAAAATCATGCGGTTTTAGGCTGTTGCTCTTTTTGCTTTTTTCATAATGACAAGTCTCCAGCCAGTCAGCATTGCACATACTAAGCAAATGGCCGACGATGTCATGAATACAAGATGCATGCCTGAAAGGAAAATAGCGGGTTGGCCTGGAATTAAGTCGGTTACCCGGTATCCGGCTTTTTCACTCATTTCGTGAAACAAGATGGTAGTGGCAAGGGTAATACCGACGACCATACCCACGTTGCGAACCAGTGAGTTGACACTGCCGGCAGAGCCAAGCTGTGTGCGAGGAACCTTGGACATGATTAAAGAATTGTTTGGCGGCTGAAATAAACCGCTGCCGATGCCTAGCATAGCGATCCAAACGCCCACGAGCACAACAGAGCTGCCGTCATGCAGGCGGGCTAGCCCAAACTGTGCGATGACCATCACGATTAGCCCAGCGAAGGTGAGTGCTTCAGAGCCGATCTTATCCGATAATGCCCCACTTATCGGAGAGATGACGACCATGCAGATCGGGAATAACATAAGCAGGAACCCTGCATAGAAGGGGGACAGCTCCAGCATATTCTGCGCATAGAAAGGTGCAATAATGTTAAAGCAGAAGTTAGCAACAAACACAAGAAAGCCGCAAAGAATACTGAGTGAAAACAAAGAATTTCTAAATAGCGAAAGCTGCAACAGCGGATGAGGACTGCGAAGCTCCACTCCTATAAAAGCGATGAAAGCAGCGCCTGCTACGATCAGTGATAAAATAATCAGGCTGTCTCCATACCCTAATTGCTGACCAAGCAGCAGTCCAGCAAACAGCGCGATAATGAACACGGCGAACAAAAGACTGCCGGGAATATCGATTTTAGATTTTACCTTGATAAAGTCCGAAGGCAATACCTTCCATCCGAGGATAATGGCAATCAGTCCGATCGGAACGTTCACCCAGAAAATATATTCCCAGCCTAAGGTCGAGACAATAATGCCGCCCAAGCTAGGTCCCGCAATACTGCCTAACGAAACGAAGGTACCGATCAACCCAATCGCTTTGCCCCTCTCTGTGGACGGGAAAATATCGGTGACAATGCCCTGGCTGTTGGCCATGGTCATCGAAGCCCCAATCGCCTGTATAACCCGTGAAGCGATGAGGAAGGGTAGGGATGAGCTTAGTCCGCAAAGCAGTGATCCAAAAATGAAAACGACCATGCCAATTTTGAAGATTTTTATTTTGCCAGCAATATCCCCCAGCTTTCCAAAGAAAAGTATGGCCGTGCAAATCGACAATAAATAGATGGTCGTCACCCACTCTACCTGCGCTAGAGGCAGATGCAGCTGCTTGACCAGCACAGGCAAAGCAATATTGACAATGCTGCCATCAAGCGTTGCCATAAACGTGAATAAATTTAATACGATCAGGATCATCCAGCGTTTTTTCTGGATCGCCTCATCCTCTTGATAGGTTGCACCAATTGTACTCATACCTAGCACCTCATGCCTCTTTATTGATATATAGTTGCGAATGCAACCAAATAATACACCCAGTGTACTACAATGTAGTTGCGCACGCAACCAATTTCATGTAGTGTTTGAGGAAAGGCTAATCGACGATTTGAAATTTATTTAAAGAGGTGCGCATGATGAAATCGAACCAGGAACCGATCGGCAAGCTGATCTCTCAGCTTCATCGCCAAAATCAAAAAAAGCTCGCTGGTGAGCTTTTGCCCTATGGTATCGGCAGTGGCGGGCAGCCAAGCTTCCTTAAGCTGATTCTGAAACAACCTGGCATAACACAGGATCAAATGACCAATGAGTTGAAATTTGATAAGGCAACAACGGCTCGTTCAGTAAAGCAGCTGGAGGAGTCCGGATATATCGAGCGGAGAGTTGATCCTAAGGACCGCCGCTCTTCCCTGCTCTACCCGACATCGAAGGCACTTGAGTTTGCTCCGGTGCTCCAAGCGATTCTTGCGGAAATAAATAACACGCTTGCCGAAGGATTATCAGCAGAAGAGATAGAACTATTGGTTACTTTGCTCCAAAAGATCAATAAGAATTCTGCGCACTTATAAGCGATTTTGTCAAATATAGAGCGAGAAAATCAGAGATAAGATCTGGAATACAAATGGAATGCAAAAAAAAAGAGCGGGTTATCTTTTCGATAACCTGCTCTTTTCCTTGTTCTTTGGCCCTGTGTCTTAACTTTAAGCATAACTATTATTTTTCATAATCAATTACAAAAATGCTATTCTGTGCGCCACTCGTCGAGGATCATTTGGGCAACTGCCGCTAAAGTACGAATATCAATTGCATTTATGCCTAGCACATCCGCTTTTTCAATTTCAGACCAGTTCGGATCTGCTGAGGTTACACCGTAGAATTTCGCAATAATCGATAGATCTCGTATCGTAACCTTCGTTTGTCCCTCGATTAATGTCACGATCTTCGACGTGAATACTTGAACAGCTTTGTTTAGCAACGTTACAGCTTCATCGACCTGCCACTGGCTGCTGCCAGCGTTTTTGGCTGTATTAATGGCTGCTTGAAGCGCCGCTTTTGATCCTGCAGCATACTTTCCAACCTTAGTCCCTTCAATCGCCCTGTCATGTTTTGTCTGTGCTGCTGCAATCGCAGCGTTCAATACGGTTCTGTCCACAGGAATCGATGGAATGACCGAGTCGGCAAACCGTTTCATAGCCGCATTCAAAGCATTAAGCGCACCAGCAACTTCCTCACCTGTCGCATTCGCATCATTCTTGACGGCTATCGCGCTGTTGATTGCTGCTTGCAATGCTGCTTTAGCTCCAATTGGATACTGACCAGGTAAAGTTCCTTCCACAGCAGCTTCATGAGCGGACTCCGCTTGCTGGATTGCTGCATTCAGCGCCGTTTTATCAGCAAGATTCACTTCGATCAATAGCGAAGCTTGGGACACATTCATTATTGTTCCTTTGCCATTCATCGATACTTCGAAATCAGACAACGATGCGGTCGTGCTGCCTGCCTTCGCTTCTGCCTTCACCTTACCGTGGAGGCTGAACAAAGGACCACCGTCGATGCCGCCTTGCTGCTCACCCGTGGTTACCATAATGATTCGAATCTGGCCAAGCTCTGGTTTAACCGCACTCCCGAATACAGCGAAATTCGGCTTCAACGATTGAATGGCTGACGGATCTAACGCTTGAGATATGCCTTCTTTCACTGTCTGGAATTCAAACTTCTGCGGATCATAATGAAAAATAACATCAAGAGCCGTGAAATTCGAACTTATATTGTCCGTTCCAATTGTCCACTCTGCCAACTGCCCTGCTAAAACCATTGCAGGACCTGACAGTGTGGCCATATCTTTTTCTAAAGCAACTGCGCTTACTTTGACATTCAGTGCAGCTGTTTTTGCTCCATCTTCCGTCTTCGCCGTTATGAGACCTGTTAATGCTTCCGCTCCCTTATTGGTTGCGGTAACGGTTGCTTTGGTTACTGCACTAGCCTCATCATAATGAACATTCGTGACAACGATGTTCTCATGATTAGATACAAAATGCACATTTTTGTTTGTTGCATTCGCCGGAAAGACGGTAGCAGAAATTTCAATGCTTTCACCATCCTTCAATTCGATGGAAGAACGATCGAGCTTTAGTTCAGTAACAGGAATAGTTGCGCTTACTTCGAAACGCTTGATTGCTTGCGTCATACCATTGCCTGCAACCACTGTGTAAGTTCCCGAAGACGCATCTTTTTCTATTAAATAGGATTCACTAAATACACCGCCAGGCAATTCTTTATTGAACAACATTGCTTGATCCGGCCCTAGTACCTTTACCTCCACTTTATCGAGTGTCGTATACCCCGCTATCGTTACGGAGTCCCCAGCTACTCTAGCAGGAATATCCTGTAATGAGACATATTCTGCGTTCAGCGGCATCGTCCAAACGTCGGCAATCGAAGGATCATAATTGCGTCCTTCCTCATCTTCTTGGAACCGAACAGTCACCTTGCCATTCTTTGTTAAAGAGATATCGTCTACAACAAATTGATAGGTTACAATACCTCGGCTATCTTTTTCATTCACGCGGCTGAGCACTTTCGTTCCGTTTACCAATACATAATAATCTTTCATTTGTGCCCGATCATACGTTTCGATTGCCCTAATGATGAAAGGTTTGCCTGGCTCAACGGCCATATCAAATTGGAAATAACCATTTGCGTCTCCATGATTAACATATCTTCTCGTTAATCCCTCCTCAACATTTGCACCGGACTGAGCGGAAAACTTTACATTATGTTTTTGTTCAGAGCCTTGTTCGCCAACGTCTACATGATCGTAAAAGTCTAGCGGCGGGTTTTTATAACGCACTTGAATGGCCGTACTGCTCTTGGCTGCTTCAGCTCCATTAAACGAAGCAATCGCATGCACCTCAACAGCCGATTCAATTGCAAGAAGCGGTGATTTCACCTCAAAACTAATATTCTTTTCTTCACCGGCTTCAAGGCTATAGGCTTGGCGTGCAGGGGAAACCATCCAGTTTAAAGGAGCACTGAGCTCTATAGATCCTTCAACGGAAAAGCTTCCTTTATTTTGAATGGTTGTATTAACCGTTGCTGTACCGCTAGGCTCGATTGTTGCTGGTTCAACGTTTAATGCTTTGAAAATGATTGGCGAATCGATCTTTATTGTCGTCTTCAAAGGCACTTCCACTGTTGCATCATTTATTTTGTAGCTTCCGCTGCCAACTATATTAAATAGGCTAGTGGGTTTTTGTTGCTCCGACACTTTCACACGGAATGCAGCAGCAAACGTTTCACCTGGTTTAATGACAGCTATTTGGCTATCTCCTATCGAAGTGACTTCCCATCCTTCGGGTTTCTGGAGAGTATAACGCACATCATTAATGCTCGCATCACCATCGTTAGTTGCTTTCACTTCAACTGTAAATGTATTCCCGGGCAGTACGGATAGCTCCGAAGGGCTAATTAACCACTTTATTCCTAACTTTTCATTACTAATGGCAGACAAAAACGCTGTTGCGTTTGAAACAAGATTTGCTAAATTTTTAGCAATAGCGTCATTTATTGACCCAGCATCGCTTTGTTCTTGCAACCATAGCTGTAAACCGTCTGTTTCATATAAAGCATGATGAACTTGCTCGATAAAGAGTGCATCATCACCCGCTTTGTACGCCTCAATACTTGCTTCAATTCGGCTTGCAAGCGCCTCGCCTTTACCTGAAAGTGACTGAGTTTGTTCGCTGGTGAGCTCTCCATTATTGGAATAGCTTATTACTTCATTTTGAAATTTCTCCGCCTCATCAAGTGCACTGCCTAACTCTCCAATAATAGGATCAACTACAAACTGATAATCACCCGAACCTACAGTGAATACCGCATTGCCTTCCTCCATACCAACAAATTGTACACCTTCCACCGACAATGCAAATTGGCCGTTCTCTGTTACTGCCCACTTGCTGTCAGCAGGGATATAGACCGTAGCCGTTGTGTTTGCTGGAATCGTGACATGCTGGCTAAAAATATCCCCTTCTATTTTCCAATCGCTTACAATCATACCGTAAACAGAATTGTACGATCCTTTGGCACTAGTCAAATCTCCACCAGGTCGAGGTTTAATCAAAATATGCTTATAACCCGGGCTTGCAGGGTCCTGTTGAATGCCGGCAATATTTTGATACATCCAGTCTCCGACTGCTCCATAAGCGTAATGGTTAAAGGAGTTCATGCCAATGTCTTGGAAACTGCCATCCGGCTTAATAGAATCCCAGCGCTCCCACATCGTAGTCGCACCATTTTTGATTTGATATCCCCATGAAGGATAAGTGTCATTGTTGAGCAATCGGTAAGCAACATCCAAATGTCCCGATTCACTCAATACCGGCAATAAATCTCTCGTCCCAAGAAAACCGGTTGATAAATGCCAATCGCGCGCTTTAATCAGCTCTACCAAATGATCCGCCGCAGCTTGACGTTTCGATTCGGGAACCAAATCCATGTACAAAGCCAAGACGTATCCCGTTTGGCTATTTCCTTTAACTTTTCCATCTTCGCTAACATAGGCTTTAATAAACGCTGCTTTCACTTGCTCATAAAGCTGCTCGTACTTGTCGGCATCCTCTTGACGGCCGATGGCATGCCCCATTTCGGATACCAGTTTTGTACTGTACGCAAAATAAGCGGTAGAGATTAAATCTCCTGGCGTTGGATCATTCACATCCAGCCAATCACCATACATGGACGACGGACGAATAAGTCCAGAGCTATTTTTTCTCATATATTCGATCCAGTGAACCATTTCATCATAATTTTCTTCAATAACACGGATATCTCCGTAACGCTGCCAAATGGTATACGGAACGGTAACGCCAGCATCCCCCCAGCCGGCATTGCCTCTTTCTCCGAGAACATTAGGCGCTACATCGGGAAAAGCACCGTTAATCGATTGTCCATCTCTCAAATCTCTCATCCATTTGCTTCCTATAAACTTTGCCACGTCCATATTAAAAGCAGCAGCTCCAATAAAGACATTGATATCACCGGTCCAACCCAAACGCTCGTCACGCGCAGGCGTATCGGTAGGAACCTCCAAGAAATTGCCTCGCTGCCCCCAAGTAATATTGCTTTGCAGTTGATTCAACATCGCACTAGAAGTTTCTAACTTGCCGCTAAACGGTGCTGCTGTATGCATGACCATTCCTGTAACGGCATCCATACTCGGCACACCGGGATAACCCGTTACCTCCACATAACGGAAACCATGAAACGTAAACTTCGGCTCATATACTTCATCTCCGCTGCCCTTCAAGGTATAACGGTCCGTTGCTTTTGCCGCACGCAAGTTTGCTGTATAGAAGGTCCCGTCCGGGTTTAACACCTCTGCATGTCGCAGAGTAACCGTTTGACCTGCTTCACCGCTTACTTTTAGCCTTACGGTTCCGACCATGTTCTGCCCTAAATCAAACACATATTTGCCAGGTACCGGCTCTGTCATCTTAATCGGCTTCATTTCTTCAATTAATTGTACCGTTGGGCCATCCTGGGCGACTAGCTTCCCAGTCACTTCATCCTCTAATTTCTGAACCGAATCCCAGCTCGATGCATCGAAGGCAGGAGTATCCCATCCGTCTATTTCTTTCGTTGCATCATAGGTCTCTCCCATCAAAATACTAGAAGATACAATTGGTCCTGCAGCCCATTTCCATGATTGATCCGTTCCAATCGTTTCTGTTGAACCGTCTGTGTACTCCAGATTTAATTGCATGAACAAATAATTGCTATCGCCATAAATGTTCGGACCAATAAAACCGACATGACCTGAATACCATCCCTCAGCCAATATAGCGCCAATGACGTTGTCACCGTTTTGAAGCAAATCAGTTACATCATAAGTCTGGTATTGAATATGCTTCGTGTAATCTGTCCATCCTGGCGTAAATAAATCTCTGCCTATACGTTTGCCGTTAATGCTAGGTTCATATATTCCGAGAGCGCTGGAGTAAAGTCTTGCTTTTGCAATGGACTTCTCTAAAGAGAAACCTTTGCGAATGTAAGGAGGCGAAGCTGTAATTTTTACGTTTTTCCCCCACGGCGACTCCCCATAGGACGCGACGATCATCGCAGCTGACCAGCTGCTGTCATCATAATCTGATTTCTCCCATCCCTCCATCTTTACCTTGGCTGCTTTCAAACCATGATCCATATTCAATTGAAGAGGTGTTCCTTCCTCGAATACCACTTTCAAGCTGCCAAGAAGACCAGCAGGTCCGCCATCGTTTGATGTTTGGATTGCAATCGTATTAGATCCAGGAATGAGTGCACTTGAGACATCTACAATTTTGCCTTCTTTCCATGAATCGACCGCTTTGATAGAACTACCCATTCGCTTTCCATTCACATATAACACGAACCCATCATCCGCAGTTAATAAAAATTTCCCCTGTGTTATTGTCCGGTCTAACGGCAATTGAATGGTTTTGCGAAAATAGCGATCTCCTGCAGGAGCATTTGAAGCCGGGTTCCCTTCCGGAAACCAAACCCATTTAAGACCTTCTGTTGTCATATTGTTCGCGTCGCTCATACCGATCCATTCCGCTTGCCAATCCGAGTCATGGAGAAGACCCATTTCCCACCAAGCAGGATCACTCCATTCTGAAGCCTTCTCATTGTTCAAGTCCCATACTTTTACTCTCCAAAAGTAACGTTTGCCAGACTCCAGAGGTTTGCCGTCATAAACGACATTTACCGATTGATTCGAATCAACTTTATCGGTATTCCACACATCCGGTTGATTATCCAGCAATTTCTGTTTGGTGCTAGCTACCTGAATGGCATATGCTGTTTGAAGCTGTCCACGTTTATCGGACTGAAGCTTCCAACTCATCCTCGGCTTCACCACATCAATACCGATCGGATTGTTCGTGTACTCCGTCGTTAAATCGGTTACCGCCATCGTTGCTCCCGTTCCACCCGCTTCGCCATATGCCGTACTAGTCATAGGCAAGCATAATGTGAAGCCAATCACCAAAGCTAATAGAAGACTCATGGTTTTCCTCATACTTTTTTTCCCCTCGACTTTCCTTTGTTATTGTTTATCGTTCTATTTTTGCTTCAACATTGCAAGGATGACGACTACCGACTCAGCCCGAGTAGCATGCTCTTGAGGTGCAAACCGGTTACCATTTCGCCCTTTGATTATTCCTGTCTCCACAGCTGCAGCTACGTAACCAGTCGCCCAAACAGGAATTTCTAACGCATCCGCAAACTGCAGCTTCGTTTTTTGGTCTGCTTTTAGATCAAGAGCCCTCATGACGACAGCAACCATTTCTGTCCGATTAATTAACTGGTCTGCGCGGAAGCTTCCGTCATCATAACCTTTTAATAGACCTGCCTTAACCGCAGTTGCAATATACGGTTTCGCCCACGCAGCTATTCTATCGCTATCGTTGAAGGCAAGTTTACTGTCTGCTCCAAGTTCTAGATGAAGCGCCCGAACCATCATAGCTGAGAACTCCGCACGCGTTACTGCGCGGTTAGGAAGGAATGTTCCATCGGCATATCCCGTAACAAAACCGAGCTCAGCCGCTTCCCTAATCGCACTCTCCGCCCAATGTCCTTTAATATCTTTCCAATCCACAGTAATAGATTTTCCAGCTACAGTTACCTGCAGCACAGGTTTCAGTTCATTCATCTCCAATTTCGAATTAACAAGCTGCACAGCTTGAAGGCTGACCTCAGCATTCCCCTCAGCAATTCGCTCAAATTTCAGCAATACCAGCTCTTTGTCCCCTGTCTCGCCAGCTGAATTGCCTGTTTTCGTATGGGCAAACCGAATGGTCCCCTTCTTTACGATCGGATCGACAGAAAAACCTGTCAAAGCAGTACGTGCTCCAACAAACTTCAATCGAGTGGAATCGTATTTCATCGAAATATCATAGGCAAATACATCGGTTAAGTTTTTTCCCACTACTGAAATTTCAGTTTTGGCTTCTTGACCAGTGAGCTTTAGTTCAAAAGAAGCAGCAGCCATATCCGCCATTGCCGAAATGGGCATTAAACTGAACATACTGATTAAAATTGTGAATACTATCGCCATTCGTTTTGCATTCGACATATCGCATGAATCCTTTCATAGCAGAGTTTATGAGGCAGGTTAGTGTGCCTGCCTCCAATTCGAAATTCGTATGTCTATTCCAAGCTCCACTCTTCAAGAATCATTTGCGCAATGGAAGCTAATACACGAATGTCGATTACATTTGCGCCGATCACATCTGCTTTCTCAATTTCAGACCAGTTTGGATCTTTGGAGGTTACACCATAGAAATTCGCTATGATCGACAGATCTCGAATCGTAACCTTCGTTTGTCCCTCGA
Source organism: Paenibacillus sp. 01T47 (assembly GCF_056398245.1). Classification (NCBI taxonomy): domain Bacteria; kingdom Bacillati; phylum Bacillota; class Bacilli; order Caryophanales; family Paenibacillaceae; genus Paenibacillus; species Paenibacillus sp. 01T47. Next base: position 520,111 of record NZ_JBFTPA010000002.1, read on the forward strand.
TCAGTGTCACAATCTTCGCTTTGAAAACTTGAAGAGCTTTGTTTAGCATCGTTACAGCCTCATCTATTTGCCACTGGCTGCTTCCGGTATTCTTGGCTGTGTTAATGGCTGCCAGCAGCAGCGCTTTTGATCCTGCAGCGTACTTGCCGACCTTTGTGCCTTCGATTGCCCTGTCATGTTTTAATTGTGCTTCTGCAATCAATCGGTTTAACTCCGTCCTGTCACCAGGAGCTGATGGAATCACCGATTCGTTAAATACTTTTACTCCTCCATTCAAGCCATTAAGCGCTATGGTGACTTGCTCCACAGTCGCATTCGGATCATTCTTCACTGCAATCGCACTGTTGATTACTGCTTGCAATGCCGCCTTAGAACCCGTTGGATACTGGCCCGGCTGCGTGCCTTCCATTGCGGCATCATGTAACGCCTGCGCTTGTTCGATTGCCGTATTCAGCGCTGTTTTGTCAGCGAGGAGCACTTCCATCGAGAGTACAGCTCGCGATACATTCATCATTGTTCCCTTGCCACTATCCGACACTTGGAAATCAGACAGCGATACCGTTGTATTGCCTGCTTGTGCACTCGGTTTCACCTTCCCGTGGAGGCGGAACAGATTGCCACCGTCAATACCTGCTTGCTGCTGGCCTGAGGTGACCATGATGATCCGAATCTGGCCAAGCTCGGGTTTAACCGCCGTTCCAAACACTTCGAAATTCGGCTTCAACGACTGAATGACCGATGGGTCCAGCGAGAGGTAAGTACTTTCCCCAACCGTCTGGAATTCGAATTTCTGTGGGTCATAATGAACAATAACATCAAGAGCCGTGAAGTTTGAGCCTACATTTTCAGCACCGATCGTCCACTCCGTTCCCTGTCCTGCTATGACAGTGTCACTTCCTGACAAAGCAGCCATATCTCGTTCTGCGGAAGCTGCGGTTACCGTAACATTTAGCGCAGCCGTCTTGCTGCCGTCTTCTGTCGTCGCAGTTATGACGCCATTTACTTGATCTGCTCCCTTATTGGTTGCTGTTACAGTTGCTTTCGTTGTATCGCTAGCTTCATCATAATGAACATTCGTGACGATAATGTTCTCGTGATTGGACTCAAAGTGCACCAGCTTATTTGCAGCATTTGCCGGAAGCACTGTCGCAGCAATTTCGATGTTTTCTCCATCCTTCATTTCGAGCGAAGTACGATCCAAGCTTATGCCAGTAACGGGCAAGCCAGCTTGATTGTTATATACCTCCAGCTCAGCTAATTGGAGCCTATAGTAAATATCGTCTGATGCCATATCCCCAAGCTTATTGACCGACAGCCTCACATATCTAGCGGTTTGGTTTTCAAACGTATACAGCTGTGGCAGCATCAACGGGTTCGGCTCACCAGTCATTCTCTTTACTTCTAAATAATCTCCGCCATCAGGCTTAACCTGAATATGAAAATCGATAGGATAGGAGGCGGTTCGTGAATCCTTTGTACTGGAATCCGTTCTTGGATACAGCACCACACTATTCAGATCTTGATTCGCACCCAGATCAATCTCTACCCAAAGCGGATTGTTTTCTTGCGACTGCGAAGGAGAGCCTGTTGATGAATATTTTCGCGCCAAATTTCCGTCCGTGAGCCCTGCTGCCCCCCACTCTGGCGAAATCTCCAACGTTTCGCGTGCGATTGCCTTTTTGCCTAACGCCAGATTCGCCCCGGTAACTACGATCAACCGAATAGAGGAGGTAAGCACAACTTCTCCTGATTTTACCGTTGCAGTAATTTCTGCGGAGCCGGGTCCAACTGCAGCTGCGATTCCGTTATCAGCAACCTTGATCACATTAGTGTTGCTGCTCTCATACTTAATCTCAGCATTAGTGAAATCGGCTTCCATTCCATTATCCATACTTCCGCTTAATGTGAGCTGAGTTTGTTCACCATGCTGCAGCTTCGTTGCTTTGCTGCTCAAGTTGATGCTTTCCAGCTTTAAGTTGGAATCAGCCATTGTACTAGCGAACGAGTATGCTCCAGATCCGACCGAATAGACCGCTTTGTCCCCTTCCATTCGCAAAAACTTGACACCAACAGCTTCTTCAGCAAGCTGTCCGCCTTCGCTCACGGATGCTTGATCTACCGCTGGAATGTATACGGTCGCTGTTGTATTAGCTGGAATCGTCACATTCAGCTTGAAGGCTGAGCCTTCCTGCTCCCAGCGGCTCTTGATCAAACCGTAAATAGACTTGTATTCTCCATTCACATGGCTAAACTCTCCACCAGGTGTAGGCTGAATGATAATATGTTTGAATCCAGGCTGCTCTGGATCTGCCTCGATTCCTGCCGCATAGCGGAACATCCATTCTCCAACGGAGCCAAGCGAATAATGGTTAAAAGAGTTCATTCCTGCGTCACCGAATCCATTCTCCTGTGTATAGGAATTCCATCTCTCCCAAATGGTCGTTGCGCCATTTTTGATGCTGTATCCCCAAGAGGGGTAAGTATCGTTCGTCAACAAGCGGTAAGCAACCTCTGTATAGCCCGCTTCTGTTAGTACCGGCAGCAAATAACCTACACCAAGAAACCCGGTCGACAGATGCCAGTTTTTACTCTTAATATTTTTAACTAGATGCTCAGCAGCTTTCTTCTTGATATCTCCATCCAATAAATCCATGTGCAGTGCAAACACATAACCTGCTTGTGTATTGCCTTTGATCTGTCCGTCCAAACCAACAAATGCGGTGTTAAAAGCAGCTTTAATATCATTAAATAATTGACTATATTTCTCCGCATCGTCTGTTTTCCCAATGATCGCTGCCATCTTGGACAATAAATTCGTGCTGTATGCAAAATAGGCCGTATTCACCACATCCGTTGGTGTAGTTTCATTCACGCTCAACCAGTCTCCGTAACCACCAGCCGGACGAATGAGCTTGTTGCTGTTCGTTTTGAGAAACTCGATCCATTTCACCATCGCATCATAATGCTCTTTGATTACGGAAGTGTCGTTATAAGCTAAGTACAGTGTCCATGGGATAATAACGCCTGCATCTCCCCAGCCGTTGCTTCCATTACCCATTCCGCTAACATTTGGCGCAACGTCTGGGAATGCTCCATTTGCCCCCTGCGCATCAACAACATCCCGCATATATTTCTCGTAAAACCCAGGAACTTCCATGTTATAGGTAGCAGTGCGAACGAACACCTGAGCATCTCCTGTCCAGCCCATTCGTTCATTACGCTGAGGACAGTCTGTTGGAACGCTTAAAAAATTTCCTCGTTGTCCCCATGTGATGTTGCTATAAAGCTGATTGACCATCGGATTGGAGGTTTCAAATGTCCCGGTCTTCGGTGTATCGGTGTGAACAACAATCCCCGTTATGCTATCTAAAGCAGGTTCACCCGGATAACCAGTCACTTCTACGTAACGGAAACCGTGGAATGTGAAATGCGGTTCATATTGCTCAAGCCCACTTCCTTTTAGGACATATTCATCTGTTTGTTTAGCTGTACGCAAGTTCTCCGTGTAAAGCGTCCCATCATCATTCAGCATCTCGGCAAACCGCAGCTTCACTTTCGTTCCGGCAGTGCCTTCGACTTTTAACCTTGCCCAGCCAACCATGTTCTGTCCCATATCAAAAATATAAGTACCGGCACTAGGTTGCTTCACTGAGTTCGGCTTCAATTCTTCCGTCGCCTTGACAGTAGGGCCTACCTGTGCAACCAGCTTCCCGCGGAAATGGCTGACCTCTTTTACATCGTTCCATGATGAAACGTCATAATTCGAACGGTTCCACTTATCCATTTCTTTGCGCGCGTCATATGTCTCTCCCATTAGAATGTCGGAGTAGCGAACGGGACCCGAAGTCGTTGAATGCCAAGAAGAATCGGTCATTACCGTTTCACTTGTGCCATCCTCATATTCAATTTTTAATTGGAATAAAAACGACAGCTCTGTTCCGTACTGATTTGGACCAACATGTGCCACATTTCCCGCGTACCAACCGTCACCCAGCATTGCCCCAACCGCATTTCCTCCTTCAAGGAGCATGTCGGTTACATCATAGGTCTGATACTGCAAACGCTTATTGTAATCCGTCCATCCCGGATTAAAGAAATCGCTGCCTACCCGTGTCCCATTTAGGCTGAGCTCATAAAGTCCAAGCGCCGTCGAGTAGACAGTCGCTTTGCGTACTGGCTTCGCAATTTCAAAATCTTTCCTCAGCATAGGTGAGCTTCTGCTCTCGACTTTCTGATAAAAGGTGCCGTTCTCTACGAGAAGTTTTCCATCTTCCGTTAATTGTCCCCCTTCAAAGCTTGCTGCTTCCTTATCATCAAAATTTGCTTGAAACAACTCCTTGCCGTGTTCATCCTTAATGACGATATTGTCGAACAAGGCGCGCTCATTCGTCCTTGCGTCTTTATGCTGGCGGAATCCAATAGGACCGAATGATATATTGTCATTTTTCATCGTGTCGATTAACTCATTGTTGATGTAGGTTTTGATTTCTTTGCCGTTCACTTCAATTTTCAGATGATAAGCAACATTCAATTGCTTGTCATTCGGAATGACACGTGAAATATCTACTTCCTTCATAAGCTTCGTACCGCCGACATTCGTGTGTGGCCGAAACTGGGCATACGCTTTTTCTTTTACGTTAAACTGCCAGAAAAAATTATTGGAAGCATTAGGTCCGCCAAACAAAATGGCTGCCCCATCATTTAATATTATAAAATCCAGCTCGATAGAATAGCTTGACGGTACAGTCGCAGGTGTTGAGGCGGCAATCCACTTGGCTTGCCAATCAGCAGGCGCGAGCAATCCCATTTCCCACGAGCCCAGCTCACTCCATGCTGAAGCGTGATCATTGTTATCCCAAACCTTCACTTTCCAGAAATAACGTTTTCCGGATTGTAAAGCTTCTCCTTTGTATTCCACATTGTTGGAATCGCTGGACATGATTTTGCCAGAATCCCAAATGTCTCCTTCATTGCCAGCCAAACGGCTCTCTTCTGAAGCGACAATGATTTGATAGGCAGTTTGCATCTGTGCTCTCTCTGTTGATTCAAGCAACCAGCTGAGTCTCGGCATGGTGTTATCGATTCCGATTGGGTTATGGCTATACTCTGTATGTAAGTCATATGCAGTCATTTGGCCCGTTCCTTCTGCTCCGAATGCGGCTACTGGCTGTAATAAAGCAATTACAAGAACAGTTGCTAAAAATAAACCAAGTAGCTTCTTCCTGAACAAACTATTCATTTGCCAAAACACTCCCTTTTTCATTACATTGGTATCGCTCTCAATTTGGAAGACTAAACATAAATCCAAAAAAAAATAGCCGGGAGTACAAGAAAGGATATCCTGCTTGCTGCAGGTCCTTCAACGACTACCCGGCCAATCTTCTCATTCTTCGATTATGTGTAATGATGAAAGGATTGTTTTAATAAACATCCTTCCATTCAGCGATGTTAGAGGAATCGAATTTGAAGGGATCGCCAAGCATAATTTGCGTGCCTTCACCGTCTTTCACGACTTCTTTCTCACCTAGTTTGCCAGCTGTCAGCTTATCCCCAACCGCACCTGTAATCTTGCCGTTCACCAATGCGTCAGCTGCATAACCGGACAAGTACCCAACATCAATCGGATTCCACAAATACATCCACTGACATACGCCGCTCACGATATATTCCGCCATTTCACTTGGCAGGCCAAGACCGGTCAATTGCACTTTCCCAGTGAGACCCTTATCCGTTAAAACCTTGCCCGCTGCCGCGATTCCTACTGTCGTTGGCGCAATAATACCTTTCAGATCAGGATACGATTTCAAGAGCGCCTCAGTCTCGGACACGCTTTTATCACGCAAATCATCACCATAAGCTACTTTAACGAGCTTGATTTTACTGTATTTCGAATCCTCCAGCTCTTTCTTCATCCATTCGATCCATGTGTTTTGGTTTGTCGCTTGAGAGGTCGCGCTTAAGATCGCAATTTCGCCTTCGCCGCCAATCATTTCCGATACGCCTTGAATTAGTGTGCGGCCGATACGCTCAGGATCTGCTTGATTTACATGAACCATGCGACTGGCTGCGTTAACCGCTGAATCTAAAGAAAGGACTTTAATGCCTTGATTCATCGCTTTCTTCAGCGCCGGCTGGAGCGCGTCCGGATCATTTGCCGCAATTGCGATCACGTCCACCTTTTGCGAGATAAGCTCTTCAATCATTTGAATTTGCGCTTCTGCTGTCGGCTGATCAGGCGCCTTCAAAATCGCTTCATATCCGAGCTCTTCAACAGCGTTTTTGTAGCCTTCCATTTGCTTCTCACCGTATGGATTACCCGTGTTTTTAAAGATAATGGCATATTTCTTCTTTTTCGTACTGTCCGTTGTGTCATTTCCCTTGTTTTTCTCTGTAGCTTCGCTCTTGTTGCCGCCCGTATTTTTGGAATTACTGCCGCTGTTGCCTCCTCCGCATGCGGTTAACATCGAGATCGTAAGCAAAACAGTTAAGCATACAGATAACACTTTGTTTCTTCTCATTGTCTTTCCTCCCTTTTTTGTCCAATCCTTTATATACAAAACAGCCGATCGACTGTATTGCACCAACTTAAGTTTTCTTCGTACGACTCCGACCTACTTTAAGTCTCGGAACAGCGACGGCGAATATAAGCAGCAAGCCTATAATAATGAGCAGGATTTGCGCTTGTACGTTGACTAATCCTAAACCATAACGCAGGAAACCTATGAGGAAGACCGCTAGTATGGCTCCTACCATTCTTCCTTTTCCTCCAGCCGTACTAATGCCGCCGAGAACAACCATGGCAATGACATCGAGTTCATACCCCATCGCAATATTAGGACGCGTGCTTCCCATACGGGAAGTTAGAAACAAAGCAGTCACAGCGGACATCAGTCCTGCAAGCGTAAAGACGATTACTTTTACACGATCGACATTCACACCTGAGAAGCGGGCCGCGTTGATGTTATTCCCCATCGCGTACAATTGTCGGCCGAACACGGTTTTGTGCAGCAGTAAGCTAAACACAATGGCAAATACCGCAAAAACGATCAAGATAAACGGAATCGGTCCCACGTACCCCCAGCCCAAATAGCTAAACCACTCTGGAAAAGATCCTGCTGCTTGATCTTCCAAAATAATGTAGGCGATTCCCCGATAAATGATCATCGTTGCCAAAGTAATGATAACTGCGGACAATTCCTTGTACTTCACAATAAGGATGCCGTTAATCCATCCGCAAATGGTGCCCACTGCCAAACAAATGACCATAGCTAGCACAATAGGGACACCTTTATTGAATAAGTCCGCCATAATAACAGACGATAATGCTACAATCGATGCGACGGATATATCGATATCCGCGAGGATGATGATGAACACCATAGGGAGCACGATAAATGCTTTATCTAGAAAACCCATTGTTGCATCTCGCAAATTATCGTAATCCCAATAAAACTCAGATAGATTCATATTCATGACGGTTATGGCAAGAAACAATACAACCAACATCCATTCCCACTGAAGGAAAAACCGTTTGAAGGAAAAATCCTGCTTATTCGTAACAATTCTCGGCTCCATAGCGTTAGATTTTCCTCCTCATAAGATTGTTGCGATCAACGCCGCGCTTGACGATTGCATTAATAAGGACCGCGATCAAAATAATTGCGCCTTGAATGCCGTTCTGCCAAAAGGGCGATACGTTAATCAAAGGAAGTGCATTATTCAAAATACCTAGTAAAATAGAGCCAAGGATGATGCCCGATATTTTGCCAGAACCGCCTGCAATGCTCACACCGCCTAGTACACACGCAGCAATTACGCTGAGCTCATAACCCGATGCCGTATCACCTTGCGCTGATGCAAATTTGGATACCCATAGCACACCTGCTAAGCCGGAGAGACCGCCCATAATGGAATATACAAGCCATAATATTTTGTCTACCTTAATGCCGCTTATTACTGCCGAATCTGGATTGCTTCCAACAGCATAGATTTGTCTGCCCGTTCGGGTATGATTAACAAAATAATAAGCGACGAAATAAATGAGGATTGCAATAAAGATAAGATTATTGATTCCGAGCGTTGTTCCCGTTGCCATCGCTTTGAAACTTGTAGGCATTTGATGTGCACTAACCCATTTGCCCCCACTAGTTAGATAAGTAAACCCGCGGAACACGTTCATCATCCCGAGTGTGGCTATGATGGGCAGGATACCGATTTTGGAAACCAGGAAACCAATGATCACACCGCTGACAAGTCCCGTTAAAGTGCCGATCAGAAGGGCGACGACAGCTGGAATTTCTGGAAATGCACTGACCGTCTGTGCCGCGATCATGCCTGAAAGAGCCAATGTTGCACCGATGGAAAGATCAATTCCGCGGGTAACGATTACGAGCATCATCCCCACAGCCAAAATGCTCAAAATCGCGGTGTTCGTTACCATATCGTTTATATTTTCCAAGGTCAAAAAGCTGGGGTTGCGAAGCTGGACGCCAATTGAAAGCAAAACAATAAATCCGAGTAGTCCAAGCTCTCTGAATTTGGCGATCTTAGCGCTGAGCGTGCGCGTTGGCCTTGTAGCTCTAAGCGAAGCTGCGGTTATACCTCTCGTACTGAGTTCTCTCTCCTGCATGTGTCATGCCCACCTTTAATGTTGTTGTATAAGAGGGCGATCGTCAGCCATTGATGCTTGAAGTATCGCTTCCTGCGAGATCGAATCGCGGTCTAGAAAAGCTGTTATCCGGCCCTCGCGCATGACGGCTACCCGATCACACATCCCAATCATTTCAGGCATCTCGGACGATACCATCAATATCCCATACCCTTGACATGCCAAATCGCTGATCATTTCATATATGGCAGATTTGGCGCCAACATCCACACCTTTGGTTGGTTCATCCAAAATGATGACATCCACATCAGCAGTCAGCAGCTTTGCAAATACAACCTTCTGCTGGTTGCCGCCTGAGAGCGAGCTGGCCAAATCGAATATGCTTTTTGCTTTAACATTCACCTTCTCAGCTAATTGCTTAGCGATTATCGCTTCCTTATCGGTGTTAAGAACACCTTTGCTTGAAATCTTATCAAGCGATGATAATGTGATATTTCTACCGATGCTCCATTGTAGTACGAGCCCCTGCTTCTGCCTGTCCTCCGGCAAGTAGCCAATCCCCATACGCATCGCATCGATCGGTTTTCGGATGTTCACTTCCTGCCCCTTGAAGAATACCTTTCCTTTGTCGCTTCGCTCAATGCCGAAGATGCTTTGGCAAACCTCTGTCCGTCCTGCCCCAACGAGACCAGTCAATCCTAATATTTCCCCTCTTCGCAGCGCAAAAGAAATATCAGCAAAGTAGCCGGTTCTGCCAAGACCTTCAACCCGAAGCAATTCTTCCCCAATCTGCGCTTCCTTCTTCGGAAACAATTGCGTAATTTCACGACCTACCATCGCAATAATTAGATCTTGGTTCGATATTTCATCCACATTCCAAGTCCCGATGTATCTGGAATCCCGGAATACGGTCACCTTGCTGGCCAGTCGATACATGTCCTCGAAGCGATGAGAGATAAAAATAATAGCTGTTCCCTTGTCACGCAAACGCTCTGTAATGCGATACAAGTCTTCGCTTTCCCTATTGGTAAGAGCGGCTGTTGGTTCATCCATAATAATGATCTTCGCATCAACAGAAAGCGCTTTCGCAATTTCGACGATTTGCTGCTCAGCTACACTTAATGCTCCCATTTGCGTTTTGGGGCTGAATGCTGCGCCAAGCTCCTTCAGAAGCTTATCGGCCTCCTTATGCATTTCGTTCCAAAGAATCCGCTTAGTCCCTTTTTGAATTTTCTCATGCCCCATAAATATATTTTCTGTGACGCTTAAATCAGGATAACAAGTAACATGCTGATAAATGGCTGCAATGCCCATCCGCTTCGCATCCGTAGGATTTTTAAAATCCACGCGTTGTCCATCAAAGAGGATCTCGCCGACATCTGCTGGGTGGACACCGGTAATCACCTTAATAAAGGTTGATTTCCCCGCTCCATTTTCGCCCATCAACGCATGAATCTCACCGGGCTTTAACTTAAAATAGACATTATCAAGCGCCTTGACGCCTGGAAAAGTTTTTGTAATTCCCTCTAGCTCCAAAATGTACTCGGCCATTTCCGGATCACCCTCCATCCTTCGCTGTTCTCTACATGCTGCTGCTTCTTGCTTCCTTCTAGGTCTACCTTACCGAAATTGCAGATCGTGAAGAAGGAGACATTCGTTACTTATGGGGGAGTGTATTCGCTTTGTATATGGAATCCACATTGTATGGCTGTTTGTGAACAAAATAAAAAGGCAGGCGCTAGGCCTACCCTTTAGTTTCTCTACTATACTGACTATCATTTCGAAAACTTCTGTTCTCGATATTTAGATGGCGTCTCCCCAGACCATTGCTTGAACAGCTTACTGAAATACTTTACGTCTTGATAACCAACAAGAACGCTTATATCGTAGAGCTTTAATTGCGAATCAATAAGCAGCTCCTTTGCTTTCTCCATTCTAAGACGCGTGATGTAATCGAGAATTGTTTCACCTGTTTGCGTCTTGAAATGCCGGCAGAAATACGAGGGATTCATATAGACTTGCTCAGCTATACGCTTAATCGTTAAGTCGTCTTGTAGATTGGCTATGATCCAAGCTTTGGCCTGCTCTATCGGTTTCATGCTGCCGCTTTGACGCATTCGTTTCATTTCCAGAACAAGCTGAGCGATCTGCTGATCGAGTTCCACTTTGAGCTCATTAAGATTTATCGCTCGTTTAATCGTTTGAAGTCGGCTCTCGAGCGGATCTAACATTGGCGTATTCACTTTCATTTCAACGCCGACCGAATGGATAAGAATAAATGCGTTCATTATTGCTCGTTGAATTGCAGCAGGCGAATCCATTTTTTCAAGCCGGGCAAAAAACTCCTTCGTAAACTGAACTGCTGCTTGCTCATTTACTTGTTCGACTGCCTGCTTCATTCGCTGCGCAATATGGACAAGCTCATTATCCATTTGGTCTGAAGAGCTCTCCGTCTTGAATTGAATGCCATCTCGGCCAAACAACTGATTGCCGCCATATAATAAACGATAATACATTAATGATAATGCTTGATCCTTTGCTTCTGGCAGCAAATATAAATCCTCAATCGAGCTGCCGCATGAAACAGAAACTGTAAATGGCGTGTAGGACTGAATCGCTGAACGAATTTGACCAGACAGCTCGAACGATGTTTTTTCTAATTTACCGTTGTTTTCGCCATAAGCCTCGGAAAGATGCAGCAATATCCAAAAATTCGAATCGTCCCCTCTCCAGCACCAGCCTATGATTTCTGATTCATTCGAACATTTCTCTACCACCTCTTTGATGATATTCTCAAGCACATAAACATAAGCTTCCCAGTCTTTTGGGGTATAACTTCTTGTCTTTACAGGAAGAGCATCGAGGCTTACATATTGAAGGACGTATCGGCCTTTCGGAAACTCATCCACCCAATATCCTAGCCGTGAGATATCGAGCCCTGCCGAAGTGACATAGCTTAACAGTTGCACTTGCTGCGATGTTTTTAGCTCCTCGGATTTTCTTTCCATCTCGTTCCATTTCATATGCTGAAACCGTCCGCTTTCGATTTTCACCTTAATTTCTGCCATTCGATTCTTAAACTGTTCCCGGTCAATCGGTTTTAAAAAATAGTCAACAGCTCCTTCTCGAAGCGCTGTCTGAATGTATTGAAATTCATCATAACCACTAATCACAAGCGGGAAGAAGGAATAATGGCGTTTTCCCTCGCTTATTAACGTTAGACCATCCATCACGGGCATCTTCACATCCGTAATAAGCAAATCTACTGCTCCTTGTGACTGATGCAAATAATCCATTGCTTCTTTGCCATCAGACAGCGTCGCAACGATTTCCCACCCCTCACCGCAAGAGCGTATGAGTCTAGCAATGCCGTTTCGAATCATTTCTTCATCATCTACAATCAATGTTCTGATCGCCTTGTGCATGCTTACTCCTCCTTGCTTTTCGATTTTTCTGCCACATCGTTCAGGGTGATGACAGGAATACGGATAATAACCTCTGTTCCCTTACCAAAAATGCTATGAAGCTGCACCCCATACTGCTGGCCTAACATAATCATAATTCTAGCGTTTACATTACTTAGCCCAAAACCAGAATCCTTGTGGGCTAGTGTCTCCGATCTGAGTGACCTCTCGAGCTTCTCCAATCGATCATGATCGATACCCGGACCATTGTCCCATATTCGAAAAACGATATCTTCTTCTCCAGAACGCGCACCAAATTCACGACTGATGCTTAGACGAATATCGAGTGCTTTACGGGTTTCAAGTCCATATTTAATGGCATTCTCAATAACCGGCTGCAAAATAAATTTGGGTGTATAAAAGGATTCGATGTCCGTTTTTTTATCGATCTCAAACAACAGCCGATCATTGAATCGATATTTCTGAATGGTCAAATAATTGCTAATATGCTGGACTTCATCCGCAATCGCTACAAATTTGTTTTTGTTACTAACTGAAAAACGAAGCATGCGGCCAAGCATAGTAACCATCTCGACAACCATTTCCGATCTACCGTCCTCTACCGCCATGTTAATGGTCTCCAGCGTATTGTACATGAAGTGCGGATTGATCTGAGATTGCAGGGCGTACAGCTCTGCTTCCTTCTGTCTAATTTTGATATCAAAATTCGTTTCGATCAGCTCATGAATCGTAGCTACCATCGAATTAAAGCTGCGCGCGAGTGCTCCTATCTCATCATTGCTTTCGACCTTAAGATCCACCTGAAACCTGCCCATTTCTACATCCTTCATTAGACGGGAAAGCTTCTTGATCGGCCGCGTTACATTCATTGCGAAGAAGATCGAAATGATCGAAGTAATGAGGACAAAGCAAATAAATACAAAAATGGTCACATTCATAACCAAATCTGTACGCTCTGTTAAATATTTTAGCGGTATGCTATGAGCTAGTATCCAGTCAAAATCATTTGATTCGCTAAGGCTTACGATCACCGCTTTTTTCCCTGCCCCTTTTCGAAAGCTGCCGTTAAAAATGGGATATCGATTTATTTCTTCATCAAAGCCTCCTATTTTCTCCTCATCTGTATGAAAGATGATTTCGCCCTCACGGTTCATCAGCCATAAATCTGCTGTATTGTTCTGTTCAAACTCCCGCAATATGTTGTCAATAAAAGAGAGCTTTACCGCAACCAGCATCGTCGCCAGGCTTTTGCGGTTATCCACATCATTCATCTGTTTCATGATCAGTACATAGGGTTCGTTATTCTCGAATGTCAGATTGATTTGGCTAGGAAGAATAATTTTCGCTTTTCCCCGTAAATCAAGATCCTGCCCATAAGGGATAAAAGCATTATCCGCATTAAGACCTGTAAACTTTGATCTCGCACTGTAAAAAAACCTGTTTTTCGAAAATATGAAAACACCCATAACATCGGGGTTCCCCGTATTTAAATAAGTACGTGCCAAATAATTGTTTACCTCGAATTGGTCCTGATTCAGCTGTGAACGGCTCTGATAGGAGTCGCGACGCAATATTGCGATCATATTGTCAGAGTTGAACATTAACGTATGCAGCTCTGCAAAATCCTCCATATGCTTCGTTATATTCGCATTTGCTTGATACAGAAAACGCGGCATATATTCACCAATTTGTTCTTCAATTGATTTTGTGTACTGCAAATAAGAAAAAGTACCGAGCAGCGACATGGGGATAACGCTTAGCAGTAAATAAACTAATATAAGCTTAGAGCTGAGCCGATAGTTTCTGAAGCGCAGTTGCTCTGGAAATTTAAAAATCATATTGATCCACATTCTCTGCTGTAAAATCGATCGGTTCTCCCATAATGACCGTATCCCTGTTCACCCTAATTGTGCCGACATTATAAATGTCTTGACCATCATATGGCAGCTTGCCTTCGAGCAGATTTTTTGCAAGCACAACAGTTAAATATCCAAGTTTTTTGGGACTCCAAAGTGTCGCCATTTGTGCCGAGCCGTCCTTTAAATAATCGCGCATCAAATTCGGCGTGGAGAGACCGACAACTTTGACCTGACCTGTTTTGCCAGCTTCTCTTACAGCTTGTGCGGCAGCAGGAGGTCCTACAGAAGAATTGCCGATAATGCCTGCAAGATTTGGGTATTTAGCTAACAGTTGTTTTGCTTTCTCATAAGCCTTTTGTGGATCATCTTCCGTCTCTACAATATCAATCAGCTTCATTTTTGGGTAAAACTCACTCTGCTGATGTTTGATCCATTTGAGCCACTCATTATGATTAGAAGCAGAGAAAGCCCCTGTCATAATTGCGTATTCGCCAGTTTCTTCGGTGTTCCATGCAAGCGTATCCAACAAATGGCGGCCTAATGTCTCTGTATCGACCATGTTGACAAAAAAATCTCTGCCTTCTGGATTCGTATCTGCATCCCATGTAATGACCTTGATCCCCTTGCTTTTGGCTTCTAAAATGATGGGCAGCAGCTTTTCTGGATCGTTTGCAGAAACTGCAATCGCATCTACCGACAAATTGATAAGATGTCTAATTACATTAATCTGCTTTGATGCATCAGCGATTGGAGGCCCTTCATAAATGACGTTAACGTCTAAATCATTAGCTGCTTCCATCGCACCTTCTTCTGCGACATTAAAATAAGAAATCCCCATCACTTTTGGTACAATACCGATGGTGTACTTTCGATGATCTTCCTGTTTCTCTGAGGTTGAATTCGATTTAATGGAATGGATCACGTCATAATCACTTTTTGAGTAACGCCCCTGACATGCGGTTACAGTAAAAATTAATAACAGGATAACAATCATTTTCCTGAACATGCCTTCACCCTTTTCCATTAACCGTTTGCGATAGTTTCATTAAATGATGACAAAAAATTCGTTGTTGCTTACCAACTGCCTTAGAATTGAAAGCGTTTACTTAAATCAATTGAATTCTCTTTTTATTGACGCCACCCCTCGCTGGAATTCATAGCTACTCTATTCTACATTCAGCTTAGCTATCCTTCCATTATGTGAAATTGATAAAAGTTAAATGCAATGTTGACTCCTACACTGAAATTGATTGGTACATTGCTCACTTGAACGAAACATATCGGACACATTTAGCAAGGAAATGACTACTTCGAGCTATTATTTTCAGGCACCATTTCCTTTTATAATGATAGGACTAACGAAATAGATTCAGAAAGGAGAAATGAAACATGCTGTATTGGATTATTTTAGGAGGCTTATTTCTGTCAGGCGGCTTATATCTCATGCTGAATGGAGCAAAACTCGTTCAAGAAGACAACGTCCTTCAGGATAAAATGGCGAAGTCTTATGTATCAACATCTCATGAGGATGTCATTTCGTAAGCATACACCACACTTGATGCTGCAACAAAAAGCTTAATAAAAAACAATAAGATCATACGTTGACAGTTCTCCTGCTCGTTGGTGCGGAGCAGCCCATTCAAGAAAACTTCTCAATTGGGCGAGGAAATGGTCATCCACTTATCTTGATGAATATAACGAAACACTCGAAAGAAAAATAGTGTTCAGAAACTCTACGTTAAGAGATGAATAAAGGGTCTACTCTATAAGTCAATTTGACTTGTAGAGTAGACCCTTGTTTTTCTTTGTTATAGGCTGAGTCTATTGATTAACGGTTCTTTGGCATTTATTTATGTTCAGCTAGCCATGCAGCCAAACTTTGAATCTGTTCCGTCGTTAAGCTGCTCTCGAACTTTGGCATACCCTTACGACCATTGGAAACAACATCCACTATTTCCTCTTCTGTCAGTCTGGCCCCGACCTGCTGCAAATTAGGTCCAGCTCTTCCCTGCAGCTCCGTGCCATGACAAGAAATACACCTTTTCTTATATAGTGCCACCGCCTCGCTGCTCTCTGCGCCTTCACCGCTGTTGTCCTTATTTGGCGCGTCTCCTGTTGTTCCCCCGCCGCAAGCTGACAATAACAAAACCAACACAATCGCAACACCTACTGAAAACTGTTTTAAACTACTCATTTTAGGTTTGCCTCCTCTCATTTTTGTCGTGGTAACATTACATCCAATCCCCTTCAAATGTTTATCCGCCGAGTTGGGTCGGTGATCCACATGAAGGTTGTACTTGTGAGCTTTGATAGCTTTGATAGCTTTTAAAAATCTACAAAAGCTTCAAATCCTTCAAAAACACCTAAAGCTCCTAGAGCCCTTAGAGCTCCTAGAGCTTCAAATGCTTCAAAAGCATCAAAAAGCATCGATTGCCTTAATTTCATTTTCTTTTACACTTGCTTGCTTACGCATGACTCGATAGAGCTATTGCTGGATAAAGTCATATCTTTGTAATAAATTTTACGATAAATAGCCACATTAAAGCATTTTCCTTGTCCTCTTTCTACTCCTAACAGCAATAACTACTTTATACCGACTTGCCCTTGGTCTACTTCGTTTATGAATAGATACAATCTCAATTAAGAAAATAACATTACCGATACTTATTCAGAAAAATACGAAGAAAAGAAGCGTTAGTCGCAAAAGAAAATCAATTCTTAATCCCTAAACATCGACTTAAATAGGTCAGATGTACATTGGAAATGCGCTTATTATCACTCACAAGACAATAATTAGCTCATTTCACTTTCACTTTTCTCGCTTTATACAGCAAAAGGCCCTCTCAAAAGTAGATTTATCTACGTGTGAAACAACCCCTATTTAATCGTGCCATATGTTGAAGCGAAAAAAATTAGACGCTCAAAAACCTTTGTTTGCAGCTGTCATTATTAATGGATAAGTCTTTTACGAACCCAGCAGCTCTTATTTAGACCTTTTGTAGTGAATTTATATTTTAACGAACTCCACAATCGTTATTTCGTGGAAAATAACGCATAACACCCTATACAGCATGAAATAACGACGATACGGTTCGTTAAAACTTTAGAAGAGTAATTTTCTGCATAATAAGGTTGATACAGTTCGTTAGCGAATTGATCAAAGGATGATATGCACTGACGGTGAGACAAATGATTAAACACAAAAGCTTATTCTGGCAAATGAATTAAAACTTGAGTTTTTAATTTTTTATGCCTCTAGGGTTGCAAAGCAGTAAACTACGAGTCGAAGCCTTTGTTTGCCCTGTACGCAGCAACTCAAGCTCGCTTGCACACAGAACCTCCAGTGAAAGATTCATCCGTCATATGAACTAACACATATCTCTCCTCAAAAGTTTTAGCTTATGTCGATAACGTCCATATATGATGCGGTGAGTAATTCAATCATACCTAGACTCACTGAAATATCGTGATGAAATCGCAGTTTCTTCAATCAAGCACTAGTAGCGTCAAGTGCTCCTCGCGTATTTCGGCTTGTACATCTTCCCTAACAGCCAAGCCGATCAGAAACACTAGACGATGAAATAAGATAAAGTTACACCAATAACTAGAACGAGAAGTGTAACTATATATTCTTTTGATCCTTTTAGAAACTTCCAATCTACAAATGATTGAAAGCCCGCAATGATAAATATGAACAACATACAAAACCATTTCAGAGCATTTCCTTCTAAATCAATAAAAATAATAATAGCTGTTGCTACGCTTGCTGCGATAATCATTCCCCACATACTCACTCTTTTACCCTTATCTGAAGTTTCTTTTTTTGCGGTTCCAACTATCCATTTTCTTAAAAATAAACTAGCAAAAACGAGTAGTATGCCTACTACTCCAATTTGACCACCCATTAAATCACTCCCTCGTACTCTCTCTGCTGAATAAATTAAATAATTTGTTTTATAATCAAATCCCATTTCATTTGTTTTTGATTCATTGTGGAGAATAAATTTGGCCAACTCATCATTATTTAAACCAAGAACAAATTCCGTGTAATTGTAAGTACCATACTACGTTTATGAAGCTCAAAAGGGAAGGAATGATTATGCGATTGTTAAGTCGCTCCAGTTTTATTTCATAAAGTTTAATTATTTCATTTGCAGGGTAATATACACACAATAAATTAAGCGAGGTGAGGCTAACGAATGTTCTCTTCATTAAAAAGGTTTTTAATCGGACGACCATTAAAATCAACGGAATTAGGCGAGCAAAAACTGAATAAAACAAAAGCTCTTGCCATTCTTTCTTCAGATGCCTTATCTTCTGTGGCATATGGTCCTGAGCAAATATTGTTAGTCTTAATCACCGTTAGTGCCGCCGCTTTTTGGTATTCCATACCGATTGCCATTGGTGTATTGATTTTATTATTAGCACTTATTTTATCCTATAGGCAGATTATTTTTGCATATCCTCACGGCGGAGGCGCTTATGTCGTATCCAAAAAAAATCTAGGTGTATACTCTGGGTTAGTAGCCGGAGGCTCACTGTTAGTTGACTATATCTTAACGGTAGCGGTAAGTGTATCTGCCGGAACAGATGCCATTACATCTGCTTTCCCAAGCTTGCATCCTTATAATGTGATCATTGCGATTATTTTTGTATTATTTATAACCATCTTGAATTTAAGGGGAGTAACGGAGTCCGCTTCAATATTAGCCTATCCGGTTTATTTATTTGTTTTGGCTTTATTCATTTTAATCATTGTAGGCATTTACAACATTCTATTAGGCAATGTCTCGCCAGAATTACATACACCTATTGGAACGCCAGTGGCAGGAATTAGTTTGTTTCTGCTGCTGAAAGCTTTTTCCTCCGGAAGTTCTGCTTTAACTGGGGTTGAAGCTATCTCGAACGCAATACCCAACTTTAAAAGCCCGTCTCCAAATAATGCTTCCAAAACGTTAATTGCGATGGGATCGCTGCTTGCCATATTATTTTCCGGAATCGTATTTTTAGCTTATTACTATGGAATTAGTCCGAGGGAAGAAGTCACCGTTGTTTCAGACATTGCTGAACATACGTTTGGTCGGAACTTTATGTATTATTTTATACAAGGAACAACCGCATTAATTCTGATCCTTGCTGCTAATACGGGATATTCTGCTTTCCCCTTGCTGGCAGTCAACTTAGCCAAAGATAAATTCATCCCTCGAATGTTTACCATAAGAGGAGACAGATTAGGTTATTCCAACGGCATTATTATTCTAGGCGTTTTCTCAATCCTGTTGATTATAGCATTTGAAGGCCGAACTGAGCATCTCATCCCGCTTTATGCCGTAGGTGTATTTATCCCCTTTACCCTCTCGCAGACGGGTATGATGGTAAAATGGATTCGTGAAAAACCGCAAGGCTGGATATCTAAGCTAATCATTAACTCAACAGGTGCGGTTATAAGCTTTATCGTCACCATGATGTTCTTTTTAACCAAATTCGCACAGGTGTGGTCCGTATTAGTTTTTCTACCTCTTATCATTTTGCTCTTTCACCGAATTAGAAAGCATTATGAATCTGTAGCCGATCAACTGCGAATTACGACCTCTGAGGCTGCTATTCCTATTGAGGGGAATGTCATCATACTTCCTGTAGCTGGTATTACGCACGTGGTCGAGAACTCATTGAATTACGCCAAATCGCTATCTGCTCACCAGATCATTGCCGTTCATATTCCATTTGAAAGAGAGGATGAATTCACTTTCGAAGAGAAATGGAAAATGTGGCAGCCTGATGTGCGACTCGTTACTTTACATTCGCCTTATCGAAGCATCATTCAACCATTAACTAAATTTATTGATACCGTTCAGCGCAAGGCGAGTGAATCAAATTACAAAGTTACTGTCATCATCCCGCAGTTTATTCCAAAAAAAGGATGGCATAATATGCTGCATAACCAATCCAGTTTATTGATTCGTGCTCACTTGTTATATCGAAGAAATGTGATCGTCACTACAGTACCTTATCACTTAAAAAAATAATGACTAGAACGATTATGATGCGATGGTTCCATGAATAAAAGGCTGCCGATGGCAGCCTTTTATTGCTATCTAGTTGCTGCGATCAAATGACCATTGTTATCCATGCCTCGAAAAACAAATCCCCTATTGTCTTTAGGACTAATTTCTAGGTATGATACTGCATACCCATTTCGTACAGGTAATTCAATATATACGGTTGAATCGCTCTTGATTAATTTCAAATTATCCTCTAAAACATTGCTAAAATTATCATTGCTAATAATGACTCGCTTTATCTCAGGGTTAATCGTCGAGAATGCAAAAATAATGTCGTACATTTTGTTGGCATTCAATTGAGCTGACCATGTTCGTTGAATGGTATTCGGTTCGTTAGCGCTTGGCGCTAATGGAGAGGTCTCGGATACGCGATATAGAAATCCCCATTTCTTCGTAACTAGCTTAACAAAATCCATATCCTCCATTTTCCATATAACTAGTTTATCCTTCCCAAATGCTTGGTGATACACCGCTTCTCCGTCTGCACGAGGATATGCCTCTTTCAGTGCTTTACTTTCACTAAATACATACCCGCTTCTATTTCCAAAATAAACTAGGAGAAGAAATACACATACAGAGTAAATAAGTATTCTCGACCGTTTTGGCTTCATCTTGTCTCCTATTCGTGAATAATTCTATTGCAAAGTCTTCTATCTCATTCTAATTTCGCTTAATTCAATATAATCCCATAATTTACAGACGTGTAATAGGATTGAAAGTTGCGCATAACGAATCGTTCCTTTTACAAAGAAAAAAGAATCTGTGCTCTTGTATCCTCCCATGAACACAAATAAGTTGAGCAGAAGTTTTCCTTCTACTCAACTTTTTATTGTGGCTGCGAATGGGTTACTCCACGCCGTCCTTGAAGTTTTTAGTATAGTTTTTATCACCTTTGTGCTCCAGGTCCTTTACCGTTTTCTCAAGCGTAGACACAATCTCTTCTTTAACCTGTGTCAGCGTTTCGTAAAACAACGCCTCTTCCGTACCTATGATTTTGACGCCGCTAATGGCCTGCATGGATTGAAAGCGTCTGTGCTGATCAGCAAGATCGTCAATCGCTTTCAGCGTGTGCATCGTTTGCAGAAATAAATCCTTATGTTGCTGGTTGGAAAGTCGATCCTCAAGTTGTTTCATTCGTGTGTTCATCGGCACTCTTCCCTTCATTTACAATATGAGGATGGCTACTTCAAGCAGTTCCTTACTTCCATTGTATAATTTTCCTTCTGTCAAAAACAACTTTTATCCTTCGCGCTCCAAAATCACTGTCTCCATTCGCCATCTGAAACAAAAAAACTCCTACACAGATAACATGAAAAATGAATTCATGATTATCTGCTAGGAGTTTGTGTTGGTTTTAATCGTTATTCGTTATTTTCCATCCATTGAAAGTGGAAGCTTCCCTCTTTATCAAGGCGCTGGAACGTATGTGCTCCAAAATAATCCCGCTGCGCTTGCAGCAAATTAGCAGGAAGTCTTTCTGTACGATAGCTGTCATAATACGCTAATGCGGAAGCGAATGCTGGAACCGGAATGCCTCTAGTTACAGCGATGGAAATGACTTTTCTCCAAGCCTCTTGATAGTTCTCAACAATATTGCTGAAGTATTCATCCATCAATAGGTTATTCAAAGCTGGATTGCGGTCATAGGCATCCTTAATATTTTGCAAAAATCTTGCACGGATAATACATCCTCCGCGGAAGATCATCGCAATGCTCCCATATTTCAAATCCCAGTTATAAGCGTCAGAAGCAGCTCTCATTTGGGCAAAGCCTTGCGCGTAGGAAGCGATTTTGCTTGTGTACAGCGCTTTGCGAACAGCTTCGATAAATTCCTGCGGATCACCGTCGTAGCTGGATACCGGTGGGCCGTTTAATTTTTTGCTCGCAGCCACACGTTCTTCTTTCATAGCGGAAATAAAGCGAGCGAACACGGATTCCGTAATGATCGACAATGGCACACCCAAATCCAATGCACTTTGGCTAGTCCACTTGCCAGTACCCTTTTGTCCTGCTGAATCGAGAATGACATCTACCATTGGTTTGCCTGTTTCCGGATCAATTTTTTTGAAAATATCAGCCGTTATCTCGATCAAATAACTATCCAGCTCGCCATTGTTCCATTCCGTGAAAATGTCATGAAGCTGGCTAGTGTTCAGGTTCAACACATCTTTGAGCAGGTGGTACGCTTCGCCGATGAGCTGCATATCGCCGTATTCGATGCCGTTGTGTACCATTTTGACATAGTGGCCAGCACCGTCAGCACCGATATAAGTGCTGCATGGATCACCATTCACTTTTGCTGAAATGGCTGTCAAGATTGGCTCTACAAGCTCGTATGCGTCCCTTTGACCGCCCGGCATGATAGCTGGCCCGTTAAGCGCACCCTCTTCGCCGCCAGAAACGCCGGCTCCGATAAAGCGGAAGCCTAATGCTTGAAGTTCTTTGTTTCTGCGCTGTGTATCTGGAAAATAGGCGTTTCCGCCATCAATTAGAATATCTCCTTGATCCAGATACGGCACCAACTGATTGATCGTATCATCTGTCGGTTGACCCGCTTTTACCATGATAAGAATTTTACGCGGCGATTCCAGTGATTGTACGAATTCTTCCACACTGAATGCGCCGACAAAATCTTTTCCTTGCGCCTCCGCCAATAGTTCATTTGTTTTCTCTGCTGAACGATTATACACGGCAACCGAGAAACCTTTGCTTTCTATATTCAAGGCTAGGTTTTTACCCATTACGGCCAAACCAACCACGCCAATTTGTTGTTTCTTCATCTTAACTGCCTCCCTGTCATTACTGTCCTGTTGTAGATAAAAGTTTCAAAAACTTTGCTTATGCGCATCGATATCCGACTTGCCTAGCAGTGCGAATATATGAACTATATAGGCTTCTATGCTAGGCTAGTCGAACCGATTAATGTTTGGAAACTGCAGCTTATTGCTGCGCCGTTTTCTTCCAATCAGCTGCGAACTTCTCCATACCTTGATCCGTTAGAGGATGTTTGGAGATTTGTTCGATTACAGAGAACGGAATCGTTGCTATATGTGCCCCAGCCATCGCTACACGAGTGACATGATCCGGGTGGCGAACAGATGCAGCGATGATTTGGGCATCCAGATTGTGCGTGCGGAACAATTCAGCAATCTTCGTGACGAGCAGAACACCATCTTCTGAAATATCATCCAAACGACCGAGGAATGGAGAAACATAAGTCGCTCCAGCGCGAGCAGCCAAAAGCGCTTGGTTCACAGTGAAAATCAATGTTACGTTTGTTTTCACGCCTTTTTTGGTCAAGTAGCGGCAAGCTTCTAGACCAGCTAGCGTCATCGGAAGCTTAATTGTAATGTTTTTATCATTGTTGTTGATTTTGATCAGTTCATTTGCCTGCGCGATCATTTCTTCAGCTGTTTCTGCGTCAGGCGTCACTTCTGCTGATACCGATTCTACCTCAGGCACTTCGCGAAGAATTTCTGCTATGCGGTCTTCGAATTTCACGCCTTCTTTGGCAACCAAAGATGGATTCGTCGTAACACCAGACAATACACCGATTTTATAAGCTTTTTTGATATCTACCAAATTCGCAGTGTCGATGAAAAATTTCATAATGAAAACCTCCGTTTTTTATTATTAAATTTTTATTGTCTTCATGCATTGCTTAGCGTAATTCTTTCGCCATTCGAACCACGTTATCTACCGAAAATCCGAAAAACTCTAAAACTTCACTACCGGGTCCAGAAGCGCCAAACGTATCGATGGACAATACGCTGCCGCTTGGTCCTGTGTAACTATCCCAGCCTAACGAAATACCAGCTTCAATAGCTAAACGTTTCGTAACAGATGCAGGCAGCACTGATTGCTTATATTCTGCCGATTGACGGTTGAACAATTCACGGCTTGGCATAGCTACTACACGAACCGAAATATTTTCCTTCTCAAGTTCAGTTTTTGCGCCAACTGCCAGAGAAACCTCAGAACCGGTACCGATTAGAATAATGTCAGGCTTGTCGTTTGTCTCCGTTAGAACATAACCACCGCTGGCAACCGCAGCGACATTGCCTTTAGTTTCTTCATATATAGGCAAGTTTTGTCTGCTTAGTACTAAAGCTACTGGTCCTTCATTTTGCTGCAAAGCATAAGCCCAAGCATTAGCCGTTTCATTGGCATCAGTTGGACGGATAACTGTAAGCCCAGGAATCGTGCGCAATGCGGTCAAATGCTCAACGGGCTCATGAGTAGGTCCATCTTCGCCAACAGCGATGGAATCATGTGTAAATACATAAATGACAGGTAGCTTCTGCAGTGCAGCCAAACGAATGGACGGACGCAGATAGTCGCTAAACACGAAGAATGTACTTACAAACGGTTTTACGCCGCCGTGCAGTGCCATACCATTTCCAGCAGCGCCCATAGCATGCTCACGAACGCCGAAGTAAATATTTCGTCCTGCATAAGATTCAACAGCAAAGGTTTTTTCGCCGTTAATATCAGTCATCGTTGAATGCGACAAGTCTGCGCTACCGCCAAAAATTGAAGGCACCGTTTTAAGGTAATGATTGATCGCTTGACCGCTCGCTACACGAGTAGAAACTGTTTTGGAAGCATCGAAAGTAAGAAGATCTGCAGCATCGATGACAACAGAACCTTCAATGACTTGCTCAAGTTCCGTACCAAGCTCTGGATGCTGTTCTTTATAAGCAGCCATTAGCTGATTCCACGCTGCTTCTTTTGCTTCGCCTTTTTGTTTCAACTGTGCAAAGTGAGCTTGAACTTCTGCTGGAACGGTAAATTCTTCCTCATGATCCCAACCGTAAACCGCTTTTGTCGCTTTTGCCTCTTCTTTGCCTAGTGGATTGCCGTGCACTTTATTCGTTCCCGCTGCCTTGCTTCCGTATCCGATAACCGTACGAACTTCGATAATGGTCGGCTGCTCTTCATTGCTCTTTGCTGCCTCGATCGCTTTCGTGATTTGTTCGATATCATTGCCATCTTCAACTCGCAAATAGTGCCAGTTAGCAGATTCCGCTCTCTTCTGCATGTTTTCACCGAAAGAAAGATTGAGGTCGCCGTCTAAGGAAATATCGTTGGAATCGTACAATACAACGAGTTTATCGAGCTTCATATGTCCAGCCATTGACATCGCCTCGTAAGAAATTCCTTCCATTAAGCAGCCGTCTCCGACAAGTGCATACGTGTAATGATCAACAACTGGGTATCCGTTTTGATTAAATTTTGATGCTAGGTGAGCTTCGGCCATTGCCATACCTACAGCCATCGCAAGTCCTTGTCCCAGTGGCCCAGTTGTTGCATCAACGCCATCTGTATGGCCATATTCAGGATGTCCAGGCGTTTTGCTGTTCAGCTTACGGAACTGCTTTAAGTCCTCGAGCGATACGTTATAACCGGATAAATGCAGCAGGCTGTAAAGCAAAGCCGAGCCATGACCCGCGGATAAGACGAAACGGTCACGGTTGAACCATTTTGAATGGCTCGGGTTGTGATTAAGATGGTTGCCCCAAAGTGAGTACGCCATAGGCGCAGCTCCCATTGGAAGCCCCGGATGTCCGGAATTTGCAGCGTTTATAGCATCGATAGACAGTGTACGGATTGTATCAATAGATAGTTGTTCAATTGTTTTTGTATTAAGCATATTGTTCTCCTTTTATGGTTTCGATTTCTTGTTCGGTCTTCTCATCGAACCACCAATGGAAGCCGTCTTGTGCAAGCAGCATATCAGACTCAACCGGTCCGTATGTGCCAGCTGCATAACGATGCAGTGGAACTAAGTTTTCTTCATAAGCTTCCAAAATGGGTTGAACCCATTTCCATGACAATTCGACTTCGTCCCAATGCGCGAAAAATGTAGAGTCGCCGTGCAAAGCATCGTGAATTAAATTCTCATAAGCTTCTGGCACATTGTCTCTCGTCGCATGAAAGTCAATATTCATGGGCTTGAATTCGCCCTTGTGCTCAGGGTCCCTCGTATTTAATTGCAATCTAATGCTCTCGTCAGGACTGATCTCAAATACAAGCAGATTAGGCATTTTGCTATCATCGTTTGTTGCAGCTTGCTTTATTGGTTCTTTGAACTCGATCACAATTCTTGTTGATTTGTCCTTCATTCTTTTGCCTGTACGGATATAGAAAGGAACGCCCCGCCAGAAGTAATCGTCAATTTGCAGTTTAGCTGCAATAAAGGTGTCGTTCATGGAGTTTGCAGCAATGTTTGGTTCGGAGGTATAACCGACCACCGATTTCCCTTGAATCTCTCCTTCTCCATATTGTCCTCTTATCACTTGGGTGTTGACATCCTCTTTTTGCAGCAGTTCCAGTGATTCCATGACCAGTTTCTTTTTGAAACGGACATTTTCTGAGGTGCTGTTGTTCGGAAGGTGAATGGTCAACATCATGAGCAATTGAAGCATATGGTTCTGGAACATGTCTCTGATTGCACCAACATGATCATAATAGCCAGCTCTTTCTTCCACCCCTACAATTTCGTTTGCCGTAATTTGAACGTTGGCAATGTAGCGTTTGTCCCAAAGTGCTTGAAGGACTGGATTGCTTTGCTGCAAAACCTCAAGCTTCTGAACCATCGGCTTGCCAAGATAATGATCAATACGGAAAACTTCTTCTTCCGCAAACGATTTGCTCAGGTTTTCATTCAATTCTCGAGCAGACTGCAAATCATGACCAAATGGCTTCTCGATTACAAGCCGCTTCCAGCCATTAGCGGAACCAAGCCCGCTTTCATGAATGTTAGCTGCAATCGGTTCAAAAAATTCAGGTCCAACCGACAAGTAAAACAAGCGATTGGGTGCAACACGCAGCTCTTCTTCCCGTTTCTCAATAAGATGAAGAAGCTTATGGTAATCTTCTTTGCGGCCAACATCCAAAACACTATAGCGGAATGTACGCAAAAATTTTTGAATCAATTCTGGATCATTTGCTTCACGCCTGGAAAACATACGAAGAGATTGTTCGACATTGTCCTGAAAGGTTTTATCGGATAGCTCTCTTCTTCCGAGGCCGACCACGGAGAAGAACTCCGGCAGCTTTTGATCAATAAATAAATTATACAAAGCAGGGTAAATTTTTCTTTTTGCTAAATCCCCTGTCGCTCCAAACAAAACAAATGTGGTAGCCTCCATGTTCTTACTCCTTCCAGCAGTGCTTTGTAGTTAGTACTGGTTTCTATTTCCTAATTCCACTATAATACGAATATGACCTATACAAGTAATTCATATTTTTCACAGGAGCTATAGATACTGTCTATGATCAATTATGAGCTATACAAAGTTTTTTACTGGACGGCGAAGAAGGGAAGCTTATCCCAAGCCGCAAAATCGTTGTATATCACGCAGCCGAGCGTTAGCCATGCCATCAAGCAGTTGGAAGACAGCTTAGGCATCATTTTGTTTTATCGGAATTCTAAGGGTGTTGCTCTGACGCAAGAGGGTGAAATCCTTTATTCCTATATTGAGAAATCTCAAATTCTCATCTCGCTAGCCGAAGAAAAGATGGCGGCTCTTAAAAATTTGGACAGCGGTGAGCTGCGGATCGGTGGAAGTGATTCGTTGTTCAAGCATTATTTGCTGCCTTATTTGGAAACCTATCACGAAAAATATCCCGGTATCAAGCTGCATCTGAATCATGGAACGACACCAGAAACCATCGCTTTTCTGAAGGAAGGCAAAATCGATTTGGGCGTCGTTCGTATGCCCATCGTCGATTCGCAGCTAGAGGTTATGAAGGGCATTCAGCTGCAGGATTGTTTTGTAGCAGGAGCAAGATATGCTGAGCTTAAGGACAAGGTGCTCTCACTAGAAGTGCTGCTCCAGTATCCAATTATCCTGTTCTCTCGAAACAGTCGTGTACGAATGGCGATTACCGAACTATTCCAAAATTATGGGCATCAAATCAAGCCAGAAATTGAGGTAGGAAGCGTTGATCTGCTCATCGAATTCGCGCGGAAAGGCCTTGGTATTTCTTATGTGACTAAAGAATTTATTGCCAAAGAACTGGAAGAAGGTTCTCTCTTTGAGATTCAATTGGATATTCAGATGCCTCCATCACAAGTAGGCTTTATGATCATGCACAATATGCCGCTATCCAATGCGGCAAGCAAGTTTTTGGAGCTGGTGAAATAACGGCTTATGGAAAAAAAAGGTCAAGTACGGTGAGTACACACCATGCTTGACCTTGTTTCTATCTGTGTTCATGCATCCAATTTCATATCAGCGGTATTAAATACTTTGTGTAAAAATATTGAATGATTGCCAAATATACACGTATTTCCTATAACAAAATTACTTAAGCTTCGATAGACCAACAATCCAGTCAGCCAACTCCTTCGTTTGTGCGAGGAGAGCGATAGGATCACGATACCATGAACGTTCTTCATTCCAAAGGAAAATTCGTTCTTCCCGTACCGCTTCCAGAGAACCCCATATTGGATCTTTTTTGAGCTCTTCCAGCGATGACTCGGTTGTTAGGACGATATAGTCCCCTGCATACTCCGGCAGTTTCTCTATTGATATTTTCGAGTAAGTATTAGCTAATATATTTTCAGGGATTGCAGTTGGAGCAGCAAGGCCCAGCATCTGATAAATATTTCTGCCTCCACGACCTGATTTGGGGCCGAATGCGAAAACTTGTCCATCATACTCCTGGAATACTGAAAATGTAGAACCTTCTGGTAAAAGCCCTGCAATTTTCTCCTTCGCTTCAGCTGTATGGAGATCATATTGTTTCAACCATTCAGCCGCCTCATCTTCTTTGCCTAATACTTCTCCAAAATAGGTTAATTCTTCATGAACACTATTGAAGGTATTAGAGGCGATAGACACCGTCGGTGCAATCTCACTATATTTCTCATAAACCTCTGGCTTGGTCGTATGTGTAATAATAATATCCGGCTCTATAGAAAGGAGCTTCTCTATCGAGTCACCGACATCTTCCACACCTTCCAAATGCCCCTTTAAATACGGGCTATTCAGCAGCACATTATTGGAACCGATCGGTTCAACGCCAAGAGCAATTACAGTGCCCAAATAGTCAATAGATGCTACTCGCTTCGGATTTATTGGAATTTCCACATCACCAAAATGGGTAGCTACTATTTTTGTTTCATTTAACTGCGCAGCAGTTGTAGAAGTATTGGCAGACTGATTGTCTGATGTTTTCTCTGTTCCTGTCATATTGCCCGAGCTCGCGTTTCTCGGGGTGTTAGTCGCTGCTGAGCACGCACTAACCATAATAGCAAAACAGAGCCATACTGTGGACAGCATTACCGTTTTGGAGCCTTTGTTCATTGTGTAATCCTCTTCTCTTATGAATTGAGAATGTTTTTCATTCTCATTATAAATATAGTTTTGAGAGGTTTGATTAACAATGGAGTTTTTTAACGTTTTTTTTGTATGATTAGAACCCTGTCCTTGATCGGACAGATGTTTATTTCGAAATTTACCTGGTGCAATACCTGCATATTTTTTGAAAATACGATTGAAATAGAACAAATCTGAATATCCCACATTCAGTGCGATCTCTTGTAAAGTAGCATCTGTCGTAAGCAATAAAAATTGTGCTTTCTCTATTCTCAATTTAATGACATATTCAATCGGACTGAATCCTGTCTGCTCTTTAAATTTGCGCGTAAGATACTGTGGACTGTAATTGAGCTCCAAAGATAATGATTCCATTGATTTCGGCTCTTGATATCTATCGGATAAAAAACGCAATACTTGCTCTGCTAGATTATTTTGACTGATCGCCTCAGGGCTTTGCAGCATTTGACGAAACAGCCTATGTACAAATTGATAAAATACCCCTCTAACATGCAGCATGTCCAGCTTGTTTGCTTGAATCCAATCTCTATGCATCATTTGTATAAATTCCAAGAGTGCCAACCCGTCAAATGGAGTATAGCTGTATGGCTTCTCGAATGGATTATCATTTTGCATCAGTAATTTAAAATCATAAAGACAGTTTTGCGGCAATACAGCCTTATATAGAACTAGATAGTATTCAATTGCCGTTTCTGTTTCAATCTCCAAGCAAGCTCCTTTCCCTCCGTGCAGCACATAAAACCTGTCGGCAAAATGGACATCTCCGTCCAGCCAAAGTCGACCTCTGCCACGAACAATATAAACAAAGGTGCTGGTGGGCAATGTATACTTTCGCAAGCATTTTCCTTGCTCTAACGTGTTTTGTCTAACATCTAAAACCCTTACAATTGCCTGATCCCATAATTGGATATGGTCATTAATGTTCATTTGCTTCGATTCAAATCCTCTCTCTACTCTCGCAGCGATCAAAGTGTATAACTCTTTGCTTATTAGCAATAAACCCTTATATAAGTGTATTCACTGAGAATTGTTCTCATTGTTATTGTATAGGAAAATACTAGAACTTTCAATTTGCAATCATGAACACAGTGGAAGATCAAACTTATAATAAGCTTATTGCATGCAACCGTAGAACAGTATTTGATATTCTGGCGAAGTTACGGCAGGTATGTAGTAGCTAAAAAAAGCAAAAAACCACCTTTAAGGGTGGTTTCTGATACATATTATTAATGTCGATAGTTTATGGCTAGCTTGATTCGAGAGGAAGCGATTCTGCATGAAGAAACGGTTTCTTTTGTATCAAGCGTTTCGCAAAAAGAGTAAAAAGAATCAAGGAAATCGCGACGGACAAAGCACTGACGATGAACAACACCTTATAGCTTGCATACTGAGAGACAGAGCCTAACATGATTGCACCTAACCCAATACCAAGATCATTAGCAGTCGAGATTGAGGCGTTCGCAACTCCTATACGATTCGGGTGAGCCAAACGGATCGTAGCCGCTTGAAGAGCTGGCTGCGCCGAACCGAAACCAATACCATATAAAATTGCTGATAGCAGTACGCCCATCAATCCGCTTGAGAGGCTCAATACAATCAATGAACCAATCGTAATTACAAGTGCCGGTACAATGACAAAAATTTCTCCGTACCGATCAGATAGTTTTCCCGAAATGGGACGGCTTAGGGCAAGCGTTGCAGCAAATGCTAGAAAAAACGCGCCGGAATTAACCTGAATCGACTCAGCGAAAAGCGGAACAAAGGTTGTAATGCCGCCATAAGCAATAAAGAGAAAAAAGACCGAGGCCGCAACGGGCAAAACCGATTTTTCGAATAATTCAATTTTTCTTGTGTCAGCTTTTGGCTGGAAAGGCATTTTTGCACCTAACATCAGGAGCAGTGCTCCTGATGAGAGGACCACAGCGATTAAAAACAAATCGCTGTATGATCGATTCTGAGCAACCCATATGCCGAACATTGGGCCGATTGCCATAGCCAGTGTCATGGATGTGCTAAACCACCCCATTCCCTCACCACGGCGGGTGGACGGGATCATATCTGTAATCGCCGTCATCGTAGCGGTTGTAGATACCGCCCAGCTCATGCCATGCAATATTCTGAGCCCCAGCAAAACAGCAATTCCCCCGACCCAGTTATACAAATACATTGCTAGGATGAAGAGAATCAGTCCCCAAATGATAAACGGTCGCCTGCCGAACCGGTCTAGCAGCCCGCCAACAAGCGGCCGTAAAATAACAGCAGACAACATAAAAGCACCCATCGCTAGACCGACCTGCGATTCATTGCCTCCCAGTTGTTTGATGAACAGCGGTAGCGTCGGATACAGCATATAAAATGCGTTAAATAAGAACAGGTTACCTATAGTCATGAGAATAAACGACTTCGTCCATAGGCGTTCGATATTTCATTCCTCCTCAGGTGCAAAATGTTTTGATTTCTACTAATGAACAATAATCAGGAAATACAGAAGATATAAAGAAGCTTAATCCATGGAGTGAACTCCAAGTCAATACATAAATTCCACTTGCTTCGGAGCAAAATGTATGGCCAATTTCAATGATGTAATAATAATCATTGATTCATTAATGAACACTTGTCTATAATTATAAACAGATGCAAAACATCTGCAATTGTTAACTGAACGTGATTTGTTAATTAATGAACAACTTCTGTATATTTGTTAATTATTTACGAAAGCTTGGTGACCTGAAATTGGCTAAAGTGGATCGAAGAATACAAAAAACGCAGGATGCGTTAAAAAAAGCGGTTATAGATCTGATGTCAGAAAAAAATTTTGATGATATTACAATTCAGGATCTTTCCGAAAGGGCGAATGTGAGCCGCGGGACCATCTATCTTCATTATTTAGATAAATATGATCTGCTGGATAAACTCATTGAAGAACATATTGACGTGCTAAGGGTAACGTGCAGAGCGGCTGCGGAATTGGATTTTACCGAATCGACTCTAATCTGGACCGAATATTTTGAACGTCATTATTCATTTTTTTCCATGATGTTAGCGAGTAAAGGTGCTCCTTACTTTCACGGTCGTTTTCTTGCATTTCTTATCGAAGAATTTAAGAATGAAATCGATGTAACGAAAGGAAAAAATGAAGGGTTAAATGAAGATCTTCTTGTGAGGTTTGTCGCTTCTTCTTTTGTAGGAGTAGTGGAATGGTGGTTCATGAATGAAATGCCTGTCCCCCATCATGTCTTAGCAGAACAACTGGGGACATTGCTAGAGAGGAATGTATAATCGTTATAAACGTACGGCATACATCATCTTGCCAAGTTCGTCAGAACAATAACTTTAGTGCTCTCTAATATCTACTAAATAAGGCTTACGTATTAAATTAAATTTATAAACGAAAAAATATTCAATATCTGCCTTTATTAGATTCCAAGTTGTTAATGGAACTTTAATTTTATCCGTACGAGTTTGGTCAGCATAAATAATATTTATAAAATGATTTCCGCCTTTACTCTCCTTGCTTTCAATCGTGCCAACTGTGATACGAGTAGTCTCTATCGGTTTATAGATCCAAAATATGATAAAAACGATAGAAACAATCAATACAACAATATACTTGTTTCTCATCAATTTAAGCATTGTTGCAGACCGCCCTTTCTAGTCTAATCGGTATTTTTTTATCTGATTTTTTGTTTGTAGAAGTGAATTATGGAATTAATTTCTCGGATTTCAATTTTGTTACAAATCATAAAACTAA
Organism: Paenibacillus sp. 01T47; assembly: GCF_056398245.1. Classification (NCBI taxonomy): domain Bacteria; kingdom Bacillati; phylum Bacillota; class Bacilli; order Caryophanales; family Paenibacillaceae; genus Paenibacillus; species Paenibacillus sp. 01T47. The sequence continues at coordinate 553,166 of NZ_JBFTPA010000002.1, forward strand.
TTAATACTATAGTCAATCATCTTTTCTAAGTTGACGCTTCACTTCCTATCAATAAAATAGCCACCGCAATGGGTGGCTAGTACAATTATTTAAAATGACCCTTCGGCTTTTTGCCGCTCCATCTTTCGTCAACCTTTTCGTAGGCTGATTGGTATCTCGCATCCACACTAATTCGGTATTGATTGGTTGTATTCTCCAGTGAGCAATGCATTAAAAACATGCCGAAAATGAGTACATCGCCTGCCTGAAACTGAGTTGTCGCCCACTGACCACCGAACTTCTCCGTTATAACAAGCGGATCATCCGTGTAATGTCCCAAACCATCACGATCCGAATCTTTCGATCCATACGATTGCTTCAGCGTTTCAAATCGATGCGAGCCGAGGCAAATCGCAAGTCCCCCCATTTCATACGAAACGTCTCCAAGAGGAGACCATACGGTATAGACATTTGGGGTACCTCTTCCCATGTAAACAATGTCATAGTGCGCTCCTGTGAAATCACCTTTACCTACCGCACGAAGCCACTTGTAGTGATAAGTCAGTGATTGCTCTCCGAGAAATTCATCGAAGAAACGCATGATGTGCTCCCCATTCAAAACATTAAGCAGTGCAGGAAGATCCTCGTTCGTTCCTCCAAAAAAAATCGTTTTGCTTCCGTCTGCCATGACGCCATCTTCTAATTGCGTATCCCGATCTAGCTTTCCCATCTGTTTCATCTTTTCCAAAATATTTGTTCGAGCCTGCAACACCTTATCGCGATCATGAAACCCGCGGATCAGTAAATAACCGTCTTCCTCCATCCGATCGCGCAGCGCCTGAACATCATGAAAAATATCATTAGAGCTTCTGAGCTCTGTAAGCTCTTTTCCATCCATCTCCAACTCACGGCTTCCAACTTTTAGCTTCATTTCAATTACACTCCTCTACTCGGTATTTGTTCTAAGTGTAGAGGAAAAGCATCTATGCATCCATGGATACATGTATTCACATCATGTATAATTGTACATATTATACATAGATTTTACGGAGATTACTGAAATTAAATGTATATTAGAACAATGGTATGGAGTTGATTAATATGACCTACATGAATATTCCTTATATACTTGGAAAAGAACCCATCAGCTTCCCTCAATTTAATTCGATTTGGAAAGTGCAGGCTGACGATGCCTACAACATTATAACCAGTGAAGGATTCGTCGTTCCCGGTCTTTTTATTACTTATGAAGGTAAGGGCATCCTATCCCAAGGGAATGACCGCTATGAGCTGCATGCAGGCACTTTCTTTTTCGTACAGGAGGGAATTCCCTCCGAATACAAGTGTCAGGATAATAACTGGAAATTTTATTATCTTGATTTCAATTCCCTGGATGCCATTCGAAATCTGCAGCTCCCTGTAAGCAAGGTCGAAACAACCGGAAAAGTTGCAGAGGCAGTATTGCTGTGCGAGCGTATCATTGATACTTTGATTGCAGAATCCTTCGGCTACGCTTATTCTTCGAATATCTTCCTGCAACAATTATTGGTACTCTTTGCTAGAGAACTTGAGTCAGGGCAGACCTCGCGCCAAACCGAACTCAACAATATATTAATCTATATCCATCGGAATATGGATAAAGGTATTCGGGTCGAAGAACTCATCGAACGCAGCGGCTTGTCGCGAACGTCCTTTTTTTCGCGCTTCCGCGCATTAACTGGCCAATCCCCCAGCGAGTATATGCAAAATTTAAAGCTAGAATCGGCCAAAGTATCGCTGGAGACAACAAGCCTGTCAGTGAAGGAAATTTCTTCCCAGCTGCAATTTTATGACGAGTTTCATTTCTCTAAACTGTTTAAACGAAAGTATGGTCAGTCTCCAAGCAATTGGCGCTCTTCCAGAGGAACATGAATCCTAGCTGAATGATGAATCGTTTTTTGTCCGTTCCGCTTTTACATGTTTCAGCTGTGCGACGATAATGACACTAATGATTGCCAGAAGGAACCATGAGCTAATCTTACTGAAACTGACCAGCTGCCAGGTTTGATTCTGATCAGGATATTTCCAAGCATTAAAAAACGTGGCTATATTTTCAGCTAACCAAATAAAAAAACCTACAATAATAAATGAAACGGTTAACGGCATTCGATAAGTTATAGCTCTTACTCGGAATATGATCCATGTTTTCCAAAATACAATAAATACAAGCGCCGTCAGCCACCAGCGAAAATCAGGAATAAAATGATGTGTGAAAAAGTTGAAATAGATGGCTCCTCCAAGCAGCGCCGATGACGTAAGTCCAGGCCAGCCCGTCATGTCCATGCGTAGTCTCCGCCAAACCTGACACATAAAGCTTGCAACACTTGCATACATAAATCCGCTATAGAGCGGAACACCTAGCAACTTTGTATACCCTAACTCCGGGTATGACCAAGAGCCCATCCTTACCTTATAGATCTCAAGAAGTAAACCTATGATATGAAATATACAGATTACTTTGATTTCATCACGTGTCTCTAATCCGCTGCGATACATGAGGTATTGCACGCCAAGCAGTACAAGTAGAATGGCATCATAACGATGAATGAAAGGTATTTCTACGATGTTAGAAAGAGCTAATGTTCCAAAAATCGCAACAGGAAATATGCAGCTCATCGCCTGATGGTAGCCAAAATGCAGTAGCTGTAACATTGATTTCAATTTATTTCTCTCCTCACCATGACCAAAGGATAACATTTCACGACAGTGTCAACGTTCTACAACTGTCCTACGAGCTAGATCTCCCGCCATGTTAAATAAAAAAACAATTTCCTTTTCTGATCAGGAAATTGTTTTTTATTTTATTTTATTGTTCTATAAATTATGTTTATTTTTTTTGATCATAGAAATGACAGCCATCAACAATAATATAATCATTCCACTTAAAAATAATAGATAACTTAATGGAATTAAAAAGAACAAAGGTTCTATTAGTGTACCATCTGGAGCGACTTCGGATTTCCCCATCATTCCGATAACTAGACAAATGATTCCCAAAAAAATTGGGATAGAAGCTAATCGATATTGGTTAATCAACATACATTCTCCTTTGCCTACAAAATTAAATATCATTCTTATATTCTAAAATGTCTCCAGGTTGAGACTCCAAAATTTCACATATTTTTTCTAAAGTTGAAAATTTTACAGCTTTATCTTTTCCATTTTTTAAAATTGAAACATTAGCCATTGTGATTCCTAGTCAATACCCATTTTTAGCGGTATAGGCTTGATAAGAGCCAATATCCGAACATATTTTCCACCCTAAAACTAATGCTATAAAAAAAGGAATCGCAGTCACCCATATAAACGCAATAGCGGTTTTGTATAATTCCTTTAACTTCGCTGATCATTTTTTCTGTCTCATAAAAATCCTCCTCAAAGCTAACTACAAAAATAATATCTTCATTACCTGTTTAAGTCAATATAAAATTATCGTAAAACGATAAAATTTTGTTGTTTAAATTTCTTACTATGCTTTACACCTTCCTATTTGTAAGCTCTCGCTCAAATCGTTTAGCTCAACGCCACAAATTCGTAACAACTTGCTCATTGTGCATCATTGCCCATTGGGCAATAATAAAAGCAGGGATTATTTTTGAAAATGCTTCCATTCTATTTGAAAAGGGGTGAACGCTTAAGCGTTACATGATGAACAAACAAAGCCTACGCGATATTAAAAGAGAAGCAACCGCAAATGCGCTTGCCGATGCAGCTTTCGCTCTTGCTCTGGAAAGGGGAATGGATGGTTTCGTCGTCGAAGATGTCGTGCAACGCGCCGGATACTCCAGAAGAACGTTTGCCAACCACTACTCCTGTAAAGAGGAAGCGATAGCTTCAGCAGCTCTCATCTTTAAAGGCGCCGACGAAATTGGGAATTGGATCAAAAGCTTAAACCAGGACATGTCCCCACTCGACATTCTTCACCAGTTGATGAAGCTGCATCTGACAGGAGAACATATTGGAAAACTGCGACAGCTTGTATCATTTTCGAGGCAGCACCCTACGCTTGAGCCTTACATCTTAAGCGGACTGCGCCGTTTGCAAATTATGGCTCAGGAAACTTTAGATGAGTTTTCCCATGAACGATATCCCGATGGTTATACCCACCTCCTCGCCGGAGCTGTTTATGGAGCCATGCTCCCCATTCTGGATGGCAGCCTGAGTGTGCTGTTACCAGGTCAATCCGTCGCCGAGAACCCAGAGGCCGTAACGTTCGATCAATATTTAGACACCATGTTTGGTTACTTGCGAAACGGATTTTAGTACACGACCTCACGTTATTTCTACATGCAAAGGAGAATCATTAACAGATGTCAACTTTTCTGTACAGATTGGGTAAGTCAGCCTATACCAAGCCATGGTATTTCATTATTAGCTGGATCGCAATTCTCGGAGTTGTACTCGCTATACTCGGGGTCAATGGAATCCATGTAACCTCCGATATGAAAATTGAGGGAACGGAATCGCAGAAGGTATTGGATCAGTTGTCAGCGGAACTGCCAGAAGCTTCAGGCGGACAAGCCAGCATCGTATTTACGGCTCCCAAAGACGAACGACTAGATACACCAGAGCGTTTGAGCGCCATTACTAAAGCTGTTAATGATGTTTATAACCTTGAATATGTTATTAATGCTGCTGAATTGGCTGCTAAAGCCGGCGCTTCAGCTTCAGAAAACGCTCAAGGGAGTGCACCACAAGAAGGGGACGGAACAGCGCAAGCAACCACAGGTGAATTGCCTCCTTTCGGCCCTCTAATGGTCAACGGTGTTCCGGTACCTGGCGTGATGCTTGCCTCTGACGGCAGCGTTGCCCTGTTCCAATTCCAATTCACCGTTCAGCAAATGTCGCTTCCTGAATCGGTACCCGATTCCGTCATCGATGCCGCCATGTCTGTTGAACAAACGGGTATTCAAGCATTGCCAAGCGACTCGCTGTCAACTAAACCTTCCATTGGTTCGACAGAAGCTATCGGTATTGCCGTAGCTGCCGTTGTGCTATTCATGACACTTGGTTCGGTTGTTGCTGCTGGCTTGCCGCTTCTAACTGCCTTAATGGGAGTAGGAATTAGTGTAGGAGGAGCATACGCCTTCTCAAAATTCATCCATATGACTGATCTCACTCCTGTTCTAGCGCTTATGGTTGGGCTTGCCGTCGGAATTGACTACTCGCTGTTTATCGTAAATCGTCAACGCCGCATGATTCTTGATCAGGGATTAAGTGCGCGGGAAGCAGCCAGCAGAGCAGTCGGCACAGCCGGAAGTGCAGTGTTTTTCGCTGGCTTGACCGTTATTATTGCTTTGTGCGGCATGCTTGTCATCGGAATTGGCTTCTTGTCTGCCATGGCGCTTGTTGCTGCTTTGGCTGTCCTCGTCAATGTTCTGGTTGCTTTAACTCTGCTGCCGGCACTGCTAGGTCTGTTGGGTGAACGCATCTGCTCAGCAAAAGCGCGTACGAAGAGCAGCACCCAATCGAATAAAACTGCTCATGGGTTCGCACACCGCTGGGTAACAGCTATAGCGAAAGGCCGCTGGCTAGTTATTGTTGCTGTTATTGTTATTCTTGGCGCAGCAGCACTACCAGTCGCAAAAATGGAAATGGGCATCCCATCGGGAGCCACGGCTAACTTAGATACACCATCAAGGCAGAGCTACGACGCCATTTCAAACGGTTTTGGCGAAGGCTTCAATGGCCCGTTGCTCCTGGTAGCAAAGCCAAAAGGCGTATCGGACAAAGTGACGCCGGAATTGCTGAATGGTCTAGTTCAAGATCTAGGGAAGCATGAAAATGTTTCGCTTGTGACACCTATGGGCGTAAACAAAACCGGAGATATGGCGATTATTAGCCTTATCCCCAAAACAGGTCCAACGGATGCAGAAACCAAAAACCTAGTTCGTGAGATTCGAGCTTCTGATTCCAGCATGGCGCTAACGTATGATGTCACGGTTGGCGTTACTGGGTTCACAGCAATTAACATCGATATGTCATCGAAGCTGGCTGAGGTGTTCCCTCTCTACGTCGGCATTATCGTCATCCTATCGCTTATTATTCTGCTGCTCGTGTTTCGCTCAATCATCGTTCCGCTCAAAGCTACGGTTGGATTCCTTCTCAGTGTGCTCGCCACATTCGGGATTACAACGGCCGTATACCAATGGGGATGGCTTCACTCCCTCTTCGGCTTTGATACCGGCGGTCCGCTGCTCAGCTTTATGCCAATAATGGTTACCGGCATTCTTTACGGTCTTGCGATGGATTATCAAGTGTTCCTCGTCAGCTCCATGCGCGAGTCTTACGTACATGGTCATCACGGAACAGAGAGTGTCGTTCACGGCTACAATCAGGCCAGCCGTGTAGTAGTAGCCGCTGCCGTGATTATGGTGTCCGTGTTCGCAGGCTTTATTTTCGCGCATGATATTATGATTAAGCAGATCGGTTTTGCACTCGCAATCGGCATTCTTATTGACGCCTTTTTCGTCCGCATGGCGCTTGTCCCAGCTGTCATGGCAGTCTTCGGCGACAAAGCTTGGTGGCTGCCAAAATGGCTAGACCGCATGCTGCCGAACCTGGATGTCGAAGGTGATAAACTTCTAGCTGAACTTAAGAGCCAGGAGAACGCTGCTTCCATTAAGGCGAAGCCTCGTCGGGCATATTGATTCATTTATCGCTAATTTGATTTACAAAAAAGGCAAACCAGATCATCTGGTTTGCCTTTTTTCGCATATGATCCCAAAGTCATGCATCAGGAATTGTAGGAGAATTATTAATCCAATTAGATTGACAAAATTATGATTGAGGATTCGTTGGGGTATACTATCACGTATTGAGATTAAAATTCACTGTTTTGTATATTTTACAACATATTCTGAAATATTTTTTCTCATTTGCATTCACTTCCATTGCTTTGTATAAAGTTATTAGTGTATTATTTGTCCTTAGAATACAAAAAAATAGAACCGTAGAGGACGTGTTTACATGCAAGCAAAAATTACACTTCAAGAAGGTCAACGACTAATTACGAACAAAGATTTTGAAGTTGCGATTGCTCAAAAAGCAATAATCAAACCTATGCAAAACGGCATGCAGATTCGCCCAGCATCAACCATAACAGGATATAACGACGATTCTGTTCGCATGTCAGATGGAAGCATTATTCACAGAACAGCAAATTCATTTTTCGTCTAAAAACAATGTCTACAAGGCCGATGTAAAAATCGGTTTTTTTATTTTTTATATGACCATTAACATTAAGGTAAACAACAAAATGTGAGCATGGAACAAAAAAAGCAAGGAAACTTCCCCTGCTTTTTTTACTTTATTTAATTGATTTATAATACTCCGCAAACACGTCAGCGAAAGCCTCTGCTGTTTGAAGATTTTCTTCCAGCGTATTGTTTACTCCCCCAAATTCCAGAAGCAGGCTTCCATTAGAGACGGACTGGTTGTACTCGGCATTCCCCTGGTGGGCGCTTTTCATAAGAACTCCCCTCGATATGCCAGGATACTTCTTGTTCAATAGAGCGTTTAACGCTTCGGCGAACTTTTTGTTTTCCTTATGCGCGGGATTAGCATCACCAATGACGAACATAATGCGTGCATACGTTTTACCATTAATGACAACCGTTGTTTTGCTCCGCGGAACATCAGCGTCACGGTGTATATCGAAGAAATAGGATAGTGAAGTATTAGCCTTCATCGCCTTGTCGACTGCTTTACGCGATTCAACGTAGGCTTTTGTGTAGCTTAATTTCTGTTCATTCAGTCTTTCAGTAAAGTCGGTCTGTTCAACAATGGAGGATATCCCTTTTTTCTGAAGACTCTCAGCAAGCTTCTTGCCTACAAGCGTAATGTTCACTTTGGCATCGTCGACGGAGGTCCCTTTTGAATTACCTAATACATTTCTCCAGGACTCCCTATTATGGGTATGATAGATATACACTTTACTGCCGCTTTGTTTGTTACTCCCCGTGTTCACAACCCAATTAGCAACGTAAGCGGTTCCTCCACTTGGCAGCGATACTTTATACCAATCTCCTTCTAATCCGACGACAGGAAAGGTTTCTCCAGCTCTCGCCTTGGCAACAATCTCATAATCTAAACCAGGACCTTTTCGCAAATTAGTAGTATCTACTATATTTACTATAGCTTCCTTATCTTGACCACCACTCGGCTTGTTGGCATTTTCCTGGTTTTGTCCATTATTTGAAGTAGGTTGGCTGCCGCTGCTCTCAACCGTCTCCACTACCCAATTTGCAACATAAGCCGTGTTACCGCTGGAAAGAGTTACTTTGTACCATTCCCCTTTCGATCCAACGATTGGATAAGATGTGCCCGCCTTCGCTTTGGCAACAATCTCATATTCAAGCCCCGGTCCTTTGCGCAAATTGGTAGTATCCACAATTTTAGCGATTGTTTCTTTCTTTTGAACGGTTTGTGCGTACTGCTGTACTCCCTGGCTTAGCTTTTTTCCTGCCGACAAGTTCTGAATTGACGCATAGGCAGAATCGGATCCCCCTGCTAATAAAGAAAGAATGATCGTTCCACCCAATATTTGATTTCTTAATCTCAAAGCTAACTTTCCTCCATTTCAAATGCTTATTCTACGAATTTCGACAGCAATGAAGGAAAATCCTTCTAATCTATATTTTAGAACGCGAAAATGAGCGTAAATTCCTAGTAGAGTCATTCAAAAGACATGACAAAAAACACCCCGAAGGGTGTTTTTTACTCTTGATGAGCATTATGGAGAGCCTTACTCAGAACCAGTAGCTTTCTTGGGTATTCATGAATGTTTTTTCTACTTATTTTAACTTGTTATATTCCTCATCGGTTACGGGTTCAAACCATTGAGCAGGGCCCAAAGTAGTATCAGGATCAATGGCAAGATGTCTGAAAAAACTTTAATGAAATTACGATTCAAGATATTTCCGACAAAGCAAATGTAGGTCGAAGAACAATATACCATCATTATTTAGATAAGTTTGATCTACTGGACAAACTGATTGAAGAACATATAAACGAACTAAGGAAAATATGCAAGGCATCATCAGAATTAGATTTCGTGGCAGCAAATTTGATTATGTTCGACTATTTCGAACGTAATTTTTCTTTCTTTTCGACCATGTTAGCAAGCAGCGGTGCCTCAACATTCCGAACTCGACTCCTTGAATTTCTCATTGAAGAATTAGAAAATGACGTAGATATAACTCAAGGAATAAATAAAGGATTGAATAAAGATATTATTCTTAAATTTTTTGGTACTGCTATCGTTGGAATAATGGAAACGTATATTACGAATGGAATACCTGAATCGCCGAAAGTGATGGCAGAACAAGTGGGGATATTATTAGAGAGGAATTTATAAAAGAAAAGAATGCACTGCCGTTAATATTACTAAATAATGAAATAAGCAAGCTATCGTAGAGCCTGCTCATTAATGTACATCATTTAACTAGACTTCACCGTTAGCGTAATCGACCTATCTCAAAAGTTTTTTCTATTGTGGATTTGTAATTATCCCATTCAAAGTGGAAAGGCCCGATATTTAGCAATAAATTATTATGTTCTAAATAAAAATTACTCCATTCAACAATATCTGCTTCTTTATCTATAGCTACAGAAATATAACCACAGTCCAAATCACCACATTGAGGACAAATCATTATGGGATACCTATGATACCTATAATCAAAGGGATATTTAAATAAATAGTAATCAGTTATAAGCTTTTGTTGGTCAGCATTCCCATAGCCAAAAGCTGGTACTAAGTCGTATTCTTTTAGCCTTTGATATAAGGACACTGAATCAATGACCAAGTCAGCAAACACTGTGTTGTTCTCTTGTTTTAAACCTACTTCACCGTATCTGCTCGATAATCTTGTCTCTAGAAAATTTGTTCTAGTCATGACTCCTCCATTAAAAAACATTAAAGTTCTTATAAAATTGTTGAGCAAACGGCAGCCATCATATCAGCCGCCGTTTTTAAGCAATCGTTATTCATTAAATAAATACCTATTTTTCAACTGTGACACTATTGTTTTTAGCTCAATTAAATCATCTATGACAATATCTGACTGAGAGAGTTCATCTTCTTGTGCAAAATCAAAGTTGCATCCAATAGCGACTAAACCATTATCTTTGGCTGCATTTATATCCGATAGACGATCTCCTACTACAGCTGCGTTGGTAATACCGTATTTTTCAATAATACTTTTAACTAAGTCTGATTTATTCAGTGATTCAATTTGTTGAATACTAAAGGTTTCTGTAACCCAATTATCCAAATGATAATAACTAACAATTGCTTTTAAATAATCCGTTAAACCATTGCTAGCTATGTATATTGAAAAACCATTGTCTTTTAGATAACTAAAAACTTCTTTTACATTAGGATATAAAGCACCTTTCCCGCTTCTAATGTTTTCAATTAATCGTTCTAGAAAGTATGAGTCCGTTTGTTCTCTTATTTCTTTGGAATGATTAGGCAACAGAGTTTCCCAAACCTTTGGTAAAGGGATGCCCATAATTTCGCGGTATTTATCAATAGGCGTTGCTGTATCCCATTCATTTATTGACCTTAACTGATTAAACGCATCTTCAAGTGATATTTCTAAAATTTTATTTGTTTGAAATAGTGTTCCGTCCATATCAAAGATAAGTGATAATGACATTTCTTCCTCTCCCTTTATAAAATAAATGATCATTCCCACTTTAACACAAATCATTGAGGTTAACTGCTCAATAACAGTACGAGGCTGCCGTTTCATACCGGCAGCCTCGTTCTTTTTAAGCTATAGTAACCCATTCTTTCTTTCCATTAATGAATATTCAATAATCTGATCCAACAGTTGACTGAATGAAATTCCCGCAGCTTTGGCGCTTTTGGGCAGAAGGCTATTTTTCGTCAAGCCAGGCAATGTGTTCACTTCCATTACATAAGGAATTCCATCTTTAATAATCATGTCGATTCGGGCGTAAACGCTGCATTTTAATGTCTTGTAACAGCCGAGTGCAGAAGCACGAACCCGATCAAAAATCTCAGGAGGCAGCTGGATCACTTGTTCATCGGCTCCACCGTCATCATACTTGGAAGAATAATCAAAAAATTCAGATTGAGACCGAATAGCGATGATAGGAAGAAGTTTACCGTTTAAAATGGAGCAGGTTATTTCCTCACCTTCGATATATTGCTCGATCAATACTTCATTATCCCATCGAAAGGTTTCTAGTACTTCATCAACCAACGTTTCTTTGTTCTTTAATATTTTGACTCCTAAACTCGATCCGCCTGAATTTGGCTTCACGATAACCGGATACCCCAGACGTTCGACATCTTCAATACATAATTCATCTGCACCGTTCAAATGTATCCAGTCAGGAGTATGGATGCCTTCATTACGAAAAAGCTTTTTGGATATATTTTTATCCATGCTCAAGCTGCTCGATAAAACACCGCAGCCGGTATAAGGAACGCCTAGTGTTTCAAGCGCTCCTTGAATCGTTCCATCTTCACCAAACTTCCCATGAAGCGCAAGCAGAGCTACATCAATATTTTTCACTTTTTCAATGAGTTCATCTTTTCGATTGATTTCAATCGGATACAACTCAAATTTTTCTCTATCCAAATTAGCAATCATTTCGCGTCCAGTCATAAGGGATACTTCTTTTTCTGATGAAATACCCCCCATTATCACTCCAACTCTCATAGCTGTCTCTCCTTCATCATTTGTTTAGCCGTATCACCTATAATTTGAATCCCTTTTATGATGTCCTCATCTGCTACTCGTGAGAAACCAAGCCGCATCGTATGATGACCTTTATTATCTGTAAAAAAACTGTTGCCCGGAGTATATATGACTCCTTTGTGGCGACAGTATTCTAATAAGACATTGGTATCAAAGTTGTCTTCGAATTCAATAAAAACATGAAGCCCTCCGTCGCCTGAAAGGCGTTTTAACGGAATAAACGCTTTACAGCACCGAATGACTAATTCACATTTTCGTTTATATTCAGATTTGGCTTTCTTCAAATACTTCTCGAATTTGCCATTATGAAGATATTGATAAAGCAAGGATTGATCTAACGTGGAGGTGTGGATGCTTCGCGCACGCTTTACACTTTCCAGATAATAAATGAGCTCTTTCTCAGCCAAGACCCATCCAACCCGGAGGCCGGGGAAAAGGATTTTCGAAAAACTGCCTAGATAGATGACACTATTTCCATTTCCGTTACATGCAAGTAAAGGAGCAATGTGGTCACCTGAAAACCTTAGCTCCTCGTTGAATCCATCTTCAATAAGCGGGACTTGATATTTATGGAGCAGCTTGATGACTTCCATTCGTTTATGGGGAGACATCACAATACCCGTTGGATTATGATAAGAAGGTACAAGATAGGTTAAATCAAACGATCGTTGTGACAATGCCCTCTCCAGCTCCGTAAGATTAATCCCGTCTTGCTCCATTTCGATACCCTCAATATCAAATCCATGCATCTTAAACAGTTTAATTGCCGCATGATGGGTAGGGTTCTCGCAAAGGACACGACCATGTTTCTTAATTAAAGCCGATAAAATAAGATCTAATCCTTCTGTAAAACCGTTCGTAATCAGAATATCCTTACCCTCTAGATTTACCCCTTTATTCTCCATATATCGAAGTAAATATTCCATTAATGGCTTGTAGCCTTGTGCATATCCATAGTTTAAGATGATTTCACCCTCTATGGACATCCGATCTAAAAATGCTCGTTTGACATTATCGAGATCAAACAGTTTTCCATCCGGTGCAATACTAGTAAAATTGATTTCCCCTGTGCTCGAACGTATCCCGTGCTTGCTAAGATCCATTTCTTCAGCAATCTTCGCTTGCTTGCTAATATTTTGCTTCCAATCAAGCTGCCATAATTGTTCAGTTGCTGCCACACCGAATTTTTGAGCAACAAAGCTCCCTTTTCCTTTATCTACATACACAAAACCTTCGTCTTTCAAATCTGCGTATGCACTAACTACCGTATTTCTACTGACATTCAGCATAGAACTGAGTTCGCGCGTGGACGGTAGCTTCTGATTCGCTTGCAATACACCTAAAGTAATTAAACGTTTCATGTATTCTTTTACTTGGGTATAGGCAGGGCTGTCATCCGTCAAATTGAATTCAGTAAACATCCAATCCCCCCTAGAAATATAATGACATACATTTATCGATAAAATAAGATCCACGATGTCTGATTTTCGACCCACCTGTGGATATGTAACAAACTTGGACGAATTTATAACCCATTAGAAATATCAACAATCGCTCACAAATGACAGGGACGATACTTACCCATACTTCCCCATAACGCAAACGTTCGTTTTAATCTTCTTTAATAAGCTTCCAAACCTTATTTGAATAAACTAACCAAACCTTGTAATCCCTTATTTCTTTTCTAAAATCGTATACGCTGTCCATATTAATGTCATGACCAATAAAGGCTACCGGTATTCTTAATTCAACTTTGCTTTTTTGAATTTTTGACAAGTCAATCAATAATCCATCTCTTGTCCATTCTAAAAGTACCGATGATATGTCCTTTGGAATATCCTGAACTTTTCTACCGGCTAGCTTATGAAGCTTAAAAGCAATCACTTTAGCTAAAAGAACTTCATAGTCATATAAATCTGTAACATAAAGTTTGTTAAACCAGCCATCATCATGTGCAAAATAAGCAAACCTCAGCTTTGGTATATGATGCAATGGCTCACCCATATCGCCAAAAAACAATAATTCAGCGATTTGATTGTTGCTTAAAGCATTTAAATCCTCTTTTTTGGAAAAATCTACCCAACAAAAATCTCCATAGTCATACACGTTTTCTTCAATTAATTCATCCAATCCTTGCTTCAAAACATAATGAAGTCTAGAATGCCGATTCATCTGTACGTTATGAAAATCATGTTTAAGAAGTATAAGGTTCTCCGGCCTATGATGTACACAGTTCATAAATTCATGAAATTCGATTCCATAGGAGCAAAAATAATTCTTTTCATGCTCGCCGCTTACATATATCAAATCCCTAATATGCTTGCTTTTCTTCATTAAATATACCCCTCAAAAGGAAAGATTGGTTCCTATTTCTATAGTACTACATCCTGCATAGGGCGTTATGCAAAACAACGCAAAAACCCCGGCCTCTTTTAGGTCGGGGTTTTCACATAACTTACTTTTGCTCCTATGCCAATGCTATGAACTTAAAAATATAATATCTCTTTATTTACTAGCCAAAAACTCATCCAACTGGCGCTGAATCTCAGCTACGTATTCATCAATCCCTGCTGCTTTTAGCTTCTTAATCGCTTTCGGATATTCCGTTTCAAAATCGACAAAGCCTGAACGTATAGCTGCTAAGTCCTTGCCTGCCACTTCTTTTAGGGCAGTCTCAATCAATTTTACTTTCTCATTATTAAATCGGAAGCCGAGTGAAGCGGAAGTTACTGCCTCGTCATCCCACGTTTTATAATGATCAATAGATTCTTGTGCTACGTCCGGTCCAAACAATTGATAGTTCTGGTTTCTAAACATCCATTCATAGAAAAACTCATTTGCAGTCAGCTTTTTGATTCTTCCATCTACAATCTCGTAATCTTTGCCTTCAACGCCATAGAGCGCTAATTGATAATTTTCTTTGGATTTATAAATCCAATTCACGAATTTTATCGCACCCTCTGGATTAGGAGCCGTTACCGGAACGCCAAGAACTTCTCCTCCTGTTGCAGTAATATAACGAGGTTTCTCCGGTGCCAGAAGATAAGTTTTCACTCTAGCATCAGGTGCATTTGCTTTTATTGCATCTATAATTTCCATTTCTTTGCCTAACGAGCCTTCAACCCATAAGTATAGACCTGTCTGCATGCGAGAATCCCGTTCATTGTATTTGATAGTCAGATCCTCTGAATAAAGCCCTGCATCATACATACTGCGGTTAAATTTCGCTACTTTTTGGAAAGCTTCTGATTCATAATAGCTATGTGCTTTTTTGCTGTCTTCGCCAAATACGATTAAATCTTCTACTGCAATAAAGTTATACTGCTCTTCTGTAAAATATCTGGTTAGAGGTTTAAAGACAATATCAGCTGGCCCTTTCATTTCCGGGAACTGTTTCTTCGCTTTGGTTGCAAACTCTTTTAAATCTTCAGCTGTTTTTATTTCGTTCATACCAACAGCCTCTAGTATATCCTGACGAACAGCTACCAGTTGATACATGGCTGATGACGGAGCATACGCCGATGGAATACCATGAATTTTGCCGTCAATTACCGCACCCTGAAACTGTTCCATCGGCAGCACTTTGAGCATATCCTGGCCATATTGCTTAATTAGATCATCCAATGGCATGCTTTGCTTCTTATTCACAATAGTAGAAAGGTCGGGAAGGCCATCCCAATAAAGATCAATCGGCTCATTTGCAGCGAGCATAATATCTTTTTGCTCCCAGTACTGAGCCCATGGAACAAAAATAACTTTCAACTTTAATCCAAGATCGGCTGCCATCTTCTCAGAAAATTCTTTTTCAAGAAATTCAGTCATACGATCACTTTCGTCCCCCGGGTACAAGATGGTGAGTGTTTCAAGCTTCCCCTTTCCTCCAACCTCTTCCTTGTTGCTACACGCTGCTAGTATTGAAGTAGTAACTAGCATTAAAACCAAAAAGATAAGCATTTTACTGGATTTCATTGATAACCCTCCCTATTTAATGGTTAATGTATGTTAGGCCTAGATAGGCTACAAACCATGTATCGCTTATTCCTTTACTGCGCCCGCCATAATGCCATGAACGAAATACTTTTGAATAAAAGGAAATAGGAAAATAATGGGACCAATTGTAATTACGGTAATTGCCATCTTTACGGTTTCTGCTGGCAGCGTTATGTTGCCGGAAGCCCCAGAGGGAATACGGCCGGAGCTGATCGCATTTACATTCGATAGAATGTTGTAGAGATAGTATTGCAGCGGAAATAGATCCTTATCGTTGATGAAGATGAGTGCATTCCACCAATCATTCCAATAATTCAGCGCATACATTAAACCCACCGTGAGCAGAGCAGTCTTGCTTAAAGGAAGAGCTACTTTCAAATAAATGGTAAAATAATTAGCTCCATCCATCTCCGCCGCTTCGTATAAAGACGGTGAAATGCTAGAAAAATACGTTCGCAGCAAAAACATATTCCATACGCTAAAAATAGAAGGAAGGATTAATGCTAAAATACTATTTTTCAAACCGTAATAATTCACGCTAACCATATACCACGGAATCAAGCCGGCCGAGAAAATAATCGTAAAGTTGCTAATGAATGCGATAATATTGCGATATCTTAGCTTTTTTACGGATATCGAGAATGCAATCATACTTGTAATCAGCAATGCGCTTACCGTACCAATTACAGTTACAAAGATGGTTACGCCATAAGACTTCAATATCTTCATGCCACTATTCACATAGATATATTTATACGTATCCAAACTTGGACTCAGCGGGATAATGGAATAACCATTTTTGACAATGGCCTGCTCAGATGAGAAGGAAACACTTAAGGTCAATACAAGCGGGTATAAACAAACGAGTGCAAATAAGCCAATAAAACAGTACGCCAAGCTCTTTACGAGCCTATCTCCAAGCAATCGATTAGTTTCCATTATTAAAATAGACCCTCTCCATCGTTTATTTTCTTAGCCGATTTGTTAGCTGCAGAGATTAGAATTAATCCCATTAGAGACTGAAATAATCCGATTGCAGTCGAATAAGAAAAGCCCAACGTACGCATAGACTGGTAAACATAGGTATCGATTACGGTAACCTCGTCAATGAGTACCGGGTTATTACCGACAATGCCGTATATCATACCAAAGTCACCATAAAAGATCCGTCCAACGCTTAGTAATGTCAAGACAATGATCGTTGGTTTTAGCATAGGAATCGTTAAGAAAACAATGCGCTGCAGCTTATTCGCGCCATCTACTTTCGCTGCTTCATACAAGCTCCCATCAAAGTTAGCCATTGCAGCCATGTAAAGAATCGAGCTATACCCGCTCCACTTCCAAACACTCGATAGAATAATGATCCATTTCCAATACTTCGGTTCTGAATACCATCTAATCGGATCTGCCCCAAAAAATTCCAAAACATTGTTGGCAACACCTACATCCGTTGAGAAGATCCCATAAAGAATAGCTCCCACTACAACCCACGATATAAAATAGGGAAAAAACATCATGCTTTGAGCAATCCGTTTAAACGATTTATTGCGTATCTCGTTTAAGAAAACAGCGATACTGACTGGAACAATAATGCCTAAAATGAGGCTGAAAAAGTTGATGTATAAGGTGTTATAGGTAACCTTCCAGCCCATGCTATTTTTAGAAAAAAAGTAAGTGAAGTTATCAAGACCAACAAATTTACTGCCAAATATGCCGTCAACTACATTAAAGTCGGTAAATGCCATCCATATTCCTGCAAAAGGGATGTAGCTGAACATGATTAATACAACAAGCGCAGGCACGCACATGAGATACAATATTCTGTTTTTCTTTATCTCATATAAGAAACCTTTCACAACTGAACTCATTACATCACTACCTTTGCATCGTTATCGAGCGGCTATCGCGTAATGTTTCTTGCAGCTCTTCCTTTAAATGATCGATATCAATTACTGTACCTGTAACCCTTGCTCTCTCAGCTGCATAGGCCATAATGTGACTTTCTACTGATCTATCAATGGAAGATCTGCTGTTGCTGTCCTCATTTTCTAAATTGTCCAAGAAATCGATCATCAGTCCTGTATCCCCGCCATTATGTCCGCCATTCATCGCTGCTGGCCTGATCACAGTGTGCTCATATTGTTCAGACATATTGGATGTGAACCGCGTTACTTCAATGATATTTAAGCTGTCATCACCTCTAATTTCTCCATGCTCGCACATAATTTTAAGCGTTCGATACATCTTATTGGTAAATCCGCTTAAATTAAAGGTGACCGTTACGCCGTTTTTGAACTCAATAATGGATGCTTGATGGTCACAAACATTATTATCAGACCGATAAACACAACGTCCATAAGGGCTTGTTTCCAAAGCTTTCAATAATCCCTCTTCAGTCTGATCCACCGAAATCGTTGTAGCCGGCCACTGGCCTCTTATTGGAAGATAAGCTTTCCTTGCATCGAAGCGGCAATCTGCGGCAACTTTACAGTCTAGGCATCGATCAGCGCTATTCGCTGGTGCATTCTCTTCTTTAAAATAAGTCAGGTCCCCATAGGAAGAAATCCGCTTCGCATCACTGTCCACAAGCCATGCCAATATATCCATATCATGACACGATTTCTGCATAATAATTGGGCTCGCTAGGTCGCTGTTTCTCCAATTCCCCCTTACAAAAGAATGAGCCATATGATAATTTCCGACGTTTTCATTATGCTGAATGGTTATGATCTTTCCAAGCTCATTGCTATCAATAATTTTTTTTATTTCTGCGAAGAAATTTGTATATCGGAGCACATGACAAACGATAACTTTGCGACCTTTTTCATTCGCTTTTTGTTGTATTCTTAAACATTCCTCCGGACTTGGCGAAATTGGTTTTTCCAACAGAATGTCATAACCAAGATCAAGCGCTTCCATCGTTTGCGTATAATGGTCTCTGTCCATCGAAGAAATAATAAGAGCGTCACAAATTTTTCCTAATCGATAAAATTCATCTACAGATTGAAATTGATTCTCCAAAGGGATGCCGAACTGATCGGCTGCAACCTTTCTTCTATTGTCATTTGGTTCTACTACCGCAAC
Organism: Paenibacillus sp. 01T47; assembly: GCF_056398245.1. Classification (NCBI taxonomy): domain Bacteria; kingdom Bacillati; phylum Bacillota; class Bacilli; order Caryophanales; family Paenibacillaceae; genus Paenibacillus; species Paenibacillus sp. 01T47. The sequence goes on from NZ_JBFTPA010000002.1 coordinate 571,996, forward strand.
AATTTCTACTGTTTTGCTTGCGTATTCTGAATAAATCATGCCTCTTTGCCCTGCTCCGATTAATGCAAGTTTCAAATCAACTACCTCCAGCGTATGAGTTTTTATCCAAGATGCACTCTATTACTATTCCGGCAATTTAGGATCTTCCAATGGATAATATCCTTCGGGATAATAGGTATCCCATATATTCAAAAGAGGATCTTCACATGTGATTTCAACGTTCACAGTACCTGCCTCGTAATAACCATCCTGCATGTTGCTTTGTATATTCAGATTAATGAATGTTCGGTCTTCGAAAAATAAGCCAAAGCTTATTGTATAATTTCCCGGCGGCATATCCGGCAATTGTATAATCTCGTTATGGACAAGATCCCCCGTTAACCATGACTCCGTTGCAGCATGGATGGGAATTTCATACGATACATCCCCTTGCACTAATTTCACCCACAAACGAAATTCACGGTAATTTCTTGAAGTCCCTGTGTTAACAAACCAGAACCGAAGCGGTAAGCTGCCCCCACTAGAAACGTTCTCTGGATATGTCAATCTTCGTAGAGTAAGGTCATATCCAAGCTCTATTTCCAAATTAGAAAGGCTTGCATGCCATCGATGCGCCTCACGCCTACTATTAGGACCGCATACATTATCGGTAAAATGCAGGACGACCGGATAACTCTTCCATACCTGCTGCAGCTTCTGTTTGGCAAATGCTTCACAGCATATTATCCAGTTATCTTCACTGCAATTAACGATCAATCCAAACCCACGGCCTTGTTCCCTTAAGTATTGAATCAGTCTTGCATTGTGCAGATCAGCAAGAAGCGTCGTGACTTCAAATGAATCCATATAGGCATTCCATTCTTCCTTGCCGTCAGCGAGAGTCGATATTACAACTCCTGCAAGTCGACTATCTGAATCTATATAACTCCCAACTTTTCTTATAAAAGCCGCAAAACAATCATCAGCATGGCCTTTCACCCAATTAGGTAAGTCCGGTTTGATCATAAGTATTGGATTTGTTGCTGTGTTAAGTGCTGCCTTCACCTGTTCGAGTTTGTATTCCCCTCTAGTTGGCTCTAGTTCATTCCATGAATAAGAAACATATTGAAAAACACCATTTCTTGATTGAGCGTCATTACTCGGTAATGGATAAGGCCGGAATTTTACGGTTTTATACTTCTCGTAGTTTTCAAGCGAATATTTACCCATCCCATTACCTCCTCTGTAAATGGCAGTCAACGGTATTAAAGAATTGATCAATATCCGCATCTGAAATATAGGGCATATTTCCAATCTGTTCGATTTCTTCCTTCAAAACAATCATGCTTAATGTGTTAAATCGCGCTCCCGTCTTCATATAAGCTGCAGCAGCTCTTTGCAACGAGGTTTTGTACTTCACATCGTTCTGGACAGGATCTGCCTCCCGATCGCCAAAGGCTTCATAACGCAGCATACTGTCCCCTTCAAATGTGGGATAATTATAAAACTGCCTTTGAACCAATACGATATTGCTTTTTTCATTGTCCAATATCAGCGATAATCTCGTATCATAAAGCCAGCTTGCGCTCCAGAAGCCTTTTATAGCTAACTCCGGAAAATAGTTACCATACAGTTCAATTGCGAGTGACATCGAATGTTTCAGCCTTTCGGGTGTATAGCCAGGTCCAGATGGAATATGCAGCGCTAATAGGGTATCTCCTCTTTGAAGAACCGGTTCCCATTCCTTCTTTACTATCGAAGTTGGTTTTCTTTCCACGTAGCCCATTGGATTAATCCGATTAGCAATAATGTGATCAGCATTTTCCTCCCATTTCGATGTGAAATGTCCCCCAGGATCAAATACACCATTGATTCCATTCCTTTGCCCATCGCTGCGAAACTCTTCTCCCGCATGACGAAGTGCAATAACCTCTTGCGTGTGAACATGACGATACATGGTAAAAGGATCTTCAAATCGATAAGGTATAAAGAGAAATCGATCTAATCGAAATATTGAACAAGTATAAAAATTCAAATCCCACGGAAAGTCACTGACTTTAGAATCACCGTATGCAACTAATTTTTCCAACTGAGCTTTAAGTGGCTGATGAGGAATATTCTCGTAATATGGTTTAGGAATTCCGCGCTTTTCCACCATTTCCATAGAAGGGACAACACAAGCAAGCAGCAAAAGAAAGGAATATAGATCACTATATTGCTTCATACATCCCGGAGTCATATTCGTATAAAAATCTTCATCACAGCGATTGCGCAACGAGCACATGTCATCTACTAAAAAGGCCGTGAATAGAAATAATATTTCATCCTTTTCTATCGCTTCAATTCCGCCAACCAGCCACTGTTTGGTATGCTCGGGAAGTTGATATTGCTCAAAAATTTCATTTAAAAACTTACGTGGAATGAGTATAGTCTTGTTACTCGGTTCGTAGCTTTTATATTTGTCTTCTAAACCTTCTGGAAGATAATCAAATTTGCAGTACGCAGCAGCCGTTTTAAAATCCAACCGTATCGACATTCGTTACTGATCCCCTTTTATCAAAAGTTTTCCCATCTCGTAATAGCCGTCCGTATTTCCTTCAATCGCCAGCTTAACATTTCCAATCTCTTGTACACCTGTTTCTATACCAATTTCTAAACGATACTCTCCTGCTGGCACATCGCTCGGAATCGAAAAACTCTCTTCCCAAGCAATATCTTCGTCCGGCAGCCATTCTCTTATATCTTCTTTGCTATAAAGTGTATAAGTCTGATTATTGCTTGTTAGCTTCAATACAAGCGGATAGCGATTATAAATAGGTGCGACCCCAACATTAGCCCACAAAGCAGCAACATCTAGATTCCCGCCTGCCTCAACTTCAGCATCATAAGTGAACTTTCTTAATTCAAAGCGGTAGCCCATCTTTTTTAGCCACTGCTTCACATGATCTTTCCAAGGCTCCGGTACGATTGTCCCTTTGTTGTTGAAGGAAGAAATATGCCATTTGAGCGTTTCTTGAATAATGTAATCAATATCCCAGCCCTGAATATACCAGTCATTCATATGCCAGCATGCTTCAAATAAAATCGGAGCTTTCTCCCAAGCATTTTCCATTTTAAAGTTCTGTATATTTTGAGGGTAGAAGTCTGTCATATGAGACCATCGTTTGCCATGAAAACCGCCCATATCACCGAGACAATCGACACGAAAGCCAACTTTGCCTTTGCGATCCGTTATGATCTTCATTGAAAGTGGATCATGTAACAGCGCTTGCAAAGGTGTAATTTTAAAACCATCCAAATAAGCATCTGTAATACATTGAATGGCCTCTGGCTCTAAAAATTCCGTGCCCCCGCCTTCCCCCCATGCTCCAACAATCGTCAGATCTATAGAGCTTATAACGGGATGCCCGTCATACTTCTTCGCAAAAGCTTTTATAAAATCAGACCAATACTCCACATACCTCGTTGTCTCAGGATCTACTCTCCAAAAAGGAAAATCGGGCACCTCCGGACTTTCCGCTCGAAACCATTCCGGAATATCATCTTCTTCACTTAGTGCATATGGCGAACAACGTACCACAGCAGTACATCCCATGGATTTGGCATACTCTAGCTTTTCCTCAAGCACTTCCCACCTGAAAACACCTTTTGCAATTTCTATATCCCTCCAGCGAGCACTACAGAAATAGACTTTGCTATCCGGATGATTGTATGTCCTGCTGTCTTGCGTAAATTTATATTTCTCTTTCTTTTCCCCTCTATTGTCAAACACTTCGCCGATGTCATCCATTAAACCAGGTGCTGAAGTAAAACCAATGCCAGGATTGCTTAGTAAGCTATCCACGATTACCGGGTACACGGTCATCGCTTTATTCATGTCTCATCATCTCCTCACTAGGTATTCTCTTTAAATAAACAACATTTGCTTTTTTGTTACGTTGTGTGTTACGTTATATATGCAGTTTGTTTAGTAATCTTATGGTGCAATTATAACATTTCTAACCAATCCTGCAAGAGGAAATTACATCGTTCTCAAATAAAATTTAATGTGAGACTACGCATCATTCGTATGTTACTATATAGTTTAGTAGGCATATATACTGATAAATCGGTATGAACGTAATTTTCACGCAACAAAACATAAAAGCGCTAATGACGAATCACAACGTAACATAACGATCATTAGCATTTTCAAAAGGAGACTATGCATAGCTATGAGTACGATTAGGGATGTTGCTAAATTAGCGAATGTGTCCACGGCTACCGTATCTAGAGTTTTAAATAATGATACGAAGTATAAAATCACAGATGAAACACGAGAAAGAGTCTGGCAGGCCGTTACACAGCTTAACTATAAAATTACTGATAGCCCCAAGCATCAAGCAGCAACGAAGGATCATTCAGCAAACAAAGCTCAAGTCAAAATAGGGTGCGTATTAAGTGTGACAAAAAACAAGTATAACGATCCGTATTTCATGTCTATATTGTCCGGTGTAGAAAAGAGATTGCTTCAATCAGGTTATAATATTGCCTTTATTCGAACGGGTCCTGAATTAGATGATAAGAAGATTTTGTTTAACACGTTTAGTGAATCGATTACAGGGCTTATCCTAATGGAATCCTTAAATATCGAAACATATGAATATGTTCGCAAGCAGGTACCTTATATTGTTGGCATCGATACAGAACGCTGGGATATTGATAATGTAGGTTATGACCATTACAATGTTGCTTCTCTAGCCGTGAGCCATCTTATTGAAAAAGGACATACGAATATTGGCTATATAGGTGGAAGCGGCTTAAAAAGCAACTTAAAGGAAAGCCGGCGCTATCAAGGGTACTATTCCACCATGCATGCTGCTGGAATGAGTGTTAATCCCGAATGGCTTATTGATTGCATGTGGGATGAGGTTGTCTGTATCGATAAAGTCAATCATTTATGCCAAACAAACAACTTGCCTACCGCCTTCTTTGCAGCTAGTGATTTGATGGCTATGGCAACCCTTAACAGCTTATACAACAACGGGATCTCTGTGCCTGATGAAGTGGCTGTTATCGGCCTATCCAACATTGAAGTATCCAAATACTCCAATCCTCCTCTATCAACCATTGATGTACCGACCGAGGAAATCGGGATGGTAGCCGTTGACTTATTATTAGAACGAATGAATGGGAATAGCTTGCTGCCGAAGAAGGTTATTTTACCTACACATTTGGTCGTTCGCAGCTCTACTTAATTCACATTAGAAAGAACAAAAGCAGCCCCTCCTCTAACGAGGAAGAGCTGCTTTTTGGCGTTTTCACAATTGCTGCATCAATACTAAAAAAGTCTAATACGATGCATGCCAATATGGCTGTATTTATTTAAATGCTCATTAATTGGACGGAATGATCCGAATATCCTTATCCAAATTGGCTAGCATCATGTAATTGTGATTGAAAGTAAAGATACGTTTTACCTGGTAATAGGACATAGTCACAGCGGTTAATGCTTCACTGAGAGAAAATCGGAGCTCAGGCCTGTCGATAAGCAATCTGCGCGATTCCCCCTCAAATTCAGGGCCGCTGGAGATGACCGCCAGCTTGCCTTTACTAACTGCCTTATCAATTGCATTTAGAAAATATTCTGCCTGTTGATAGCTGTATTCATTGCGAAGCCATTCGTGAAGATCAAATAAAATAGAGTTGGTTGTTACATAATTACGTTCAAGATCATGCAAATCCAAAAACAGGGAACGAGCTTTCACATAATGAGGGTCCTCTGGGTTCATCAATGCAGCAAAAGCTGTTTCATCCAAAAATATTGTATCTTGTACATTTAAGTGGTTATCCATCTGTCAGCACTCCTTAATCCTCTAATTTGCAAATACCATCCAAATACAAAAGCGGGTTATCTTCCTTCTGGCCCGTCGTGATCGGGGCTATTTCGTATGGAGCGCTTGCCAAGTATTGGACTACGATTCCATCGATAATCGCTTGCACGGTCGTATGCTGCTTATCGGCGATTGCTTTCAGCTCAACATAATTTTGTGGATTGAGTTCTATGATAGCTTTTTCTTCTTCTTCATTTCTTGAAGAAATAAGCTCGGAAGCGGTAGACTTCGCTTTTTCGAATTGATTTTGAATGAAGCGTTTGTAATTATTCACCATCGTTATTCACTCCTTATGTATTGCTTTTATAAGGTTTCGTCGCGTTTTATTGATTTCAGGGGGGCGTGTAAATGAGAAAATCTTAACAAGATTATCCTATTCATGCTGTGCTAGAATAAACGCTCAATGCCATCCAATCATTACCTATCATTCGCATCAGGAGGGATTTATTCATCATGAACAGATTTTTGACTCTATTTGTCCTACTCGTACTAGTTACCGCAGCCGTATCAAATCACAAAGTTGAGGCTTCACCCGTGTTGAAACTTGGCAGCAAGGGACAGGACATTACAGATCTGCAGTTTCGGCTTCAAACAATGGGTTATTACAATTTGCCCATCGATAACAGTTTTGGAAAGGCTACCCGCACTGCGGTTCAATCCTTTCAAAAAAAGAGCGGTCTCCAGGGTGACGGCGTTGTAGGTCCAAAAACATGGGCGAAGCTCAAAAAATTGTCGGTCAACAAAAAGGAACTTTCCATGCTCGCACGTGTCATTTATGCCGAGGCTAGAGGAGAAGAGTATAAAGGCCAAGTGGCGGTTGGGGCAGTTGTCATGAATCGGCTTCAGTCTTCAAAATTCCCCAACACAGTAAAAGAAGTCATTATGGAGCCCAATGCGTTCTCTGCCGTAAAGGACGGTCAGTACTGGCTTATTCCGAACCAAACGGCATTCAAAGCCGCTAAAGCTGCTGTAAAAGGGAATGATCCCACTGGCAATGCGCTGTTCTTCTTTAATCCGATAATTACCAATTCGGCTTGGTTCAAGACGCGTACAGCCACTAAAAAAATAGGCAGTCATCAGTTTACACTTTAGGTTTTGCCGATATTGAAGAACGCCTATCGAGAACAGGAGAATATAGGAATGCGCATGGATACGAAGGAAAGGCATCAGGCTAGGGTTGAATTGGTCATTGATATTATTAAAGGAATATTTGAAAAAGAGACGATTTCGGAAGCTCTCAAAGAGAAATTAAATCAAATGAGTTATGATGATTTAGGGGATTTTGTTTTAGATATCGCCAAAAACCGATCTCTTGATAAAATTGATTAATGTTAGGCTACATCAATAAAAAGAGCAAACGCTGCTGCAGCGTTTGCTCTTTTTATATTTACAGCGCACAAAAAATGATGCCTGTGATTCCCCCATTATTTAGACAGCGAGTTGTCACCATACCATTTCCGAAGCAAATTAATATGAGCTTGATGATAGCGGCTATGGTCAGCCATATGCCATAAGCCCCAACGTATCGTTGCATGCTTTTCATTTTCATGTCCAAATGTAACAACTTTATCTAGATCAGCCTCTGTTAATTGTGCACATGAATCATTTAACATTTTTAATACATCATCATATTTGGTCATTAGTGTATTCAAAGATATCCCTTTGACCATAGGAAGTCTATTATTTTCATCTATCATGGGGCCATATAATTCCTTTAATGACTGTGGAAGTGGTTGCCCCTTTAATCTATAAACCCAATTCAGATCAACATACATGATGTGTTTGATTAACTGAGCAGTACTATTAAAATTGTGATCAGGCCCCTTATAATCTACTTCTTCTTGTGACATGCCGCCAGTAATTAATTGCAGCCGTTGGTTATTCTCTTTTACAGCGGAAAATAACATTCCCACAATAGGTGTCATATTGGCTTCACCCTTTAAATCGTAAAGCATTCTAGTTCATCCTCCCTAGCTTAATAAGAACTGCGAACGGTTTGATGTGAAAATTATCATTGCCGATAAGCATAGAGTATAATAAAACTACTAAACAACTATGAAAACTAATAAGGCTCATCATCATGAACATCCGGCATTACACCCTGACATTCGGATAACGTACACGTTAGTCATAGCGAGAGGAGATTGTATGCCACAAATTAAGAGAGTTCTCAGAAGCAAATGGCTATTATGGACGACCGGCATTGTTTTAATTATGATTATTGCTTTCTCTACGGTGTCCTTTCTGTTGGTGAACTCCGTTTCTGCTGCTTTTGAGACGGGCAGCGTGGAAGAGAAATATGCATCATCTGGAGAATACGATGTAGAGACGAGCGAGATCTTAGACGAACATGGTGAAAAGCTGTATAAAGTCTACTCCCCAAAATCACAAGATTCGATGCATCCTCTCATTGCTTGGGGCAACGGAACAGGAGCGCTGCCTGAGCAATACGATGAACTTTTTAACCATTTAGCTAGTTGGGGATTTGTAGTTATTGATACTTTTAGTACAACAACTGGGACAGGAAAAGAAATTGTTGCCTCTATTGATTATATGTTAGCACAAAACGATATGCCCGGCAGCCCATTCTATCAACGAATTCAAAAAGATCAAATAGGTGCTGCAGGTCATTCTCAAGGCTCCACAGGTGTAATAAACGCCCACACCAACTTTGAACATGGCGCTCTCATCAAGACGGTTGTCTCAATTGCGCTCCCGAAGCTGAAATATTGTGATCCAGAGGATGTTTACGACACATCCGCAATAAAGGTACCTTTTTTTGTAATGAGTGGAACGCGTGATTTTATTATCTCCCCTTCATCCTCCAACAAAGTAGAGATTAGTAAGTCAAATCCACATATTCCGGCAATGATGGCGATGGCAAAAGGTGCGGCACATACGGCGATTGAACAAGATGGCGGTCAACATAGAGGATATCTGACCGCATGGATGAGATATCGGTTAATGGACGATTCACAGGCTATGGCCGCCTTTATGGGCAAAGACGCTGAGATTTTAAAGAACCAACGCTGGAAAGATGTTTATTCAGCAAACATGCAGCAATAATAGCTGTCATAGCGAATGAGCGTTCATACACCGTTCAAATAAAAAGGCTGCCTCAAATCGTAGTTAAACCTACTTGACTTGAGAGCAGCCTTTTTCTATTTATATGGGGACGTTTACTTAAGAAATAATTATGAACGGACCGCTTGAATATATACAGATTCTCCGTTAAAGGAGGTAAGTCTGCCAGATTCATCAGTTTGGATAGAGAAAAAATCTTTCATCTCCTTTGGGGTTTGCAGCATTTTTGTCTCAAGTAAAGCCTGCTCCGTTTCTGGAAGATCAGACCGTTCACACCAATCTTGGAATTTAAACGGTTTGGGAAAACAAACCATTATTTCAAGGCGAAACCCGCTATTCTCCAGCAGGTTAATCCATTCAGACTTTTTCCAGGCACGAACATGGCTAGGGTCCCTTTTCTTTTCAACCTGATTGTAAAATTCATCAAACTTATCATTCTCAGGAGCAACATTGTCAATTAGAAGCAGCTTGCCGCCCGGCTTAATGACGCGGAATGCTTCTGAAGCGAAAGCAGGCACATTTGGAAAATGATGCGCTGCAATACGGCAAGCTACCAAGTCAAAGGAAGCATCGGCAAATGGAAGCAGCTCGGCATCCCCCTGTACGAAGTCGACGTTAGAATGTCCATTACCATGAATAAATTCCGCTGCCTTCTCTAACATCTGTTCTGTCAGATCATAAGCAATCACATGGCGGACGAGCGGTGCAAGCGCATTGGCCACATGCCCGCCTCCTGTTGCAACGTCAAGTACCTCCATCTCCTTGTTGGCTTGGGATGACGAAACAAGAAAAGCCAAATCTTCGCCTTTGGCATGGCGGCTGCTTGTTACATATTTTGCAGCATTTTTTCCAAATTGCTTCTGTACTTGATCTTTTATTGATTCTCCCATTGCTGCTCCTCCTCTTATAAAAAGAGTATTTTGTTTCATTGTACGAAACACCATTTCATAATGTGAAACTACTTTCAATTTATCATAAGTTCCTGAGGTTGTAAATGCTGCTTTTCCCGTCCATAATGTCAGAAGAAAATAAAGTGTTAGACAGGACTTGGCCATTATGAACGGATAGCATAGTTGTTAAATAACTATGGATAATTATTATATTAAGGAACGTCAAATAGCCCTCACATTATCATCAAGTTGAGGGCTGCTCTATGTACCTAAAGGAAGGATTCCTGACCTTTTTTTGTACTTGTTCCTGGCGGGAGCAAGTTTCCTTTCCATTTCTGACATTTATCTCATAAATAGCTTCATCGTCTTAACATAAAACGGATTAACCATGTAGCCGGTCGGGTTTACTGAATGCCTTTTGCCCGTGTTTAATTGATTGATTTTTTCCATTTCTTCCACGGTTAATTCAAAGTCGAATATCTCGCTGTTTTCTTTTATCCTTATGGGGTTTGAAGATTTAGGGATCACAATAATCCCCCGCTGCAGATGCCAGCGCAAAATGACTTGCGCCGTCGACTTTTTGTGATGTTGGGCGATTTCGACTAACTCCGGACGCTCCAGTAGTGCTTTATTGCCTTGCCCCAACGGTCCCCAGGCCTCATGCGAAATTCGATTCTGGACAAGATAATCGTGCAAATCGTTTTGTGAAAATTCCGGATGGGTTTCGATTTGGTTAATCATTGGCGAAATGCTGGAATGCTTCATGAGATATTCAAGATGATTGATCTCAAAATTCGCAACGCCAATAACTTTGATTTTGCCTTCGGAGTATAATTCCTCCATCGCCTTCCATGCTTCCACATAATGAGGACCGGCAAAATGAATCAGGTACATATCAAGATACGCCACATTCAGTTTTTTGCAGGTTTGTTCAAATGCTATTTTCGTCGCTTTATAACCGAGATCCGTCGTCCACACTTTTGAGGTGATAAAAAATTGTTCCCGGGGGATTCCACTTTTTTGAATCTCTAGGCCGAGTGCTTCTTCGTTCCCATAAATTTTAGCCGTATCAAAATGACGATAGCCGGCACGGATCGCCTCACGAATAGCCCTTTCAAATTGTTCCCCTTTTTTTATTTTATACACTCCAAAACCCAATTGGGGAATTTTGATACCGTTCACTGCTTCGATTACCATGTTCATTCTGGGGTTCGCCCTCCTTGCTTTATAAAAAGTAATCCTCATGTGTCATTCGCATTGCGAAAGCAGCATCTCGATTTCATCCACAAGATTTTTCAGCAGCTTGAGCTTGCTTGTGACGTTCAGACGATAATAATTCATGGTCCCTTCTTTACGAACACTAATAATTTGCGCATCCTTCAATAATCTTAAATGATGGGACACAGCCGGACGGGATAGATGGGTTTTCTCCTTAATCTCTCCCACACGCATGCCAGGATCTTGTTGTCCTTGAATCAGGGTCATAAGAATGGCTTGTCTGGTTTCATCTCCGATTGCGGTCAGTACCTTTTGATTATTTTTAAATTCGTTTGCGAGATTAGCTGTGATTTCTTGGTTCACATCCACCCCCCCTTTCGAGATTCAAATGTTTAATTCTTTGAACAGATAAAGAGTATCACACCTTCCTTTTCCGACGCTACATCGGGAAAGAAAATCGAGACGCTTGATTCAACAAATTCAGTCCAAGACTTTATTTTCTTCGAACACATAAAGCAGCTCTATTTTCTGCCATGTACTCGTAGAAAAAACAAATGCCAACCAAGAACATCTGGTTGGCATTTGTTTCCCTTATAATCCCGTATTTGACTTCTACAATCTACATACTAGAGAGCTTATACGAGTTAAGTCCGCTTCTTATATCTGTTTCTAACGAGAAAGATCACCAAAATGGCTAACAAACAAATAATGATCACATTTCTCACTAAACCTGAGTAATCAGTATTCTCTCCTTTGAATTTACCATCCCTGTTTGCTTTTATAAACTTCCCATCTTTATGTTGAACTGCGATCGCTTCATCTGTACTAATACCTTTAATTGAATAATATTTAGTCCCCTTCTTATATGAGTTAGAGTAATTGCCAGTATAGGTTGCCATATCTGAATATACAGTGACATGCCCAATCTTTTTATGTATATCCGTTACATACTCATCACTTATTACATAAACATAACCATGCCAAACAACAAATTCATTTGCCCATGAAGTTGCTGATAAATTGCCTGGAAATAATAATGAAGTGATCAAAATAAAGAAAATTAAATGATTTCTCCTCATACAATACCTCCCTTTTAAAAAATCAATCGTTTCAAATTGATTACTTTAATTTCACGGCTGTCCTCCAAAAAGGGCAGCAATTAAGTATCCAATAAACATAAAAATAAAAACACTGATGGTCATTAGTGCATTGGAGATCATTCCCCATTTACTTCTTCCAAGCAGCCCAAATAAAAATCCTATAGGATTTATTAGAAAGGTGAGCAACCACAATTTGTACATATGCTCAAATAAAATATCAGTCAACCAAGCTGACAGTCCTAAAAGTACACAGATAAATGATAAGACAATCCAATTTTTCTTCTTGATAATTGCTCCCCTCCAATACTCCCACTACGAATGAATTGACAACAAAGTTGTTTTGTACCATATTATACCTTATCTTAGACAATTACTTCCTCCTATTTCTATATTCCCGTTGAAACATGAAAAAAAAGCGTAAGCACATTTGTGCCTACGCTCTTGCTCGTGTCATTTATTTTAGTTTATTAAACACTGGTTTTCCAATTAATAAATATATTTCATTTCTGTTTTGATAACCCTGAATATCCCGAGTGCGAATAAGCTATTTTCATGTTAGGCTTTATACTAGCGCCAAAAAGTCGAACAGTCTGCCTTATCCAAAATATTAAACTCGATTATTTTCTCAAGTAATAAGAAATCGACCGGACTAGCCCATGGGATACGTATCAACTCCTTGGTGTTGTCATAACCTGATTGCACAATCTCCTCAGAAAAATGATTAATGCCTGCTTTTTCAGGAGCAACAGCCATATGTTGTTTGGCTACGCTAAAGCCAATAATAAATGTGTCGTGATCGGTAAACATAGGCTGCTTCCAGGCGATTTTTGGCTTTAAATTTGGAAATTTCTTAGTTACCCAAGTTAAAACTTCTTCCGCTCGGCTCCGATGTTGTGGATTTACGATAGTTGCTAAATACTCTTCAAAAACTTCCATGTTGTGCCCTCCTAAAAATAATAAGTTATCTTTCAGAGAAGTCTTTCAACCCCATTCGTCGATAAAACTCCTCATAGAACCTCTTGACTTATTGAACAAGAAACTGTCTATCTCTTACATTCTGGTCCATGATAAGGTCGATTTTTTCACCTTACTTAGATAAATGGCCAATTGCTTTTAGATTCCATAATGATTAATTAATTGATTTTAGTCTGAGACTTACAATAAGCTAGTTATGTTTATTCTTCTACAATTGTATATGTATAATCGGAAAATATTTTTTTGAGGTCTTTCAGGTTTTTCATTTTATGCTCCTTGCCTACAGATTTCTGATTGCGCTAATAATTTCGTATATTTTCCATACTTGAAATATTCGCGAAGAAGTTAAACTATCCTGCATATTCGTTTTATGCAGTCGTCAGAACTCCATTACTGGACTTTGTCCATCTGTAGGGTTTCAAGCAATCGGACAATATCATTATCCTGTCATGTACTCTCTATAAATGCTTAAAGAGGATGCATTTTTGCATCCTCCCTATTGACCATCAATATTTTAAACCTTATTTTTCAAGAAAACCTGTAGAAGGGTTCGTTATGAAGAAACCTTCTTCCGGCACATAAAAATATTGAACCCAAACCCCGTCCAATAGCGGTTCACGTTTATCTAATACAATTTCAATGTCTTTGTCTGTTTTTACAATTTCATCATGTTCAGTAGGTGTATCCAGCTTAATATCATAATGACCATGATCTCCATGATTCTGAGTTATAAAAACACGAATCATCTTCCCTTCTGCTTCATTACTGCTCAACATCTTTTTTAAAACATTTGCTGCATTTCGATTAATTTTGCATTTCATGCTTTATGTCCTCTATTCTTTTTTGACTTACTGTAATAATATTAGTTACAGAATGGGATGTCAAGTTTTGAGTAATCGAAAATTGAAAGAGAGCAATGCCATCATTACAAATGGCATTGCTCTCTTTCTAATGTAGCATTTTAATCCTCGTTATATATCTTATCGTGGCTTCGGCATCAGCCAAGCGTGATCCGGATCGTTATAAAACTTCCAAATACGAACTGGCCCCGCCATTACGTTCAAATAATATACATCATAACCTGGAGGAGCAGATACAGGATGGTAGCCCTTAGGTACAAGGACAACTTCACCGTTGCCTACAGTCAACGTCTCGTCCAGTGAACGGTCGTCGGTATAGACACGCTGTACTGCAAATCCTTGCTCCGGCTGAACTTGATAATAATAGGTTTCTTCCAGAAGTGATTCCTCAGGCAAAAAATCACGGTCATGCTTATGCGGAGGAAAACTGGACCAATGACCGGCAGGCGTAAACACTTCTACGACGAGCAGACTGTCTGCATCTGCGGTTTCTGGCAAAATATTATGAACGAGCCGCTGCGTACTGCCTTCGCCACGATTTTCAACCCCAACATGACCAAGTTCGATCAATCTAGCTGCGTGCGTACCGCTGCCGGGTGCCCAGCATACAGCAATTTGCAGGTCAGTTAATGCGGTAATTGTGAACTTATCCTCAGATGGAATATACACGGAATAAGGAGGAATTTTCTCAAAAACATTCATCCGGCGGCCGATGCTCTTCCATTCTGACTTCTCTGTGGAAACGTCAGCCTTTCCTCTAAGCAGGACAACGCAAGCTTCCCGCTCCTCTGTCAGACGGCTAAGTGATTGTCCGGCATCTAGCGTAAACACTTCAAAACCAACATATTCCCACCCTGCAGATTCAGGAGTAATCCGAAGCGTATTACCTTCCTGATCCGGAGTTTGGTTCGGTTTTACAATCAGTTCACTCATGTTCAAATGCCTCCCTTCGGGTATTTTGATCCATTGTCCATACATTTTAACAGGAGGATCAGAATCAACCGATCCTCCTGTTAACGAGCCGCTTACCAGCGGGAAGTGACCATTTTCTTCCTCGTAAAAAACTCGACACCGTCTGAACCGTTAGCATGCAAGTCACCGTAGAATGATTTCTTCCAGCCAGAGAAAGGGAAAAATGCCATTGGGGCAGGTACGCCCAAATTCACACCCAGCATACCAGCGTCGATCGTTTCACGGAATTGACGAACATGACTGCCATTTTGAGTGAAAATGCACGCTCCGTTTGCTAGTTCTGAACGATTGGCAAGTTCAATCGCCTCTTCCAGCGTATCAACGCGGACAATCGACAGCACGGGAGCAAATATTTCGTCCTTCCAAATTTTCATCTCACTCGTCACATGATCAAAAATTGTCGGGCCGACGAAATACCCTTCGCCATTTGATGCCGCATCCGTACGTCCATCACGGAGCAGTACCGCTCCCTCTTCTGTACCTGTCGCAATATAGCCCAGTGTACGTTCCTTGTGCGGACCGCGGATAACCGGCCCTAAAAAAACATCTTTATCCATGCCATTACCAATGATTAGCTTATCAGCAGCCGCGACCAATTTATCAATCAACGTTTCGGACGCTTTCCCAACGGAAACGACGACAGCGCATGCCATGCAGCGCTCCCCCGCAGAGCCAAATGCTGCGTTGATGATTTGAGTCACCGCTCCGTCCATGTCGGCATCCGGCATGACAATGGTATGGTTCTTCGCGCCGGCAAGCGCCTGAACCCGTTTCCCTTGCGCTGTTGCGGACTTATACACATATTCCGCGACAGGCTGGGAGCCAACAAACGAAATCGCAATGACGTCCGGGTGCTCAATCAGACCATTTACGACATCGTGTGATCCATGCACAAGATTCAGCACGCCATCCGGCAAACCCGCTTCCTTAAACAGCTCCACCAGACGATTCGCAAGCAGCGGCGTCCGCTCGGAGGGCTTCAGGACAAACGTATTGCCGCAAGCAATTGCAAGCGGGAACATCCAGCAGGGTACCATCATTGGGAAGTTAAACGGTGTAATTCCGCCCACAACCCCAATCGGATACCGGAACATGCCCGACTCCACATTTGTAGCGATGTCTGGAAGCTGTTTTCCCATCATGAGCGTTGGCGCCCCGGCAGCGAATTCAACACATTCAATGCCGCGCATGACTTCCCCGTGAGCATCTTGATAGTTTTTTCCGTTCTCCAAGGTAATGATCTGCGCAAGCTCTTCCCAATGTTCAACTAGCAGCTGTTGGTATTTGAAAAGAATTCGAGCACGGCGCGGTACCGGCGTTTTACTCCATGTTTTAAACGCTTCTTTCGCATTTCGGACAGCTTGATCAACTTCATCCTTAGACGACAGCGGAACGTAAGCCAAAATTTCTTCGGTTGCTGGATTGAATACGGGTTCCGTCTTGCCTGAAGTTGAGGCGATCCATTCGCCTCCAATAAAATTCGATAAAGGTATAATTGCTTGCATTTGGGTCATCATTGTCGTTCTCCTCTCCAATTACGCTTGTTTGGAAGAAAGCATATATTGTTCAATCTGCCCCACTGTCGGCATGGCGTCCGAGCAGCTATGACTGGAAATAACAATGGAAGCTGACGCGCTGCCGAATGTCA
Source organism: Paenibacillus sp. 01T47 (assembly GCF_056398245.1). Classification (NCBI taxonomy): domain Bacteria; kingdom Bacillati; phylum Bacillota; class Bacilli; order Caryophanales; family Paenibacillaceae; genus Paenibacillus; species Paenibacillus sp. 01T47. The sequence goes on from NZ_JBFTPA010000002.1 coordinate 588,595, forward strand.
TACTGCGGCTGATATCCCATCCTTGCATAAGTCCATAAATGAAACCAGCTGCATACGAGTCGCCGGCTCCGAATGTCTTGATAACCTTAGCTGGGAAAATAGAACCCCGCTGTGAGCTGCCGTTTTTGCTATAAGCAATCGATCCTTCTTTGCCATGCTTGATGACGACGATTTCTGCGTGGTAACCGAACCATTGCGCGGCAGTTACTTCGTCGCTGCGTTCGGTGTTACCGTCGAACCGCTCCAGCATATCGAATTCCTCGCGCGTGCCAATAATGATATCGCTTTTCTCCGCTGCCAAATGATAATAAATGGCTGTTTCCTCGGGAGATGCCCACGAATATGGCCGATAATCGATATCGAATATCACCTTCGTACCGTGTTTACGTGCGTAACGAACTGCAAGAAGCACCGCCTCGCGGGATGGACTCTGTGCCAGCGCCGTACCGGATACGAGCAGCACTTTGCTTCGCTTGATCAACGATTCGTCAACTTCTTCAGGCGCAAGTAACAAATCTGCCACATTGCTGCGGTACATCAGTATGCTGCAATCCTCTGGGCTTTTGATTTCTGTAAAAGCAAGTCCGGTAACCGCTCCGGTCCGATCCGTTGTGACACCTGAAGTATCTATGCCGTTATTACGCAGGTATTGATCAATGAATCGGCCCATCTGATCATCAGCAACCTTGCCGATAAACGCTGTTTTCATGCCTAATCGCGACATACCGATGCAGATGTTGGCGGGTGACCCGCCCACATATTTGGTGAAAGTCATCGTTTCTTCCATAGGACGATTGATTTCATTGGCATTCAAATCAATACATAGGCGGCCGATTGCTACAAAATCCAAATCCTTATCGTCCGCAAAAGTAATCGTATCCATCATATCCCTTCTTTCCAATTAATAAGGGCGCGCCGCACTGATGTTTTGCTTCATCTGCTCATGCGCCTTCCTCACTTTGTCGCTCACAGACACCTCAGGTACGCCGACATTCCACCATGAGTCATAACCATCCGTATTCGTTCCCGGAAGCACCTTAATTTCCACCAGCACAGGTCCTTGTTCCGCTTTCGCGTCGTGCAGCGCTTGCTCCAGTTCCTTCACTGAGGTAGCTTTATATGAGGCAGCACCTAAGCCGCGGGCAAGTAATGAGAAATCAATCGGCATAAACGGTCCATCTAACCTTCCCGTCTCTTTGGATCGGAATCGGAATTCATTGCCAAAGCCGTCGCTGCCGTGACCGCGCTGCAAGTTATGAATGCATTGAAACCCGTTGTTATCGAATAGCATAATGGTCAGCTTCACGCCCTCTTGTATTGCCGTAATCAGCTCAGAGTGCAGCATGAGGTAGCTCCCATCACCAACTAACGCATACACTTCACGATCCGGTTCCGCTAGCGCGACGCCAAAAGCACCGCTTATCTCATACCCCATGCAGGAAAAACCATATTCCAAGTGATAAGTGTTCGGTTCAGTTACACGCCATACACGGTGCAGATCGCCCGGAAGGCTTCCAGCGGCGCCAACGACAACATCCTTCGATTCGATGAATCCATTAATGATACCGAGTGCTCTTGTCTGGGTTAACCCATTGGCGCTCTCCAAGGCGTAGAGACGATCAACTTCACTGTCCCACTCCGCTTTCAACTCTTGTATATAACCGTCAGCATAGCTGGATCTGAATCTGCGATTCGTTAATTCCATCTGCAGTGCGACAATCGCCAACTTTGCGTCTGCTGTGATCGAATCCGCTTCCATCTTAACCGCATCAAATGAACTAACATTCAAGTTCAGAAATGCAGCATCGGAGCTGCGAAAAGCGGATTTGGATGCCGTCGTGAAATCAGAAAATCGTGTACCGATTCCGATGATCAAGTCTGCTTCGGCAGCTACCCGATTCGCCGCCAGTGTGCCGGTTGTACCAACTCCGCCCAGGCCAAGCGGATGATTCCACGGCACCGCGCTTTTGCCCGACTGCGTCTCAGCTATCGGAATGCCGAATGCTTCTGCAAATGCGAGAAGTTCTTTCGTCGCATCCGCATAGTGAACGCCTCCCCCTGCGATGATCAAAGGTTTCTTCTTGCGCATGATCAAATCTGCGGCACGTAAAATTGCATCTTGTTCCGCTGGACGGCGCTGTAGGAAATGGATACGCTTCTCAAAGAAGCGTACTGGATAATCATAAGCTTCTGTTTGAACGTCCTGCGGCAGCGCTAACGTAACCGCTCCGGTGTCAACTGGATCAGTCAGCACACGCATCGCCTGTAGAAGCGACGACATCAGCTGTTCCGGGCGGACGATGCGATCCCAAAACTTGCTGACTGCCTTGAACGGATCGTTTGCAGATATGGAGTAGTCACTCGGAACCTCCAATTGCTGCAGTACGGGGTCAGGCTGACGGGAAGCAAAGTTATCGCCTGGCAAAAGCAGCACAGGTATGCGGTTAACCGTTGCGGTTGCGGCGCCAGTCATCATATTAAGTGCTCCTGGGCCGATTGAAGTCGTACAAGCAAAGATCTGACGGCGGTTGTTCTGTTTAGCGTAAGCTGTAGCCGCGTGAACCATACCTTGTTCGTTCTTGCCCTGCACGAACAATAAATCGGTAGTTTCTCGCTCAAGAGCTTCACCGATGCCTGTGACGTTACCATGTCCGAAGATGCCCATAACACCACGAACGAACTTTATCTCTTCTCCGTCTACAGACAAATACTGTTGATCCAGAAATCGCAGCAAAGCCTGCGCCATAGTCAAGCGAATCGTTTTCATCAGCAAAACCTCGATTCATTATAGATTGGATAAGGAAAAGCCCGCTGTTCCGGTTATTCAGATGCGGGCTTCAAGGTTAAACGAGCGTTTTTTCCAATTTCAATAAGTATTCCAGGCTAGCAGCCAGACTGTCCAACGGACTTCCTGTGCAGTAATCCTGCTCTACCGCAAACCACTCAACGCCGCTTCGCAATCCCCATTGCAGGATTGGAGAAAAATCAATAACTCCTGATCCGATTTCAGCAAAAGTTTGTCTGCTGTCTGCAGTCATATCCTTCAAATGAAGAATCGGCATACGATTCGCATAGTTCTGGATGAAAGACAAAGGATCTTGGCCAGCTTTGCGAACCCAGTACGTATCAATCTCAGCGTAAATGGCCGGATCATCAAGCAAGTACTCCAGTGCAAATTTACCATCTATGGATGTATGAAATTCAAAATCATGATTATGATAGCCAACGCGATATTTCGTGCCCTTAACTTTAGCAGCCACTTCAAGCAAGTCTTTCTTTACGCTTGCATACCCTTCTGGATTTTGCAGCCCATCCGGCAGGGAGTGACAGATAAAGTCTTTCGTATCGAATAATCGAGCCTCTTCCAGCACAGCATCTAAATCAAACTTCATTCGTTCGAGCCCTACATGCATGCCAGCGGTACGTAATCCGAGTTCCTTCATCACCGCAGCAATTTCTCGTGCTTCATATCCGTGCAGCCCGTCGATTTGAACGGCCGCCCATCCCATTTCACTCAATTGCTTCAGCACCGCTAGAAAATCCTTCTTTACTTCGTTTCTTAAAGTGTAGAGCTGAGCCGCCAATTGGTGTTTGATCATTCCGCAATTTCCTCCTTTTTCAAATCCAGCCATTCGACTTCCCCAGCAGTTAATGGTAGATTCATAGCCATAACCGAATCATGAAGCTCATCAAGATTTCGAGGTCCGATGATCGCGCATGTTGGGAAAGGTTGATGAAGAACATAAGATAATGAGATTTGAATCGGTGTTACCTGTTTCAGCTCCGCTAGCTTCACTGCACGTCGGTATCTCTCCCAGTTGTTGTCGTTATAATACACTCTCACCATTTCCGTATCAGAGAGATTGTCTGGCGTAAAATGGCCTGAGAAAAATCCGCCTGCCTGCGAAGACCATGACAATAGCGGCAGTTGGTTACGCTCATGCCAATTGCAGGTTTCCTCATCAGCAGACACACAGCCCTCCCACCTCGGCTCTTTCGCTTTGGCAAGACTCAAATTCGTACTGCTAAACGTAAAACCTACTAATTGATGCGCCGACGCGTATTCATTCGCTTCCTGTATGCGCTGATGCGACCAATTCGATGCGCCAATCGCGCGAATCTTCTTCTTCTCAAGCTGCTCATTCAGCTCTTCCATGATCGGCCCAACCTCGACGGTCGGATCATCTCTATGAAGCGCATATAGATCGATATAATCTGTTCCCAGCCTCTCCAAGCTTTCGTCCAGATCCTTTCGGATGGCTTGTGGATTCACCCGTGGGCCTGGACTCCCATCATCGTGGTGAGCGCCTTTGTTCATAATGACTACTTTTTCCCTAATCTTCTTCTCCGCCAGCCATTGTCCCAAAATCTTCTCTTTCCCTCTGTACTGATGGGCAGTATCAAACATATTGCCGCCTGCTTCAATGTAAGCATCAAGCATCAACCGTTTTGCATCGTCCAATACTCTCAGGTCTCCCGTTCCCATAATCAATCGGGACATCGGCTTGTTCACACCTTGCATCTCCATCATTTCCATATGAACACTCCTTTCATGCTGCAGTTATTCTGTTCTTCCTCTTTCAATAGAGACATCAATCGAAGTTCAATAATGTCTCCAACAAAACGTCTTTAATAGCTCATCTATTTTGTTCAATAATCTGTATGGTAGCGATACCATAAATGGACAATCATGTTTTCTGGTATCGCTACCATACGGTAATTGAAGTCAGTATAATAGATTCTACCCCGTTTTACAATAGCCTCTAAAAATTACTTTCCTCAACTAAACCAAAAATATTGAAAACCCTTTCATTTAACATTAAGTATCGTGCATATTCAGTCATTGCAAAAAAGGAATAGCCGCCCTGTTGAGCTAGAGCGGCACTCCCCCATTCATTATTTATTGATCATGTTATACAAGATTACAGCTGATTCTGCTCTTGATAGTGGAGCCAGCGGAAGAATGTAATTCCCATTTCCTTTGACAATTCCATTTTCAATCAACGCCGTCAAGCTTTCCATCGCATAGCTCGCAACTTTTGCTTTGTCGTTAAAACGATCCAGCCCAGCTGACGTGACTTCGTTCAGCTTCATACCGGCAGCCTTCATCGATTTATGGAGTAGAACGAACGCGTCCTGCCTCGTGATCGGTTGAAGCGGATTAAATTTATTGTCTCCGCTGCCATTAGTGATGCCAAGCTTTTTGGCGATCATCACTTCATTATAATAATAAGAAGATAAACTGACGTCATCGAAATTCGTATCGATTGGAGCAGTTAATTCAAGCGCCTTAACAAGCAGAACGATAAAATCCGCCCTTGTTATAGTGGCTGAAGGATTGTATTTTGTTGCAGACGTGCCATTAATAATCCCTTTGGATGCCAGCACATCGATTTGTTTTTTAGCCCATTTCACTTTCTCGAGATCATCGAATGTTTTATGAACAAACATGATCGCATATTTGCTGAAATGACTCGTCGTAAATGTAACCGTTTTTGTAATTGGCTCATATTTGCTGTTTGGTACTGTGATCGCTTTACCAATGTTATTAATGTACCCTGCTACAATATGCTCCGAATCGGCTAACTCTACATCTGATGGTGTATACGGAACTGAAATTTTCACTCGAGCCTGTGGATTGTTCCAAGCAACCTTAGCTCCATCGATATACACATCAACCTCAATAATTGGCCTATCGCCAACCTGTTCCTGTAAAGCTGGATCAAGCGATGTTTTTTCTACGCTCGCAATAACTAGCGCAACCGACTTCGCTCTGGACAAATCCTGTCCGTTTAGCATATTGGCAGGTACCGTTATTGTTCCAATTGCAGTCTTTATCTCGATCAAATGCGTCGCTAGATCAGAATGAAGTGCTGCTTTCGGAAGCTCAACGACATATGTTTTTGCTTTATCCGCTTTCTGCACCTCGACTTTAACCGTTTTCACGCCATCGTCATCAGCTGAAGATGTGCTAAGCGCTTTGTTCCAGTCTCGCTCTTCAACCACGGCCCTTGCTTCTCCCGTTCTAGCATCAACTTTAGGCACTAAATTAATTGAACCTTTGTCGTTTGTCACGTCGGGAGTGACGACATCAACGACATCATTTTTTGCAAAACGAAATCTGGTGCTGAAATCAAATGGAATGTTGTACATATCTCCGGGACCAATCAGAAATTTCGTGTCCAGATATGAACGCTCCCCTACCGGAATGCTATCAACATATGGCGAGAACGTCTTCACACGAATCTCCTTTGACTTTTCATCAAATTCAAAAAAAGATGTCCAACCGTTGCCGCCAGCGATATCCGATTGATAATCAGTTAACACCTGCAAGACTTCATTTCCATTAGCCTTCTTCTTCACATTCAGACCAGCACCGCTAATATGTCCGCCTACCATCATGAATACTTGATCATAATTCTCGACAAAGTCTCGCCAAAATAAGCTGCCCTGACCGCCTTCGCTTACTTGGCCGTTGCCATCGATCGTCATAATATTATGCGAGAAGATGACGGTTGGCATTTTCTGGTTCTCATTAAGCACCGTTTTTGCCCAGTCTCTTTCTTTCGTATTACTCGAATTGTTCCCCACTGAGTCTACCGCAAGGAACATATACTTGTAGCTGCCGGCTGTAATGATCGAGTAGGTGCTTAATCCCGAAGGCGAAGCGCCCTTGAAATGTTCCGTACCAGCAAATCTATTGGGACCCATGGTGTCCAGATAGCCAGAGCCATTCAAATCGTGGTTACCGCGAGTAACAATATAAGGCACGTTGGCTTGATCTAAAATTTTATAGGCCTTATCGGCAGAAGCCCATTCCTTAGCTGCACTGCTTTGCGTCGTGTCGCCAACATTTACTGTCATCGCGATATTCTTGCTAACATAATTGTCTGCAATAAACTGCAGCTGCTTTTCAAGAATTTCCGGTTTGGATTGCACCACATACTGAGGATCTGGAATAACCGCAAACGTATACGTATCTTGTGCAAACATCGGAAGATCATTGTTAGTCCCGTAATCTACCTTATAATTGAACTCCGTTTTAATGAATTGGTCCTTCTCCAATGCTTTACTGGATACTCGGATATGTTTGATTTTCCCTAAAAAGAGACTGCTTGGCGCTCTATCCCACTCATAAGCTCCAACATTCCACCCCATGCCCGCTTCGGCTGCGATTCCATTTATGATTTCGTCCGTTTCAGGATTGCGAATGGATTCTACACCATTTAAGAATAATCGAGTCTTTGAGCCATCATTCACAATTGCAACGTGTGTGTAGTCATCTGACTGAGCCCATGCTTTAACAGCTGAAAGTGAGTTCGACCAGTTCGATTGGAGTTCGTTCGAGCTCGAGTTCCCATGCGTACTCGCCCATTGAACTTCGCGAATGCTTGAAATGGATAGCGTTGATAGCGGCTCCTGTTCCCCTGGATCAAATGTGTTATTCCCTTGGCGAGTCAATATCCCCATCCAGTCATTAATATTGGTGCCAAGCTTAAATTCTGCTTCAATCGTAAAACCTTTATCGAAAGTTTTCGTATTGATTGGGGCGCCTTCTACTGTAGTCAAATATTGGCCATTTATTTTCTCATTTGCAAAATCAAGAGCACCGTCTTCAGTAAATGACAGCCTATTGCCTACCGGGGTTCCAGCAACGGCCATTTTAAGATCATTGCCCATGCCGCTCCTATCTTTTATAACCAAATTGCCTGCTTCGATAGATGTTCCGGGCTGCACATTTGCTTGGGAAAATACCCAATCAGCAATTACGGAATTCTCAGGATCAGTGCCAGGTATTTCGCCTAAAGTCAGTTCAACAGGCTCTGCTGAATCCTGCTCATTGTAAAGCTCAAATTCGCTGATCGCATATTTATGATCGGTATTTAAATTCGCTGCCCATAGCAGCAAATAAATGCCTTTCAACCCCTTATAACCATCACCGTAATATTCCTTATAATTGGGGAGATCGATGGTTACACTCTCGTAAATGTCTGGACTGTCTGTCTGCCATGTCGGTTTATAGGCTTTAGCATTAAGCTCCTGCCATGTGGTGCCATTTACAGAAGTTTCAGTATCGATGACGGTTATGCCTTGCTGCTGTGCATTATTGACGACAAGAACTAGTTTATTAAAATCTTGAAGATTATCGTCGTCCCATTGGAGCATAATCCGATGCGCAGGATTAAACTCACCTTTTGGATTCAGGTTTGTAATAGAAGCACTTTGGAAATACGTCTCCTCATCCCCGTCAGCAAACTTGAGCGGCGAATGCTCACTTGAGTTATCGTAATCGTTTCTAATTAAGTTAGCTGGCTCTCCATCTTTATTCAAATATGTCGCACTTACAACCGTAGCTTCAAGCGCTACATTTTTGTTTCGTTTTACCGTTAGCGTATAAGTTTTTGTTGTCAAGCCATCCGCTGCTTTGGTAACGAATACGATCTTACTATTGCCCATCGGCAGCTTCGCTGTAATCTTCTGGCCGCTGATGACAGGAATATCGTTAACTGTCATCGTGCCTTTTTTGTTTTTCTGCTGTGGCTGAATCGTAATGGCATCTACTTTTGTATTAACCCTTGTTGTATAATCGTATATTTCGCTATTAAAGACAATGTTCTCTTTTCCTCCACTAATCACTAACTCCGACAATGACGCTTCGCTGTTTGCGTCCAACACCGTTATTATACTTTTAGCGACAAATCGTCCGTCTAATGTTCTGGCCGAAATCTCAGCCGAGCCCGGTAATTTCGCAAATACCTTACCGCTCTGATCCACGGCAGCTGCATCAGCGTTGCTGCTGAACCATTCATATGTTTTGTTCGTTGCATTGCTTGGTAAGATCTCAGCAGTCAACTTCATCGTTTCATTCGTATAGAGCGTTCCGGTTGAGGGGGAAACCTTAATGCCAGTTACAGGAACAACGTCACTAGTAACCGTGATGCTAGTGGATGCCTTTTTGTTGCCATCTACACTAATTGCCGTAATAACTGCTTTCCCTCCAGCTATCGCAGTTACTTTTCCATTGCTGTCTACTGTCGCGATCTGCTCATTCGATGTGTACCAATCTACACTCTTCTCGGTCGCTCCTGCTGGTAAAACAACCGCTTCTATTGCTTCCGTTTCTCCTGCATCCATTGTAAGTGTCTCTGGAAGGCTTAAAGCATTCGCAGCAATGTAGTCAAGATTTACTTTTGTTTTATCCAATTGGAATAAATCCGCTACTCCCCCGTTAAGGACGACTTCTAGTTGATAGAGGTTTCCGCCAATTGGCGTCAATTCAACAGGTTCCAGATCTCCTGTAAGTCTACTTACTTTCTTAATCGCATCCTTATTGTATTTTGCTAGATTTAATTGCACCGTAATCATCTGTTCCGTCTCAGCACCCTCTCCATGCTGCTCCACCGTTTTACCGTTCCCTGAGGTCAGTCCGTTCATGACCATAAAATATTCCATGTCTGTGTAGTTGAAAAACGACTCTGTATCTGGCAGAGGTTCAAAAAAACCAAGCATTACATCGCCATTAAGTCCACCTTGAACGCTGGAGTTTTTCGAAACTACGCTCCTTAAATAAGGATGCTTTAGCTGAGTATTCTTATCAAATATTGGTGTTTCTCTAGGCGTTAGGTTTTTAACGATTCTTCCGCTTGAATCCTTATGTTGCCCCGGCAAAATAGAGACATCTGTGCTATTGAGCCGTACGAGATGCGGTCCAAGGTTGTTTATTTGCCTTGCCATTTCGGCATATTGATCATATTGCTTTGTAGGTTTACCATCCTTGTCAAAAAACAAGAAAGTGTTGCTGTCATATTCCCAACGGAACATGCTGAGCCATTTGCCGCCCATCGTCAATGTAGCGAACGGAACGCCATATATTTGAGATTCAGTTATAATATATGGACCTACATCTGCAGGAATCTCACCTGTCTTGAAGCCAAGCAAATATTGCCCGAAAGCGATCGGACTTTGCCCGGTTCCGTCATAGCCCTTAAGTGCAATCGTTCTTTGGTCATTAATGTTATTGACGATTGTTGTAAATAGATTGTTGTCCGAGCCTCTCGTTGAGAATAAATAATCATCGAAAGTGAGCAGGTCAGGTTCGGCCGTACGAATGTACGTTTCATAATCGTCCCTTTGCCATTGACGCGATTGTTGGTTGCTGTGAGCGAGGACATCCGGATAAAGTCTGTGGCTTAGCTTGAACCAATCCGTAAAGGTTTTTAAAATCTCTTTGTTGTAGTTTTCTTCATCTCCAAATGATATCGTAATCAGCTTATCTACATTAGCTTTTTGCGCATCACTCAGAAATCCCGTCATATCTTTTTCTTTCGGACCGCCTCCCAAGCCATCTCCGAATGCCCCTTTTACAAACGACCATTGTGCTTCTGGCACCTGGTTATGGAACATTTGGTTATAGCCCGGATATTCGTAATAGGTAGCTGTAGTAAAATGACTGTTTTTCCATTCCTCTGCACTAGCGTATTTCCGACCTGATTGATCCGTTGTCATCCACGTCTGCATTTGCAGCCCTTTATCAATCAAAACTCTACTAGCGCGAGATAACGTTTTTGGTGGAATAACAGTTACAGTCCTCACTTTGGTAACCGAATCTCCTGCTTGGTTAGATACCGTATAGTTCACTTTGTAGATGCCGCCTTTACTCGTATCGACAAGACCAGTCGTTTGAATATCGGCCGTAATATCTCCGTCCTTTGAATCGGATGCTTCTGCTCCGCTCTCCACATAGGTATCGTTCAAAGATAAACTCAATTCCGAATGACCGTTTAACGAAATAATAGGCCAATTAAAACCCGGAACCTGTTTCATTTCCTCATCTGTCAAAGCCTTGTCATAAATCTTGAATTCGTCGATGAGCCCCGGCCACGCATTTGTCACTTCCGGCTCTCGGTCAGCTCCAATCCGAAAATCACCATAATTCGATACTAATAACGTATCGTCCGAAGCTGTTTCGAACGCACCGTTGACATATAGCTTAACCCGGTTACCCTCTCTGCTAAGAGCAACATGGTACCACTTTTTAGGCTCAATTACGGTTTCTCCGATTGTCGTATTTCCGCCTAGAGAGGATTGTAATCTACCATCTGCTCTGCGTGATAGCAGCGTTTCTGCGCCTTCGCCTTGCTGCTGAACAATGACAACGTCTCTGTTTGTATAGGGTGAATTGAAATTGACAAGTAAGCTCATGGAGAAATCGCTGCCTGTATTTATCAAATTCTGATTCGGTATAGTGGCGTAACTAAGATAACCATTTAACAATAAGGCTTTTCCTACCTTGCCGCTTCCTATTGCAGCATCGGTAAGGATAGCATTATTCCGCTTCAACGTGTCCGGAGATATGCCATCCTTCGACACTTCATCAAATTTCCATTCACCAACTAAACCGGAAATCGTCGTAGGTTGACTGCTATCATCAGCATAAGCAATAGCATGAGGAAAACCGATACTGATACAGCTAATCCATAAACTCATAACCAAAACCATGCTAACCAATCTCTTATTTCTCATAAGCAACATAAATAACCTCCTACATTAATTGGATAGAATAATAAATTCAACGCTCACCCACTTGTTGTTTAATGTTATATATGTATTTGTTTGCGTTTAAAAAAAAATAAATAAAGAGGAGGATTACCCTCCTTTTTATCTCGACATCACAAACGAAGCCAACATTCTCGCGCCGAAGCCGGTCGCACCGATAGCCTGCTGGCCACTTGCGGAGGATGAATCTTTGGGACCATTCATGTCGATATGTGCCCATTTCAATGATGGATGGACAAACTTGCATAAGAACAGTGCCGCTGAAATCGCACCTCCCCCATCACCGCTGCTAATGTTGCAGACATCGGCATATGTGCTATCCAAATACGATTCGTATTCATCTACCAATGGCAGCTGCCATACTTTCTCGCCAAACGGCTCACCTGCATTTTTACACAACCCCACCAACTCGTCGTCGCCGAGGATACCTGCAATCTTCGTTCCTAGTGCGCCTACGACAGCGTAAGTTAACGTTGCCATATCGATCGCTTCCACTGCCCCTATTCGATGAGCATGGATCAACGCATCAGCCAGTATGAGTCGGCCTTCCGAATCGGTATTGCCTACTTGAACGGTTAGGCCATTCGCATATCGGATTACATCACTCGGTAGTAAGCTGTTCCCTGATATAACATTCTCTGCAGTCGGCACCAACACCGCTATGTTGGCGGACGCACCGCACTTAACGACGATATCCAGCGCCCCAAGCACACCTGCCGCACCGGCCATATCCATCCTCATACTGCTAATATCGTAATCTTTTTTAAGGCTGATTCCTCCGGTGTCGAACGTAATTCCTTTGCCAATTAGAGCTGTAAGCGGCTTTGACTCATCCGTACAATAGCGAAGTTCGATAAAAGCAGGCGCATATACGCTTCCTTTACCAACCGCTATTACGCCGGCAAAACCTTGCCTCTCCAACTCCTCGCCAGTGTAGACATTAATCTCCACACCCGTTCCGGCAAAACGCTCCATCACTTTGTCCATAAGTTCTAACGGGCGCAAATAGTTGGCTGGTTCATTCGCAAGATCGCGCGCCCAGATCGTACCTTCAGCATGAATTTCCCCTTGGCGAATAGCCTCCTGGATCTGCAAACCGGTCTGTCCATCGAAAGAAAGGATCGGGATTTCCAGCTTATCTGACTTCGTCTTATATTTATCGAAGGAATACGTACCCAGTTTCCAACCTTCCACCCATGCCGAGATAGCTTCTGCTTCTTGATCGGATGCTATATTGGCATCCCACAGCGCTTGAAAAGAAACATGCACACGACCACATTTCTCTTTGGCTGCTGCTCTTCCCGTGTTGCCGGCTGCTTCCCTAATCCGAACAGGGTGAATTAGCGAGGCGTCACCCATACCTACGATAACAACATCCGGTTGTCCTAGACGACCATAGAACCACGTTATTGCATCTTTGGCGCCCATATGCGGTCTCAATACTGACACATCGAACAGATGCCGGACTCGCGGCAGATCCAGAATCCGTTCTACATTTTGTTCATAAACCGGATAAATTAAGGTTTGTGTAGTCTTTTCTGCTTGCTGATCGATACTCACCGGACAACCCTCCTATTGTTCAAATTCAATACATAGGCTCGCGACGCCAAAAGCCATAACCTCAAAACCTATTTGTGATTCATTAATGAATACTTCCCCCTCAACTAGAGGACGTTCTAACGTATCGACAAAATAAGCTTTGATCACCTTGCGGCATAACTCCAGCTTTACCGAGGATGTGTTTCCTTCGGTTTCATACACGCGAATAATCCATCGATTAACAGCTTGATCGCTCTCAGGCATCTTGATCGCAGAGATTGCAATCGTTCCTTCAATTAATTGCAAGAAGCTTTGTGTTGTTGGCCAATCTCCATTACTCGCAGCCGCTGAGATGTATTGGAGCGGAAGATGATAATGGGAGGATTGTTCAATCAATTGCTGGTTTTTAGAAGCATCAACTACACAAATACTTAAACGAATGCGATGAACCCCTGTATTCGGATAAGCATCCGGGCCATATGAGCCCCGCAGCAGTGTGACGGAAAGTGCACGATCCGTACCTCGGAATCCATATTTACAATCCGATAGAAGCATAATTGCTCTACCCTTCTCATGGTTCGAAGGAACCCCGAGAGCCCAACTGTTGGCAGGTACGTCTAAGTCGAGTGAAGGACGTTCAATTGTACCGAAAGCCATATTGTATCGATAGGAATCGCTTTCATAACCAAAAGGCGCATAAAACTGTAACTGTGGTGTAAATTCCTTTTCATTGCCGTATTCATGCCAATCACATTCCACATTGTAATCGAGCCTGCTGCTGCCCTGATCCAGAGATACCGTAACTTGCAATTTCGATCTTCGAAACGGGACGCTGAACGTAATGGATTGCCTCAGCAGCTTGCTGCCTAATTCACTGCTTTCGATTTTGATGCCTTCAGTGAGCTCTTCAATTTTGCGGTATCGGCCTACCAGCCATGCATTGCCACCTCCTTGAAAAGTATCCTCTTCGATGAATCGGAATACGCCTGCGGGTCGACTGCTATCGATGAACTGCTGACCATTCTCTTTATTGATTAATGAGATAATCGTAAGCTTTCGCACATCAAGAACTGCCTTTAACAGTTCGTTCTCCAACACAAACGTATACAGTTCCACAGGTGGAAGGTTTTGACCCGTGAGATAGAAATCATTTGCCGTAAGGACTGCCATATCCCCTGCTTTTTCCGTCATGATATAGGTGCTGTATCCTAATGCTGGGACATTTACGGGCAGTAATATACGCAAGAAAAAGTGCCCCCAATGCTCGGCAAATCCACGATCCACAAATTGAAAATCAAGTGAATTTCCCTCGTCGTCTTCGAAACCGATGCTTTGGATATTTCCATCCCAATCCCAAATCGTAATCTCGGCTAATTCTTTACGTGCGGTAGTAGCACTGTTGAACACATTAAATATCCGTGTTTTCCCGCGTCCGCGGTCACTTTCACCCGTTCGAAACTGATGCTTAATGCTGACACCGACTCCAGCGCCTGCTCCTTCGGAAAAGCTTTCTTTCAGGTCCTCGCCCTCAACAAGAAAACGTGACGTATCGATGCGCGCAGCAAGACTACGCATAGCAGCGCTTCGTTTGCTATTAGCCATGGCGGATATTTCTTGGAACGCTCCAAGTGCATGATCACGCGTTTCTGGAATGCCTGTTCCCGGCAAAATATCGTGAAATTGATTAAACAAAGTTTTTCTCCAAGCTTCTTCTAATTGCTTGCCATAATACTTGGATGAAGTCCACAACGCGGACACACTAGACAATGCTTCCGCTTCATACAACAGGTTTTCCGAAACTCGGTTCGCTTGTTTCAAACGTGCTTCCGAGCTGTAGCACCCTGTAAAAATAAAGTTCAGCTCGTTTTGCACAATCGGGAGTTGATCGGCTATTTGCTCTGTTAACGCGAAGTATTCTGCATACTTTCCGAAGCGAATGGTCGGAAAAATCGGCCATTCCTTCATATCAAGTATGCGCTCTATGTCACGCCGCGTCGGACCGCCGCCATGATCACCTACCCCATATACTTTCATCATTGTATTCAAGCCTGTTTTCTGGCAAAACTCCGGCACCGTAAGCACCATTTCACCCTCAATGCGGGAATCGTACCAATGCGGCTCTTTATATGCGATAACCGATCTCCCTGAGGGCGCCATCCAGCGATAGAGGTGATGTCCCTCATTGTTATGACCGCGGCAATAGTAATAATATTTGATGCCCGCGTGATGCAAAGATTCCGGCACATTAAGCGCATGACCGAAAGTGTCCGGCTCAAAATCGATTTGCAAATCATCCAACTGCAATCCGAACAAATGTGTAAGATAGTTTTTGGCATATAAGAACTGCCGAGTCATACTTTCACCGCTTGGCATGTTCTTATCCGCTTCAACCCATGTTGATGCCGTTACTTCCCATCGTCCTTCTTGCACACGAACTTTGATTTCTTCTAGCATTTCAGGATCATAGGTTTCAACAATATGATAGGCAGCTGCTTGTGAATGGGAAAAGCGGAAATCAGGATACTCCTGCAGCAGATCCAGCATTGTCCGGAACGTGTTAAGAGTCGCGGATACCGTCTCATCCCAGCCCCAAAGAAAATTCATATCCAAGTGGGCATGAGCAGCACAAATCAAATGGTACGACTTCGCTGCTGCTGCCATTTCAGACAACCGCTGCTCTGCACTGAGAACCGTTTGCTCCCCGATAATGCCTTCTTGATCTAATGTATTCAGCAGATCAATAACAACGGGAACGATCAGATCATCATACCGACCCCCCAACACCTTTGAAACCCGATTAGCATATTCCAATTCCGCAACAATGCGTTTGCCCCATTGCCCTTCCGACACACGAGTTTTCAGCTTTACGAGATTTGCGTTCAGTTTCTCGACTTGTATGATGTCCACTCTCCTAAAACCCGCTTATAGTCTCGTACATAAACCATCACTATGAATCATTAGATTCATAGTGTGGTTTCCAGCGTTTCTTTTGTTTCACCAATTCGATCTGCGATAAATTTCTCTAGCAGCTGTATGTTTGTCGTCCCTGTATTTCCACCATATTCGCTTACAGACATAGCACCGCAAGCATTTCCATATATCAAGCATTCCTCTGGATTTTTCCCTGCCAAATATCCATAAATATAACCGGCATTAAAAGAATCACCCGCTCCAGTCGTGTCGACGACTCGGACGGAGAAGCTCGAACGATAGGACTGCTGCCCGCCTACCGATGTCACTGCACCTTTCGAACCCAATTTGAGCACGATATGGCTGCTGTGTTTAGAAAGAACTTCAAGACTTTCTTCTACCGTTGCACAACCGGTATAGTGTATAGCTTCGGTTTCGTTCATGAAAAAAACGTCGATATGCTTCATTAATTCAAAAATGCCAGGATACCATTCCCCAGTGTCATCCCACCCCATATCAATAGAGGTCGTTACGCCTAGTGCTTTAAGTTTTTTTACGGTTTCCAAAAATTCAGCATGATTGCGGCTTCCCTTATAACAAGTCAAATGAACATGACGTCCTAATAAAACACTATTCATGTCAAGCTGCTGCAAGCTTAGCTCGGCGTTTGAACCAGCATACGTAATAAAAGAACGATCATTTTCCGGATTAATTGCAATGGATATTCCTGTATTGCTGCTGCTCTTTTTAATATATCTGGTATCGATTCCATACCGAGAAAATTGATCTTTTATAAGCTGACCAAATCCGTCGTCACCTAGAACCCCGTTAAAGGCAACCTTCAAACCTAGCTTGGCTGTCGCCAAACTAAACAAAGCTGCCCCTCCGCCGACGTGGATGGTCATATTTTGAACAAATACCTCTTGTCCGGGTGCTGGCAGCTCGTTGCAGCCCTCAACAACTAAATCAATATTCGCGTCTCCAATCACGATGACATCGTAATTTTTCAATGGTGCCTCATCTCCATCTATTTCCGATATGCACTGATGTGCTATGCTCTCTAATCCTTATGAATCTCTTCTTATACAGCTTTCACGGACAACTAGTTTATGCTCCAAGATAATATCCTCGGTTGACGTTTCCTTATTCGTAATCTGTTTCAACAGCGCTGCCATCGTCACTTTGCCCATGTCTTGAATAGGCTGCTCCATTGAGGTTAACCTCGGACGGGCAAGTTCGGTCAGTTGACTTCCGTCAAAGCCCATAATGGAAATATCCTCTGGAACTCGAAGGTTATGATCCCAAATGCAGTTCATCGCTCCAACAGCCATATCATCACTTACGGCAAATACAGCCGTAGGCGTTTGTTTATTGCGAAGAATATCCTTCATTTGCTCGTATCCGCTTTTCACTTTATAATCACCGAACCGGATATTTTCATATATGATTTTAATGGAATGGTCTGACAATGCATTTCGATATCCGCTATACCGGTTTTGTCCCGATGTAATATCACGCATGTCGCCGCCGATAAACCCGATTTCCTCATGGCCAAGCTCAATCAAATATTTTGTCGCATCGTAAGCAGCTTTGTAGTCATCAATAATTACAGAAGCGAACTCCTGGTCCATCGGTTTAACACTAGAAAAAATAACGGGAATGTTCATCTTATGAATCAAAGCACGAATTTCCTCATTAATTTTCTCATGCATAATAATGATGCCTTCTACCCGCATTTCCTGAAACACATTGATATACTTTAATTCTTTATCTATATCCTCGATGATATTGCATACCAAAAGGTTATAATCATTAGTGCTAGCCGCTTCTTCGATGCTGCTTAAAATTGTCGAATAGAAGCTTGAGGTAAGATCTGGCACAATTACCCCAATGAGATTCGTTTTGTTGCGTACCAAGCTTCGGGCGATATGGCTAGGAGCGTATCCCAATTGATCGATGGCTTGATTCACCTTTTCCTTGAGATCGTCTTTCACATACCTCTCGCCATTTAGCACTCTGGACACAGTCGTAACCGAAACTCCTGCTACCCGGGCCACATCTTTGATTTTTGGTTGCACATTATTCACCCTTCGTGGAAGTATATTTCGTTCATATATTAGAATTATATAAGATATACTTCGACTTCGACAAACTTTCTCATCATTTATTCTTTAATATCATTCAGCCGCGAACTAATCCTTATCAACTTAGTTCAATTTCGCTATTTCTATCCGTGTATCGAACTCCCGTTTTCCTTCGAATAACGTAATGATTCTTGCTCCGCGCTCAAGCTCTCCGTATGTGTTGAAGCCCGTGGCACGTCCATAACACAATCGGATGCCATGAAGCTCTCCTACGTAATCATTATCATGATCATGTCCGGCAAAAGTCCCCATGACATCACCCTGCTCCAGCATTGCCGTGAATAAACCGCTGTTCAACTTCGGACAGCAGACCTCCTCGCCTTTATTGCCTATACTTTTGCCTTCCTGCCAGACTTGCTCATATTCCGGAATTGGAATATGGAAAAAAGCGAGTCCAGGCAATGCGCTGCCATTCTTCTGAGCAAGCTTTTTCGATTCGCTGCAGTACCAATGAACCTGATCTGGATGTATCCATTCATATCCACCAACGGACTCAGGTGCTGAATCTCCCGAATCAAAAAAGTACAGAACAGCGGTATCTTCTTCACTCGCAGAACCCGCTACAGTTAGAGCATAATTCCCAACTCCATGGATGTCCTTAGGACCATCCTCAGATAAGTTATTACTATATTCCTTTAAAACTTCATTCAATCGCTGACGAGTAATACCTGTCTCTGAATCATGATTGCCATAAATGACAGCGAACGGAATGGCAGACTGGACAACATCCGCAATCGCACGGCGAAATGCTGCTTCTTGATCCTCTGTATCATAGCTGGATATGACATCGCCAGTAAGGACGATCAAATCGGGCTTCTGCGACGCAATCAGCTGCTGAATAACAGCTAACGTTTGAGCATCCTTTTCAGGTTCAATTCCATTCTTGATATGCATATCGGTAAATTGAATGATCGTAAATGTCCCGTCTGATCGGAATCTTAACTTGTTGTGCTCCACCATAACTCCTCCTCGACCTAAAACCTGATTAATCTTCAATAAATAATGGCTGAGAAAAAGCGGAATACCCGCCTTCCAAATAAACGGCTATCCGGACGTATTTTTCGTCTCCATTACACTCATATTCAGCTTGCTTGATTCGTCCTGTTGTTTCTTTAAGCACCTGTCCGTCTTTGCCGAAAAACGTGACGTATTTGTACATTTTATCAAGCAAATCATTAGAGCGAAGATCAACAACAACCTTGTTGCCTTCTACTCTGATCGCATCAAACCCATACCCCGTTGATACATAAAAGTTGCCTTCTTTGATCGCATCAATGATAGCATCGTTCGTATTTGCCTTAGCTCTGACCACGTTCCAAGCGCGTTTTTCTTGTCCATATACGTGCGAATCGTCATTACCGAAACCCCAAACTTTACGACCGGCGGATAAAAGAGCATCCCACTTGTCAAACGCGATATCGTACTCTGGATTGCCGTCCCCGTTATAGACTTCAACCCCAAGATAACGTTCCATCTTAAACATATCCTCTAGTTCCCAAAAATTCGAGAAATACCGATTCGGATGCACGAGCACTGCAAATCCATCGTTCGTCGTTGTTAGATCCACAAAGCGTTGATAGTTCTCAATCGTAAATGCATTGCTGTAGTTTTCCATAATCATTTGCGGCGGTTTCACGAGCAGCATATGTGTTTGCCGACTGCTGACTTCTATGGCTTCGAAAACATTCGGTATCTCTCTTTTGCCTTCGTGTTTCGTAATTTTATCGTGGTCAGAAATACCGAGAAAATCGTATCCACCGTACATTTTGTAAACCGTTTCGAGCGAAAACCAACCATCGCTGTTCGTCGTGTGATTATGAAAGCTTCCTTTAAACCAAGTCCCCGACTCTACGTATGGATTCACTATTTTCATTTTTCCCCCATCCTCTCCTAGGCTGATTTACTCTTTGATCGATCCGATCATAATACCCTTGGTAAAATAGCGCTGCACAAATGGGTAGATAAGAATAATCGGCGTAACGACGATAATGATCGTTGCCATTTTAAGCGAGTTTCCTGTAACCTGCATTTTTTCGATCAAATCGTATCTAAGTCCAGCAGCCTGATTGAGCGTATCCCGCATCGCTTCCGCACTCATCAACATTTCTTGTAGAAGCGTGGACAGCGGGCGCAAAGACGATTTTCGAATATAAAATGCACCAGTGAACCAATCGTTCCAATGGCCAACGGCGTTAAACAAGCCAATAACCGCTATAACCGGCCGACTGAGCGGCATAATGACGCGCATGAAGATCGAAAAGTCGTTATACCCATCAATTCGTGCCGATTCTTCCAAACTCGGATGAATTTGTTGGAAAAATGTTCGCATAATGATGATGTTCCACACGCTATATAAGCTTGGAATGACGTAAACCCAAATATTATTCGTCAAATGAATGGACTTAAGCAGCATGTAATAGGGAATGATTCCCCCTCCAAACAACATGGTGAAGAAAATGATCATCATAATGTATTTTCCGCCAGGCAACGTTTTGCTCTTTAATGCATAAGCTGCTGCTGCAGTCAGAAAAACACTTGAGATCGTTCCTACGACCGTTCGGAAGACTGAAATCCCAAAAGCAGTTGTAATATTGGACGTTTCAAACGCTTTTTGGAAGTTTTCCAAGGACCAAATCCTCGGCCAGAAGTAAATGCCGCCTCTTTCCGCGTCTTTACCGGGATTAAAAGCAAGTGCAAAAATATTAAAAAAAGGTAGAATGATCGATAAACACAGCGCGATTAGAAGCAAGTAGTTAATGACTCTGAAAATTCTTTCACCCGTGCTGAGCTTATAAAATTCGTTTCCCACTTTCTCCCTCCTCCGTTGAAGGAAAGGCGTTTTTACCCAGCTGCGGATAAAATCGCCTTACCTCTTCCACTAATTTTCTGCTTCTAAATGTTGAACCTAGTCTCTAATCGTTCAGGTTTACGTCCGTTTTTGGATCGGCATCTTTTTCTGCGAGAAGCTTCAAATAATCGTCCAATCCTGCTGATTTCAATTGTTTCAAGTTGCTTTCCAACATTTTCTTAGCTTCATCAAGACTCTTGCCGTAATAAGCACGGATCAAAGTTTCATTGTAAGCGTCCAAAGCCGCTTTAAGTTCTGAAGATCTGTCGAATTCACCGAGGAACGCGGTAGGTACGTAGCTGTCAACGATCTTCGCATTTTTGTACTTTTCCTCAAAGTTCCAATATTCGATTAGTTTTAGAGCACCGTTATTGTCTTCTTTTTTCAATTTGTCGCCATACTGCATTTCCCCGAAATCAGCCAAGTTATCGGTGTCCGTGCCGCCTAGAATATCGCCCCATGAGTTGCCGACGCCTTGGAAGCCGAGCTTTTTCGCTTCGTTCGGATCTGTTGCTTTCAGATCCAACACTTCTTGTTTCACAAGTGGAAAACCGTCTGCGCCGAGCGTATAATCGCGGCCCTCCAAACCGTATTTCCAAATAAGTTTTCCTTCCTTACTAGCTAAGTAGTCCGCAAATTTGACAATCTCTTGCGGGTTTTTCGTTGTAGTTGGGATCGCCCAAGCGCTGTAGCCGGACTTAAAGCTAACTTGCATTTGGTAAGGCCCGTCTACGTTGTTAATTGGTCCAAGCGGTAGGTAATGCATATCTTGGTTGAACTCTTGATAGTTGTGGGCATCACCGATAATCGCCCATGAGCCATTCAAAGCGCCCTCTGTTGCGCGGCTTTCGTCAATCGTAAAGTACTCGGGATGAATAAGCTTTTCTTTAAGCAGCTTTTGGAAATACTCTACTTTTTTCATCGGATATTCGGTTTCTGCTTCATGAAGGATTTGACCGTCTTTCGATTTTTTGATTCGCTGGTCGTCTTCGCCCCACTGCAGATCCTTGAAAGCGGCTGAAACATCTTTACCACCCCAAAAGGATGGACCGATTGGAATCACTGGACTACCATTGTTGTCTTTGAAGTTGCCGGCTTTAATTTTCTTAGCTAGCTCATACACTTCATCCGACGTCTTGATTGTGCGCGGGTCGATTCCTAGTGAGTCAGCAATATCTTTACGGATATAAGCGCCGCCTACATATTTGTTAGATAGATAGCCGCCTTGTCGATTGATATTCATATGAACGAAGTAAGAAGAGCCGTTAAACTCAGGACGGAACATAACGCCGTATTTCGTATCAAGCGGCAAATAGTCATCTTGCAAATATTTGCTGTACACTTTCGTATCTTTCATAAGCGGAGTCAAATCAGTGAACATACCTTCGCGCGCCGCTTTCAAGACAACGGGCATTTCCGGTCTGCCACTGTTATTGAGGTAGAAAGCAACGAAATCCGGCAAGTCGTTTGCAGCGATGCCTGCAATCAAGCCATCGATGGATTTTTCGGCTTTCATGATTTCAATTTCAAAGTCGATCCCCGTTTGCTCCTTTATCTTCGCTTTAATTTCCGGGTTCATATCTTCTGTGTAATCGTCGGTACCCATGAATACAAGACCTTTGATTTTACGATCAGCAATCCATGTAGCCGGTTTCCCTTCCGTTGTAGGTGAAACCCCATCTGTGCCGCCAGGAGCAGGTGTTTCATTATTGTTTTTGTTGCCATTCGAGCAGCCGGCGATCAGCATCGCTGTCACCAAAGGTATTGCGAAATACTTTGCCCATTTCTTACTCATGCGATTGTTCCCCTTTTCTAAAATGATTTTATGAAACACGCCAGAAGACGTCTCCCACCAAGTGGATGGTCATGCAAACCTTTTCGCATAGCAACTATGGTAACGTTATCAGAAGTAAGCTACCATAAGGATGTTTCAGAAACCTTTCGGGAAACTCGGTTCGCGAATACAACCAAGATCAATCCAATTAATCCTTGCAGCATGCCCACGGCTGTCGCGTATCCGTACTGACCGCCTTGCAAGCCAACTCGGATAATGTAAGTGTCCAAAATATCAGAGAGCGGTGCATTACCCGGTGTTTTGAGCAAATAAATCTGGTCGAACCCGGCGGATAATATACTGCCCAGAGACAATATAAAGAGGATTACAATTGTCGGTGTGATGGACGGCAGCGTAATATTCCAAACCTCTCGGAATTTGCTTGCCCCATCAATTTTAGCCGCTTCGTACATTTCGGGATTAATTCCTGAGATCGCTGCGACATAGATGATCGAATCCCAACCAATAGACTTCCATACATGGCTTCCGAACATAATCTGGTAGAAGTAATCCGAATCCATCATAAAGAATGTACTTCCGTCGCCGCCCATATTCGTTATTACCTGATTCAACAAGCCAGTATCAGGAGCGAGTATACGTTGAACTAAACCGATGACGACAACCCACGAGAGGAAATGCGGCAAATACAGCAAGCTCTGAGAAACATTTTTGAACCATTTTGAGCGAACTTCATTAAACATAAGTGCAAGAATAATCGGAAACGGCAAGTATAGAAACAATTTCATACAACTTATGATGAGTGTGTTTTTAATCAACTCTCCGCTTTGATAAGAATTAAAAAATTGCTTGAAATAATCCAGGCCAACCCATGGGCTTCCTAAGATGCCCTCATTGAACTTGTATTCCTTGAAGGCTAACAACAAGCCAGCCATCGGAATATAGTTGAAAATGATGAAGAAGACAACACATGGCAACAACATGAAATATAAATATTTGTGAGCCAACATTTTTCTCCATAAAACGATACCACTGTTTTTTCGCTTCATTGGTACGGTCATTTGCTTCATAAGTTGAAAGTCACCTTCTTTCTGATTACTGTCTGGAAGCGATACCATATAAAATTTCAATTACATAAATTTTAACCAATCACCCTCTTATCCGAATAATAATTTTGCATCCTAGACAAATTGTATTAACAAAAACTTGTTTCTTAAACCATTATTTGTTATCTATAGGTAAATATTTCGTTAAGATTCATTCACTCATTGGTATCAAGAGCTGCAACAAAATTCACCTTCTTCCATGTTGACTATGAGCGTCTTCATCTGAAACTGCTTTTTCTGGAAGCGATACCATGAAGATTAAAATAAAGTGCGCCTCTTAAAGTAAGCGCTTACCATGAACGGATTATACCAAACTTTTTTTCAATTGGCTACAGTTAATTTCATTCTTTTTTAAGTGCGATTAGATCCATCGGTGAACGTGTAGTAATAGCGTCAACTTTCATCCTCAGAAACCATTCCATTGCTGACCGAAAGTTCACAGTATAAACCCATACCTTCAAACCTAAAGCGTGCGCTCGAATTACGATTGGCGGAAGACAAGTAAAGCCATTCATATTGAGCCCTGCGTATCCAGCTTGCTTAGCTTCCCTGCATACGGCCTCCGCGAAGTCGCAATATCGCTCCATTTGTTCCAAAGTCAAATCGTCCGGCGTATTCAGCATGACTTGAATATCCGGGTATCTTACCGTAATGTTATCGGAACATCCTGTAATGAAAACCCGTTTTTGCGCTTTAAACTGGTGAATAAGCCCTACCGTCGGATCAATAGCTTCTACTGTTTTTATATCCAAATTCAATTTGATTCCTAGCGAAGCCGAAAGCTGAAGCACTTGTTCCAACGTCGCAATTTCATGATCTTTATAAATCGGATCGAGCAGCGGCCGTATATCCGGATTATTCAACTGTTCGAAGGTGTGTGAGTAAAGATAAGGTGAATCATCATGCAGAAGGATAGCAATACCATCTTGGGTTATGCGTACATCGACTTCTACGATATCTGCGCCGAATTTAATGCCTTCTTCAAATGATGCCATTGTGTTATCCGGATAAACACCACATCCCGTATGGGCTGCTACCATCGTGTTATGCATGCCATGCCTCCTCTTTCTAAATTAAAATGATTCCGCTTTCAAATTAAGCGGAGACGCCTTCCGTTTCCAAGCTTAGTACTCCATCCATATGAGCTAACGCTGCGATAGATACCTCATAGTTTTTTATTTTCTTTAATTTCAACTGAATGCGAATCGTTAAATGCCGATCACTTAGCTGCTCCTCCTCTTCGTCGTTGTTTATCGTGAGCTTGCTGATTTGTAGTCCGCTTTGATTCAAATGCATCAAAACAAGATTAAGACCAGCTGATGTTTTATCCATTTTTATTAACAACTCGCGTACTTTTTTCGTTCGGGAGAAAAGTTTCTCAACCTTGTTCAATAAAAACAAACTCACCACCACCAAGAAGGTCGCTATGACAGCGCCGTAGTAAAATCCTGCACCAGCAGAAAGTCCAATTGCTGCCGATACCCACAATGAGGCTGCCGTAGTCAATCCGGAAACACCAAACCCATTTCGCATAATGGTACCCGCGCCGAGAAAACCGACGCCACTGATTACTTGCGCTGCCAACCGAGCTGGATCTAAACGAACATTCGGTTCTGCGGCGAAATCAGAAAATCCATACATGGATAACAATACAATGACAGCCGAACCAAGACAAACCAAAATGTGCGTCCGGAAACCCGCGGAATGTCCGCCAAGCTCACGTTCTAGACCAATCAAACCGCCAAGCACTAAAGCCAATAATAGTCTTAGCGTCATCTCAAATAAACTAATTTGCCATACAGTCGGATCATATTGGAGATCCATCGTGTTCCACTTCACCTCCTATGCGCTGGTATCGATATTAGTTTTGAATAACCACTCATCATCGGGTAGCTGGATAAATGGTATTATTTACACTACAAGATTTCCATCTTTTTCTCAACAGATTTTTCTCAAGCTTACCGAAGCGTTTGATAAGTACCCTAAAATAACTTGTCTGTCAGAAAATGTAACACCACCCATCAAATTGGGCCAGTCTTCTATTTCAACTGATGATTTCCTAGCGAGCGATATAAAAAAAGAATGGATTTTGGCAGTTTCCTGACCATCCACTCTTTTATTGTTCGTATGCTATACCTGCAGAGTAGCAATAATTGGATAATGATCTGATGGGTATTTGCCATCGTACTTGCCCTTGTCGACATTCGCTGACACGATCCGAATATTCGGCGTAACGAATATATAATCGATCGGCTCACCTTCTTCGCCGCCCTCAAAACCATGATAAGTGCAGCCCGGATGTACATCAGGATTGGTGTATGTATGACGCAGCCCTGCTTGGATCAGAGTTTGAATCGTTTTGGTTTCCGGTTCACAATTGAAATCACCTGTTAGAATCGCCGATGCTCCACTGGTAATATTCATCTTATCCAAGATGAGCATAGCTCCATTTATTCTTGCTTCCTCGCTTATGTGATCCAGATGTGTATTCAGAATCAGATATTCCTGCCCGTCGATTTGCCCCAGCCTCACCCAAGTGC
This sequence comes from Paenibacillus sp. 01T47, assembly GCF_056398245.1. Taxonomy (NCBI): domain Bacteria; kingdom Bacillati; phylum Bacillota; class Bacilli; order Caryophanales; family Paenibacillaceae; genus Paenibacillus; species Paenibacillus sp. 01T47. The sequence goes on from NZ_JBFTPA010000002.1 coordinate 615,030, forward strand.
AAATGCGCGGACAAGCGGTGTTCCAGCTTTGAAAGCCAAGCTGCTCCGGCCGTTCAGACAATCCGAATGTGCCGCTTTCGACTGGCTTCAGCCTATCTATCTGGAAGAAAATCGCGCAAAACTCACCCTCTTCGCCGCCGAGTCTGCCCTCCCCGATCCATTCATATTCGGGAAGCAGCGCATTCAAGCTCTCCAGCATGGGCAAGCTTCCTTCTTGCGTGCATACAACGGCAGCTCCAGACGCTTTAATCGCTTCTGCAGCCGCTTCGACACGGTTAGGCCAAGCATTTTCCCCATCCTCCGCAACATGGATACGAAGATTAAATGACATAATTAATAATTCCATAATGATCCCTCCTAACATGAATGTAAAATAAGCATATGGCGAGTTGACGGGATAATCAACCCATAGACAATGTGGTATCATGTCCATAATAAACTCATTTCCCAAAAGCAATTCGCAATAAAGCTTTCATGACGCCGCTTTACAGGTTTATCATTTTACTAATATAGAGCCATTTATTATAGTCTTCCTTTATTTGTTCTTGTGATTTCCCAAGTATACTGCTTCTATTGTAGGGTCTATTTAATTCTAATATTTTTAGTGAATCATTTAATGAATAGTCATTACTATAAAGTGGATCACTTATAATGGGATAACTTTTTGAGAGTAATTCGTCAGCATATTGCCTTAATATTTCCGCTGCTGAACCATACCTATTTTCTTGAATGCCTGAATCCATCATTAAATGCCATAGCTGTTCAAAGTCGCATTCAGGCAATCTAACAAACCCCGTCTCATTTCCCCAACCGAAATCATATAGATCTCGTTGAACCCATAAAGAATTATCCTTTGGACAAATATAGAAGCCGTTTTCAGCACTCCTTTTTAATCCAAACTCTTTAGGTGTTGATTTATCGAATCTAAAACTCATCAAAAAATATTGCTGTAGAGGGTCTGCTTTCACTATGTTTTTCCTCCGTTTAACAGCATTTTTTTAAACAAATCGTGCTTTCTTTCAGCTTAATCTTATTCTCAATCCAATTAATAATATATTGCTATTAAAGGACTAGGAATGCAAGATAGCTATTGAAATAAATATGCTGGCGACCTTTTTAGGCTGAACATAAACTGGAATGGCTCTGCTTAGAATAACTCCTTAAATAACAGAATTGACAAAAAGCTTCTTCCGGAATAGAATAAACACATAGTTCATGTTAAGTAATCTAACACGAACTTCTCTTGTATAAGCTCATAAATTGGTGTGAGCGTCTCGACCAGGCAACCGTAAATTGCCCCAGGCTACAAGAGGCCGTTAGTGAAGATACTCTAATTTTTTCATTTCAGAAAAATTAGATCTATTTCACTACGCGCCTCTTAAGCCTGGGGTTTTATTGCGTTCAGCCTAATCATTCATTCTAAAGGAGCGATTGTGTATGAATAAGCCAAAGTCGCATGTTGAATCCGCATTGCAATACCCTCGTGATTGTACATTTACACTAAATGATTGGAATGTTCTTTCTCAGTTCTGGTATCCTGTGGCCATTGCTGAAGAAGTAACAAATAAACCAGTTGCTGTGAAGCTGCTTGATGTAAAGCTCGTTTGTTACCGCAGCAGCTACGGCAAAGTCGTGATTGCTCGTGATCTCTGCTTTCACCGTGGAGCACCTCTGAGCAAAGGTTGGATTGAAAACGATGAAATCGTATGTCCTTACCATGGGTTTCGATATAACTGCGAAGGGGTGTGCACTGCCGTTCCAGCCCATTCTGACTCCAAAATATCACCCAAACTAAAATTAATCATGTATCCGGTTATTGAGAGGTATGGGCTGATCTGGACATCTTTAGTCGCTGTAGACGAACAAATTCCGCCGTTCTCTGGGTGGGACGATCCGGATTTTATTAATATATTACCTCCAAGCTTTGATATTGCCGGTTCGGCAGGACGCCAAATGGAAGGATTTTTAGATGTTTCTCATTTTGCATACGTGCATACGGAGACGTTCGGAGACCGCAATAACACAGAAGTTCCACAATACAAAGTAACGCGCGACGGGAATCAGCTTCAGGCGGACTATTGGAGCACCGTCAGCAATTACGGTAAAGGCCAGGAAAATCCCGCTCCTGAAGGATTCATGTGGCTTCGCGCGTTTCGTGTATTTGCACCTTTCGCGGCCTCACTAACTGTACATTTCCCAAATGACGGCAAGCTCATGATTTTGAACTGCGCATCTCCAGTCTCAGCACGGTACACTCGTTTATTTTGTCCAATCTCACGGAATTTTGATAAAGAGCTTCCGATTGAAGATACGATTAAATTTAATTTGCAAGTTTTTCAGGAAGATCGAGAAATGGTTGAATCCCAAACACCAGAAGATCTACCCCTCGATTTGATGGCCGAAGCCCATATTCCAGCTGATCGCACTTCAATTGCCTATAGGCAATTGCTTACACAGCTTGGCCTTGGAAGAAGCTACACATCTTAAGATGTATGATTACAGCTAATTTCTAAACAAATCCTTGAAAAGAAAGATCACCAAGTTACCAACAAAGGCTGCCGATAAGCTCGGCAGCCATTTGTAGTTACTCTGTAGTTTCAACTATGTTTTCCATAATTACAGATAATCAACGGTTAATAATTGCTCTATAAAGCCGCCAATTTCCAGCTTCCTGTCCACAAAATGAATTTCCAAAATCCAATCGCGAGGCCTACCATTCGAATCCGGATCTCTCATTGGAATATGATTATCAGGATGAATATAGTTTTCAACGGATTCTCCCTGTATTACTTCATGAGGGAATTCACCAATAAGGTGACCCGCATGCGGACCTCCAAACTCCCATCCGTATTTTAAAGCTAAATGACTCACATAGGTATAAAGTTCACTACCTGTAATCGCAGATTGAGACTGAAAATAGGCCTTCCCTTCATCCCAGGCCTCCACAATATCATTTTTCAGTTTTAATTTTGCTGGATCATCTCCTAGGACGAAGGTTCTTCCGAAATCAGCTTCCCAATCTTCAAAAATTGGACCGAAATCCAGAAATATAATATCATCTTTGGAAACAATCAGATCAGGCGGGTTTTCTCTATATGGGAACAACGTGTTTTTTCCAGCTCGCACGATTCGTTTATGCCAGTATTTCTTAATACCAAACATCTCGAATGCCAATTGATAGATTTCACGATTTATTTGCTTTTCAGTCACATCAGGACGAATAATTCCTTGATCTTCGATCGCCTTGAATAGTTGTTCCGCCTTGCTTTCAGCCTCTCGTAGCGAGGCATGCCGTTTACTAATAGATAGATCCATTTCCCATTCTCCTCTCAATTCTATGAACCTTCTGAAGAAAGAGTACTTACCATATCTTTTCAAAATAATTCTAACGTTTTATTACATCAATTCCAAATGAAATGAGAATCAATCATTCAAATCGTAAACCTATTAAAAAATAGTCGGTACCATTCCCCCATCCATACGGATTGGAGAGCCTTTAAATGCGGATGCAAAAGGACTGCATAAAAATGCAGCTAGTCTACCTATTTCAATAGGCTTGATAAATCGTTGTATTTCAGATTGAGGCAGGTTTGTAGTCATAAAATTTTTCTCTTTTTCTGAAAAAGTCATATCTTCATTTGAGTATATGCCCTCAATGATTTGATGCACATTTTCAGAGAGTGTTGGTCCTGGCAGGATCGTATTCACTGTAACTTCTGTTCCAACTGTTAATTTGGATAAGCTTTTGGACAATGATAATAGCATTGATTTTGTCATACAATACTGAGGCATTTGTCCTGAAGGCATAATTGCTTCTTCACTCGCAATAAAGATAATGCGGCCATAATCATTTTTCAACATTTTAGGTAAATAAAATTTAGATAATCCATTTGCGGTAAGTACGTTCGTGCGGAAGTATTTTTCCCATATCTCATCGTCAACATCTTCATATTTCATCATTTCATAGATGCCCATACTATTAACTAATATATCAATATTGGGGTATTTTTCGAATAAAGCTTCTCTTTGCGCAATATCCACAATATCGGCTGTAGCATTTTGAGGTGAGGTAGCCGGGAAATCTGATTTGATTTCATTTACAATTCGTTCCACCTCTTCGTAATTTCGACCATTAATGAGTACATGGACACCTTCTTTAGCAAGTTCAATTGCAATTGCTTTACCTATACCCTTCGTTGATCCTGTAACTAAAGCTGTTTTATTTTTTAATCCCATATCCATATTAAATTTCTCCCTTTTCATTTACTTATTCATTCACGACAAGCTGATTAATAGTCATGATTAAAACAGTCTTGTAATGAGGATAGTGATAATATTACCTTGTCTGAATGGGATAGTAACTAGCATATCGCGCCAATGTACTCGTTTAACACGCCAAATAAAAAAACGCAATAAAGACTAGCTCTCTATAAATTTATATGGTTGGGAATTCTATATAATCGGCAATTCTAGCCGTCCTTCGGCTAATGGGTTTGTACCCAAATATTCCGTACGCCAATTTGTAGGAGTCTCACCTTCCCAAAGACGGAAGGCGCGGTAGAATGAATTTTGGTCTTCATATCCAATCAAAAAAGCGATTTCCTTAATATCAAGTGAGGAATCTGCCAAGTACTCTAGTGCCTGCTCATGTCTAGCTTGTGTTAAAACATGCTTGAAACTCGTGTTTTCATCGGTAAGCCGGCGTTGCAAGGTACGGTCGCTCATACCGAGTTCCTTCGCGATAACCTGAATATCGGGGCGCCCACCTGTAAGGCTGCGTTTTAGAATCCATTTGACCATTTCAGTTATAGATCGGCTGCTTTGCTGTTCATTGAGCGATCGGTCTAAAACAGGAGTCAGAATCTCCAGCAACTCTTCGTTGTACGTGACAAAAGGACGATCCAAATCGCTTCGATGCAGCGTCAAACGGTTACATTTTGCATCCATTCGGATTGGGCAGCCAAAATAAGCTTCAAGAGCTTGTACATCGCCCATCGATTGTGAAAATTCGACAACACGCGCTGTCAAAGGTTGACCTGTTCCCCGGCGCCCTAGCTCCAATAGAAATGCCAATGTGATACCCACCAGCAGCGGCGGACCTGCTTTCTCCGTATGCAGCCATTCCAGTTCGATTGTACAATCCTCTCCTTCCTCAGTAATACGCAGGCTTTCGGGTGGGCACATTTGTTTGTACCTAGCCATTCGGTTTAAAGCGTCACGATAGTCACGAGCGTAGTAAGTAGCTAAGACGGTCGGTGGATATTGCGCTGTTTCATAGATGGTCGCAAGCTTGATAATTCCTTTTGCTGTGTCGCCAATGAGATCGGAATAAGCCTGCCAGATAGCGAAATATTGAGCGGTGGTAACTACTGATTCAGTAGCAATGGTGAGCGGCAATCCTGCTTTACGAGCTACGTCATGAGGAGCAATTCCTAATTGACGTAATCCTATCCAAAAACCTGCCGGGATTTTAATACGGTCAGCTGTATGAGACTTCAACCATAAGGACCTCCTCTATCTATTTTTATATATTCACTAATATTGGTTGTGATTTGATGCCTGCCTTTTGCCAAATACAGCGAATCTTAGGTACTCATAAGAATAGTCTTAAGTTCGGTATGGTGTCAAAATTAACGTAATAAGCTGCACTAAACTGCCCATTATTTTAACAAGAAAACAACCATAATAACCAGCAGCCATCAACAATGAGTTAGTTAGTCAATTTATCTTAAACAGAGGCATTTCCATAATTATAAATTGCATATCTCTTCTAATTTCTTTCAAACAAACATGCAATGTTAACTTAATTTAACATAATCGAACGAGGACAATTTTATAAACCATTCTCTTCTTTGAAATTGATATGATTTCCACAATGCTTTTCAGAATTCGCATAATGAAACGTTAACTGTGAGATCATAAGTTCATAGACACGGGCTTTCACAACATGCAATTAATTTCCGCTTAGATGAAACATTAATTTCTAATATTTTTCAAGGTGAAAACCCAAGCGGGATTGGTGATACACTCCATTTTTAAACGTATGATTAAACCCAATCTATTTTTTATTTATTTCTCAAATCCTCTTTGGATTTATTGATTGTTCTGATAATGACCTCTGGAATAAGCAGCAGCAACCCAAGGGTGATATAGATTCCTATGGTATAGCTATCAGCGTAACCGTAACCAAACACCTGTTCAAAAAGAAAAGTGACAAGATGAATCAACATATTCGTAAAACAAAACGCGTAGCTTCGGATCATCCAGTTCCGATGCCGGATCATTTGCTTCTTTCTAATTTGTACGAGCGCTGTAATCGTAATAATCGGCCATATTATATTTAGCATGTTGAACCCCATACTGCTGGTTTTCCCCCCGGTGGAGTAAGGTGCCAAATATCCTGAAGTCAGCACCACAATAAGAACAGACACGATATATACGTAGCCGTTTATGCGATGGAGCTTACGGCTTTTCTCGAAAATAAAGCTAGAAAAGTTGAGCAGCCCCGACGCCATAGCTAAACAGGCAAATGCAACATGAACATGCATCACATTTAACCAGACTGGAAGATTAAGCGTTCGCTTAATCCCGATTTTTTGGCTAAGAAAGCCCTCTGCACCGGGATCGATCATATAATTTTTCGCCAAAGCGTAAAGAATAAATAGAATGCTAACACAGGATAATATGCCAAATAATAATTTTCGTTTCGTTTCTTGTTCCAATACTACTCCCTCCGCGGCTCATATCGTTTGTACCTCTACATCATTCCGGAAAAGGAAATTCGATTGCCAGTTAATTTGGATGCCGGTAAAATTCCTGCTTTAGCCGTTCCAGTCAGGCTGTCTCCTTTGGCGGACACCTCGAATTTTAGATTTAAGCGCATAGGTTTTGTTATTCGCAGCGACCAGGTAAGCTTATTATTCTCAAGCAAAGGGTTCATCATTTCTACCGTTTCGTCCCCTTGAGTTGCCATGCCTTGAATTAAACCCCCTCTAGTCGTTATCGAGAGCTTGACCTGCATTTTCCCGACTGGCGTAGCGATTGTCGTATCCCAATTCCCTTCGAAGATAGATGACTCTATCATGTGATTGTCAAAAACTTCATTCTTCATCTCAACTGTGTCTGCTGCTACGTTCGGCTCCTCACTTTCCATTGTTTTATGGCTGCCAGGCGTCCTCCCTGTTTCTCTCCAAACTGTCCCTCTTCGTTCGTATTCGAATAATTGTTCTACCGCATGCGCGATACGCGGTCCAAGCTCACGTTCCACCAAGTAAAGAGCTACATCAATACCGGAGGTTACGCCGCCGCCGGTAACCAAGTTGCCATCATCCACGACGCGTGCTGGGACGGGAACAGCTCCAGTTGCTCCAAGTAAATCCATACCGAGATGGTTCGTTACGGCTGGTCTGCCTTCCAGCAATCCTCCCATCGCAAGTATCAGCGAACCTCCGCATACCGTTGCGACTACGATGTCCTTTTGCATGAGCGCCTGTTCCATCAAACCTGTTAATGCCGTGTTCTTAGCACGGCTTAGAATAACCGGAATCGAGTCGGGGCCATCTCCTTCTACCTCACCGGATGCTCCTGGAACGAGAATGATCCCCTGCGTTGCCGTGTTTAAACTGCCGCTTGCTTCAATTTTCAACCCATTGATACCGCTAGTCACGGACCTCGGCCCTTCGGCAGTGACAAATTCTACGTGTAATGCCTTGTCTGCAAGCATCGCGGCAGCACAAAAAACCTCGTAAGGTGCTATGGCATCCAGAAGGTCAAAGCCTTCAAAAAGCACAATTTGAACATTTAACATGAATACTTCCTCCTCATCTCAATAAAAATCGATCGTAATAAAATCATAACAGCACAATATCTCAATCATGGTTGTGAAATAATCACAAAACTATAAACGAACCATCACAAAACATTGGAATTCGATTGTTTCGGTAAAAAAAATGATAAACTGGTTTGGAAGGTGGGATATTTATGAGCTTATTTAATACGATACTCGTTGTAGACGATGACCCAAGTATCGTTGAACTATTGAGTGACTTTTTGGAAAATGATCATTTTCAAGTGGTAACTGCTAACGACACCACTGAAGCATGGACATTGTTCCAACAAAACACGGTACATTGCATCGTTCTTGACATCATGATGCCCGGGCAAGACGGATTCGAGTTATGCCGTCGTATTCGGAAGGAGAGCAAAGTTCCAATCCTTTTCTTAAGTGCCCGCAGCGATGATGTGGACAAGATTCGAGGTCTGACACTCGGCGGCGATGACTATATCGTCAAAAGCGCTTCCCCAGGAGAGATTGTTGCTAGGGTAAAAGCTGTATTGCGACGTTCCGTTTCCCCGCAGCATTTGGATGAAAAAATTTTGGATTATGGTCGCATCAAGATAAATTTGTCCTCAAGAGAAGTATTAGTGGAAGGGCAAAACGTAGTGCTCACACCTAAGGAATATGAGCTGCTGCGATTGTTTATGGAACATCCCAGGCATGTTTTTTCCTTTGAACAATTACTTGAAAGGTTTTGGGAAGGGGTAGGCGACAAGCATACGATTCGGGTTCATTTAAGCCGGCTTCGTGACAAAATTGAACCCGATTCAAACCATCCACGGTACCTCATCAATGTATGGGGAATTGGGTATCGCTTCGAGGGAGGATAAAATGAGGTCCATTCGCATTCGCACGTTTACTTTACTTTGTTTCTTCCTTCTCCTTTCACTGCCGTGGATCTTTTATATTACCGCTCACTTCTTGGAAACAAACACGCTCAGCTTGGACAGAAGCGATTCACAAAACGAGACTCTAAAAAAACATTTAGCCGAAATGACTCTCCTGATTGAATCGAACACCGACAAATGGACGGAACCCAATTGGCAAAAAGAGTTGCAAACCCAATTACGGAAAGCGAATATGAATGCGGTTATAGTATCATCGTCAGATCAGGAAATTTTCCGGTCCAACATGAACTCCCACAGCGCTTTTTCGACAACCACCGAGCGGTTTACTCTCTTAGAGGACGGTCATTTACTTGGAAAGTTCGTCCTTTATGTGCCGAAGACAAATACAGTACAATTCATTTCAATGATTGTCGGATTATTTTTGGCATTCTTTATTATTGGTATCGAAATGCGAAGGTTCATTCTAAAGCCACTAGAGAGGATGAGCCTTGCAGTGAGACAAATTGCTGCAGGAGATTGGGGTGTGCGATTACCCATATCCCGAATCACTGAAATCGCCGAAGTAAGTGATGGTTTTGAAGTAATGGTGAATGGCCTTCAAACATCTAATCAGAAGCAAGTAAGGCTCGAGGAAGAACGTCGATTTGTGATTGCAGCCGTCGCACATGATTTACGAACACCGTTGTTTGCATTACGAGGCTATTTGGACGGTCTGGAACAAGGAATTGCTCATTCACCTGAGAAAACGGCAAAATATTTGGCTGTTTGCAAGGAAAAATCAACTCAGTTGGATCGGCTGGTTGAGGACCTATTCACATTTACAAAGATGGAGTATTTGGAGGAAAAACTAAGCAACAACACTTTTGATCTCACGTCAGTCATTCGGAAGTCGATTGATAGTCTAAATCCTCTAGCTCTGCAAAAACACATCTCAATATCCAGTCATTTAACAGACGATTGCATCATTAGCGGCGACATGCATTTATTGGAACGCGCCATAAATAATCTTTTGGATAATGCCGTTAGGCACACCCCTCCCCGAGGAAAAATTGTAGTCCAATGTGATCAAGATGGAAGAAACATGAAATTTACAATCCAGGATACAGGCTCTGGTTTCTCTTTGGAAGAGCTGCAGCGAGTGTTTGAACCATTATATCGTGGTGAAATATCTAGGAATCGGTTAACCGGAGGCAGCGGGTTAGGATTGACGATTGCACAAAAGATTATTAGGCGTCACGGAGGCGAGCTTGCTGCAGAAAACCATTCGGAAGGTGGAGCCCTGCTGACTGGCTGGGTACCTGTGAACGGTTCGGAGTAAAATAATAACGAGTATGGAGTTAAGGAAATAAGTCAGTACCCTGAGACTTACTTTACGTGGAAGTTTCAGATTGTCCTAAACTCACAAAAAAGCGTCTCCTATGATAAAGGGAAGGCTCTGTACGAAGCTCCGTATTCCAAACAAAGAAGACACCAACTCCACATGGTTTGTGAAGTTAGTGTCTTCTTCTAATAGGAGTGGCCTATCAAATGGGGCGTAATATAGCCGTTACAACTTTTTGAACAGCATCGATATAACTATTACGCTAGTCCCGCCTCCAGCTCTTGCAACCGCTCGTCGTATTGACCGAGCAGCTTATGCAGCTTGCTGTTGCTTGCAGCAAGTCCGCCTTTCCGGTTGCGAAGCAGCCACAGTCGATCAAATTCCTTGATAATAACAAGGAGTTCTGCCTTCTGCTTCTTGATCCACGATTTCTCTGAATCGATGTCAGGCAGATCAATTTGGAAGATTAACCGGTGCAGAGCGGAACCTTGCTCGATGAGACGAATCGCATTTGCCAGTTCAGCAACGACCGTATCCGCATCCTCGATTTCAAGCTGTACCCCGTCAAGCTCCAGTTTTCGCTGCTCAATCCATTTCAGCATTTCGTCATATTGGTAATCCAGCTCAAACGGTGTTCCGCTGCCAAGCCCAAACGGCTCATCCAGATTAATATTGACATATTCGGATATAAAATGTGGCAAAAGATCGCTGAACATTGTTTCAATTAGTTTGATTGCCCTCTCGTCCGTTGGATTCAAAGTCATCGGAGGCAATTTGATAGACACCGGCGTTTGTTGTCCACCGAGGTGTTCAGCCAGTTCGGTAAACTCAGCTTTGGCCAGCCATGGTCCCATATGTCCTAGACAATTCTTTTCCCGCTGATTATTAGTATTTTCTGGAATGATTTTCATTTCATTAGATGATTAGGCAGAAAATCTATATTTCAGCCAACTTGCTGCCATTACAAATCAAACTTCTATACATTCAGCTCATGTGGCACACCACAAAAGTGCTGCCTCCGAAACTTACGGTAGATCAGCCCAAAACCTTAACGTAATCATACTCATCGCCATTTCTCCCTTGAAATAAAGTCCTCCCTTATCATATCGCCTTAGAAAAATTATCTCTATCCATTTTCCGTCAATTTCATAGCACTTTCTCGACTCTTGTGGCTTATCAGAAAAGTATCCTAAGTGATAATTGCTGCGTTTACTGCTAATAAAACATGATGAGTCAAGTTTGAAATATCTTTAATCAAAAAAACCACATGGAGTTGTTGCCCTCCATGTGGTCAATCATGTTATAATCTTTCTCTTTAACTATATTCCTATATGCATCTGTAGATAGGGAATAAATAGTTTTACTGCGCCTCTAGGTTCGAATACTCACGTGAGATTCCGTGGCCTATACTCTAATAAAACGAAGACCCAGCATAAGGTGGCTGGGTCTTATTTATAAATTTCTCTCTTTTATATCGTTTACTATCACTAACGCTTCGCGTAAATTTTCCACGATCCCATCGTCATTATATTTCTCCACTAATTCTGCTACAAATAACATATCATTCGAAGCCCCGTAATCATTTACCGTGTGTGCTAACGCCTCATATACCACAGGTTCAAGGGCGTGGCTATCGAAGCGGGTTATATACGTTCCGTCATTCGAAATAATTCGCTCTAGGCGCTCGCTTGCCTCTTCAAGTGATAAAGTCGGTGCGGGCTTGCTTGAGAATGCATCGGGCATATAGGTTTTAAAGGCGATTCCGCCAATAATGAACACGATTAGAGTAATAGCGATTATATCACGTTTTAAGTCCGTAATCATGGAAACCTACCTCCTACAAGTCTGTAACGATTACGCACCTTACTTACATATATTGCAGGAATTCCGACTTTTCGTGTAATATTCAAGGCTTTATTTTCCTCTTTTTGTTGTCTGTGCAATCGTTGATCTTTATATTCTTAAACTACTTAAATTGCTTACCTGTAAATTTAAATCCATTACTTCCTGCCTTATTTTTTCAAGTTTATTGTACTTCTCTTCGAATTTTGGATCAGTGATTTCTAAGGAAAATGCATCCTTTTCTGCTTGCTTTAATTCCTTGTCTTTCTGCTCAATCGCTTTCAATAAAAAATCCATATTTAGTTTGGTCACGTTTCATTTCTCCTTTAAACGTAGAATCAACTTCAATCCCGTTAGTTCAAAAACTCTATTAAGACCAAATTAGAAGACATACCCAAAATAGCCCCCCAAAAAGTAATGATGTAATAATAGTTAATTGAGTACTATTTTCTTTATTAATAAGAGCACGGAATGTACTTAAGAAAAACAACATAAATAAAAAAGCCAATATAGCAAATAAAAAAGCCATTAGTTTTTCCCCCTATCCTTGAAACTAGTAAAAAGTTATCCATTTGACATAAACTCTCGATTGTTACCAAATACGGATTCACCATTCAATAATCGTATATAAAAGCACTTTCAAAATAATAATACCACATATTGGAATCTACTAGACTAATTATACCATTCTAATTATGCATGACTGTCTATTAGCTTAATAAAATGAGCAGGCCACCGCAGCGCCTGCTCATCAATGTTTTATTCAAGTTTTGCTACAAATTCTCGCACGTCCTTCGGAGACTTTAAAATGATTATTTTCTTTTCATTCGATAACCTTCGCAGTTTTTCTGTTATCTTCGGCTTCTGTTTGTCTGGGTATTCCCAGACCCATTTCAAAAATTCCAAACTAACCCTTTCTTCGCAACCTTCTGCCATATCCATTCTCTTCTTGTTGCGGTACTGAAACCTTCTCTTCAACACGCGAACAATGCAGATCCATCTTGATAGATCAACAAATATGATTGTATCAGCCGCTTGTAACCTAATATCTAAAGTGCCTCCATAATTACCATCAATAATCCAACTATCATGACTTATGAGCTCCTCTTGAACAACTTTTTGCTCGTTTTTAGGCGTGCTAATCCAACCCGGCTTCCAAAAAATTGAATCCAAATGATGAACTTTAATCGATAATATTCTGCCCAGCTTGCTAGCCAAAGTTGATTTGCCTGAACCTCCAGAACCAATAAGTACAATTTTTTTCATATTGACCCCCATCAATGATCCTTATAAACTGATTATTCCTTAAAAGATAGTTTTAGTCATCACGCTAACCTGGCTTTTTTCTATTATAATGTAGCTTTGTGTTGACAAATCCCATTCATTCTCAAAAAAAACCATCCCGAAGGATGGTCCATACTTTTGATGAGCACTATAAGGTTTGGATTAGAGTGGAGAGTCCTATCCTAAACCTTTCGCTTTTTAATATAACATACATTTGTATCTCTCTATTTCATTCTATCGTCGTTGCTAACATAAAAGCCACCGAGATTGTTTTATTATTTATAATAAGGTTTAGCGATAAGCGATTGCTCCCGCTCCATTCTCCAATCACGGTCTCCATATACGGCTCCACTAGTAAGGAGTCCTATTACGGGGTTCCATGTGATTCTGCGTCGAACATACAGGAAGCGCCGATAAAGGTATGGTGCAGTGCATTGTCGAGGGCTTCGACTTTAATTCCGAGTGGCGAGAGCTTGCGAATAAGGCCTTCTTCGAACAAATCCATGCTTTTGGCTATTTGGCCTCCAATCATGAGACGGTCAGCCTTAAAATCTATTAGGAATGGCAGTAGAAATTGTCCCAAATCATCCCCGAATGCCCTGAACAGCTCGCTCATGCGATTCTCGCCCTTCCGGGCAAGCTCCGCAAGATCCTTCACATCCATGCCATCATGCAGACAGCCGGCATCCCGGAATAAATGAAGAATACCTCTCCGCGAGAAGCATTCATCCGCAGCCACGCCTTGATGAGGCAAGTTATATAAATAGCCATCATTCGGTACGTGATCACCTTCGGTGACAAGAGTTCTGCAATCAATAAAAGCTGAACCAATGCCGGTCCCAAGCGTAATAGCCAGTATTCGTTCATTTGGATAGAGCTTGCCGGTTCCCAAACCAAACAATCTGCCATCATTCTGGAACCGGATGTCCAAGAAATCTGTATTCTCCCCAAAGCCGTTTGCACGCAATGCTTGCATGAGCTTCTCTTTCACGTTTACACCGTATAGCGATTCGAATTTATCCAGCTCACGAATCCAGCTCACGCCGTTTTCATAATCAAACGGTCCAGGAAAGGACATGCCGATGCCGATGGCTTCGGGTGAGAATGAATTCGGAAACCGCTTATATTTCTCAAGCAAGTCTAATAGGATAGCTGCCAATCCGCCAATGATGACTTCTTCCGAACCCTTGGCATTTGCAGCATAATGAGAGATCGTGCCTTCCATTACTTCCCCGCGTTCTACAACGCATCCCTTGACATAGGTTCCACCCACATCCAAAGCAAATATGAGATCAGCGTTCAATCAGGCTCACGTTCCATTCCGGAGATACTCCCGCTTTAATCAGTTTGCATGGCGTTTCCGTCAGGTTTACGATTTTGTATGCACCGAATACGGAAGGTAGAATATAAGATTCCGCGTAGTTCAAATCAACGAATATTGATTCATCCGCAATGGATACGATGCGTACACTATCTCCCTCCACGAGATTGTACATGACAAACTCGCCGTCTGTCTGGTCTAGCCATTCCGTCTGCAGATGGATCCGCCTTACGTAAAACAGTAGATCGTCTCGTTGACCGAGCAAATACTCTTCGTTGCCTCCTTGGCTCTGCAGCAGCTGTGGCTCAGGGATGAGGTTTTGCTTAACCCATGATGTCGTTTTGTCATAATCGATATTACGGAAGCCGTGATCCGCGTTGATGGGACGCGGTTTGCCATCTAGGTCCTTACGCAAATAATCGTATAGCTTGAACGTAAACCACCAAGTCGTAGATGATACTTCAAGCACAAGATTATCGATGCCTGAAGCATGAACGGTTCCCGGAGGAATGAGGAACAAATCTCCTTTGTTCGAATCGAATTCGTTGACATATTCAGTGAATTCCATCGGTACGCCTGTCTCCTGTGCCTGCAAGACGGCGTTTTGGAAATTCTCTCTCTCCGTTCCCTCCGTAAGCCCGAGGTAAACCTTGGCATCCTTTTTCTGTTCCATAATGTAATACGATTCCTGCTGTGTCATAAACTCGTTGAAATGTTCACGCACATAGTCCTGCTTCGGATGCACTTGGCAAGATAGTTTGTCCCCGTTCATCGTATCAAGGTAATCGAACCTTACCGGAAAATAATCGCCGAACAAAGACACCGGACGTTCACCCATGATGGCTTTATATTCAAGGGCCATGACGATCAGGAACGGTACTTCGATCACGTCGCCTCCATATCCAATCAGAATAGAATTCTCTGGTGCGATTGGCTCGAAGCTCCATGCACAGTTCACCCACTCCTTAGGAAGGTCAGCCATGTCTTTCAAATATTGTCCTCCCCAAATACCAGGAGCGAAAAACGGCTTGACGCGAAGCGGACTTTGGGCCACGCTCCGAATCATCGCTTCAAGGTCAGAGATGGTCAAAAATACAGGCTCTTCCGGCTTGTTCATGTCCAAGTAGAGATCGATGTTCTGGAAAATACGTTTACGGTACGTTTCCAGTATCGGCCATTCCACGAAATAACTAATTTTATACTTTTCGACGGAATCGCGGTTCCATGACATTCCGAAATTGAGCAGTTGCTTTTTATGCTGGATTTGCTGATATTCCCTAGAAACATCCAGAAATAAGACAGTGCTGCTCCGCTCTCCCGCAAGCCAATAAGCGCCTGGCCCGAACACGATAAACGCCGTTCTCCCATTTTGTTCTTTCAATCGGTTCGCGAGCGTTTCTCTTGCGTCCAATACGAAATAAGCCTCGATTTCACCTTCTGTTACGTAACCGAACGCTCTATTTTCCGTAATGTTGCGGTCGAATTCCTCACGCAGCGTTTCGCCGGATTTCAAGTAACCTGCCGTACTTTGAACGTTCAAGCTCCAACCTTGCTTCTCGATCGCGGAAGCAGCATGCCGAATGAATGACTGAAAGTCAGCGCCGTGCGTGCCGTCCACGATAATAAGCGGGGGGGTGTCCGTCTTCTCGTCCAAACTCGCTTTTAATAGCTCCGTTAAGGCCTCGTAACCTTTTGAAATTGGCTGTTTCGAGAATGGCTGCCTGACTGGATTTATAGGATATTTATTAAACATGGATCATACCTCCTTCAATAATCGCCGTCATATATTTGATAAACAGGGCTGTATGTTTAAATGAACAGTCTATCGCTCTAAATAATGCCTTGTTGCAAAGCCTTCCACACCAAATGGGCAAACTGACTGTTTGACCAAGCAAACCAATCCCTCGTGAAGTTGGTAGGATCATCCTTGTGGAAGCCTTCATGCATAAAGCCGGTGTCAGCATCCGTGGCCTCCATGATATCGATCATTTCCCTGATTTCATCCGGATCCACAGCGGTCAAACCTTGCATAGAATAAGCGAGATGCCACACGAAGTCCGGCGGTGTATGAGGGCTGCCAATACCGCTAAGGCTCTCACCTTTGTAATAGTAAGGATTATCTTCGCTCAAAATGAAAGCTCGCGTGTTCAAATAGATAGGATCGTTTGCATCCGCGAAGCCGATATAAGGTGCCGATATCAGACTTGGCGTACCTGCGTCATCCATCAGGACGTGATTGCCGAAGCCGTCTGTCTCGAATGCGTACATGCGTCCGTACTTCAGATGTTCCACGATGCCGTACAATTCAATAGCATGCCGGATTTCTTCTTCCATTACAGCCATGCGAGCCGCAAGCTTCTCATCTCGGTATACGTAACGGACGATTTCGCCCATGTCGCGAAGGGTTACAGCGGCGAACATATTAGACGGAATGTTGAAATGGAAATCGCAAGCATCGTCGCTTGGACGGAATCCTGACCAGATCATGCCAGTCTCGTTGACCAGCATGCCGCGCCCTTGCCTCCGCAGCGTATCGATCATGATTCCATTATGGCGCTGGAACCTGTACGTCGAGAGCTCACCATGCTGCTGCTCGATCTGCCAGACGTCCAGCATCGCCAGTAAAGAAGCTTTGAATTGCTCATTGAATATGCCCGTCCGGCCCGTTTCCTTCCAATAATGATAGGCTAGACGGAAAGAGAAGCACATGGAATCGAGTTCGAATTTGCGTTCCCACACCCAAGGCGAACTTTCCGTTTCGTCTCCGGAGTTCCAATGCCAGTCATTGGCGGTTTCGTTAAACGCGTTAGCATAAGGATCAATGCTAATATAGAACATATGGCGATTAATGACTCCCTCCAGAATACGCTGCAGCTCGGGGTCTTCCTTGGCAAACGGGACATAATGCATCACTTGCTCCACGGAATCCCGCAACCACATAGCGGGGATGTCTCCTGTTAGGACAAAGGTAGTCCCGTCCTCCAGCAGCTTTGTTGTCGTCTCCAGCGTATTTGGGAAGCAGTTCTGAAATAATCGGTTAAGCTTCGGCCGATGAGCGAGCAGCTTCTCCGCTTCCTCCATCGCCTTTACGATAGAAGGTGGCAGCTTCAGCTCGGGGATATCAATTTGCGGCAAACGATGGTTTTTCATAGTGTTGTTTCATCCTCTCTCCATACTTATTCGGGTGGTAGTACATACAAGTCGGCCTTAAGGAGCGACTCCGCGTGACCGCCTACTTGGATACGGAACTGACCCGGTTCGACGATGCGGCGATAGTCCCTTCCTACGTATTGCAATTGTTCCTTTGCGATCGTAAACTGGACGGTCGTCGATTCGCCAGGCTCCAATTGAATTTTCAGAAAGCCCTTCAATTCCAAAGCTGGCCTCGTTACGGAACTGACAACATCCGTTACATAAAGCTGTACGACCTCCTGTCCCGCCATTCCGCCGATATTCGTGACGTCAACGCTTACTGTGCAGCTCTCATCCGGCTTTATATTAGATTTGCTTAGCTTGATGCCGTCATACTGGAAAGACGTGTAGCTAAGGCCATAACCGAATGGATATCTAGGTTCTAAGTCTGTCTCCACATACCGCTTGCCTTTGGTCCGCTTCGTATTGTAATAAATCGGAAGCTGTCCCGAGTGCTTTGGAATCGATATTGTGAGCCTGCCGGACGGGTTGTAATCGCCGAATAGAACGTCCGCGATTGCATTCCCGCCTTCCTGTCCGGGATACCAAGCCTCTAGAATCGCATCGGGGTGTTCATCGATCCACGGTTCCACGATCGGCCGTCCGTTGATATAGACGACGATAAGCGGTTTGCCTGTCTTGTGAAGCTCTTTCAGCAATTCCAATTGAACGCCTGATAAACTCAGTTCCGCTCTGTCAAATCCTTCCCCGCAATCCATATCGCTTAAGCTTGACTGATCGGTAATAATCGCAGCACCCGTCTTCAAATCTATCGTTCCTTCGCCGAAGTCCCTTGCGCTGGAACCGCCAACTACGGCTATGATCGCATCTGCAGCCTGCGCGATTTGGAGTGCGTGCTCGAATCCTTCCTTCGACGGATCTTTAATGCGGCAGCCCGGCGCATACATGACCTCGCTTTGGCCAACACATTTTCGCTGAATGCCATCCAGTACCGTCACAATTCCGGAGCGCTCCTGCGGAGATGTATAATCACCCAATTGATTATAAATGTTGTTCGCGTTAGGTCCGATCACCGCGATTTTGCTCAAGTTTGTTGACAATGGCAGCACCTGATTGTGGTTCTTGAGCAGGATTATGCTTTCTTGCGCCATCCTTCCCGCCAACTTGATGTGGCTTTCTTGGCCGATAACCTCCGAGGCCCTGTCTGGGCTCACGTATGGTCTCTCGAACAAGCCTAGCTCAAATTTCTGGTGAAGGATGCGGCGCACTGCAAGATCAATATCGTCTATAGAGACCTTTTGATTGTGTACGGCATGCAGCAAATGCTTGCCGAAGCTGTCACCGGACATTTCCATATCGACGCCCGCAAGCAGCGCCGCGCATGCTGCATCCTCTTCACTTTCTACTACTTGGTGGCCGCCGCAAAGCATATTGATCGCTCCGCAATCGGTAATGACGAATCCGTCGAATCCCCACTTTTCTCTCAAAGTTCGGGTAAGCAGCTCATGATTTGACGTGCATGGCACGCCATCAATTTCGTTGTATGCCGTCATGATCGACAGCGCACCGGCCTGCACCGCTCGCTCGAATGGCAACAAATCCTTTTCGAGAAGCTCCCTCGCGCCGATTCGAGCGGGCGCCGCATTGCGTCCTCCTTCGGAGCTGCCGTAGCCGGCGAAATGCTTGAGTGTTGCGATAACGGTATCATCGGAAGCGATGGACTCCCCTTGCAAGCCTTCGACTGCCGCTACCGCCATCTCTCCGATAAGATACGGATCCTCGCCGAATGTTTCTTCCGTCCGTCCCCATCTAGAATCGCGGACGACGTCGAGGACAGGGGAATATGTGACCGTTCCCCCTTGTACCCTCGTCTCTGCTGCAATCGCGCGGCATACTTCTAGATACAGCGGCGTATTCCAGCTGCTGCCCATCGCAAGCGGCACTGGGAATACCGTTGCACCGATGGCCATATGCCCATGGGAGCATTCCTCCCCGAACAAGATTGGAATACCAAGCCTCGTATGCTCAATCGCGTATTTTTGAATCAGATTAATAACTTCCGCCCCTTCGCGGGGCGATAATCCCGACTCCAGCGTTACACCTGTCCAAGGATCAGCTCGCAAAACGCCGTAGAGTGAGCCGACGCTCCCCCTCTCGATATAGGCACGGAATGTTTCCGTCAGCTCTATTCCGTCTTCCGTTCGCTCGTAAGCCTGCCAGCCAAAGGGTTGGATAAGCTGGCCGATTTTTTCCTCTAGCGTCATGCGGCCCAGCAGATCATGAACCCGCTTTTCCGTCGATATTGAAGCATCTAAATACGTTTTCACTTTCATCATTTCGATCTCCATGCCAAGATACCAGCATTCATGCTGCGGCAAATGGTCATTGCTGATTCCGGCTTATTGAGCGCTTCGCCCCATGCGACAAAATATCGGAATTCATAGAAGCCGCCCAGCGTTGCCGTAAAGTTAGTTTCCCAATAATTGTTCATTGCCCATGAATAGAGATGGCCTGGATCCTGCTTCAGCTTCTCGTCCCCGTTCAGTAATCGGAAGCCGTGTTCAAGCTTACCTAGTTGAATAAGCGGTGTATCCGGCATCGCTATTGACACTCCACCTTGACTTCCCACGTAAGCGACGCCTTCCCCGATACAATAATAATCGGCTAGACTTCCCGGCAATTGATCCTTGCGCGGGCGAGCTAGTGAATCCATTTTATCCATCCACAACTCCTGCTCGCCGTCCATAATGGGTCCCCCGAAAGGCAAGGAAATATACAGATTCTCCGGATCCCATACGCTGTCCTTATGCATACGCACGGCCACATCCACGCGAGGTCTGTCTGTATATGCCGTAACGAGCAATGAATAATGCGAGCATCCAGCCACCTCGAATGTCAACTGAACTGTACCGTACACATCACCCTGCGCAATCACTTCCGCACTCGTCAGTACCCCTGTCGAGATAATCGCATCGGCTCCTTTACGGTTGCGGCCCATCTTGCGTCTAACTTCGTACATATCCTTAACGCTGGAAGCACGTGTTATGTCATATACCGGCGAGAAGGCATGGTGATTGCGGTCAGAGCGCAGCATTTCCGCCCCGGTACGCTTGTCGATCCAAGATGTAATCCCATCGCCCTTCTTCCATTCCATCCGGACAAATGGCGTTTCCAAATAAGTCGAGGTGAAGTGGAAAGTTTTCACTACATGCGATACGTCGATATCCATCATCCTGTCAGACCCTACGTAATCCGTCGTGTATGCTGTCTTTACTTGACCATTCTGGACAGGATGAATCATCAATATTTTCTCTTCTCCGGGTTGAAGTGTCACTGGTATGCTAACGATGACACCCCTCGGCGCAACTCTTAGCTGAGCAGGATATACTTCTCCACTTCCTTCGACACGTGCTTCGAATCCGTCCTTGATCAGGTCGTAGTGCCAACCTTCCATAATTAGATGGGCAACGTCTTCTTGTGCAAAAGGATTAGGATTGTGCAGCTTGAACCGCATCGGCCGGTCTGGTGCGAGCAGCGCATCCCCTTTATGTTCCAAAATATCATACAATGCGTGATGTGCGAGCGTGCTCGCATTGGCGGCAAACGCCTCCTTGCGGACACCCAGCTCCTGCACGAAGGGATTCCAAGGCTCTGTCACAGAGGAATGGTAGCCCCAAGTATGCTCGGCGAACAACGTCAGCTCGTATTCCATAGCTCTCATCGCCTCAGCCGTCACAATCTCTCCGTTTGGATCAAGCTGCTTCACTTTCCGATGGACGCGCTGCGCCTCTCGGAATACTTGCACATGCTTCGGCGTTGAACCAACGCCATCTGTCCACCAATCTGGCCAATCTCCCCGGAATACAGGAATATCGTCGGGATGCTGTTCTGCATGACCACGTACCGCGTCAAAAAATTCATCCAACGTACACGGTACGATTTTGATTTTTTCGCTATGTTTGCTGTTCCACTGGTTCACGAAATCCATAAGCTGGGCATTCGGAGAGCTGTTGTCCGTCGGCAGCCCAGACATCATGACAGGTGCGAATGGGAACGGATACCCGTCCGCACGCAACCGTTCCAAATACCTCGGAATACGCGCTTCCGCAATCTCGAACGTGATGCCCTTGGACGTATCGAATTCATCCTTAATGGTATAAGAGCCTCCGATACCTGGAATTAATCCCAAATCGTTGCCGAAGACGTAATGTTCTCCGTTCCATGTCAGGAGCCTTTCGCCATTTGGCATCTCCCACCAGAAAGGCTGCTGCTTCTTCCATAGTGGATACATCGAATGATGAGTATGGATGCAGGTGATCAAGTTTTGAATACCCGCATTGAGCAGCACCTCGCCATACCCCCAGCTAAAGCCCGTAATATCTGCTGTCATGGCAGACTTCACCGGCATTCCAATCGATTCTCCGTAAGTGCGAACACGGCCGATCATAGCTTCAAGCAGATCTTTGCCGACAAGCTCACTCATATTAAGATAAGTGCCTGAAAGTCCGATATCTCCGCGTCTTACCGCTTCAGCAAACTCCAGCTTTTCCTGCTCTGCAGCCTTTTCGAGGAACGCCTCAATTGGCCAAAACGTTTCGCAGACCCATTTAAATCCATTCCATTCAGGGATACGTCCAGCCTGAATTTCGCGGAAAATATGAAGCGCCTGCCGTATAAAATCGACGTGATATTGTTTTATCTTCTCTTGTCGCTCCGTGTATCCCACATCGGTATGCGAGTGATGAATCGCGTATATTGTCCAAGGTTTAGTTCCAGTCTCCATTAGCAATCGCTCCTTTAATTAATTATTCTTTTACCCCGCCCAAAACCATACCCTTCACGAAATACTTCTGCAGGAATGGATAAAAAGCAAGAATCGGCAGCGCACCTACGAAAATTTGCGCGGCTTTTACTGTTCGGTCCGACACGGAGGCTAAATTCGCCAGCTGCTCCGCGGACATGTTGGTCAAGCTCGATTGAACGATGACGGTTTGCAGGTAACTCGACAGCGGATAGTTATGCTGCGAATTCATGACCACAAGTCCGTCAAACCAGGAATTCCAATGCATAACAATCGTGAACAGCATAATCGTGGCAATGGAAGGCATCGACAGCGGCACAAATATGCGCCATAGCGTAGTCCAGTGTGTCGCACCGTCAACAAATGCTGCTTCTTCCAGTTCTTTGGGCAGCCCTCTAAAAAAATTCAATAATAAAATGACATTGAATACAGGAACAGCTCCAGGAATAACTAATGCCCATATGGAATCGAGCAGCCCGGTCGCGCGAATCGTCATATACCAAGGAATCAATCCCCCGCTGAACAAAATCGTAAAGACGAAGAACCACGCGTAACCCGTCCTGAATTTCAGATCCTTGCCGGTTTTGGACAGCGGATAGGCAATAAGAATAGTTAAAACCATGCTAATGACTGTGCCCAGAACAACCCTCTCCACCGTAATCCATAACGAAGTAAGAAACTCACTCTTGGATAACACGAATTCATAGGCTTTGAACGTCATTTCCTGAGGCCATAACTTTACGATCCCAGCGCTTGCCGCTACATTTGAGCTTAGGGATACCGCCAAAATATGAATAAGTGGTATCAGACAAGATAATGCGATCCCAATAAGTAAGACATAATTGAGTGAGTGAAATAAGCTTCGTCCAAATGATTTTCCTTCTACCAAATCGGTTCTCTCCTTTCCTAAAAAATGCGGTAATCAGCAATTTTGTATGCCAGCCAATACGAGATAGATACAAGGGCAAAAGAGATAATTGATTTGAACAAGCCAAGTGCGGTAGCCACACCGTACTGCATATCCATTAAACCAATTCGATAAATTAGCGTATCCAGAATATCTCC
Organism: Paenibacillus sp. 01T47; assembly: GCF_056398245.1. Classification (NCBI taxonomy): domain Bacteria; kingdom Bacillati; phylum Bacillota; class Bacilli; order Caryophanales; family Paenibacillaceae; genus Paenibacillus; species Paenibacillus sp. 01T47. Next base: position 638,502 of record NZ_JBFTPA010000002.1, read on the forward strand.
ACTCTCGTAAACTAGCGGACTATATAAATTAAATACTTGGTCAAACCCTGCATTTAATACATTTCCTAAACTTAATGTCGCCATCAAAATGATAACCGGCATCATACCTGGAAGGGTAATATTCCATGTTTGCTTCCATCTGCCCGCGCCGTCGATCATGGCTGCTTCGTACAAACTGGGATTAATCGTTGTCAGTGCCGCTAAATAAACAATCGTACTGAATCCGAATTCCTTCCAAATATCCGAAACGATCAAGGTTATCGGAAACCAAGTATTATCTCCTAGAAAAAAAATAGGTTTAATTGAGAAGATACCTAAAAACTGATTCAGCAGTCCGTTGGACGGTGACAAAATATCGATAAATACGCCGCCCAGAATAACCCATGATAAAAAGTGAGGAAGGTAAATTAGCGTTTGAACCCATCTCTTCACATACATTTTGCCAACTTCGTTTAGCAAAATAGCGATCGTAATCGGCACAAGAAGCCCAAACACCATCTTGAGAACAGCGATATAAACCGTATTCCAGAGAACCTGCCCGAAATCGGGCATTTGAAACAAATATTCGAAATTTCTAAATTCTACCCATTTGGAATCGAACAAACCTTTTGACGGAATATACTTTTGGAACGCCATCAATACCCCGACCATCGGAAAGTAGCAATAGATCAATACGATCACGATGCCCGGTATTAACATCAAGTGCAACGGAAGCTGCCTGAGTCCCTTTTTTGTGTGCAAGATGTCCACTTCCTTATTTCGAATCTCAATTTGTCTGTATAGAAGAAAAGGGGCAAGCCATAAGCATCTTACCCCTCACACTTGGATTATTGTTGTGAAGCGTTCCATTCATTGACTTCTTGTGTAATTTGATCGCCGCCGAGCGCTTTCCAATCCTCGACGAACTTGTCGAATTGGTCGATCGAAGCAGCACCGTAAACGATTTTCGTGAAGATTTCAGTCTCCATCTTCTCCAATGTAGCTTTTTTCTCACCCATCGTATCGGTAGGAGCTCCGCCGTATCCTTCAGCGATCACTTTACCTTCATCCGACAGCTTCTTCAGCACCATCATTGCTCCTTCTGGACCGTTCTGGTACATTTCACCGTAGAAATTCAAGTCTCCGCCTTCAAATGCCTTGATTTTATCGTAAGTTGATTTCTCTTCCGGGTTCAGCTTGGATGGATCCCCGATCTTGATCGCTTCCGCTACGTTCACCGAACGGTTGATATCTTTATCCGGCGCAAATAAATCCACCATTGAATATTTGGCAACCGTTATACCGCTGCCGTCTACTCCATATTTCAAATAATCTGCAGTTTCTCCATACAGCTTCTCCATGAAGAGATTTGCCATCTTGACCGCAATTTCCGGATGTTTCATATCCTTCTTGACTACATAGTAGAATGATGCGCCAAACGGCATTTGCACGGTGGCATTACCGCCATCGACGGACGGGATCGGAAACGCTCTCCACTCTGCAGCACCGTTTTTCTTTTTGTTATCTTGAAGCGGCCATTGTGAAGCCCAGCTTGGACCAAACAGCATCCCAATACGGTCGCCGACCAGCGACTCCGCAACTTTCGAGCCGTCCTTTACGCCAAATTCCTTATCCAGTTCGCCGTTTTTGTACAGTTCCGCCAGCTTGATCAGCGCTGATTTGACTTCTGGCTGGATGCTTCCGTACACCAAGTTGCCTGATGCATCTTTTTTCCAGATCCGAGGATATGCGCCGTAAGCATTCAGGAATCCATTCAGGGAAGGATATCCGTTAATGATATCTTTGCTTAGCGCGATGCCGAATGTATCCGCTTTGCCGTTGCCGTCAGGATCTTTGGTTGTGAAGGCATTCGAAATTTGCAATACTTCTTCCCATGTTTTCGGCTCGGAAAGACCCAGCTTCGTCAACCAGTCCGTACGCAGCCATAGCAACGGTGTTTGCGCGCCGATCATCGGCTCCGTCTTTGGAATTGCATATAATTTGCCGTCGAAAGTAACGGATTGCAAAGCCTGCTTGTCCTGCTCGAAAACGCTTTTTACAGCTGGAGTTGCATATTTCTCATAAACCGATGTCAGATCCTCCAACATATCCGATTCGACCAATTGCTTTAATTGAGAGGAGTTAACCATCATGAGATCGGGTATTTCGCCGGAAGCGATGGAGAGGTTCAGCTTCTGAAAATATTGTGCGTCCGTACCTTTTACAATCCAATCGTATTTTAGATTAATACCCATTTCTTTATAGAGATCTTCCCAGGCGTTTTTCGACTCCGATTGACCTTCCGGATACACCACGTCTTGCGTGATAAATTTCGCCGCCGTTACATCAATGGGAGGATCATATTTGCCAAGCGGCTCAATAACGACTTCTCCTGTCCCTTGATTTCCAGAATTAGCACTCCCGCTTTGTTCGATGCCTTCGTCTTTGCTGCCGCAGCCTGCCAGCACAACGGAACATACCAAGATGTTTGCGAGAATGATACTTAATTGACCTTTTCTCTTCATCATGAACACCCTTTTCTAGTTAGTTTTCTTTGCTACGGCTTCATTATAAAAGTAAAGCGAGTACGCTAACTAGTTTCCATTCGTGACATTTGTATCTTTTATTTACACGTTTGAATCCCTCTTCAGTTCGCGGTATTCCTGCGGCGTCAGGTGCGTCGCTTTTTTGAAAAAACGGTGGAAATACTGGGAAGACAAGAAACCGAGCTCGGATGCAATCTCGTGCACCTTGTAACCATCTTGTTCCAGCATACGCTTCGCTTTCTCCAGCCTAATTTCGTTGATATAACTGGACAAACCTTTACCCGTCAGTTTTTTGTACAACCTGGAGAGATAGGAAGGGTTATGCCCCACCACCTCACCAATTCTCGACAGCGACAAATCTCCAGACAGATGGCTCGCCACGTAATACTGGATTTTCTGTATGAGCTCATGCTCCTGAACGACCATGCCGGCATGCTGCCATTCAAATATATTCTTGGCGTAAGATGTGAATTCTTCGCAAATTTGATGCCAGGAACGGTATCTTTCGAACTGCGTAAACCGTCCCAAATCCTGATCAGTGTGAGCGTCATTACTCGAATGCAGCAAGCCATGAGGCAGGAATACTGCCACAAGCAAATAGTATAGCTCCATCTGTACAGCGCTTGGGAAAGCTCCTGAAAGCGACGCGAAAGCAAGCAGCTCCTCCAGCGTTTCAATTGTTGCTTCCTCCTGTCCGTTCTCCATGCAGGACTTCAAATAGGAAATTTTATTAAAATGAACCGAGGTAAGACGCATCTCGGCGCTAATATTCTGAGTTTGCGGCATAAATTCAGGCTCCAGCAAAATTAGCTCGCTTCCGAATCCAAGACCGCTATGGAAGAGCAGATTAAGCCGCTCGAACTTGTGCGGAACGTCATACCATTCCGAGAAGCTGTTCGCAAGCGCCAGAGACAGAGGCAGCTTAAGCAAATTAAGCGATGTCAGTTGAATTTGCCCCAACATTTCGCGAACGAACAGGAATGTTCTTTTGAAAGCGCCTTGATCAGCTGGAGCTTCGGAAGGCTGGATAAACCAAACCATTTTGTTTTTGTCATAACTCATAGAGATTACTTTCGTGAGTGGAGATAATAATTCGTTCGTCATATTGTCCAGCGCAAATTGGAACAGTGTTTTGTCCAACAAGCTTTCCCGTTGTCCCCAATCATCGATGCGCACAATCATGAGCAAGCAAGGAACGCCAGCATCCAGAGGAATCTGCAGATCTTCGAATTTGTCTCGAAGCGAATGCAGCGACCTGTCGTCCCCTTGTATCAGCTCGTTCAAATACTGCTTCTGAATATAAGGCAGCGCGACCTTCCTTTGCTGGCTCGCCTCGATGAGCTGCATATCCACTAATTGCTCTTGATCAAGCTGCTTGGCAACAGCGAGAATGCATTCCACAATTTTGGCATTGCCTTCCGTCTTTAGAATATAGTCCGCGCTGCCTTGCCGAATCGCTTGCTGAATATAAGCAAAGTCGCTGTGACCGGTCAAGAAGATCACTTTGCACCTAGGCCACTGTTTCACAATCTCGCCCTGAAGCTCCAGACCATTCATGCCTGGCATCCGAATATCCGACAACACAATGTCCATTTTCACTCTTCCGAGCCACATCAACGCCTCCTGCGACGTACCCGCCGAATAGATTTCCAATTCGGGTTCCGTCAACCGGCTGCATAACTTCGTAAGCCCCTGCAGAATCAAAGGCTCATCATCTACGATTAATAAGCGGTACATCTTACTCCTCCTTTGTCTTAACAGGTATTTTCATCGCAACGCCCAAGCCGCCTAGCTCGCTTCGGAATACGTATAGACCAGCCGATAGGCCAAATTTGATCTGCAGCCGCCTATGCACATTGACGACTCCCGTCGTTTCAAGTTCCGATGCATCCTGAAGCTTGAACTTGAGCCGCATAAGCTCGTCTTCCGTAAGCGTGGTGCCATTATCTTCGAAATAGATACAAAGGAAGTTGTCCCGCAATTCATTCGTAATTCGCAAATGACCATCTGATATTCTGGACTCCAGTCCATGCTGGTAGGCATTTTCAATGATAGGCTGCACGATGAGACGCGGTACCAGCAATTCCTCCCGCCACGAGGGAATCGGTTCCACCGAAACATTGATCCTGCTGCCGAACCGCATGATCTGGATATTTAAATACGCTTCAGCATGCTTCATTTCTTGCCCTAGTGACAACTCTGACTTTGCATCTCTCGTAATAAACTGAAAGTAGTTGCCAAGATAGTGTACGAACTTCCTTGCATTATCCAAATCCTCGAACTCGATCAGCTGATGCAAAATAAAAAAGCTGTTGTATAGGAAATGCGGGTTGATCTGCGACTGCAGCTGTCTTAGTTCAGACTGCTGACTCCTAATTTGCTGCTCGTATACTTCTTGTATCAAGGATTGCAGCTTAGATACCATCTTATTGAACTGTTCTGACAGGTCCGAAAATTCGTCATTACTCCTCTGTGAGACCCGAACCGCTAGCTGGCCTTCCTCCACTTTTCGGAAAGCCTTTAACAGGTTGCGGACGGGATTCCGAATCGCTTTGAAAATCCAATATGAGAACAGCGCCATCACAATGATGGACAAAGCGAACAAGATCCAGAACAACGCATTATATTTGTCAAAGTCGCGCATAATGACGTCTTCCGGCGTGTATATTCCTAGCGAAAAATCATATCCTGACGATTGTCGGAGCGAAACCAAATATTTCTTCCCTTGGTTCTCAAATATGACGCTTTCAACTTCACCGCCTGACTGCCGAGATAATAATTTTTCGATTTCATCGGAGGTATTGGGCACCGCGTGATTAGTAATAACACGACCCTCCTGCTTGAAATAGAGGTAAGCTCCTCCTTGATCGGACATACTGCTTAAATCGTCCATGATCATCCGCTGATTGATCTCGATCTCGATCAAGAAGACGGGAGCCCTGTTTTTGATCACGCTTTCCGGGTAATAAGAGCCCATAAGCAGCTTGTCGCCATGCCATACTAGTGGAGATAATTGCTGCTGCATCTTGAATCGAATCGTTTCCAGTTCTTTGATCGAGACGCCCTCGATGTAGCTTCCGGACTTTATTTGCTTGTCAATCATCGGGATGTAAAGAGTTGCACTCGCAATATAAGAGCTGGAGTCCTGCAGAAGAGCCACCTTTCTCTCTAATCGCAAAATCGCTTCACGCAGCTCGTTTTCCGTCAAGGCCGGAGCTACCGTGCTTAAAGCCATAAGATCCTCGTCCACCAGTAAGGAACGTTTGAAATTTTCGATATTAACGATTTCATTCGTCAGTGATGACAAATAAAATTTCACATTGGTTTGCATGGATTGCAGAATTTGATCCCGCAAACTGCTGGCCACCTGCTTGTTCAAATAAATGCCCAACATGTACACAGGTAAAATCGCGATCAAGAAGCCCAGGAGCAGCTTAGGAAAAATCGTAAATCTCCACTTTTGAAACCACATTTCATTTCCTCCTGCCGAACGTATGTGTCGATTTCCATGATGTACTTACTATTCTCAGAAAAAAATCAATTGTTTGAACCCGCAGAAGCGTTCCAACATTGGAAAAACCCGACCGCAAAGGGTCAGGTTTTCATTAAATATATGGGTGAGCTTTACCAATCTATTCGGTAACTTGTTTACCGTAATATTCTTGACTTCGGACATGTTCCCTTTATAGTCTTCCAGCGTAATACCGATTACAGATCCCTCTACCGGAATAGATAATCCATTCAAATCATGATATCCCCGAATGAAATAATCGGTTGTTGCACCATCATACTTTTTTGTAGGTTTAACCTCTACTCCATTAACGGTAATGTACATATGCCACCAGTCTTTCGAGGAAGGTACATCGATCCCAAGCTTATTGCCATTAATATAGTAGCTTCCATCAAATGATTCGGAATAAATATCTTTCATTTTGCTTGCATAACTGACGGTATCTATAACATTCTCTCTCTTATCCAATGTGGATCTTCTTAACAGGTAACGATCATCATCTTTCACTGGTACTTCGAATTTCGTTGAAGCCAGTTTTATATCCAAGGTCTTGGTATAAGTATCTTTTCTGCCATCCGTAAAGCTCAAGTCGAAACGAACTTTGCTGCCGCGGTTCTCCTTGCCCCAGCTGATATCGAATCCTTCGGCTGTTTCATTGACTGACACTTTCGAAAGATAATCTTTACTTTCAAGTTCAATAATGGCTGGTTTGCTCTCGCTTTGATCGGCTCCAACAGCAGTCAATTTAAGAGCCACGACATGTTTATCTAAGTTTTTCACATAGAAGTTGTCGCCATAAACTCCGCCTAAAAATTCCTCTTTTCCATTATTCAGCTTTGCATAGAGATTGTATTGCTTCACCTTACTATAATCAGTACGATTCCACACGACATCGATTTCATTGGTAAGATATCGATCTTTGACTGCAAAACCCGTAGGCGTGCTAGGCGTGTAGTTTTTCCCATCTGTGAGTTTAAGCTCCCCGATGTTGACTTGATAGCCGTTGATGGATTTCCCCTTCGGATCAAATGCTAGACCCAGGGCAGCGATTTCACGATTCGCATACGAACTTAGATTCAATTTGGCTGTGACAAAGCCTTTTGTCCTCTTCCCGCTATTCGGTACGGTGACATATTCAACTTGATCCGGCGCATCTTTGAAAATAAGTCCTAACTGGATATCAGAACCATCATTCACTGATGTTTTGGTTGATTCTTGCCATATGCTGCATCGCCTGTAGGCGGCATGGAGTCTCCTGCTAATACATTATAGGGGAACGCTAAAAGCGACATCATTACTGTTGTTATAAGTGCTTTTCTTCTTATTTTCACCGATCTTTCCTCCTAATTGTTATTTAGCCCTTAGAGATTCCTTAAGACAAATGGGGCTGGTATGACGGACAGTCAGATCCTGCATTCACAAGTTTTATTGTTTCATTTTACAAAAAGTAATCGTTTCAAGTCTTTGAAAGATAAAGTCTTATTTTTGCACATTTCGGACAACTAGTTGATATTCACTTAGCTATTTATTTTCCCCCTTCGCAATTGTCTCTTCTCGATCTTGCTCCTTGATTATAATAGAGCTTGTCGTCCCCCTACTATTCGCCGTTGTTTACATTCGACTATCATCTGTTGACCTTCCAATCTGATCCCGGTATTCCTGCGGGGTTGCATTCGTTGCTTTACGAAAAAAACGGTAAAATGATTGCTTGGACAAGAAACCGACTGCTTTGGATATTTCGTTGATTTTCAACCTATTTTCCCCCAGCAACTCCTTCGTCTTCGTTATTTTCACCGCCGTAATAAAATCGGATAGTCCTTCACCCGTTATGCGTTTATATAACCTAGATAAATAAGACGGATTATGGCCTGCCACCTCGGCAATTCGATTCAAGCTAAGATCGCCTGCCACATTGTGCCGGATATAACGCTGAACTTGACTTACAACATCCATCTCCTGATACCCATGACCCGATGATTTGTGCTCAAAAATCACTTCAGCCAATTTCCCGAAGTATTCGGTCACTTCAAACCAATTGTTCGTGTAATCCAACAGGGTCATCTTTCCGAGGTTAATGTCATCGCCGATTTCCTCATGAACCTTCCAGCGATTCACGTACGATAAGAAAATAGAAATGAGCGTAAAATATATTTCACTTCTAGTACTGTCTGATTTCCCTTCAGCGGATGCCGCGAGCTTCATCAGTGCGGAATATTCGACAGAAAAATGTACCTGTTGACCGTTTTCCAGAAGCGTTTGCATCAACGTCATTTTCTTCATTTGTTTGCGCAGCTCTCTTACGTCTAAATCCGCGGCAAGTTCGTGTGATTCCTGTTCAAGCAGCAGTAATTCTTGTCCAAGTCCCAGCCCGCGATACATCAACAAGCGCAAATGCTCAAACTGATCGGATAGCTCTTTCCATTCCCGGTATGTCGTACCCACGGCGAATGATAGTTTTATATTGAGCAGCTTCTTGCACGCGTTCTGGATCATCTCTGCTGCGCCTTTAACAAACGCCAAAGCCTGCTCTCTCGTCACCGTCACTCTGCTGGAGAAGAATCCTTCCTGTTTCGGTTGAATCAACCAAGCAATCTTCGTCTTCTCTTCGAATTCAAATGATACTTGGATTATCAGGTCTTTCTTGTCAGCACCATGCGAGAGTCTTATGTCCATGGGCATCATGGAACGGAGAGCGTCGTTCACGGATACAATCAGGCCAGCCGCGTAGTTGTAGCAGCAGCCGTAATTATGGTGTCCGTCTTCGCTGGCTTTATTTTCGCTCATGATATCATGATCAAGCAGATTGGTTTTGCACTGGCGATCGGTATCCTTATTGACGCCTTTATCGTCCGTATGGCACTCGTCCCGGCGGTCATGGCAATCTTCGGCGATAAAGCTTGGTGGCTGCCTAAATGGTTAGACCGCCTGCTGCCGAACCTGGATGTCGAAGGTGATAAACTGATTGCACAGCTTAAAGATCAGGAGAGTACCTCCAATATCAAGTCTAGCTCTCGTAAGGCATACTAATTTAATTAAATAAGGGGCTGTCTCAAAAGCAGTAAGCTCTCTAGCGAGATTGCCCGCTCTGAATGATAATGTTGAACACCATGAATAAATGGCTGTACAGGAGACTATGCCTGTACAGCCATTTTACTATTCTGATCTATCGTTCCCATCATTTCTCCAATTACACTTTCCTATACAATCATCCACCGACCACAAGTTAGTAGTTATATCTACTTTCGAGACTGACCCTTATTTTCACTTATGATTTCGAAATTGTCTTCTATAATCAGTCGGTCCAAATTCAGCATATTTTTTAGATTCTTCTATTAAATAGAGAACATTCGAATATCCAATACATGACGAAAGTGAACTCATAGGGATGTTCCTCTCAGAAAATTGTACTTTTGTATCGGGGTTTTTGTACATTTCTTTCAAAATAGTTTGAATATAGTGGAATGGTAGTAGATTTCAACTGAAAGGAGATGTCTGAATGTGAAGGTGTAACGGTTGTTGTACCTATCATCATAATCGGACAAGTCATTAAGGCTAGTATCATAATAAAGGAGATGTCGCTCATGTTAAATATCCTTGATTTTGAATTTGAAGAGGTCCCTATCGGAGGAGGGTCTTTGCCCTTGGCTGTAAATGCAGGGGCTTCCGAACTACCACTAACTGAAATTTGGCTTAGTGTCACCGGCTCTAATCAGTATATCTTCATGTACTCTACCATTGGATGGCAAGCACAAATCACCACTACGTCTATTGCTCCCGAGCTTGTCTTCCGCATTCGGCGCGGCGGATTTGGAACGAATTCTCCGATTGTGTTTCAAACATCGGATTCTGCTTTGCTAATTGGAAACACGGCTATCAGTATGAATATTGGAATGACTACAGCATTTGATCACACGGAGCTCCCACCAACGTCAGTAATAGGAGTAGCACAACAATATTTCTTAACCGTTCAGAATATAGGAGTTGGCAATGCTTCCATTGTCGGTCCTGTAAATTTAACAGGGTTTGTATTAGGATAATTGAAGAATACAGCCAATGAATTCACCATAGTCTACAATAGAGGAGTTGTGATTTAAATGCTCAATATCCTTGACTTCGACAAGGAAGAAATTCCAATTGGTTCAGGGTCGCTCCCTTTAAATTTAACCCCAGGCCCCGAACTTGCCTTGACTTCAATATTCCTCAATATTTCCAGCACAAACGTCAACTTATTAATATCTGCTACCGTAGGATGGGAAGTACAGCTGCTGAATCAAACCATCATACCTGAACTCATCTTCCGAATTCGCCGTGGAGGTTCGGGATCGAGCTCCCCCATCGTCTTTCAGATACAAGATTCTCAGTATTTACCGGACTTCCAACAATTCATTATGCCTATCAACTTTAATACTTCATTTGATCATTCTGAGAATCCTAGCCCATCAATCGTAGGTAGTTATCAACAGTATTATTTGACTGTTCAACAAATTGGCATCGGAAATGTATCAATTATTGGTCCTGTCAATTTTACTGGCATGATTCTCGGTTAAAAGCAGGGTCCCGATGTAATCTAAAAAAAGTGAGGAATAGACCTATGCCAAGTATTCTGCAATATGCTACACAGGAGGTTCCCGCAGGCGGTGGATCGTTGCCCCTAGGACTAACACAGGGGGTCGAGATTAATTTAACTTCGATATTTCTCACAGCCACAAGCTCAACGAACCAGCTTCAATTCTGGGGAAATGTCGGTTGGGCGTTACAACTTCTCAATCAGGCTGTATCTCCCCAACTAACTTTTCGTATTCGTACGGGAGGATTCAGCCCAACAGATCCTATCGTATTTCAAACCACGGACTCCGAGCTATTTCCTGGTAACATGGGCTTTATAACTCAGGTATCATTTAACACTTCCTTCACTCATACGCAAGTACCAAATCCAACGTTAATTGGTGTCGCTGTACCCTACTTTTTGACCGTTTCCTATTTTGGCCTCGGAAACGTGGCCATTACCGGACCGATAAACCTTACAGGGCAAGTTCTAGGATAATAGAAGAAAACAACTTGTTCCTACCGTTTGTAGGTGACAAGTTGTTTTTCTACATATAAAATCTACCATGAGGAGGACATCTATTTGACGAACATACCGGTTACTATGGGTGCGCAATCACAGCAAGAGCCTTCCATTACCGTTAATACTTTGAACAACTTAACCGTCATTGTTACATCTAGCAGCATTTCTACAGGAACTTCCAGAATCAATGTATATGTGTCGCAGGATGGCGGGTTTACGTACCCAACCAGTCCGACGCTGACTCTACCTGTCGGTTTTACTACCCAAGGTAATGCTATAGGCACTTATGGCTATCGCAATACATTTATGATAGCCTGCACCGCACTGAACACGAATCCGGTCATGGATTCTTCTATCACCGTCTATACTTCTACAGATAATGGAGTTATTTTCTCCGCTCCGGTCATTACATGTGAGGGCTTTGGACAGCAAATATATAATGATAAACCCTTCATTCAACTCGATAACTCTAACGGAAGTCCTTATCTCGGTCTGGCACATGTTGGCTTTACACGATATTATGACAATTTCGCCACCTCAGGCACTTTTTATCAACGTTCTCTCGATCTAGGACAAACGTGGTCGATTCCCATTCTTTTGTCAAATCAAACGACAGGAACCGCCGTGTTCGGCACGAATGTAGCAATAGGACCAACGGGACAGGTCTATGTAGCATGGGCGCAGTATGCACCAGGTAATCCTCAATTCCTCATTCGACGATCCGATGATGGAGGTGCGACCTTTAATCCGATTGTTGTAGTATCGAATATTTCCCTCGTCCCAAGTCCCCTTCCCGTACCCGGATTCGCTTTCCGCGTCTTGACCAGCGCCTTCCTTGCGGTAGATATTTCGGCCAATCTCGGCCAAGGAATACTATACGCCGTTTGGCAAGGTTATCAGACTGGCTTTTCGCACATCTACTTATCGAGGTCAACCGATCAAGGAAATACTTGGTCGACACCGATTCAAGTGGATGACAGCCCCACTGGTACGCAAAATTTTTATCCGAATATTGCGGTTTCTCGTAGTACGGGACTCATCCAAATTGTGTATTACACGAATCGCGTCGACTCCAGTATGCTTGATGTTTATGGCACAACTTCAGGAGATGCAGGCGCCACTTTTGCTGTTAATACCCGCCTATCAGACACTTCATTTGATCCTAACGTAGATCCGAGTTATGGGGAGCCTTGCCCGTCTTTAGGAGACTATATTGATGTTGCATTCACATATCCCGACAGACAGATTACGGTATGGACAGGAATGATCAACAACATACAAAATATTATTTCAAACCTATAACCTAAATAAGCTATTTGCATTAGCTGGAATCTTGGTACCCGGAGCAACGTTCATAATACCGGCAGGTTTGTCATCCACATGGAGGGGCGTAATATATGCCGCTCCATTATTATTTCTGCTGTCAATTTGGCTATAACCTAGGGTATGAATACATATTCCAATCCCTTTTTTATGCATATGATGAATCAAAACGTCATAGTGGGGAGTTGTGTTATGAAAGCTTTGGTTACAGGAGGTGCAGGTTTTATTGGTTCCCATCTTACAGATATGCTTATCGATAATGGCGCTGAGGTACACATTATCGACAATCTTACAACTGGATCAATAAAAAATGTAAATCCTGCAGTAACATTGCATATTGAAGATATAAACAGCGATTCATCTTCTCAAATCATTCAAACAGTTAAGCCGGATGTTGTGTTTCATATGGCAGCTCAGGTTGATGTTCAACGGTCGATAGCCGACCCTGCATTCGACGCTAACGTAAATATCGTTGGTACCGTGCGGCTTATTCATGCTTGCAAGCAAGCTGGCGTCGGAAAAATCATATTCTCCTCTACCTCGGCCGTATATGGTGTCTCAAAAAAAGAACGTGCATCGGAGGATGCATTACCTTCTCCGATTTCCTATTATGGTTTATCCAAACATGCAAGCGAGTGCTATATTCGATTGTTTCATGAATTGAACGGCATTAACTACACGATATTACGTTATAGCAACGTATATGGTCCTCGTCAAACTGCAAAAGGTGAAGGTGGCGTTATTGCCATATTTATGAGCAACCTGCATAAGGGGCTTCCGCTTTTTGTGCATGGCAGCGGCAATCAGAATCGCGATTTTATTTTTGTGCAAGATGTTGTAAGAGCAAATATAGCTGCGAGCCGTCAAGGGAATCAAGAAACGATCAACATAAGTACAGCCTTGCCTACTTCGATTAATAACTTAGTGCATAGGTTAAATAAGATTCACGGCTCAGCCATAGATGTTGCACATGGCCCAGAGCGGCCAGGTGATATTATGGACAGCTGTCTCGATAATTTGAAAGCTGAACAAATATTGCGTTGGCGGCCGAAAGTTAGCTTAATCGAAGGATTAACACAAACTTATGAGTATTACCGTAAATAATAGGCTAAAGCGGCGATCGTTTCTCGGCATTCAGCCTGAGAGCGATCGCCTATTTTTTATTCATTTCATGGCAACAAGAACCGTTGTAAAACCATCATCACGGCCTATAATAAGCTCATACGTCTCATTATCTTGTGTACATACCTGTTGGATACGAAAGCCACAATCCGTCAACAAGCTGGACAATTCATTAGGTTGATAATGGCGATAGTGATGAGGATTCACACCACCTAGGAAGTACGGATTGTTCAAATGCGGAATAACCTTTTCATTTGGTGCTGAGATAAGAAGAATGCCGTTTACATTAAGAGAATCATAAAGCTTCTGGACGAATGACCGATCATCCTTCATATGCTCGACGGTTTCGAAGCAGGTAATAACATCGAACTTTTGGATAGGAAGTTCTTCTTGAAACAATCCAGATAAGTCGCTTTTCACATAAACGGTTTTGTCGCAGTAGAAATGATCAATCGCCCAATTTAATGCATGATCCGATCGATCCACACCGACAGTCAGTGTGCAAGCAGAGTTTGTAGCCAAGTAATGAGTGCCATACCCTGAGCCGCAAGCCGCATCCAATATATAATCTCCACGACGAATGTAGTTCAATGCAAAATGATATCGATAATGATGATCCATCATGACATCGTGGAAGGACGTCGCGTACATTCGTTCCATCTTCGTAATTTCGTCATCCATTCTCTTTCCTCCAATAACCAAAAAAATCAAACCTTTAAACGGGTACATCTATCCGTGTCCGCAATGTGAATCTATGAATCTACTATAATGTAATATTCAATTGAACAGGAAAGGAGCTGCGTAAATGGCTCAATTGATTGATTTTGCATCACAAGAAGTTTCTATCGGACAAATGTCGCTTCCTCTTAATTTGCCAGCTGGAACAGAAGTTTTGCTGACCTCTATCTTTCTTAATATCGCTAATGCAAATGTGGAAGTGGAACTGTCTGCTACCGTCGGCTGGGAGGCTCAACTATCACTGCTGCCCCTTGTTCCTGAGGTCATCTTCCGTATCCGCCGCGGTGGATTCACACCCGCTAGCACGCTCATCTTTCAGACTACAGATTCCGTTTTTCTCGGAGCTGGCAACTTGATACCGGTACTGACTTCTGACTTGACTACATCCCTTCAGCGTTCCGACTCTCCTGATACCCCCGCAATTGCAGGAACCTATCAACAGTATTTTTTAACCGCGCAACTGAGCGGCACGGGTGGGGCGACAATTATTGGACCCGTTACATTATTAGGATCAATTATCGGGTAATTTACGATTAAAAAGGAGTTGAGAGTATGGCATTTTTAGTTGATTTTGCGTCACAAGAGGTGAAGCAAAACACACAGTCATTACCATTATTGCTGGCTGCCGGTACCGAAACGTTATTAACATCCGTATTTCTTAATGTCACGAGCACAAGCAATAAATTAGTATTGCAAGCTACGGTCGGTTGGCAAGCTGAATTACTTTTGCTTCCGATTGTACCCAAGCTCACATTCCGCATCCGACGCGGGGGTTCTACGGTGGCATTCCCTGAGGTCTATCAAACAACAGATTCGGAATTTTTAGGAACAGGCGGGTTAATCTCGAACATCATAACAACAACTTTAAATCACGTAGAATCGCCTGATCAAAGCCTTGTCGGTTCGTTTCAACAATACTTTTTGACTGTGCAAAGCAATGGACTCGGAACGATTACGGTAGTTGGTCCGGTTACGTTAATGGGTACAACGATTGGCTTTTAAATATCCCAATTCATGCTTTTTTCAATAGGAAAGGAGGTGAAAGCTATGGCTGTAATCATTAATGACTACCAGTTTCAAGAAGTTCCCGTTGGAACAGGGTCTCTCCCCCTTTCTATTTCTCCCGGTTCGGAAGTGCTGCTGACATCTATCTTTCTTCAAGTTACTAATGTAAACAACCGGATTGAGTTAAAAGCAACCATCGGCTGGGAGGCGCAATTACTGGTCCTGAATATCGTACCGAAGCTTCTCTTCCGCATTCGTCGCGGCGGAACGAGTGCCCCCGCGACGGTTGTCTTCCAAACGACTGATTCCGTATTTTTAGGAACCGCAAGTGAAGGTCCATGGGTACCGCTCGATTTCACGACTTCTTTCCAACACACCGAGACGGCTATTCCTGCTATCGTTGGCACATTCCAGCAATACTCCTTAACTGTTGAACATATCGGTCAAAACGTTGCTACGATTACTGGTCCAGTTCATTTGGACGGTACCGTTCTTCTATAACACAATAGTCCGATACCTTTACCGTTTCTATACTAAGCAGTATGGCGAATTGATTTCCGTTAGGCTGGAAATCAATTCGCTCTTTGTTTAGATATCCTCGAAGATGTTCTGTGATCCCGTCCGTGTGTCCATCCAGACAATGAGTGCTGCGCCAGTTGCTTTTACAATTAGGTCGTTATAATCACCAATCGATGGTGTTGGAGTGCCTAATGACGGGTCCGCATTCGGATCGAAGGAGACGCTTGTCACACGAAGATTAGGCGCAAACGACGAACCGGCATTGTTTGATTCAGCTAAAAACACATCGATTAACGAGTTGCTTACACGGTTCGTATAGTACATCACCTTCACCCCGCCATTATCACGCGATACCGTTAAATTGGGCAAAATATTTTGCGATCCTACCGGGCTATCATCTACTTGAATTGGCGTTGACCATGAAACGCCTTTGTCAGTCGATCGCGAGAGAAATATATGTGCAGAACCTGTACGGTTGTCTTGCCAAGCAGCATAGACAATGCCTTCTCCGTTAAATGGCGAGATATCTACGGCTAAATAAGCAATCGTCAAGACGCGAAAACCAAAGGTTGGAACAGGAAGAGGGGTTGGAACTAACGAGACTGTCGATATGGTAATAATAGGACCATACGTCACTCCCCCATCATCTGATCTGCGCATAAGAAATTGCGGCGTTCCTGGACCATATTGCATCCATCCGACATAAATTTCGCCTGCGGGACCAATTGCGATACTCGATCCAAAATTCGAAACATCTTGAACTTGATTTGTTAACAGAAAGGGAGTAGACCAGGTTATCCCTTGGTCTAGTGATCGCGAAATCAATGTTTCAGAGCTTTGGAAATTGTTGAAATAACGTGTAAAAGCAATATACGCTTGACCAAGATACGGACTGCCATTCGACGTATCTATGCGTATTGACGGCTTGTCGTTATATACCGCGGTGCCAAACCCCTGGTTTACAATGATTGGGGTTGAAAAGGAGGCGCCATTGTTCGTCGAGCGGTACACGATAATGGACGAGTCCCTTACAGGGTTCACATTCAAAGCTGTCGCTGCAACAAGAAACAGATTAGGATAACCGTACGCTGCTACACCATCACCTGATGCCGCGAACCCCGCTGGAGGGGGATTCAGCATCTCGGTGTATGATGCACCGCCATTGACTGACCGGTAGATCGTCGTCATATTATTCCCCGACCGCAGATCATTCGTTGTTACGATGACAGTAGATTGATCCAGTGAATTAAGAGCGATGGAAGGTTCTTGTTGAGGACCTGATGGAGTGATTTGTATATTGGTCATGAAATCTTTCCTTTCAGATAGTTTTTTTATTTTCCTTGATATAGAACGGAACCAATAATATGATCATCAACAATTGAATAGGATTGCGGGATGTACATATTGTACACTTCTCTTAGTGATGAGCTTATCCATGCCCCATGTCTTCCAGCATGTTTCGGAGGATGTGTTACTTTTCGTATACGCTGTTTGTTCAAGAGCTGTTCATAAAGATGGGTGGTTAGCTGCTCCATGGTCGTTAGTGACCATCGTTTCACGCCCCATTTGTAACCATTTGCTGCAAGCTTATTGCGAAGCTTATGATCATCCAACAGTGCATTCAAGCAGTGTGACAATTCGTCACTGTCCCCAGCTTTTGCAACCAATCCCGTATGATTGTGTTTCACCATTTCCGGAATACCGCCAGCATTGGAAACAACGAGTGGCTTATGTGCAATCTGCGCTTCCATGACAGTAAACGGATGATTGTCATTTAAGCTTGCGAGCACGACGATATCAGACTGCTTAATCAATGACGGAACGTCATTTCTGCTGCCCGTAAAAATTACGTGACTAGCTAAGCCCAAGCGGTTTGCTTTCGACTCTAACTCTGACCGAAGATTCCCATCACCAACGAGTAGACATATCCAATCATTTCTTATTTGTTTGAGAGTATACAGAGCATCTAGTAAACAGCTGTGCCCTTTTACTTTGTCAAATCGCGCAGGACAGATGATGACATTCGCTGCATCCGGTATCGTAAAGGTAGAGCGTTCATTCATCCGTTGCAAATATAGCTCCACGTTCATCCCATATGGGATAACCTCCATATGCTGGGAAGGCACCATATATCCAACGAGCGTATCATGCAGCCATTTCGTCGGAACAATAGTCAAATCGCTTGAGGTTGCGCCATAATACTCCCGAGCACATGCATACTTCCAAATCGTATCGGACGGCAATTTCCCTTCGAGCGATACCCAGTAGTCAGTTGAGAGACATCCATGGATTGTACTTATTAATGGTATCTCTTCCGGTTTAATTTGCCATAGTGCTCGGGATGAAATGACATCCTGAGTATGAATCAAATCATATTTTCCAAGTCCAAAATAAGATGCTGCAAGGGCATAAGAGCAGAACTCAATTTCCTGTTCAACAATCCATGGATCAATTAGCGACTGGTATGGAGCGTAGATCGCTCGTATTTCGCCTTCGACGAGCCGTTTAAATCTCTCTTTCTCTACCCCCTCACCAGTATTAGCCATATAATAGCTATTTTCATCCGGATGCCTAGCGAACACATCCACCTCATGACCTAGTCGTTCCAAGCTTGCTTTTAAATCTTGAATATAGACCCAAACCCCTCCAACATGGGGGATCAGCCAGTACGTTGCAAGTAAAATTTTCAATTTACTTCACCTCGCTTGACTTGAAGCGCCTTTTCGTACAGCTGTAAAGTTCGATCGCACATCTTATCCAATGACCATTTTTTGAGTCCATAAGATCTGGCTTTATTGGCCAGACGTTTTCGAAGAGAGTCATCATTGAATAGTTTATGAATTTGGCTGCATAACAAATCTGCTCGACCGGCTGGCACTAATAAACCGTTCTCGCCATGAGTTATCATCTCTGGAATACCTCCTACTGCTGAAGCAATGATCGGTTTCCCCATTGCTTGCGATTCCATGACCACGAACGGAAAATTATCATGAATGCTTGGCACTACAACGTAATCCGCTTCCTTCAATAGAGCTGCCATATCGTTCCGATGTCCAAGAAACTTGACATGGCCCTCCAGATTATACTGGTTCATCACTTGTTCAAGACTATCCCGCAGCGGTCCGTCTCCGATCAACCAACATATCCAATCCGAACGGTTCTTTAACAGCAATGAAAGTGCATGGAATAAAACATCATGGCCTTTCACCTGATCTAGACGCGCGGGACAGACCAACAGCTTCACCCCTTCTGGTTTAGTCGTTATTATTCCATTAGTAGATTTATGGAGGAAAGATAACGTATCGAATCCATATGGAATAACATCCATTTGTATATCATTCATGAGCCCAGTTGATTCATATTGTTGTTTAAGCCATTTGGAAGGGTAAATATTCCAATCACCAACCATGCTTCCATAATGATCGAGCGCATTTCCCCATTGTTCAGATAGGGTATCATCAGAAATATAACCTTGAAGCCTCCATTCGGCTTCTAGTTTCCCGTGAAGGGTTACAATAAGAGGTGTAGTTCGCGGCTTAACTTCAGATACTCCAATCGCAGAGATCACATCTTGCGCATGAATCAGGTCATATTCCTTTAAGGAAAATTCGGATAATGCTTGACGGAAAGCGATTCGTTCCCCGTCCATTGCTGCCAACCAAGAATCATAATTCAATGATTTCTCATTGAACCGAAGACCCATATACTGCATGATCGGAGTTAATACAGCTTGCTTATCAATCGACTTACCTTTATCGACAACGTGGTAATTCTGCCCAGTTTCGTTATGAGAGAGGATATCGACCTCATGCCCCCTATCTTCAAGTCCTTTCCTGAGTGCCAATACATAAGTGGATACTCCACCTGTATATGGAACACACCAATATGAAACAAGTGCAATTTTCATCCGTCACCCCTCTTTCAGCCAAAAGGAACAAAAATCATATATGATTTCGATACCAATCTATTGTTCTCATAAGTCCTTCTTCCAACTTCACGGAAGGTCTATAGCCAAGCAAAGTTTGTGATCTTGTTAAGTCCGGCTCTCGTGCCGGTATATCCTCATAACCCGCGCCATAAGCTTCATCATACGTTTTGGACACGATAGAAGATGTCGAATTGCTAAGAGAAACAATCAAGTTTGCAAGTTCCCTAATCGAGATAGAGCGGTTCGTACCGATATTGAATGCAAGTCCGTTAGCTTCCGGCTTGAGTGCTGCTAAAGTACCAGAGATCGTATCCTCTACATAAGTGAAACAACGTTTTTGAAACCCATCTCCATAAACCTCAAGTAGCTCTCCCTTCAAGGCTGCCTTAATGAATTGTGCTACAACACCGCCATATTGCGAATTTGTTTGCCTAGATCCGTATGCGTTGAAATACCGAAGCACGGTAACTGGCAGTCCCTTTTGGGCATAAGCAAAGCACATATGCTCATCCAGCGACTTCGCCGTTGCATAGCACCAACGATGAACAGATGGGGCACCATAGATACGTCCGGACATTTCGTGAAAAGGCAGCTCCTCATTTTTTCCATATATTTCGGATGTTGAAGCAAAAATGACTTTGACATGGCGCGGATATGCTAATTCAAGTACATTGCGTGTACCGTCAATGTTGCCTTCTATAACTTTAATGGGATCATCTACCGTATTTTTAACGCCTAGAACAGCCGCTAAGTGGTAAACAACATCAGCTTTGGCAATCAATTTCTTCATCACCACTCGATCCATTACTGAGCCTTGGATAAGTGTGTGACGTTTATGATTTTGGAGATGGGATAAAAATTCCGGCCGCCCATTCGAGAAATCATCTATTGTCCAAACGGTGTGGCCTTCCTCCAGCAAACGCTCAACTAAATGTGAGCCGATAAAACCTGCGCCACCAGTTACTACTATTTTCATTGAAATCCCCCCCTTTTAAAGTAAGATGACGTTTTTACGGTCTGCGACTTTGCTTGTAGCATTGCGTGTATCTATGACAACAGGTGTGTGTTTCACAAATAGCTCGTAAGGAATATTCGAATGATCCGTTAAAATTAACGTACAATCAATATTTCTCATATTTCGTGCCGTAAGCGGGACTGCATGAAGCACCGTTTCGCCAATTTTCAGTTCATTTACATACGGGTCAAAATAATCTACCTTAACTCCGGATTCTAGCAGTTGCTCTATAATGTGCAGCGCGATGGACTCTCGCATATCATTTACATCTTTCTTATACGTAACCCCGATGACAAGTACATTGCATTCGTTTAGCTCTTTAGGACGCAAAGTCTTTGCAACCCGTTCTACTATTAAACTAGGCATATCCTCATTTACCTGACGGCAAAGCTCAATAAAAGGCAGATCAATATGGTGTTCCCTCGACTTCCACAACAAATATAATGGGTCAACCGGTATACAATGTCCGCCAACACCAGGACCTGGATAATATTTCGTAAAACCATATGGCTTTGTACCTGCTGCCTCGATCACTTCCCATAGGCTTATATCCAGCTCCTCGCATATCTTCAACAGACTGTTCATAAAAGAGATATTCAAATAACGCTGACTGTTCTCGAGCAGCTTCGTCATTTCGGCAACGCGCGGTGAAGACACGACGACCATGCGTTTAAACACTGCTTCATATACTTCCTTGGCATACGATGTGCATGATGGCGTTACGCCTCCGACAACTTTGGGGATATGCTCCAATTCCCATTTCGAACCGGGATCAATTCGTTCTGGTGAATATGCGAGCGAAATTTCTTTGCCTACTAGGAGACCAGTGGACTCCAATATCGGCTTAAGCAGCTCCTCACAAGTTCCCGGGTACGTAGAACTTTCCAATACAATGAGTTGACCTCTTCGCAAATGTGGAAGCAAATTTTGTGCAGCTCCAATCACATATTTCAAATCAGGTTGATCATGATCATCTAGCGGCGTAGGCACACAAATGATTATGACATCGACTTTCTCGATGACATTGAAGGTAGTCCCAACATGAAAACTATTTTTACTGAAAAGATTTCGAATCTCGTTTTTCTTATAGTCAGACAAATAGGATTGACGCTTGTTTAACATATTGATTTTTCGTTCATCAGTATCAATACCATAAACCGTATTTCCTTTCTCAAGAAACAACTCAGCCAATGGCAATCCAACGTACCCTAGCCCAATAATACCAATTTTATAATTAGTAGCATGCTCTTTCACTCTCTCAACTCCTTTGACTAATCTTCTAGCATCATACGAAAATTAATCAAAATCGCATTAGATAAAAGTCTATATTTTACAGAAATAGTAGAATGTCACGAAGTTTATAAGATTTTGAGGATATTGAATTATACCGACTGGATGCAATTGTTGATTGACAATCGCCTGTAATGATACGAGAGAAAAATAGGTGGATGTACGTTAACATTATTGTAATAGACTCATATGATAGTGGAATGACAGACAAATTGACCGGAGGGGAACAAATGCGAATACTAATCGCCTGCAGCTGGTCTCTACCTCATGCAGGTGGCGTAAATACGTATGTCAATCAGTTGTCAAAAGGATTACAGCTCACAGGGCATCACGTAGATATATTCTCCCCGACGCCAGATGGACAGGGATTCCATGTCCCAGGAAAAAGCTTATTCATTGATAAAAGCAAACTAACATCTCTTATTGCCGATCAGACTAGTCTCTATATGAATCACTATTTGCCCGGAACTGATCCATGGATAACTAGCACCGAAATTGAGCGGTATTGTATTGAAGCAGCTGCCTTGTACTTCGACTTATCCGATTATGACATTATCCATGCACAGGACATTGTTAGCGCACATGCGTTGTCACGTGTTAAATCTCCTAAAACTCCTTTAGTAACGACAATTCATGGCTGTCTCACCAAAGAGTGGTTTGTTAAGTTGAAAGAATTGGGGTTACTGGAACAAGACACAAATACCCCGCTTTGGCACTATTCGGCCATACGTGAAAATTTGGGTGCAACCGTCAGTGATGTAACAATCTCGCCCTCGCAGTGGTTAAAAGATGTTTTAGTAAATGAATTTTCTGTTCCAGAACATAGTATTACAGTCAGCCATTATGGTTTTGACATTGACGAGTTTCTTCAAAACATGAATCGAGAATCAAATGTTACAAGACCTGCTGAGAAGAAAGTATTTATGTGCCCTGCACGCTTTGATGTTGTGAAAGGTCAAATCCATCTCATCTATGCACTAGCCAAACTAAAAGAAGAACGTACGGATTGGATTTGTTGGTTCGTAGGAGATGGTTTTCTTCGTGAAGAAATAACGCAAACTGCCAATAATCTCGGTCTTACTGATCACGTTATCTTTATGGGAAACCGCGAGGATGTTCCTGAATTGCTTCGACAAGCTGATTTTGTCGTCCTGCCCAGCATGCAGGATAACCAGCCATTTGCCATTATCGAAGCACAAATTGCAGGCAAGCCAGTTATCACTTCAGACGCTGGTGGTATTCCAGAAATGGTAACCCACTCATCGACTGGACTTGTATTTCATGCTGGAGATAGAGATCAGCTATTTCATTGCTTAAGATCAGCCTTAGATGAAGATGATTCAACATCACTGATTGAGCTGGCAAATCATGCAAAGAGATGGGGAGAGGAACATTGGTCATTGCATGCGATGACTGAACGTGTCGTCGATTTGTATAATCTCGCGAAAAGCAAGCATCCAGAAATCGATAACGGAATTAGTTTGCAAACTATACAACCTACACAAATTATACAACCTATACAACCTGTTCAACGGAAGAAAAAGAAAGGAAGAAGTAAATGGCGCATCTTACGAAGAAGAAGATATCTAATCGCATTAAAAATAAGAAAACGAAAAAACAGAAAAAGAAGACTCGCAAAAAGAAGATAATTAAACGAGTGCTTAAAAAAGCACGTCGAAGATCAATACTTTTTAACCTGAGAAGACCAGAATTGCTAACTGCTCATAATTTACAGCAGATGATCGATTCCAAATTCTCATCAGCCCATGATATTGAACAAAAAAACATCTGGAATCGTATTCTTCAAGTAATGCCTATTGGATACACAATTCCCGATATGAGCATTGTGCAACCGCTTATGAATAAGCGTATAAATTAAGATTCTATTGTATGAGCAGGCTGCCCTTTAGCTTAATAGAAACAAGGAGCAGCTACCGTAGTAGCTGCTCCTTGCTCTATTTAACCCGTGTAGTTTGGCAACCATTCCGTACAAGTATCTGCACGTAATTGCAGCTCATTACACAGCACCCCGGCATGGTGGAATTGTCCAGATAATGGCAACAGTATTTTTTCGTCATGCTGAAAATATTTCCCCATTGTAAAGATGGGTAATAAATAGGTTCCCTCATTATAGATGTTCAGGTTAAAGCCAGTGAAGCTAACCCAAGGAATGCTAGAAATGGGGAAAGTGCCCGGTGGTTCGTATGTTTTAGCGGCAAATTGTTTAACATTTCCGTACTTTTTTATGTCATCAAGATAACGACTGTAGAGATAGCCACAGGATGACACCACCTTTTGCTGAATACGTTTAATTGTTAGCCTTATATTTTTATTTTGGTTAACAATAGAATGTAGCTAGTTTAGCAGACATAATTTTTCCTGTAAAGATCATCACTCCAGAAATTTTTAGAATCCAATTCAAACGTTTATACTGGATAAATACGATGCAAAAGTAAATTAGCTTTGTTCGAACGGTGGATTAAGAGTAAAAAAACTAGGATAGAAACCTATTAAGACAATAAAAAAACCACTTTAGAAAGTGGTTTGAGATCATGTTTAATTTTGTTTTACAAATTGATTTTCTGACCAACACGGCCGACACTGAGCACTCTATAATTATCGAGCAAGCAGAGTCAACACATCATAATTGTCCATTAGTTCCTAACTCTCTCCAGAATGTTGTTAACCTCATCCATCCCGTGACAATAGCGCAAGGTTCCGTTTTCTTCCGCTTTATAACATGATCACTCCGCTTTTAATCATTACGCTCATCGAAAAAGTCTGATCCGGATTCCTTGAGCTAACCTCTACTTCATGATCGCCGGCAATCGCTTTAACCTCATGAGCACTCACGGTGCGTTATGTAATTATTGGGGTCATAATAAAAAGTCAAAAGGTTTTTCTGATTTCGAAGCAATTTTTTATGATAATCATGTTATTCCCATAAAATGGGGAGAAATACAGAGGTAAATGGAACCAAAAAAAGGGATACAGTTCCCTTGCTGCGTATAAAAAGAACACGCGGCAAATGAACTACCTCCCTAATTTCGAATCATACCAGCAGTGATAACTCATACATATTTATTTCCGAACGAAAAACTCTCCTGTTAGCGGAACGTCGCCCGAGTTTGGTCCGACCATTACCTCAAATTTACCCGGTTCCACAACCCAATCATGGCTTCTAGTAAGTGTACGGAGTTGTCTGTATCCCAGTGTAAGCGTGATGCGCTTTGTTTCGCCTATTTCAAGATGAATTCGCTTAAACCCTGCAAGCTCCTTGACTGGTCTGACCGTACTGCTGAATTCATCCCTAATATAAAGCTGAGCAACTTCCTCACCTGCGACATTTCCCGTATTAGTTACGTTAAACGATACATCCACTGTTCCATCCGGAGCAATTTCCCTTGCTGAAATGTCAAGATCCGAATACGCAAATGTTGTGTAACTCAGACCAAACCCGAATGGGTACAGTGGGAGCCAGTCCATTTCAACATATTTATGTCCATAGAATGGTGTGCGGTTATAGTATACAGGTAGCTGACCAACCGATCTTGGGAAAGACATCGGAATACGACCAGCAGGATTGACATCTCCGAAAATAACCTCTGCAATAGCATTTCCGCCCTGCTCGCCAACAAACCATGCCTCTATAATCGCGTGCAGATGCTCTGCCTCCCATGTGATCGACATCGGACGTCCGTTTTGGAGGACAAGAACAACAGGCGTTCCTGTTTCATAAATTCTCTTGACGAGTTCAAGTTGTCTGCCCGGAAGATTAAGGTCCGCTCTGTCCAGGTTCTCTCCACTAGTCTGATCGTTGTCACCCACCGCTACAATAGCAACATCCGCCTCTTGTGCTGCTTTAACCGCAGCGTCCATATAATCGTTGCCGAGGCTGTAACCGAGGATTACCCTTACCCCACGTGAATCATTGAGATACTCAACCTTAACATCGTACTCTTCGCCTTCGACAAATTTGAACGCAACCATCTGATTGGAGTCAAGGTCGCCCCAACCGTCAACAAGCAGCGTGCCGTCGATCCACAAACGCATGCTGTCCATGCTGCTGAGTCCAATGTAACCATCCACTGTATCGCACGGTTTAATTTTGCCTGTCCAACGAACAGTGAAGTTATCTGCGTTTACACCGTCAGCAGGTTTTGTGTAAATCCAGTTGAAGTTTATCTGTTTGTCATTTCGCACACAAACAGGATCTCCCTCAAAAGAAAGAGAATTGTAGTACTCACCTACAAGTCCGTCGTTGCCATCATTGTCCTTGAGCCATTTGCCCGGTATAGTCATTAAGTCGGACTCCAGAATTTCGCAGCCCTTGGCGTAGATAACTTCGGTCTTTTCCGAAACGATGTTTTGGATGCCTTTCAAAAGCGTAACCGCATGCTCAGGCACAACTGGGCTGCTGTAATCTCCGTAACGGGGAACATCCGCGCTTGGTCCAATCACTGCAATCTTGCCAATGTCTCTTTTGAGAGGAAGCGTATTTTTGCTGTTTTTCAACAGGCAGATCGACTTTCTTGCAACTTCGAGAGCCGTCTGTACGTGCTCCTCACTGTGCACAACTTTCGAAGAAAGTTCGATATCTGTATATGGATTTTCAAAGATTCCAACTGTAAATTTCACTGTAAGTACACGTCCAGCAGCTGTGTCTACTACTTTCTCGTCCACCTCACCTGATTTTACAAGGTCAATAATGCTGTCCTGGTATATATCATGCGGAAAGTCGTAAAGCTGCATGTCAACACCGGCTTCAAGACCCATTTTGATAGCTTCCCGATTGTTTTCAGCAACAAAGTGCATGGTATGCAGCATGGAGACAGCCGTCATATCCGCTCGTACGAAGCCCTTCATGCCCCACTTATCGCGAAGTACACCAGTAAGCAGCGAATGTTCGCTAGCTACAGGAGTGCCGTCAATAGAGTTATAGGAACACATTGTGTTCATTGCACCCGCTTGAAAAGCAGCCTCAAATACAGGCAGACAGTAAAATGCATTATCATGATGCCCCATCATGGCCGGAGCACAATTGTGTCCTCCCCTAGGAGCACCGTATCCTGTAAAGTGTTTGGGTTCCGACACTACGGCATCGGGTCTTGTAAGGTCATCCGTTTGAAGCCCTCTTACCATGTTCTCCGCGAACATAGACCCTAGATAAGGATCCTCTCCGTATCCTTCTTCCACTCGTCCCCATCGGATTTCCCTAGCTAGATCGAGAACAGGTGCCCAAACCTCATGTATACCAAAGCTGCGCGCTTCGGAAGCGATGACTCTCGCTTGTTTATATCCGAGTTCTGGCTCAAATGTTGATGCGAGTGCGACCTGCTGAGGGAGCACTGTACAGCCTTTCCACCCAAAACCGTGAAGTCCCTCTTCACTAAAGAGTACCGGAATCCCCCATCTTGAATTTTGGATGATATACTCCTGAATTTTATTAGCAGTCTCCGCTTTGGAATTTCGGTTTTGGATGCATCCGATTCCAATTCCAGCAGATACCTTTTCCATTTTTTCGTAGTTAAGCAAATCTGCATTTAAGCCTTCTACTGAATCGGAAATTTCATTTCCAGAATAAATATCAAGCTGTCTTACCTTTTCTTCAAGTGACATTCTCGATATAAGGTCCGCAACTCTTTCTTCAATAGGCAAGCTTGCATTCATATAAGGGTAATGTTGTAAGTCTTTTCTTGTGCTCATTGTTTTCTCCTTTTAGCTCTCTGAGTGCTTGATTCTTTCATTTGTTGGCTAAAGTATCTGTCAAACTTCAAGTGAACAAGATCACAAGCCTGAATGGCCATATTGCCCAGCCTGGAATAAGATCATAGCTGTATACCGAATTTCATAATTAAGGTTTTTTTCGTTGTCCTGAAGTTGAAACAACTTCTCCAGACTCTAAACTATCAGTCTATTAGTAAAAGCATATTCTTAGATGATAAACTCCCAAACCATATTAGTATTTGAACTAACAAGACTTAATTTTGCACTATGTGGACATGAATGGATAATCGGAGATACGGAAGCAATAGCGAACCATTAGAGTTTCGGAAATCGGCGTACTCAGAAAAAACAACCGTTCCCCTATTATGTATAGGAAAACGGTCGCCCTTGAAGTCGAAGGCCGTCAACTTTGCACTTTGATTCGCATATACGATCCGACTATTGTCATCAGAGATGATGACACCATACTCCTGAGCTAAATCGGTAATGTTTTTGAAAAAACTGCTCTCATTAATTCGTATATAAACAATATTCGTGTAGCGCTCTTTTAGATTACCTGGGAATTTATGGACTACAAACAGTTCGTTATTCTCATATTTCCATAGTGGTTCTATCCCCTTGATAGCTTCGTTATACCATGGCTCCTCACTAACACGTTTGTGTGAGACTACTAAATCGCCGAATTCCGGCACAGTGCTCTGGGTGTAAAAGGTTATTTTCTGAATATCCTTGTCAAGGTTCATCATCATAATAAAATACGGATCTAAGAAATCATTCAAATCCCGCGAAAGATTGACTAAGTCGATATAATCATTGGCTACGATCTTCTGAAACATCTTAGTGAATACGATCGATCGAATCGCATGATTGTAGCGTTCAACCGAATTGTCAATACTCTGAGTAACGGTATTTACATTCTTATCAATCCCTTGCAGTGCCTGCAACTTCAACATGTCCTTTGATTGATTGTAGGCGTATATGCCAAGCACCATAATAGGAATGATAATAACGATTAAATAGGAAAGAAATAGTTTTTGATTAAACCGTAAACGATTGAACAATCCATAGATCAGCCGTTTCATAGGTTATGCCTCTTCTCTGCACTTGGAAGGCGTTCGACCAAAATGATTTTTGAATAACGAGCTGAAGTAGGAAAAGTTGCTATAACCAACATCATGGCTGATATCGATAATTTTACGGTTGGTTGTTATAAGCAGTTCCTTTGCCCTTTCCATTCGGTGCAAGGTCATGAACTTATTGAGACTTATCCCTTTCTGTTTCTTGAATAAATGGCTCAAATAACTAGGAGATAATAAACCCGCTCCGCCAATAACTCCAACGACAAGTCTGACTGGTATTCGTTCTCGATTATTCGGACGACTTCATCGATCGCTTTGGAGGTCGCTTCCGAATTCGTTTCGCAGGAAGACTCGTTTGCCTTTAAAATTCTCAGTACTACTTTACGCAAATCACTCAGCTTTACCGTTTTATAGATGTCCTCCAAACTATGCTTGAATCTATCATTATTCTTTGTTATAGAAGCATTGAATGTAGCTTTGACAATTTCGGTGCACACATATTTTACATAGATAACCGTAAAATGCTCCCTGTGTTGCAAAGCATCAAATAGTTGCTCGACATGCAGTTGCGCGATATCGTATCGATTGTGCTGAATGTTTTGCTTCAATTCCGTTAGCACATCATTTACTCCTGCCGCCATATCGCCCGTAACAAATGACGTGCGGTTCGCAAGCATCACCGTACCCTCATCGAAAAAGAACTTGTTTTCCAGCATCGTTTACATCTCGTGAAATTGTTTGTGGAGCTGCTTCGCATCATCCATCAATCCGCTGATCACAACACAGATATCATTATCGTACATATCCTGGAATATCCGGGTCAATTGCTGGCCAAGCTCTGTTATAGCTTCCAGCGACTCGTCGGGGGCTGTTTCCAAGAGTAGCAACGCTTGAAATGTTTTTAGCGAATTTGAGTATCAGCTTGCGTCTGCGCATCCTTCAGGACGGTATCTACATCTTTCCCGCCAAAATAAGCTTGCAATGCAACAACGATAATATCCTCAATGGCGTAAGTGTTCGTGCCATAGTTGACGGTAGGAATCTTAGCAGTCCATGTTGCAAAATCAGATACGATTTTTTGGCCTTGAAAATATTCGTCTGCCGCAGAGTAAGCTTCTCCACTTGCCGCAGCCTTTAGGGTTCCAATAACTCCAATCTTTGTATTTAGAGACTGATAGAGTTCAGTGTCGGAAGCAAATGTCTTTCCGAGAAACTCGGCAGCAGCTTCTTTACCCTCCACATTCATTACATACCAAGAGCTGCCGCCAAGACTTGATGCATGGACGGAGCCTTTTGTTACTGCAAGCTTAGGAAGCGGAGCTACTGCCCACTTTTGTGACTGAGAAGCTTCAGCTTTAATTGAAGGGGTAATCCAGTTACCGGTAGGTACGCTGGCGACTTCACCATGATTGAATGCACCAACAAATTGGCTCCAATCCGATATCACCTTCACAATGCCGGAATCCAGCATTTCTTTATACAATTCAATCGCCTCTTTTAAAGCGGCATTGTCTGCAATGATCGGAGTCTTGCCATCCTCAGCCGTATACCATTGCCCCGCAGATTGCATCATCATGCGAATAAGTCCAAGATCGTTAGGGTCAAGGGTGAGCATGCTTTTGCCGGTCTTCTCTTTTACAGCTTTACCGATCTCGATATACTGCTTCCAGTCGATTTCTTCCATATCAGCTAAGCTATAGCCCGCTTGCTCCAAATAATCTGTCCGTACATACATTCCGGTTACACCTGAATCAAATGGCACGCCGTATTGCTTGCCATCTGCACTGGTCGGATCAATCTTATAATCAGCGAAATTTTCGACTTTTACGGCGTCTGTCAATTCATAAAACGAATTCGGATACGCTTGTAAAAAGCTCTGAGCTCGATAATCCTCGATCAATACGATGTTAGGCAAACCTTTCGTAGAACCTGAATTCAACACGGTGTTCAGCTTTTGAACGATATCAGCCTGCGCGTTTTCCACGATGTTGATCATGACATCCGAATGAACCTGTGAATATGCTTCCTTTGCTACCCCCATGGCGGCAATGTTAAACGCCGGGTCCCACGCCCAAACTGTAATCTCTTTCGGGTTGGAAGTGCCTCCATCGCCCGAGCTTGTTAGGCTGCCTTTCGTTCCACCAGACGAACATGCCGTCAAGAGAATAACGCCAGCAAGCAGAACGAAAACTAATTTTTTCAATAAATAATCCCCCTTGTAAAATAAAAAAGATGAAAGCGTTTTCCAATAACGCATCCATCTTAACACTTTGTATTCATTTTCTTTTGTATTTTCTTTGTTAGCTTTGGTGCTATTATTAGTTCGTTTATTCACTTTTCATGACGTCTCTAGCACATTCTTTTGTTGTTTAGCACATTCTTTATTTATTAATTAATGGAATGTTAATTTTGATTTTAGTACCTTCTCCCTGTTTGCTTGTTATGTTAATCCCATAATTCTCCCCGTACATTAATTTAATTCTGTCGTCAACATTATGTATGCCGATGCCGGAGAAAAATTGGCGTTTTCTCTTCGGCGTACGTATCTGCTCCACTTTCAGCTGCTTTTGCTCTATATCCATACCGTCTCCGTTATCCACGACCTCGCATACTAGTTGGTCCTCGTGCACGGCTATCATGATCAAAATACTTCCTTGTTCTTTAATGTTGAATCCGTGAAAGAATGCGTTTTCGATAAAAGGCTGGAGAATGAGCTTCGGTATGTGGTAATCCAAGCTGTCAGGCTCCACAAAATAATTCACGCGTATCTTCTCACTGTACCGTACATGATTGATATAGACATAATGCTTCATTGTCTCCAGTTCCTGACAAACAGGAATAGTGGACTCTACATCACTAACTGTATTTTGCAGGAGAGAGATAAGTGCATTAATCGTACCTGCTGCTTTTTCCTTATTGCCTTGCAGCACCAAAAACTTTATTGATGCCAGCGTATTGTATAGAAAGTGCGGATTGATTTGCATTTGAAGTGCGGCCAGCTCTGCATTACGCACTTGCTTTTGGGTTTCCAACAGCCGATCTACATAATCATGCAGTGCATCAAGCATATAATTAAAAGCGTTGCCCAGCTCTTTAACTTCATAACTGCTAGTAGCGATATCGATATGATTATCGAATCCACTCGTTGGAATATGCGACATCTGTTTAACGAGTACACGCAGGGACTTCGTCATTTTTCGGGTAATTAAAAATACGATAATAAGGGAAATCGCCACGATGACCATAATTGTCAACGTCACCGCTTCAGCATTCACCATCTGTCCGGTCACGGCTTTCTTGTCAATTAGATTTACCAGATAAAAATCAAACTCCGGCAAATATTCAGAAAACACAATTCGTTCATTACCCATGACATAGGCAGATCCTTCATCTTCTTCTCCGAGCTGCTGAGCTGCTACTTCTGTATATAACGGCTTATCCATTAGCCCAATCCGCTCGCTCCGATTGCTGGACACTATCAATCCGTTTTTATTTATC
The DNA here is from genome assembly GCF_056398245.1 of Paenibacillus sp. 01T47. Taxonomy (NCBI): domain Bacteria; kingdom Bacillati; phylum Bacillota; class Bacilli; order Caryophanales; family Paenibacillaceae; genus Paenibacillus; species Paenibacillus sp. 01T47. Next base: position 670,850 of record NZ_JBFTPA010000002.1, read on the forward strand.
AACAACACGTCATTGCCTTCACTCGTAAAGTTAGCATAAAAAGATCTGAAATTGCGATCACGAATCGCAACATACAAGGTGCCGTAAAAACTACTTGTCTGTTGATCAAATAAAGCTTTGGAAGCCACAAGCACTTGCTCTTTCGCAATGCCTTTGTTGTCACCAGCTGGATAGAGCTGATACAGGATTTGCGCAGATTGCTCATTTGTTGCTTTCATAACGGTGTGGTTTTTCATTTCCTCGGCGAAAGTGGACCAATAATAAGCATCTGTTGAATAACTCCGACCATTCACGCCTATGATCATAATCCCAACGTCATAAGCGCTAAAGTTGGACCGAATCGCCTTCATGCCTTCTGTCATATGGTATGTTTCGGTGGCAAGTGATACTGCATCCGTCTCTTGCCCAGATAAATAGTTTCGGATGGAGGCATTTTGAGCTATCATCGCTGCTCCAGTAGCTACCGTGTAGTTGTAAGACTCAAGGTTGGTCTTCATCTGGTTCAGCAGCTTGCTGTTAGTAATGCTGAACGTTTGAAAAAATAATTTTTCCGACATGCTGATCGTTATAGCTAGAGTTATTAGCGATACGGTAACGATGCTAATGAGCGTGACGAGAAACAACTTGAGGAACAAGCCCTGCTTTTTCAGCTTTAATGCAGCATTTCTTATCATGACTCCTTTATCTCCTCCGAGAATTGTTTCCGATACTGGCTTGGCGATATGCCGGTATGCTTTTTAAACACCTTTGTGAAATAGCTCTGGTCCGAATAGCCTACATTTGCACTGATTTCGGATATCGATTCTCCCGTCGTCAAGAGAAGCTCCATCGCTTTTTCCAGCCGGACTTTGTTCAGGTATTCACTGAAACCTTCCTCATTATGAGTAGCGAAAAAACTAGACAGATACGAAGCATTGAAATGAAACTGCCTCGCCACTCCGGTCAGCGTGATCGGATCAGCGTAATGCTCATGAATATATTCAAGCAGATTTGATATATTCGGATTAAATAATGAGTTCGCCTTGCGAATCACATGTTCTGCCTCATGTATGAATGCTTCAGCAAGAGCAATTGCGTCTTTGGCATACCTAGCTTCATCAATTTTTCGGAAGTAGTCATATTTAGCGTCTTCTCCCCCAGGGGTTTCATACTTCATTTTCCCAAGTGTTGTCGTCACGTTAAATATGAAGTTCCCCAAAAACGATTTGAATTCAAAAATTTCGGTGCGATAGTCCTTTGACCACAGATGCACAAATTCCAGAAAGCTCGTAAACGCCTTCTGGAATTGCTTTCGTCGCAGCTGTTCCGATAATTCGGCCATGTCGTATTCTTGATACGCATCCGAGAGTCCCGGTAAATGATCATTTTCAATCAGGCTTCGTGTCGGCAGGTAAAAGCTATATCTTGTAAGCTTCAAGTAATTGTTCCGATAAATCTCTCCAAGGCAGTTAAAATCCTCGAAGCTTTGACTAAGTACGAATTGGGTACCGCTCTTAATCTCTGTCATTTCTGAGACGAGGCACCTGAGCTCCATGACCATTTCGACCCATTGCTCTGGATTCACATTGATTAAGAAAAGAATAAAATCGTTGTCAAACTTCAGCTGCATATAGGCTGCTTTGTCCTTGCTGAGCTTACGCAGCCCTCTATCTATTCGGCTTGCGAAAGTCACCTTTTCATCAGAATCTTTAATATGGTTCATGTCCGTACCGAAAAATGCATAGCGTCTGTGTGGAAACTTCGAACGCACCAACCCAGGTTCTTGCGAAGCCTCGTATCCGCTCATTAGCTTCTCGATTATTCGTGTAAGCTGTTTTTCCTCCATATCAATTCCTTGATCGCCCATCTGCGTCCCAACCATTTTGGCAGTTGTTTTATTTAAGATCGATAACAGGTATTCAGCTTCCAACTTCGGCTTTAGGATATAGTCCGCTACTCCGCTCTGAAATGTGGAGCGAACGTAGCCGTATTCACTGAAGCTGCTTAAGACGATTACCTCAATATGAGGGTAATTCTCCTTCACCCGCTTAACAAATTCCTCACCGTCCATAACTGGCATCACGATGTCTGTTAGAATGACATGAGGGTTGACCTCATCAACCAAATCCAAAGCTTCAAGACCATTCGAAGCCTCAGCGACGATTCGGTATCCCTCCTGTTCCCAATCTAGAAGGTGCTTAATTCCTTGTCTAACAAGCATTTCGTCATCTACAATCATTATCTTATATATTGGTTTCATTTCTGCCCCCTTGCAGCTTTTCAACCTATAATTAATACGCTACGATTTGATTTCAATCTAAAAAACCCTGAAAATTACCAGGGTAATTCATTTTTGGTCTTTCATTCAAATACAGTCCTCTACTCTTGGTAATTGTTATAAGTGTAGAGGAATATCACAGATTCATCCATGTATGCTTGTATTCACTTCATGTATAATTGTACACACCACTCGTGAAATTTAATGAAAATATTGGTAATATAATGTATATAAGTACAATGTTAGGAGTGTCGTGAGTTGTAGACTGGCCAATCTTTATCATTCAGGAGGTTTTTGCCAAACACAGCATCATTTTCTTCGAAGCAATTTTTGATATCGCTTACAATCAGTGTCTTGCGAATAACCACTTATTAACAATACACCTTAATCAGTCTGCAAATTGAGCTCTATCTTCTCATACGTTTGGTTAAAAACACGTAGTCAGCTCACATGATGAGCTGACTACGTGTCATTCTTTATTGATTACGAATTAATCAGCTTAACAAAGCTCAATGCTCGCTTCAGCATGACTGCTGTCTGAGCACGGCTTGCTGTATCTTTAGGCGCAATCGTGGTTTCCGATTTGCCATTCATAATACCGGCATTTATTACGGCTTGAACCGCTTCACGGGCAAAGCCCGATAGCTGGTCTTGATCAGCAAATGCAGCTAACGAAGTGCTTGATGAATTCGATCCAACACTTGTATCACCTTGAACGAGCTGAACAGCTTTCATAATCATAACTGCCATTTGCTCTCTAGTGATGAATGCGTCAGGATTGAACTTGTTGTTGCCTACTCCTTGTACTAACCCGTGCTGAACTGCTGTACTTACATCTGCGGCATACCATTTAGCAGCTGCTACATCGTCAAATGCCTGCTCAGCGCCATTGTTATTCAAGCCCAAGCTTCTTACTAGCAGTGATGCGAATTCTGCACGTGTCACTTTTCCTTCCGGATCATAGACATGATTCGTTTTCCCATTCACGATCAGCTTAGAAGCGAGCGCTTCTACATCCTTCTGAGCCCAGTGTCCGATCATATCGTCGAATGTTTTCTTGCCTTCAATGATGACATATATGCCATTCGAGTTATTTTTGATCGTTGCCACAGTTTTACCATCCATAACGGTAAACACCGCTGGTACAAATCGAATGGCTCCCGTTTCAGGATCATATGATACGACCGTTGCTTCATTCAAATTGCGAATTACTTTGTCTACGGTTAAAGTACGCTCAATATAACCGATGGAATGATTATCGTATTCCGCATCTTTCGTTTTCAGCGTTGCTTTATAGTCGATAATATCGCTTATACGCTTCATTCCATTGCCGGATAGGGCTGCATCCAATTGCTGCAACTTATCTTCGTTCGCTTTCACCATGCTTACAATTAACACAGCGTCGGCATCTACTTTACCTTTCATATCCTTGCTGTTTAATATAGACACCGGCCATTCGTAGCTTCCAAACTTGCTGCGGATCGACAAGGTCGAATCCGGCTTGTTCGCGGCTAATCCACTCAAAGCGTCCAAAGGAATCCTCACTTCATATCGTGTGTAATTTCCAGGAACATCAATCGTTAAAATGGTACCGGCTTGTTCCGCTTTTAAAAACTCCGCTGCCTTTTTGGCAAGTTGATTGCGATCAAGCGAAGCCGTCAAGCTATCTAGCGCGGAATCAAACGTAAGCTCGGATTTCATCGGTTCGTATAAAGCTGGGTTTTCGACGGCCGGTTCTTTAGTACCACCGCCGTTACCACTACCACCGTTGTTTCCTCCGTCGGAAGTTTGATTAGTAATATCAATCGCTTTTTCACCTCGAACCTCTGATCCGTCCGTTGCAGTTGCGACTACTTTTACTACGCCGTCCTTCACCGCAGTTAACCATCCGTTTTGATCGATCGTTGCTTTGTCCGTTGCTGTTACGCCATCTGACTCATAGACAGTCCAAGCTACCTTCTTATTGGAAGCGTTCGTTGGCAATAGCTCTGCCGTCAACTTCAGGCTGCCGCCCTTCACATCAATTGCCGCTTTGCCACTTGCGCTAGTCAGGCTGATCGATTCTACCAACACATTCGTAGATTCAGACTCCCACTTCGCATATAAAGTGATATCTTGTTCTGCTACTTTATCCGTTGCAAAATTCCATTGTTCCATCAATGCTTCATCTTTGTACCAGCCAACGAACACGTAGTCTGCTTTTGTTGGTGCTGTTGGTTCAGAAAGTACGGAGCCTGGTTTGGCTTTAATACTTGCTACTTCGCTGCCGCCGTTACTATTAAAAGTAACAGAAATATCTTCAACTTCAGATTGATTCGTGATGACAATCACGATCTCACCTTGAACCTTTGAACCGTCCGCTGCTGTAGCGATTACTTTTACAGCGCCATCCTTCACGGCAGTCAACAATCCGTTTTGATCGATTGTTGCTTTGTCTGTTGCCGTTACTTCATCTGACTCATAGACAGTCCAAGCAACCTTCTTGTTGGAAGCGTTCGTTGGCAATAGCTCTGCCGTCAGCTTCAGGCTGCCGCCCTTCACATCTATTGCTGTATTGCCAACCGCGCTAGTCAGGCTGATCGATTCTACCAACACATTCGTAGATTCAGATTCCCATTTCGCATATAAGGTGATATCTTGTTCTGCTACTTTATCCGTTGCAAAATTCCATTGTTCATTCAAAGCTTCGTCTTTGTACCAGCCGATGAAAATGTATCCTTCTTTTATCGGCGCTGATGGTTCAGAAATCGGTGAATCAGGGTTTGCTTCAATGCTAGCTACACCACTACCACCATTACTATTGAATGTTACAGTGTACTTTTCTATTTGCGCTTCTCCAAATTGTGAGTAATCCCATTCCGATTGCCAATTCATTGAAATGCGTTTATTCTCACTGTCCAAGTGTATTGGGGACCAAATGTATCTGGAGTCACTCAAGTTTCCAGGATTCCAACGATCTGCCATAAAGATAAATTTATCTCTTACAATATTTCCGTTTTTATCTCTGTATGGCAGTACAAAAGTACTTTGACTCTCATGAGTAGTTCCTTTCCAATCATCCCAGAATGGATCGCCTTTATCTTCCCACCACCATGTTAATGGATGTCCTGTAATATGATATTTAGCAGGATTTGGGTTCCAGCCTGTTAAACCAGATGTTATTGAATAATACGTATCATCTTGTTTAAATAATGTTGGAGCTTCTCTACCATTGCTATGAGCTTTCGCCCAAATCGCATTTCCATGTTCCTCACGAGCTGGTTGTGTATAAGTATCATCCAGTTTTAGAACGATGGTAGTCCCATTTCCTTCGGATGAATAGATCAAATATGCTGTTTTATCCTCATCAACATAAAGGGTCATATCGCGGAGCATACCATCTCCTTCACCCCTTTTGTCAGGATCCCATCCATCATTTGGCATTCTCTCAATATCAAGCACTTTAAACGGACCAATCGGTGATTTACTTACAGCTACACCACCTGATGCTGTCCAATATTTACCCGACATTGGACCGTCATGATGCCACCACATTACATAATTATCATATTTCTCGTTGTAAACAACTTTTGGTCGTTCCACAACTTTATCCCAATTGAACAGCCCGTATAATCTTTGTTTCTCTTCGATAGAAGTATCTTTATACAGTGCATTCAAATCGGCAATTTGTTCCCGTGTATTATGTTTTTTAAGTGTTTGAACTGGTGATTTCATGTTACCAGCGAAATTATAAAAACGTTTTTCCACTCCATTTTCCGGAATGAAATTCCAATCATCAAGCTTCCCATAATTTTGTTCTTGTCGCCAAGACTCGAATCCTACTCCCGATTCCTTATACAATTCATCATCTTCATGAATATACATTGGAATGTCAGAAGCATCCGTCAATCCATCGTGTGTTCTATCTCCAAGAGACGGATTATTAAATACTGGCAATACAACACCTTCATTTTTCCAATTATAAAGGTCAGTAGATGAGTAAGCATGTACACCAGTCATCGGAACATAACCAGCACCCATGTTCGATTCCGTTTTATCTTCTCCGTACCAATAGTATTTTTTAGTGTTTTCGTCATATATAATACCTCCGCCATGCGCCTGAATGGGCACACCCTCAGTATCTAGCCACACTTCACCATTTTTGATTGAGCTTACATGACCAAGATTAGAATAGAAATTATAATATTCATTAAGCCAGTAATTATAATGTTCTAATGATTCTAACGTTAGATGTTCTGTATCTTCGAGTTCATTTAAATAATTGTCCATAATATTTCTTACGTATGGAACCATATCTTCGTAAAGAGTAACCAACTTTTCCTTAGCAATTTGAACTATACTCGTATCAATGTCCGCAACATACTTTTGATAAACAGCCAAATCGCCAATCGATAAAGTAGAGCTGTTGCCGCCAGTTTTGATAACTTGAATAGCTACGTAACGTGCATTTTTTGAGGTGAAGGTTGCGGATTGATCATAATCTTTTCCTGTATCAAGACCGCCGACGGCTGCCAACTCAAAATGTTGATTTAATTCACTTTGTGTACCTGTCAATTCAACGTTTGACAAATCTTTATCGCTTGTATAAATTTTGAATTGTTTAATACGACCGTTTTCTTTATCTTTACCTTGTCTCGGTGTGTAGAGGATTTGACTTATATCTTTTCTACTTTTATTCAAGTCAAGAACGATATAGTCGCCTGCTTGGTATTTACGGCCCCAATCTTCCCAATTCGTTTCATAAAATGTATCTCGATTACCATCTAACATGCTTTCTATAGGTGTGCTCCAGTGTGCTTCTGGGGCGTATTTCACTGTGATCCCTTCAACGAGGAAACTATCTCTCTGCAAATTAACCATTTCATCATTAATTTGATTAGTCGTACGATTCATTTCTTCTTGCGTGGATGAATCCGATCTCATTAATGCATTGCCGGCATCAACATACTGTTTCAAAAGCTCTAATAGATTTTCATCTTTATTCGAAGTTGCAATAAATTGTTCAGCATCTGTTATTGCTTTATCAAGTTGCTCTGAATTTAGTTTAAAATTTGAATCCCTGTACAAATTGATTTCAGCAGCAGATGCAAACTGTGTGCCAGCATCACTTTGCGATGCTAGTGCTTTGAATTTAATATGAGTCGCATCGACGGGAGTAAAGGTTGCTGTTTTTATTGCTTTGTTAGCATCCCATGTTCCTTCTGCAATTTTATTAAAATTCACACCGTCAATACTTGCTTCAATTTCAAACTTAGTAACTGTACCATTCGTATCTGTGTCTTGTCTTGGTGTATATTCCAGTTTGTTAATACCTTTGTACAGTTTGCCTAATTCATAAGTAATAGAGTGCGGTGGATCTTGATAGCCATCGCCCCATGGCGTATGCCATTTTGTATTTACATCACCGTCTATGGTAAGCTCCGGACCTTCTCCAGATTGTGCGCTACTCGCCGAAGCTCTCATCAACTGTTGTGGTATAACACCTATAACACCATCAGACAACATTGCCTTGAATTTGAGGCTGATTTCAACAATTGCATCAGATATTTGTTCATTGCTGCCAGATTGAAGCGCATCGTCAGCTTTTGTAATTAGCGCTTCCAACTCTTCAATATCCGGGTTATCTTCATTCAAGGTTGCTTTATGTTGTTCAATACTTACCTTTAAATCATTTAATATCTGTGTAACGTCTGCTTCTTGGCCTTCGACGTACTGAGCGTTTTTGATAACAAAAGTTGTAATTGATTTTCCTTCCACATTTGCATAAAGCTTAGTTCCTAAAACTTCTAATTTACCTTCCTGTAAATCTTTTTCTGAAGTTGTCACATAAGTGGATACTTCACTTCCAGGCTTTACAAACTTGGAAAGATCAAATGACAATTGTCTGCTGCCTTGATCCGGGTTGCGATAGACGATAACCGTTTCCCCTGTCCCTTCGTTATAAGCCGTTAGTGTCTTTCCATCACCATCGCTATTCTCAAAAAATTTCGAGCCTTGCGGAATGAATTTACTAAATTGCGCCATCGCGTAATATTTTTTCGTATACCACCATTGTTCAGTATCAAAATCAGCATGAATCAGACCCCAGTTCATATTCTCCTTGTCTGATTGCATATTTTGTTCGCTTTCAATAGCTTGCCAAATTACCCATGCCTGCGGTTCAAACCATTTAATATCCACCATAATTTGATCAGCCAGCGCTAATGCTGGTTCGATATCATCATGATTATGAGCAATACCGCCTGGTCCTAAATCAACTTCTGACATCCATAGCTTTTTATTTTCCTGTTCGGCAAGCTGACGAACCTCATATCTTTTTGAACCTCCATACGCATGAACGTTCATTTGAGAAATGCTGTTTTTTGCATCGTCATTATAATGGCTCCAATTTTCTAGGTAAGTATCGATCACTGATTCTTCCATTGCTGAAATGCCAACATTATTCAATCCTTTTTCATTCAGCTTTTGCCGAGCTTCCCAAATAATCCATGACTGCGCCCATGGATCCCAATGCGAGCCTTCCTGACGATTGAATGCACCCCAGTAATTTGTATTGGGCTCGTTAATTGGCGAAAGAGTATCGAACTCTATTCCAAAATCATCTTTATAATGTTTGACTACCTCTGCTAAATATTCCGCGAAATCATCATAATAATCTTCTTTTAAGTTATTCTCCCAAGCATTATGATTACCAGCAGTACAACCACTGTGGGTCATATAGTATGGTGCGGAATTGGAAAACGCTTCCATAATTAATTCTGGTTTACGTTTCATTGCTTCCTGCAACCACCAACGCTGTTTTTCATCACGGTTAATATCAAAATGACCCTCTTCTGTTGAAAAGCCTTGAATATCAGCGCCTTCACGCATATGATTGTGAGTCGGATCATCGCCACCGCCAATGTTGTAGCGGGCAATATTATAATTAAGTCCCTCTTTGCCATATAATGCATCCACCAAATCATTTTTCGCTTGCTCGTTTTCCCAGCCGCCAGTAGCATTAGCAAACCATATTAATGAAGTTCCCCAACCATCCCATACTTTCTTCATCTTGTCTGGACTTAACTTAATTTCAGTTGCACTTGGTGCTGCCGAGACAGCATTCGGTAAGCCAACAAACATCGATCCTACTAGCGAAAATGCCAAGCAGGACACCAACATTTTTTTTGCACGTTTTTTAATACCCAATTTCAACCCTCCCAAAAATAGTAGCATCCTAAAGCATCACTTTTTTTATAAATCCTCTGTTACCTAAAGGAATGTATGCCTTTAATAGCCATGGCAATCGCCAAGGCTGCACGTGATAAACATTCCTTTGAATCATCATGTACTTGCCAATAAGCAATACATTCATCACCTCCTTTTTAATACGCTGAATGTATAAACTATTTTTTTGCCATATATTTTCGAATATCAAAAGCTACGGCTGCAACTATAATGAGTCCCTTAATAATTAACTGATAATAGGGACTAACACCGATATACGTTAATCCGTAGTTAATGACGCCAAAGATTAATACGCCTGCTGCTACGCCTTGGATTTTGCCCACCCCGCCAGCAGTTGACACCCCGCCAACTACGCATGCCGCAATGGCATCTAATTCATACATGTTTCCGTAGTTATTCGTAGCTCCTCCTGTTCGGGCTGCTTCAAGTACACCAGCAAGACCATACAATGCTCCCGAAATGGCATAAATATAAATAAGATTTCGAGCGACATTAATGCCGGAAACATGTGCCGCATGGACGTTTCCTCCAATTGCATACATGTTTTTTCCCAGTCGAGTCTTATTAAATACGACCCAACAGATAAGTGCTACAGCGAGCGCAATAAGTACAATATACGGGATCGTATAGCCGCCTCCAAGATCGATATATCCCGAACCCCACACTTTAAAATCATCTCGAAGACCGCCAATCGGCTGCGATTGATTCGGCTTCATATCGAAATAAAGGCTATTGATACCGTAGATTCCTACCATTGTTCCTAACGTAGCAATAAAGGGTGGAACATGAAGCTTTGCTACGATAAAACCGTTTATTAATCCAACAAGCAAACCAACTGCAATGCCTATTAAAATCGGAGCTATTACCCAAAGCTGCGGCAAGTCCGGGTAAAATCGGTTGGCATACGTATCTATTTGCAGCATCGATGCCGAAATAACTGCCGTTAGCCCAACAACTCGTCCAGATGACAAATCTGTACCGCCTGTAATAAGAATAAATGCCGCACCAATTGCAATAATTAGCTTAGTCGAAGACTGCTGCAATATATCTCTAAGCGTAGAAAAGGCTAGAAAGTTAGGATCTGCCACCGCGATGCCAATTACAATCAAAATCAACACCACGAAAATCGCTCGTTGCATTAAATAGTCTTTCACTTTAAACAGTAATTGCGTGTTCATTACGTTTACCCCCTGATACGACCGAACGTTGCTGCGCAGCTAGGCGCATAATTTCTTGCTCTGTTACTGACTTGCCCTCCACAATTCCTGTCAATTTGCCTTCGCTCATGACCATAATTCTGTCAGACATCCCAAGCAGCTCAGGCATTTCCGAGGAGATCATAATAATGCTTTTCCCTTGCTTCGCAAGCTCGGTAATAATCGTATAAATTTCAAATTTAGCGCCAACATCAATACCACGAGTAGGCTCATCAAGCAGCAATATATCTGGTTCTGTAAGCAGCCATCTTGCCAAGAGTACTTTCTGCTGATTTCCTCCTGATAAATAACGAATTTGTTGATGAACAGACGGTGTCTTTGTTCCAAACTTTTCAACATTATCCGCTGCGTCAACTCGTCCTTTTCTTTCATTCAACAGCCCAACTTTATTTTGGTAACGAGACAAATTCGCGATAATCGTGTTCTCATAAACCGATAACACTGGAAAAATCCCCGTTACTCGCCTTTCTTCGGTCAGAAGCGCAATCTTATTCTTTTTCGCTTCAGATGGTGTTTTTAAATTCACTGGCTTCCCGTTTATGTAGATTTTGCCGGAAACTACGCTCCGAAGTCCAAACAAGGCTTCAATCAGCTCTGTTCGTTGAGCGCCAACCAAGCCACCTAGGCCGAGTATTTCCCCTTTCCTCAGCTCAAAGCTAATATCCTGAAACGACTTGGGATTAGGCGACGATAGACCTTCTACCTTCATCATTGTGCCGCCAGGCATATTCTTTCGTGCAGGAAAGCGTTCTTTCAAATCACGACCGACCATTCTCGTAATAATGAGGTCTGTCGTTAGCTCACTTGAAGGCCAAGTTCCAACATAATGACCATCACGCATGATCGTCACTTCATCAGAGATGCGCAAGATTTCTTCCATTTTGTGAGAAATATAAATAATAGATACACCGCGTTTACGCAAACTGTTGATAATGTTGAATAGCTGTTCAACCTCGTTGCCAGTCAAAGAGGATGTTGGCTCATCCATTACGATGAGCTTTGAGTGAAAAGAAACCGCTTTCGCAATTTCCAGCGTTTGAATTTTTGAAACAGACAGCGTCCCCGTGCGGACTCGAGGATCTATATCGACCTCAAGATCTTTGAATAAATGCAATGTGTCCTCGTACATTTTCTTTTCATGAATAAACTTAATCGGACCAAAACCTATTTCCGGAAACCGACCAAGCCAAATATTTTCCATTACATTACGATGCGGTACGGGATGAAGCTCTTGATGAATCATGGAAATTCCATTTTTCAGTGCCTCTTTAGAGTTATGAATCGTTGTTTTATGGCCATTTATAAAAATCTCACCTTCATCCGGTCTATATATGCCGAACAAGCACTTCATTAGCGTTGATTTCCCAGCCCCGTTTTCACCCATAAGGGCATGTACAGTTCCTGGTTTCACCTTTATTGTTGCGTTGCTGAGCGCTTGTACCCCTGGAAAGCCCTTCGAAATTCCTCGCATTTCCAGAACATAATGCTGCTCCATTTCATATCCTCCCATCAAAAACCAATAAATAAGTTAGGAGGAAACAGCGGGATACCGCTGTCCCTCATCTTTATTTCATTATTCCGCGTCTGCAATGTTCGCATTTGTGATTTTCTTGTAAGCGATCCATACATATTTATCATCTGTGATTTCAAAACCAATATTTTCTTTTGTTGGCGTCTCCCCTTTGGAAAGCGCAGTAGCAATCGCAACAGATGCTGCTCCTTGGTTTTTCGCGTCATTCAGCACCGTACCCAGCATGGTTCCATCCTTCAAGGCTTGAATAGCAGGAGCTGTTGCATCTACACCAACAACCGGAATATACTTATCACCTTTGAAGTAACCCGATGCTTTCAACGCTTCAATCGCGCCAAGCGCCATATCATCATTATTAGAAAGAACTGCTTCGATTTTATCTCCATTTGATGCTAGAAATGCTTGCATTTTTTCTTGCCCTTTGACTCGGTCCCACATCGCTGTATCTTTAGCAAGCTCTTCAACCTCTATGCCTGCGTCCACAATAGCCTCAACAGAATACTTTGTACGAAGCTCCGCGTCTTGATGCCCTGGCTCACCAGTTAACATCACGTATTGCAGCTTGCCGTCACCGTTCTTATCCGCGCTTGGGTTTTCTTTCCAATAATCGCTAATTAATTGCCCCGAAATCGTTCCTGAATCCTCTGCTCTAGCACCGACGTAGTATACCTTATCCCATTTTTCCATATCTTCCGCAATCGGCTCGCGATTTAAGAATACGACTGGCATATTAGCTTCTTTTGCTTTATCGATAATGACGCCTGCAGCTGTACGATCAACTGGATTAATAATAAGCGCATCGTACTTTTTCGAAATAAATAGATCCACCTTCTCATTTTGTGTTGGTTGCGAGTTTTGGCTGTCCACAACATCTAATTTCGCTCCGTTTTTCGCTGACTCCAGCATTGCATTGCGCACACCCGTCATAAAGGTATCATCAAATTTGTAAATAGCTGCTCCGATCTGTATGCTATCCTTTTTTTCTCCCTCTGTATTTCCTCCATCGTTGCTGCATGCTGCAGCCGTCAACATCATACCTGTCAGTAACGCAAGAACCCATTTCTTTTTCATCCAAAATTCCCCCAAATTCATTTTTTAACTTCTCGACCTATTATGTAAAAGAATGATTGTTATTCGAACCCACAATTCTCACGTCTTGTCTGGAAATTCTAATCTATTGTTGTAAATCTGATATGGTGTGTAACGATGAATCACTCATATTTCACTAGGGATTCTGTAATTCTACTCCGATACTCCGTTAGCGAAATCCCGACATGCTTCTTAAAGCAAAAACCCAAATATTTAGGATCGGTTATCCCGACGCGATCTGCAATCTCAGAAGCTTTAAGCTCTGTAAGACGCAGCATTTGCTTAACAGCCTCTATCCGGATGTGCATGACATATTGTCCATAGGTTAGTTTTACTTCTTTTTTAAATACACGACTGAAATAACCTGTACTAATGTGTAGGAATGAGCAAACCTCTTGAATGGATAAAGCTGGATTCATAAAATGATCTTTCGTATACTGAATGGCTTCTTCGACAATATCTTTATATACATGCTTCCGCTGGCTGGAAATCTTCCTCATCATTTCAATGCAAATATCATAAACCCAACGTTTTGCCTCTCTTAAACCCGGCAATCTATACATTTCCGCATGCAGTTGAATACTTGTACCTAACAGTCCGTCAAGATCAATATCAGCCTCTTTCGCTGTACGCAATATTACCGTTAATACCTCAAATAAATAGATTTGAATGTCCTGCAAAGCAAATTTACTTTCAAACAGTTCATCGAATATCGTATCAACTGCTTCAGAAAGCTCTTCGGCCGTCCCCATCTTCAAACTGTTCCTTAAAGCTTGCCCCTTCAGTTCGTCGAATCGAAGTTGCTCACTCTCATAATCTTCAATATTGTGAAAATAGATAACCTTCTTGGACCCCATAACAAGACGATAGTCTAGTGCAATAAGCGTTTCCCGGTAAGACTGATGTACATCGGCAATATCTGAAACACGCGAGCCAACACCAATCGTGACATTCAGCTTCAGCTCTTGCACAATCTGTTCAAGAACATCTGACAGTGCTGCTTGCATAATCGAAAACCAATGCTCCTTGTGCTGTCCATTATCGATAGCCAGCAAAGCAATGCTTTCTTGATAAATAAACACTTTCCCAAGCGAATTGATGTCCCATACTTCTCGCGTTCTATTCAAAACAGCTTGAATCATATAATCCACACCACGCGACTGTCTTAACAAGGAAGAGGAGTATTCTTTTGGTTCTTCCATAGGATAAAGAGCGATGAGCGCTACAACATACTGAGAGCCGCGCAGCTGAATATCATAATTCATTGATTTTTCTTCAATTTGCTGGCTTGTCAGTTTTCGGGTAAGCAGCGATGCTAGAAATGATTCCTGAAGCACAGGCATACTTGTTCGATAATGATCTTGCAAAATTCGAAAGTATTCAGAATGCTCTACATTCTTCTTCATTTCTTTTGTTATGTCTGACTCTTCATCCACAAGAAGCATATTATTCAAACGAATCCCCTCCAATTTAAACAAGATGCGTCATGAATTTTTTACAATTTCATCATATCACCCTATAAAATCAGGCCTTATGACAAACTTTATACGTTTTTGTCCTTTTCATTGCCTATCCGAAAATGCTTACATTTTGTGTTGGTATTATTTTTAGATTTTGTTTTTTTATTGGTTCGCAGCTATGCTCAGCTATACAATGAGCAGTATTTTGCTCCGATGGTTTTATTGAAAAATAATTAATAATCGCTAAAACTAGCTTGGAAAAAGATAATAAACCCATTCTTGATGAATATGGATTTAAACCTAAAGCTCATAAAAAAGCAGCCCCGTCTATAACATGGAATACCATGCTCTAGACGGGGCTGCTTTTATTAAACTTTGTGATTTTACTTATTTACTCATTTGCCAATGCTTGAATCAATAGAAGTTCATAACTGGCAGCAACGCCTCCTTGTATGCTGAACTTCTCCTCGTATTCCTTATACATGTTGGCAAACAACCGCCTCGAACTGAGACCTCGCATCGTATTAGCCTCTGAAGTGCTGGCTCCCATCGCTTTTACCGAGTGAAGAAAGTCCCTTGCTGAAGCATATTTTTCTATCTGAATGAAGCTTTCAGATTGAATACTAAAAAAACCAGATTGCTTGAGCAAGCTACTCCATTCATTTGTCGATAGAAACCCGAGTCCGTGCCGCTGCGGCTCGACTGCACTCGCTCGATAAGCTTCGTTAAAAGCATAATGCATTTCGCAAAATGTAGCAGGTCCGAATGTCGTGAATATGAGCAAGCCTCCAGTACGAAGCATGCGCCGAAGGTGACCAAGTGTTTGCCTTGGGTTGCTCAGCCATTGAAAACAGGCGTTGGAGACGATGAGATCACAAGAGGATTCCTGAGCATCTTCCGCCCATACTTCAACATCCGCCTGAATAAAGCTTATACGATCTGAAGTATTTTTTAGGATACCATCACGGTTCGCTTCATTTGATAAGACACGTTGTTCAGCCAGCTTGATCATGGCGGGAGCAATATCAAGTGCTGTAATACTTGCACTAGGCCATTCATGAACTAGAATCTCAGTCAATGTCCCCGTGCCGCACCCGATCTCAAGAATGTTGGGCACGGCTATGTTGCGCTTGTTCTTCCACCCTATGAATGATTTTGCAAGCTGATCTGACATCATACGCTGAACATGAGCATGAGCGTCATACGAATTTGCGCTACGATTAAATTGACGTCGAATATCATTTTTCCTACTGCTCATGCCACCATCTCCTCAGCTCATTAGCTATTTGGTCTTCCCTTCCTAGGAAAGAGGCATGCCCACAGGATGGCATCGTGAATAACTTTGCTTTTGGCAACTGGGTCATAAGCTCCACTGCAGCGCCGTAAGGACAAATACGATCATCAAACCCATGCACAATAAATACCGGGCAAGTGATGCTCTTTAGTTGAGACAAACAATCCTCGCTTCGTAAAATTTGAAGTCCTGCGATTAACGCTGGGGTTGTCCAGCTGCCAATCGGGGGGAGGCTTTCGTCTAGATTGACTTCCCTTTCTGCATCCGAAAACATGAGCTCTCGGAATCTTGCTTCAATCCCTTGTCGGTCCTGTTTGAGCTTTGTAATCATCTTCCTAACATATATATCTGCAAAGCCGAGCTCAGACTCACCTTTTGTTCGAGTAAATCGAGCAGTTGCTCCGAACAACACAAGCCCATCAGCGAATCCTTTGGCCGCGAGTCTCAGTGCGAGTAAACCGCCAAGAGACCAACCTCCGATTAACAACGGGCTATGGCAAGCCATCGCCTTGTCTACTGCCATTTCAGTCAGGAGCAGCATTTTCTCTGGAGAATCGGCATCACTGTAATCAACAGAAACATGATGAAAGTCCGGAAGAAACTCACGTATCCGATCGAAAACCGCATCTGGCATACTCCATCCGCATAACCATAAAAAAGTGCCGCTTGTCTGTCGCTTAAGTTTCACTGATTCGCTATCCAATGTAATCATGGACTCAGCACTCCTAGTCGAAGTCCAATTGAATGAATGCTTGCGGCTGCATTTAACAATTCCTTATCTGTATGAACTGCTGACAAGGAAAAGCGAATACGCGCTGTTCCATCAGGTACAGTAGGTGGACGGATGGCAACCGCTGTGATTCCCTCTTCTTCAAGAGCTTCGCTGAAGCGTAAAGCCATATCGTTAGAGCCTACGATTAAGGGTACAATTTGCGAATTTCCGGAACCGATGTTAAACCCCGCATCACTAAGGAAGGAACGAAATAATCTGCTTGCTGCATAAAGCCTTTCTCGACGCCAGTGTTCCTCTTTTACTAAAACTAACGCCTTTGAAATACCAGCAACGATTGAAGGAGGCAGCGCTGTTGAATATAGGAGTGGTCTAGCCTTATTCACAAGCCATCGTATTAGCAAGCGGCTGCCACAAATATAAGCGCCATAAATACCGAACGATTTACTGAATGTTCCCATATGAACATCAATGTCATTCTGCAATCCAAATTCATGGCACAATCCTTCGCCTCGCCCTCCGTAGATCCCTCCACTATGTGCCTCATCCACCAAAAGCATCGCTCCGAACTCCTGTTTGAGCGCAACAAGTTCACGCAATGGTGCCATGTCGCCATCCATAGAGAAAATAGCGTCTGTAACGATCAGCTTACGCCGTTTATCACGATGCTTATTTAATAGCGTACGTAAATGTTCCATGTCGTTATGGCGATACCGGGCGTGCTCCGCACGGCTGAGTACAATGCCGTCCACAATACTCGCGTGGTTCAACTGATCGCTAAAAACAACATCTCCTCGCCCTACAATTGCACTAATCACACCAGAATTAGCCATATAACCATTTGCAAAAACTAACGCTGCTTCACAGTTTTGCCAATCCGCTAGTTCTTCTTCTAGACAACCATAAGGTAATCGGTTGCCTGTCACATGGCGTGATGCACCTGAACCAGCTCCTTCAGTGAGCAAGGTCTCACGCATCACTTCAAGTATGGCCGGATGCTGGGCAAGTCCAAGGTAGTCATTAGAGGACAAATTGAGCAATGTTCGTTCTCCGCGCATCGTATAACCAGGTGATCCGAATACAGAGCTAGTTATACGCAAAGAACGCTCCCTCGAAGCATCAGCCAATAATTCTAGTTCTTCTTTCATCCATTTTATAGTCGGCACCGCCTTAAAGGGCATTTAACTCAATCTCAAAACCCAAATCCTCAATAATTTGATGGTCAGCTGATATGTCTTGGCCTGCTGTCGTTAAATAATCCCCCACAAAAAGTGAATTCGCTGCGTACAGAGATAAAGGCTGCAGCGTACGAAGGTTGACCTCTCGGCCGCCTGCCACACGGATTTCTTTAGAAGGACATATGAAACGAAACAGTGCTAGTACCTTCAACGCTTTCATCGATGGCGTGCGACCTGCGTGTTCTAGTGGTGTTCCCGGTATCGCATTCAGAAAATTGATTGGAATTGAATCCGCATCTAGTTCGCGCAGCGCACAAGCCATTTCAACAATTTCCTGATTTGTCTCACCCATGCCAATAATGACGCCAGAGCAAGGGGACATGCCGTATGTCTTTACTTTTTCCACAGTTTCAACGCGTTGATCATAAGTATGGGTCGTCGTGATGGAAGGGTAGTTGGCTTTACTGGTGTTCAAGTTGTGGTTGTATCGATGTACGCCTGCTTCAGCAAGTCGCCTAGCTTGATCATCCCCTAGAATACCCAAACATGCGCAAATTTTTAGAGGCATCGTTTGACGAATTTCTTTTACTGCAGCCACCACTTGGTCGAGCTCCCTGTTTGTTGGGCCTTTCCCGGACGCAACAATACAATAGGTTCCAGCTTTACGCGCCATCGCCTCACGTGCACCTGAAAGCAATGTGTCTTTATCAAGCAGGGAGTATTTTTTAACTGGAGCCGTCGAAACGATCGATTGCGAGCAATAGCCGCAGTCCTCGGGGCAAAGGCCGCTTTTGGCGTTGATGATCATATTCAGCTTCACTTTTTTACCGTAAAAATGTTTTCTCACCGTAAACGCTGCTTGCATGAGCAGCAGCAGCTCATCATCGGCAGCTTCAAGCACAGCGAGCCCCTCTTCTAACGTTAAGCATTCTCCATGCAATGCTTTTCGGGCAAGCGATTGCCAATCCATCTCTACTTTAATTGTTTTCATCTCTATTATCCTCCCATGGGTTTAACTGCAAATGCCTCTCTAATAGGCGCGAATTGTATGGATTTTTGTAAGGTATGTATCAGCATGTGTGTAGTCTCTTCGGTATGCAAACGAGGAAACCGACCGAGAACTTTAAGGCCGCTAAATTGTTCAATTAGTTGTGCATTCGTAGCAACACTCGGATCGTCATCTGTTTCCGTTAATTCACCATCGTTCAGTATGACGCCAACAATAGGAACCCCCCGATTTTGAAGGAAAGAAGCAGTCAGAAGTGTGTGGTTAATTGTCCCGAGGCTGGAACGGGCTACTATTAGAGCAGGAATTCGGAGTTCCGCAATGAGATCCACCATGAGGTTGCCATCGGTCAGTGGCACGGCAACGCCGCCAGCCCCTTCGATGAGCAGTCCCTCGTATTGTTTGGTTAGTGGTAAACCAGCGGCAATTAACTCCTTCATCGTAAGCATCACACCAGCCTGCTTAGCTGCGAGCATTGGCGCAAGTGGAGCTTCGAATGTAAATGGCGCGACTGCCTCAGGCTGTTCGTTTATTCCCGTACTTCTTATCAGCCGCTCAGCATCGGTATGTCCGCTGCCAATACGAGCACCGGTTTGAATCGGCTTCCAGACACCTGCATTCATTCCTTCTGCACGGAGCATAGCGGTAATGGCTGCCGTTATAACCGTCTTCCCGACGGCTGTATCTGTTCCTGTCACAAATAATCCGCGTATCGAATCCTCGTTAAAAATGTTCAAAGAAATCATTCCCCTTCGGTGACGTGAAGTATCGATTCCATCAAAATATTTGTCATAGCATCCAGTTCATCTTCATTACTCGAGAGCGGAGGAATAAAGACGATCACATTGCCAAGCGGCCGTGTTAACATTCCGAGCTCTCTTGCCCGCAAGGTTGTGCGAACTCCAATTCGATTTGCCCAGTCATACGGCTCTCGTGAAACCTTATCGCGAACCAGCTCTATTCCGATCATTAGTCCTTTTTGCCGGATTTCACCGACATGCAGGCAATCCTTTAGCGCTGCGAGCTTTTGCTGGACAAACGACGCCTTTGCTCTTACTCCTTCGATCATATTACGCTCTTCAAACAGCTTTAAGCTTGCCAAAGCAACGGCACAGCCAAGCGGGTTGCCGGTATAAGAATGACCGTGGAAAAATGTTTTCTGCTCTTCGTAATCAGCATAAAACGCTTCATACAACTCGTCAGTTGCAAGTGTCGCTGCTACAGGCAAATACCCACCGGTCAGCCCTTTGCCAACCACCATCAAATCAGGTGAAACATCTTCGAGATTACAAGCAAACATCGCGCCTGTCCGACCGAAACCAGTCGCCACCTCATCAGCAATGAGCAATACGCCATACTCACGGCACAACGCAGCCATCTGGCGTAAACAGCCTGAAGGCATAACGATGATGCCCCCAGCCCCTTGCACAATCGGCTCCACAATAAGTGCCGCGATTTCATCCGACTTTGTCTCAAGCAAATGAAGCAGTGACGCTAACGTCTCTTCCAGTGCCTGCGTCTCACCGCCTGCATGACGATAAGCATAGGGATATGGAATGGTGTAAGAAGAAAATAACATGGGGCGAAAAGTGTCATGATACAGAGGAATGGCACCGACGCTCACCGCGCCAATTGTATCGCCATGGTACGCTTGGTTCATCGTTACAAACTTCGTCTTACCTTGTATCCCCTTGTTATGCCAGTATTGAAACGCCATCTTGATCGCGATCTCGACACCGGTTGCTCCTGAATCGGAGTAAAATACTTTGTTTAGTCCTTCCGGTGTAATTTCCACCAATTTTTCTGCAAGCTCAATTGCCGGAACATTAGCCATACCAAGAAGGGTGGAATGGGCCACTCGCCCTAACTGTTCTGTAATCGCCTGATTTAGCTCCGGCACGTTGTGTCCATGTACGTTAAGCCAGACGGATGAGAAACCGTCATAATATGCGCGTCCTTGGACGTCATATAGCTTGATGCCTTCTCCGCGTTCAATAATGAGTGGATCAGCGTTATTGTAATCTTTCATTTGAGTAAAAGGATGCCATAGGTGGTTCTTATTCATGGCAGCAAGCCGTTCGAAATCTGTTATCACAAATGATCACCATCCATTATTTTTAATTGTTAACCTAAAATATTAAATCAAGGTTAACAATCGGATTTTGCTATTCTAGCAGACCTGCACTCCTCTGTAAAGAGAATACAAAATGAAAGATTGAAGATTAACACCGCGAGGAAGCAACCGAAAGCCTCATGAATAATAACAAAATATAGAATTATACTTTTGTTCAGCTACTCGAAAAAATACTAAAATAGAAACAACAAAAACCCTTCTGCTTGGATCACAAAAGGGTCGATTTTTTAAATTATGAAATATGATTTAATGTTTTTTTAGCTTGCACATGTGTAAGAATAATAAATATTTTCAAGCCCTGCTATCGTTGTCGAACAGACATTTTCCCTCGATCATAAGCAAGGATGATCATCGTCGCACCTAAGCCAGCACAGATCATATACATCATAGAATATGAGGTGAGATCAGCTATTGGCCCCATAATAACGCCGCCCAGTGAAATTCCTAAATCAGCCATAGCAATAAAAAGTCCGATTAACACATTGCGGCTCTTCTGCGGCAAAACAAATGTTAAATAGGTTGTTAACGTAGGATAGATGAGAGCCTGAGCCGTTCCCATTAAAATGGAACCCGCATAGAAAAAAAAAGCTCCTCCCGTTACAGAAAAGCTCACGCATTGCGCCGCCAATGTCAAAAGGAGCATATTCCCCATCATAAACGATGAATGCCATCTACCGTCCGAAGGAATCTTTTTTCTTAAAGCAAAACGAGCCAAAACAACGGTACCTGCTTGAAGCATTAGATAGATTCCTGCATTGCCGTTTTTTAATTCCGAAGCGTATAAAGGAATAAAGGTGGTAACTGCTCCAAATACCATTGAAGCTACTAACATCAACATGCTGCACTTAAACAAGATTGGGTTAGTTACTAACTGACCGAAGGATTTAAACATACTTTCTGACTGCTCGGTCTGATTTGCAGCAGTCTGGTCGCTTCCTTGATCCATTTTGGTGCCATAGCCGAACACCCCCGTAAAGATCGCAATCGCAATCATGACCATCGTAAAATAATTCATATCCCCCGTTTGCCAAATACCCAAAGCCAGAACAGGACCAAGGATACCTGGCATATACGTAAATAAAGAATAAAGTGAAATGCCTTGGGAGCGATCCTTCTCTGGCAGTGAATCAATGATGCCAATCTGCAATGCCATTGAGAAAAAAGCGGTTGAAACTCCTTGTAAAATACGGGCAATTAAATAACCCTCTAAACCCGTAATTGTATAGAGGATTAAAGCAAAACCATTGACGATAAGAATAATGCGCAGCACTTTTATCGGTCCGTGCATTTGAATAATTCGGCCTGCCCACGGTCGAAAGAACATGGTTGTGAACAAATACGCCCCCATGATTAAACCGATCGTTGTGTTGCTGGCTCCGAGTGACTCTCCACGCAAAGGTATAATGACATTTAATATGGAATTGCCGCTGAAATAAAGAAGAGCCAGCATATACAATCGTATAAAAGGCCAAGATAATGCTCCACTCACAACTTCCCTTCCTCCTAACTTCTGCATGCAAATATCCAATTCTCCAAAACTCATTCAGCTAAAAAGTGATAAGCATCTGCAACAATTTTTTCGCATATTCCGACTTGACGTCTTTTAATTGTTCGATTCTCACTATTTCTTCAATTTGACCATCTCTAAAAATAATGACTCTATCGCAAATATAGGCCGCAGCCTGTATATCATGTGTGATAAATACATAACTCATGTTGTACATTTTTTTTAAATCTTTTAATAAATCAAGCACTTGGGTTTGAACAGATACGTCTAATGAGCTGATTGCTTCATCTAACACAATGCATTTTGGTTCTGTGGAGATGGCTCTTGCAATACATACCCTCTGTACCTCTCCGCCCGATAATTCATGTGGATATTTTATTTTATAGGATGGATGTAATCCAACTTGATTTAACAGCGTATCAACCATACTATGTTTTTTTTTATACCTTTTTATTGGCTCCATAATGGCTTCTTCGACCGTAAAAAAAGGGTTAATGGACGACTTATAGTCTTGAAATACCGCGCTAATGTTGCCAAAGCGCACTTTTCTATCCCCTACACTCTTGCCATCAAATAAAACGCTGCCTCGGTCAGGCTTTTCAATGCCTAATAACAAACGCCCTAATGTTGATTTTCCGCTTCCGCTCTCTCCAATAATACCGAGACATTCGCCCGCTCCACATTCAAAACTAATATCATTTAACACTTTTTGTTTCTTTTTCGAAAAAAACCCGCCTTTTTCATACGATTTATCCACATGATCAATTTTCAGCATTGTTCAACCCTCCCCCATGATCAGCTTAAAATGATTACTCAGCGCCAATCTAGTAGACAACAAATATTTTGTATATTCATGCACTGGTTCTGAAAAAACAGCTCGGATGCTCCCTTGTTCGACAATCTCTCCATCCTTCATAACCAAAGCGTCATCAGCCATTTTTTTTACAACGCCGAGGTCATGAGAAATAAAGATCATCGAGCAGCCCATTCGCTCACGCAATTGCATAAATTGTTCAATCACTTCAAATTGTGAAATGGTATCCAGACCTGTTGTTGGCTCATCTGCGATAATAATGTCAGGCTCCAGTACTAATGCGAGCGCAATCATAACTCGCTGCAGCATGCCCCCCGATAGCTGATGCGGATACTTATTCATCACTTCGATCGGATTGTTCAACATCACCCTTGCCATAGCTTTTTTCATTTTTTCTACGATTTCGTTCGTACTCCAGCCGAAATGTTCATAAAGGGTTTCCTTCAAATGAATGCCGATCACACATGAAGGGTCAAATGCACTCATCCCATTTTGCATAATCATACATAGCTGCTTTCCCCTTTTTTTCCTCATTTCATGTTCAGAAAGATGATTTAGATGTTCACCTTTAAATATGATATCTCCAGCTTGGCGCAGCCAGCCTTTATTCAACCCCATAATCGACCTGCTGGTGACAGACTTGCCGCTCCCGCTTTCCCCTACTATAGCGAGGCAGCTGCCTTGCTTTAACTCGAATGAGCTGTTATGAATGATCACATGATCCGTTTTCATATCCCATACTTTTAAGTTTTTCACCTCTAATACATTCATGGCTCTAATCTGCCACCTCTTTTTCGCGAAAACTTTTTTTGGTCCCGATTCGTTTCTCTTGAAGCATAGAATTAGACCTCATTAACTTCGGATCCAATGCAACCTGAAGGGCATCTGACAAGAAATTAAATGCCGAAACGATAATAATAATAGCTATGCCTGGGGCTAACATGAGCTCAGGTCTTGTAAACATAACTTCCCGCGCTTCATTCAGCATCATTCCCCATTCCGCGTCGGGCGCTTGAATGCCTAATCCTAGAAACGAAAACCCCGATATTTGCAAAATCATCGAACCGATCGCGCTGCTCGATATGACTGTTATGTCCGCAAATGTAACCGGAATCATGTGCTTATAAATAATTTTCGTATTGCTGATGCCAGATGCTTTGGAAAATTTGACATAATTAAGTTCGGAATACTGCATCACAGACGTTCTGATTACCCGAGCAAACCATGCCCATTTCATAACAACAAACGCTATCAAAATGTTTTCAAGACCTACGCCTAAAATGCCGACTATCGCCAGTGTCATAACATATAGCGGGAAAGAAAGCATGATATCGCAAATTCGCATAATAAAGGCATCTACTTTTCCTCTAAAGTAACCCGCGATAAAGCCTAATAAAGCACCTATCCCTATCGATATCGCTAATGCTGCCAATACCCACAAGACACTGGGACGAATCCCATAAATTAATCGGGATAGAATACATCTCCCCAAGTGATCGTTCCCGAGCAGGTATTCCCAGGACGAGGTCGCATATCTTACGCTCATCTTGACTTCGTTAGGATCGTGCGGGGCAAAAAAAGAAGGAAATAATCCGACAATAAGCGTTGCAGCAATAACGATTAAGGATAAGCTGCCTATTTTATCTTCGCTTATGTTTTTTAATCGTTTCATCTAGATCTCCTTCCTCATTTTAGGATTCAAAGCGGCATTTACGATGTCCGATACGGTATTAAATAGTACAAATGCGACTGCCACTATCAGAACATAGGCTTGAATCACAGGGAAATCTCTGCTCAAAATCGATCTTATACTTAAACTGCCTAACCCTGGCCACGCAAAAACATTTTCAACAACGACGGTGCCTCCTAAAATAATCGGGATAGCCATACCGAATATCGAAATGGCAACCTGCAAGGAATTTCTTAATATATGCATCGTAATTTTTTTCTCAGACAAGCCAGATGCCCTGCCATATAGAACATAGTCTTCATTTAGATTGCTTATCATCGAGCTTCTGACGTTTCGAAAATAAATCCCTGCATAACTTATCGCAATCACAGTTACCGGCAAAATATAGCTTTTATACGAATCCATTCCGCTCGTAGGCAGTAAATCCAATTTAACGGATATATACCAAATTAAAATAGCTGCAAGCCAGTATGACGGCATGGATGTTAATAAAAATGAGATGCCCCTTACTGATTTGTCTATCATTTTCCCTTCATTTAATGCACTAAGCACCCCCAATAGGATGGACAAAACAATAACAACGATAGATGAAACCAGCGTTAGCTTCAACGTATTCAGTAAAGCTGGGCCTACCAATGACCAAATCGGTTTTCCTGTGACATATGAATCTCCAAAGTCTAGTTGCATGCAGGCAACGACCCAATGTAAATAACGAATGATAAATGGCTGGTTCAAGCCAAGTTCTTCTTTCGTCTGAGCAATTAAATCATTTGTTATATTGGGTATGCCTTGCGCTTGCAATATCAACTGGGCCGGATCTTGGGGAGAGAGATTAATGAATATAAACGTTATAAATGAAATAATTAAAAGAAGAGGGATTGCTAACAATAGCCTTCTAATGATGTACCTTGCCATATAAAAATCTCCTTTCTACAAAAATATCAAATGACTCTAACCTTCTTTACTCAAAATAAAAAAGGGAGTAATCCTCCCCTTTAATTTTCCCCGTTCTATTCAAAGCTCATTCGCTCGAATGGCAGCTCAAATTGTGTTTGTTTAAACGTGATATCTTTTATTTCTTTTGGCGCCACGATAGTGACACTGCCATTCGAGATTGGAATAAAGACAGCTTCGTCATGAACGATTGTCATAATATCAGCATATAACGATTTCCGTGCAGCCTCATCCTTGGATACCATGACCGCATCAATTTTCTTGTAAAGCTCACTTGCTTCCGCAATTCCGCTTGTTGTATGCAAATAAGCATTCTCAGAAGTAAAAGCAGAGATAGTGCTTTGCGGATCATAAGCTAGTCCCCATGTTTGATTGAATAATAAATCATAATCTCCGGTTGATCTTCTTTTGGCGATTGAGGTTGATTCCTCACCGATAATTTCCAATTGAATACCTATCTCCTTCAAAGAGCTTTGAATAAATTCAGCCTGCGTTTTTTGGGAAGAAGAATTGCTGTCATAATATAATTGGATTGCTAATTTTTTGTCATCCTTTACTCTAGCAGCAGCGCCTTTCTCCAGTTTCCATCCTGCACCTTCCAATAGTTGCTTCGCTGCTTCCAAATCATAGTCTCGTTTCTTCAAATCGACATTCGCATAATTGACGTTAGCAGAAAATAGGGAATGGGCTGCTGATTCAGTCCCATTAAAAATATCCTTACTAATCGTATCTCTATCAATAGAGTGCCAGATGGCTTCACGAACAGCTTTTTCACTTACGGGATAATCGGATTTACTGCTGTTGGCCACGATCATTTTTGTGTTCATCGCTTCACTTCTAACAAGCTTATAATTGCCTGTTTCGATTAATTGTTCCATCGCTTCAACATCGATACTGTCTGCACCACGATCGTCAGTGAACACAAAGTTCACTTCACCCTTTTGCAAAGCTAGGAATGTCGTCTCCCCCGCTGGGAGAACTTTAGACGTAATTTTTTTAATGTTAGGAACGCCGCCCCAATATGCATCATTCGCTTCAAACGAAGCATACTTATCGGTTTTATGATCCGTAAGCTTATATGGTCCTGTGCCATTGTAGCCGTTTACGCCATTTTTCGTTTCTCCATCCATAAAGTTTTTAGGGGAGATGAATACGTACGGCCTAGTCATGGATAATTCAACTAAGGTTGGATAATAGGATTCAGACAGTGTGAGTTCAACTGTATATTCATCTAACGCTTTAACGCTTACTATTTTTGTCGACAGCTTGATCCAAGTATGCTTTTCTTTATTATGTTGTACCGCTTCAATATTTTGCTTTACAGCCTCTGCGTTAAAAGGTTCACCATCATGGAACTTCACATCTTTCCTCAAATGAAAGGTATATATTTTGCCATCTTCAGAAATTTCCCATGCTTCAGCCAGTAAAGGCATGATTCCCTCCTTTGTGTTTTCGACTAAAGATTCGTACACTATTCCTTGTGCTGGCATTGAACCTGTATAAAGATGTGGATTCATATCATTAATGTCTTTGGCCGATGCATACACGAGTTCTGTTTTCTTTTCCTTATTTGTTGATTTCGATTTCGCATCCTTGACGTCGCTGCAGCCTGCCAGCACAATTAAAAGCATCAGCATGGATAAAACAACAACAAGCAAATTTCCTTTTTTCACAATATTTCCTCCTAAAAAATATAAGTTCATTATGATTTCAACAATTACGCTTTTAAATATTTACTAATTTCATTACAAATTCTGTTCAAGTCCTCTTCAAAGCTTTGAACAGCAAATGCAGCAGATAACCTAATTTCCTTATGGGATTGAGCAACTTCTTCCAATTTTTTCTCATAGGTAAGTATGAATTTATCGATGGTAGGGCAGCTCGAATCTATAAATTTTGCAATTCCCTGAATGATTTTCAGACGATAATAATCCTCCTTTGGCATTCTTGGAATATCCAAATCACCTTCCCTATTGATGAACATCTTTCTGATAGGGACTGCAGAAAAGTCGAAATATTTCCCATCCTTATCTGGTTCAGAAAAAGGATCGATCAATAGCGAGGTGTAACGGATATACAACAAATACTCTTGATGAATAGTTTCGAACGTGGGGAAATTATCTATATCATGACGTGATAAACTTTCGAGTCTTACCGGATAATTGTCATCCGTCATAAATTTAAGTAAATTTATACCTTTTATATGTAGCTTACTGATAATATTCATAATTTCTTTCCAATGGGCCAACATCTCACGAATGAGTAATGGTGTAATTGGCCCTTCAGGATAAATTTTATAAACATACTTTATGGTTTCTCGATCCCCGAATATCGTGCTTAATGAAACGTCATTCATAAAGAGCGGCGGATGAACGTATAACGAAATATTTCTTGTTTCTGCTTCAATCGGCGATTCCATTATGTCTACCGCAATACCTAATTGTTTGTATGCTTTACAGAGTTCTTCAACATTAGGAGATGGGTACTTTGTAGAGCCTATAAAAATTTTTTTCTTGACCGCTGTCGTTAGGGCATGATTTGTAGGTCTCGCATGCATCCATCTTGTATCACCAAAGTAGGTGGAAAAACTAATAATTTCCGTACTCGGATTATAATCATTCATATAATGGCGAATTAAGTTATTCGAGCCCAACGTCGGTGAAATTAATAGCATGCTCTTTACTTTCCTTAGAAGCTTAGGATCGATTTGTTTCAACACTTCGATATAGGCATCCGTTGTGACAGCAAATATAAGGGTATCCCACTCACCTGTAATCGTTTCGTACCCTTTAAATACGTGATCTACAAAACATTCACCCTCCATAGCACGATGCTTCTCATTCTGAATGCTTACACGTATACGTTGATTGCTCTGTTTAATCGAATCAAAAAATGACTCAGAACGTACGGATTCTCTCCCTACTATCGCTATACGGCAATCCCAACATTTTTTTAGATTCACAGCGAGTTGAATCGTAGCTGGTCCCGTGCCTAACAGCAAAACATGTTTGAAATCACCCATAAATGCCTTCCTTCCTAATAAAAAAACACACTATGCTTTTTGGTACAATGCAATATCAAACAAATGATCTGGACGTCTTACCTGTTCAACCAACCTCCATTTTTGAGCATTCACCTCTTTCAGCGGAAAATTGAATAATGATTTTATTTGTTCTCCATATCTCATTGCCACAACGACATGCTTATTGGTCAATGAATAGAGCTGATCCAATATGTCATATTTATTTTCAACGGTTGAGCTAAAAATGATATGGGACGCCTGTTTCGTAAAATCAAGATTTTCCACCAGCCTATTCTCTAATCGAATATTCAAGCCGCTGCTAAATTTCTCCACAACGCTCCTTCCAAGCTCTATAGCTTCATCGTCAATATCTAAGCCAACGACCTCCGCTCCAGTGCGCTTCGCAATCAAAATGGGCGTCATCGGAAATGCACCTGAGCCTATTAATAACACTTTTGAATCCGAGGATAGTTGGAAGCTCCCAAATTCTTCTTCGATGCACGATTCTATGTTTTTGAAATAATCGGTTATCTCAGCATTTCCTTCATGAAGCTTTAATGCACGATATTTCTCCATAATCGCAACGCAAAATGCCGATTTTCTTCTCAAATCCATCACAAGTTGAAGAAACTCATTGGAATCATGATGTCCAAGTAGATCCCAAGCTTCATGGTTACTTCTGTTTGTTACGAATTTCGAATATTCATCTATTAAATTTTCCAACTCCGAGCTATTGTTAACCGTATGATCATATCGACCTGCTAAACGATCAAATTTTTCTGAAAATTCAATCAATTTATTTTGAAAACTCTCCACCTTATTCATTGTTTTCCCCCTGCTATAAAAAATCACTACACTTCTATAAAAGCTTTGCCCTGCGCAACAATTCCAACAGATCCTTCAATTTTAAGACTAGCAAGTACTTCTTTATAACAATCCGCCATTACTTTAATCGTGCCACCGGGTTGTTTTATTTGTGCAACAACTCCCTTCTTATTTTTCCATGCTAGATAAGCACCCAATGAAGCAGTACCTGAACCGCATCCCCTTTCCCAGATCATACTGTCTAGATGCGGAACATAAATCAGCGGAGCTAATTCAGCAGATTGTGATTTATACAATAAAATGCCAACCAAGTTTGCTTTTAAAGTTGATCCAAATAATTTAGCTAATCTTTGCGCTTTATCTCTATTCCATTTATCAAATTGCTCTACTTCTATCACAATATGAGTAAACTCCTGGTAACTCACTAGAATAACATCCAGATCGCAACCGTCATGTTTAATCGTTCTCTTTTCTATCTTGTTAGGAACTGGCATAGCAACTTGACATAAATATTCATCTGCCATTTTTCTTACCTGGCATATGATTAATTTATCTGTTCCTGATACCTCTAATCGTAATTCCGCCAAGGCATCCTGATCCAACCCTTTTTCTGACGCAATAAAAGCTGCCAATGACATGCACGCATTCCCGCAAAACTCACCTCCAGCCATGATCAAATGTGCATCCGCTTCTTTTTTATTCGATTTTTCGATAAAACCTACTTGCTCCGCATTCACGTTGTCATAGGACATCATTTTTGTTGCAATATGCTTATACTCATCAACAGGATGATTCGATTTAACTAAAATCGTCATATTTTGTGTTGGATTAAATTTAATAAAATCTATTTCCTGTTTCATCACAACTACCCTCAACCCTCCAATTTTTTATTGGTATTCCTTTAATGTGTAGAGTTTCCCAAGCTATAAAGTGTAATTATTACGATATAACATTGTTTTAAATGTAATGATTACGATTATCACTCACAGGATTGATTATAGCATGATGTTGAACCGTGTCAATATTGATTTTGGTTTTTTTTGGTTTTTCAATACTATTTGACCCTACTAAACAGCGGTTGCGCGGAATTTTATGTTTTTCAAAAAGAAAAAGCCACCTAAAAAGGCGGCTTACAATCCAAAATAGTGCAAAAGAATATTTTCCATTCCCCGCTCCCAGCTTTAAATCCAATAACAAAGGAACAATTCCCTCCCATTAACCTTTTTCTTCTGTCCTCGATTGGATGAAAGTGCTCTGATTAACGGGAGCTCCTCCCTTGTTGATGCTCTTAAAATTCTCTACTGACTTACTATTGTAAATTGTTTTTTATCCAGCTAAGCAGTGATTCTTCCTTAGGGGCCCAGCCAAGTAAATTTCTTGCGTGAGCCGCACGTACACGGCTGTTTGAAGCGATGGCAAAACGCGCCCAATCCCCAATCTCTGCAATCGACTCGTCTGCGGACCAGCTTATCGTCTTGCCGCCAAAGCCTAGCGCCTCACTGACCGATTTGGCGATGTCCCCGTACGATTCCTCCCCATTTTCGGCAAAGAAATACGATGCGGAAGGTGCTTTTTCAAGTGCCAACACATACAGCTGAACCAAATCCTTGATGTGTACATTGGACCAGCGGTTTACGCCTTTACCAACGTGAACGCCACCTTTCAGCTCACGCGACTTGCGAATAATTTGAGGCAATTGATCGCTTTCCACAGGCAATGCTAATGCATCACCATAGATCATAGACGGGACAATCACGATGCCTCTCACCCAATCCTCAATTCCAGCCCTGCGCACGAGGTTGTTGATCGCTACGCGATTTTCCCTAATATCCATAGGCACAAACGGCGTTTCCTCGTCAAAAATATGTTCGCTCGCTGTATCGCCGCGGGCATCATCCCCAACCACACTCGAACCCGAAGTATGCAGAAATGGTTTCCCGCTTCCGCGCAGCGCAGCAATAAAAGTCTCAACTGCCACTAAATGATCAGAATCGGCCGTATGAATAACTGCGTCGCTGAGTTTGGCATACTTCGTTAGAGTATCTGTATCATCCAACGTTCCAAGTATAGGCTCTATACCGATTTCCCTTAATGCTTCCACCTTATCGGGATTACGAACCAGACCGTAGACGGTATGCCCCGCATCAAGCAAAGCTTTGGCCACCCATCCACCAATATAGCCTGAAGCTCCTGTAACAAACACTTTCATAACTATCCCTCCTCAATCATGTTGTATAACTTAAATTAAGATAACTTTTCAATAACGGCTTTCGTTACAGCAAGCGTAGATTGCGGGTTTTGACCAGTAATGAGGTTGCCGTCCACCTCGTAATGAGTAGACCAGTTCGGCGCTGCCACGAATATTGCTCCTAGATCACGAAGCTTGCTCTCCAGCAAGAAAGGCAGATGCTTGTCCAGCGTCGTTTGGGCTTCCTCCCGATCTGTAAATGCATTGACTCTTTTACCCGCTACAAGCGGTTGTCCATTTGTCAAAGTTACACCAACCAGCCCCGCAGGACCGTGACATACAGCAGCTACAATTTTATCTTGTTCATAAAAATCACGCAGCAGCCTCTTCAGGTTTTCGTCATGCGGTAGGTCGTACATCGTTCCATGACCGCCAGGCAAAAATATAGCGTCGAACCCTTCAGCAGATACTTCATCCAGTTTTATAGTGTTCTCCAAATATTTCTGTGCATTCAATATTTCTTGCGGAGTGTTAGCATCAACACTTCCAGGATCAATTGGGCCGATTCCTCCAAGCGGGCTTGCAACCGTTACTTTATATCCTTGAGCCGTAAACTCCATATATGCTTCGGCGAACTCTGAAAGCCATATGCCGGTCTTTTTTCCTTCATGAATATCGGAATGGTTCGTAACAACGATCAGCACTTCTTTTGACATAATATTTAGCCTCCATTATTTTTTATTCTGCTGCTTCTTTATTTTAAGGCTCAGTTCATATATAAAACAAATTACGAAATAACTGTTCATTTATAATTATTTTTATAAATTAAACAGAATGATCCTTCGTATTTTCCTTAATGACTGACATGATTTCATTGATTAGAGACAAATGCTTATTCTTTAACTGATAAGCGAGATATAGCTCGTTTTTTACTTTTAAATGTTTAAAAATAACTTTTGTTTTCCCTGCTTTTAACGAATCTTGCAAGAGATATGTAGGGATGACACTCAAGCCCATTCCAAGCTCAACAGCATTCAGGATCATATGTAAATTAGGAATGACATGAATAGGTCTAATTTGAGGACGCATCTTAAAATGCTCTCTCCAAATTCTTCTTATGATTGGCAGTTCCAAGCCATAGCTGATCCATTTCTGTTCTGAGAGCCATTGCTCTTCAAGCTTCAGATTATCGAATGCAACAATTTCATAATCGCTTGGAGCAACGATAACAAACTCCTCATCCATCAATTTCAAATACTCGATACCGGGCGTTTGAAACCTTTTGGACATAATGAGGATGTCTAGCTTGTCTTCCTTCAGCAGCTCCAGCAATTGCTCAGCAGTTCCAAAATGTGAAATGGTACAAACATTATATTTAGGAAGCTGCGGCAGTATTTTTTCACTAAAAAACTCATGCGCCGCTCCAATCTTGATTACGCTCAACGTAGGCAAAGAAGTTGATTTAAAGTTCATCGTCGTATTCTCTAACGATTCAATGAGCGGAGCGAGCTGGGAATACAACTCCTTTCCCCGCTCTGTCGGGGTGATTTTTCTAGTCGATCGAATAAATAAAGTTTCTCCGACCTCCGCTTCCAAGGCAGCTAAATGCTGACTCATGGCCGGCTGCGTCATCATGCGGGTTTTTGCTGCTTCGGAAACGGATTGATGCTTGTAAATCGTGCAAAAGCTTCTATACCATTCAAAATCAACCATGCTGAATCCACCTTTGTACTAACATAAATAACACTATATTATCACACCTTGCCAGTGGGAACATGCATTTAAAACACATGGGAATGCAGTTCTATAAAATATTGTTAATATCAATAAAAGTAAGTACAGAGCCGGTTTAGTCAAATAAAACAAATACACAGAAGAAAAACCTTCCAGCAATCGCTTAGAAGGTTCTTTTTGTTGCTTTTAGTGAAGCTTTTCGTCATACAAAAAACGGTCCAAAACTTTCTTGAAGACAGTTTTTTGCATAGTTTGTTACGTAGCAATATCATGTTGCATGATTTTATTGCAATCTAAAAAGTCTAACCGCTCCACTTTATACAAATCATAGATCTGTTGCGCATTATTTATCGATTTATATATTTGATGGTTTATATCATTTGCTAATTTGGCATACGGTAATTTTTCTATCGCCTTCCTCGATCGAATATTTTGTTTACGGACTTTCAAAAATACCGTTTCGATATTATGCTCAAGGAATAGTTCAGTAAAAAAGGATTCCTTCGCTCGTTGGTTATAACCTTTTCCAAAATAAGGAGTTCCAATCCATGTGGCTAAAAAGCCGGTTTTATTAACAATATCATATAGATCAATGGTACCAATGGGATGTCCATTCTCATTTATTATTGTTCTAGATATACATGTCTCCTGTTCTTCTTCAACGATCAACTGTTTGGTTATGAATAAGTATTGTTCATATAATTGGCAATTATAACGAACGTAAGGAAAAACCGCAGGATCCATCATTAAGTCATACAGTGAATGGCATTCCTGCAAATCACGTTTTTTTAACATTAAATCTACCACCTAGTCCTTTTATTTCGCTATTTCTAACCATTAAAGTATATAAAAGAACTTCGATGCTTTAATTAATTCTATATGGTCTTTGTGTAAATTCATCGTAGAAATTACTTACGCTTTAACTGCGGCAGAGAATGATGTGAGCTGATCTTATCAGCTTGTCCACCATCCCCATTTAAAGCGTGTCCTTTAGCAGATAGTTCACTAAATGAGCAATAAAAATAGCCACCTGGAAGGGTGGCTCGCACTAAAAAAAGTGAAAATGTATAAACTGCTCGACTTATCCCAAACTCCTCATGCAAATCAGATCCTCTAGATCTTCGCCAATAATGTCGATTGCTTTGACGTTATGTACACGATACGATGTCAACCAGGTATGGCAGGAGCAGTCATACTTTCAAGAAACAAGGTCGAATTAATGACTAGCGTTTCTTCAGGCCAAGTTCGCGTCAGAATCCGCCAA
Organism: Paenibacillus sp. 01T47; assembly: GCF_056398245.1. Lineage (NCBI taxonomy): Bacteria > Bacillati > Bacillota > Bacilli > Caryophanales > Paenibacillaceae > Paenibacillus > Paenibacillus sp. 01T47. The sequence goes on from NZ_JBFTPA010000002.1 coordinate 705,971, forward strand.
CCTTGCTTTTTTAACTGCGATTCATCAACCGCTTCATACATGATTCGCTTCATTCCCTCAGCTGTTCGAACAGCTACTAGAGAATCTGGGGATGTACGTTTAATTTGATTCAGCACCCCAAGCTTATCTCTAACGAGACTAGCCACGAATACTCTACTATATGAGCTATAATCAAAATCTGATCCATTCTCCAATACAACAGTCACTTTATTCCCTAATCCCATACGCTCGAGCAAAAAGCATGATGAATCATAGGCCACAGGATCAATTTCTAGGCAGAGAACCTCAACATCCCCGATAAGATGCAAAATAATAGGACTTAGTGGCATCGGCCCACTTCCAACAAAGACAATCCGCGACTTCTCTTTCTGACCATCCGCTCGAGTAATCCGGCGAAGAGTGGACAGCTCCTCACTAACTAAGGCCATATAAATGTTCCAGTAAGACAGCCTTCGAATGTTATCCAAGACGGAATCCTCTGATTTGCTAATGTGAAGAGAATCGCCTAACTCTACTAAAAATTCGGCTTCTGACAACTTATCCTGCAAATTTCGTTGGTTCATTCGAATATATTCGTTGCTAAGAACGGCCTGTACCTCCTCCGGTAAGTAGTGGGAACGTAATTGAAGTGAAAGGCGCCTAATCATGTTCGTAACTAATTGATTAGCAGGAGACAGATCAACTTCTTTTTGAAGAAGTTCATTTACTTCACGGATAAAAGCGATAAAGCCGTCAACCATTTGTATTCTTGTTGTGTTGCTTGTAAGTAAAATAGAACCAGATGAATAAACCTCCATTTACCCATTTCCTCCTTCATTCTCGATCCAATTTCTTACTACAGAATATATTCATATGATTAAGGTTGTATACGAATATAGGAACATGGATGGAACAAAGTAAGGGGACGCGAAGGTTCGCGTCCCCTACTCACTCAAATACTTACTAAGAACCAAATGCACTCCGCAAAATGACTTTTATTTCGTATATAAGCTTTTCATCAGTTCACGGTTTTTTTTCCTAAACAAGTCATTGTGCGAGGATACCATTCCATTCGCATTTGCATCCGGAGTCACGTATTGCTTTGCTTTATTAACTGCGTTCGCAGCGTCCTGGAACGCCCCCGCAATGAGATGCAGCTTTCCATCATGGTGTAAAATATCTCCTGCTGCATAGATGCCTGGTACGGAATCCGGTATATTTGTTAAAGAAGTCATTCTCTCGATTCCTGCAACTAATTAGAACTTGATGTAAGATGCTTAAGAATAATTCCTTGACACGAAGTTTTTCAATCCCTCCAGATGCATGAACATTCTGATGAAGCATGATTTGTACTTGGATTTGCTCCCGGTTCAAGCCTGAAATGAGAGTCGCATTCATGAGTCCAATTTACATCATCTAACTTATCTATTTTATAAAAAAGCGAATATTTCACGCAATATATTTTTCGGCTGGATGACTAAACGATAGACATCTTCTATTTCATAGGTACCAGCAGCAAAGATCTCTGCTAATTTATTTAAATTTATCATTGCTCTCTACCTGCTCCCTAGCATCAAGTCGTTTTTAATGTAAACTTCGAGAATGTTGTATTTATAATTCTCTCATATATTTCTTCGACAATAAATGATGCCCTTATAATATTATCAGAATCGATTACATCAATAGAGTGGCGTAAGAGGTTTTCCTATTTCAAGCAGAACCTTTCGCTGGAATAACTTTAATCACAAAAACCGCCTGAAGGCTGTGACAGCCGGTTCAGACGGTTCAGACGGTTTGGTTTGGAGAACGCTCTATTTACAGAAGCCTACCGAAATATATCCACATTCTCTTGCAGATACCCGTCCAGCGTTCGGGGCTGTCTGCCGAGCAAACGCGTGACATCGTCCGTTGGCCTTTCCGGCACCAACGTAGACATCGTCTGAATTTCTACAACGTGGTTTGCGAGCCAATGGGGCATGCGCCCTTGCTCAGTCAGATTGCGAAGCATCACTTGAGGCTCCACGTTTATGTAGCGAATCGTCTTGCCTAGCAAAGCGGATAGCTTATCCGCGATCTGCGGATAGCTGTAGATCTCCGATCCGGTAAGCGTATAAATACGACCGGCTGCCTCCTGGTTGGTCAAAACTTCTGCTGCAACGTCCGCTATATCCCGGCAATCGATGAAATTGCAAGGCGCATCGCCCATGACGCCGAAGAAAGCACCTTGAGCTGTAATCGTCGGAACATGGCGCAGCAAGTTTTGCATGAATGCATAGGGACGCAATACCGTGCGAGTCATACCGGCCTCGTCCAAAAACGACTCGATATCGCGATGCCAGCCGGCGACTGCCACGGGCGAGAGCTCCTCGAAGGCTGGACTGGATATTTTGACGATATGCTCGATGCCGGCTTCGGCGGCGAGGCGAATGATCGTCATTTCCATCTCGACCTGTCTCGGGCTGTTGGATATGGTCATGAAGAGCTGCTTCACTCCGGCAAACGCGCGGCGAAGCGATTCGGGATCGGCGGCATCTGCCCCTGCCACCTCGATCGTGGATTTACCTGCATCTCCGAGCCGGTTGCGCAGCATCTCCGGTTCCCTGCTGAGCGCCCGAGCGGGCACCTCAAGATCGGCCAAACGTTTCAAAAGTTCGCTCCCTATCGTGCCTGTTGCTCCAATAATCGCTATCATCTTCTATCTCCTCCGTTTAACGTGTCATTTTTTTCCAACGCCTTGCGCCAACGCCATGTTATGATCGTGCTTGCAATCGTGCCGGATAATGGAAAATCGATCCATATCCGATCAAACCAAATCGAATAGTCGCTCAAACGAACTGTATCCGGCACTTTGTTCGTCACCCATGCGGCGTAAAAGCCGAGCGAAGCGCAGATTATCGCGAACATGACAACGACTAGCAAACGAGGCGGTCCAACAACCCATCGTATGCTTCTCCCCCGTTTGCGCAGCCAAAGCCCCAATAGCCATGCAATCAGTGCGGACGTTCCCCCAATTGTGGTTAACGCAGCGATCTGAAGGCTCTTGTCGCCTGTGATCAGTCCCCCGATGCCTGCCATGACGGCGGGCGAAACATAGGCCATCAGTACTTCGCGCCATAGCACAAAACCTTTCAATTCGGAACCTTCCGTTGCAAGGCTATAAGCAGGATCTGTATTGTGCGAATGCTTCACATTGCTCATGTTGTCACCCCTTTCTTCCAAAATTTGCTACAAATGTTTATATCGCCATATAATTAGGCGCCTAACTATATGGCGGTAAATAAGGGCTAGCATGACTAGCCCGTTTTACCCTTTCTTTATGCTACCATTTTCCTTGGATGCGCTCGGCTCGTCGGTCAATGCTGACATGCCTTGCGTCACCCGGCCTAACAAATCGAGAAATACTCTGCGCTCCTCGACCGTAAGCAAGCGGACCATCGCTTCCAGTCTCTCGAAGTGCTCTGAAGCCATGTCGCGAAGCTTGCTCGCTCCATTCTCAGTTAAGATGACTGACTTCTGACGGCCATCCGCCGAACTGGTCCGGCGGGATACGTAACCGTCCCGTTCAAGATTGTCGATAAGCCCCGTAACGGTAGCACGCGTTACGCCTAGATGCTCCGCTAATTGCGAGGGCAGCTCTTCGCCCTGGTGATCTTCAAGATCCGCTAATAAACGATACCGGCCTGTGGACAAACCGAATCTGGAAAAATGAATTTCCGCGGCATGTTCAAGCTTGGCTCCAGCGGCCATCAGCCTAGACGCGACAAGTACGGCTTGCGCATCGACGTTCAACCCGTAGCGCTCAATCTGACGTTTCGTTTGGACAAGTGAAGGAACAGCTTGACTATCCATCATTACATTTTTATCGTTCGCCATAAATGTAGTATGGCACCTAATCATTTTTGAGTCAATATTTTTTTTCGCTGTCATCCCAGCTCCTCTCCCCCTCGTGAGTGTCTAGTAACACAAATGGGCGAATGCGCATAGACTAGCGCTGAATATCATGATTCTTTGGCATTGGAGATGTGAGAATTGAGCAATACAAAAACAACTAAGGATAAAGCACAGCAATTTTCCATGAAAAAACTTTCACCCGTAAGCATTGTAAGAGAGCTTCCTCCCGTCCGCGGTAATTTAAGGACCTCCTCCTCAAATTCTAAGCCCTCCGATAATCAAATGGGCACAATATTGGCTATCGATGCATGCGTAGATCGCGCTTTTCGAATTCCTATATTTTTGAGTACAACAAACTCAGTAAATGACCTGCAAGGACAATTTCTGAATCGTCTTATTGCGGAAATTGAAGATGCATTGCTCTTTCCCCGCACATTGCCTGTAAGCGAACAATATCCAGAGAGCATCCTCACGAATATACGACGCTTGGTTTTTTCAAGCTACGGGTTGCTCACGATCAACTTCCGCAAATTTTTTGTTGAAATTCTTCAATCCAATGTGGGGCAGCCGCCATCGAGCACTCCGTTCTGGGAAGGATCGACTTTCTCTCAAATCGAGCCTGCCATGGCTTTTCAATTCGGAATTCCAATATTATTAGTTAGAGAGAAAGGAACGGACGTCAATAATGGCGTTTGGGCTGGTGGAATCACACCTCTCAACATATTTATTGATTGGGATTCCGACAACCAATCCGTTGACGATTTCTTTAACAGTGTTCAATGGAGAGAGGTCTTTGCAAATTGGACTGCAGAGGTAAGAGGTAACTATTTACTAAGAACGGAACCCTTGTTCAATAATCAACATTAATTATAAATCCACAGCCTTAATGGCTGTGGATTTTTAAGAATGAAGGTGAACCAAGTGTGAGCGTGTGCAAGTGATTAAGCCTAAAAAAAAGACAACCTTCATCAAAAAGGTTATCCTTTACACAGTTAAAATGTTATTCATGTACTTCTAAATGACTTATTAAGAGATATGTAATTCGGGATTTTTGCGGTAAAAATCCGCCCAAAGCTCCAGATTGTCAGTTGTAACCAGAGATGTCGGATATTTTTTTGCGATTAACTCCATATCCTCAATCGTATCAATCGGCCAAGGGCCGGATTCAATGCCGTGCTCCGCAATCATTTCCGCATATTTCAGCGTCATAAATTGTTTTTGCACCCCAAGATACGTACAGCGGATCTCCTTCATAAACGGGAAAACGTAAGGCATACTGCCACCGCAAATCATTCCCAATTCAATATTAGGATCAAGTTCTCTAGTACGTGCTATGGAAAAATGGTCGAAGCTGATAATCCGCGATTGGTCCAATGTATTCGTACGGCGAACAACATCCAGCACCGATTCTTCCAGTCCCGGATACCGGTCTCCGGTTTGCTTTAATTCGATAAGCACAGAAATGTTGCCCTTGAGCAATTTCATCGCTTCCTCCAGCGTCGGGATCGTTTCTATTTCCTTCACACGGAACCTTTTCAATTCCTCCAACGTATAATCGCGGATCAAACCTTGCCCGTCCGTCATACGGTCAATGGCAAAATCGTGCATCAGCACGGGCACACCGTCCTTAGACAAATGGACGTCTAGCTCCAAGTGGGTAAAGGACAAGTCAATGGCAGCCTGAAACGAAGATAATGTATTTTCCGGTAATCTCACCGGATAACCCCTATGCGCTACACCTCTGATTTTCATAGCCTTATCCTCCACTATTATGAATTTATGAATAGGCATTCGGCTGATAAAGTAAACAGCAGAATCTGCAAGCAAATTCTAGTATTTCTTAACTGTCAGATTCGAATCCGCCGGTTGTTCGATACGAGAGACTTTCTGAAACCTCTGCCGCTCTACATAGTTGGCGAATCTTGCAAACATCATGCTTGTCAGTACAGCAAAAAGCACGAAACCATAGAAGCCGGCTCCTAACCCGATACCCGCTCCACCCACGAACAGTATCATGGCCGCCGAAGTTCGTAGTATAGTTCGAAATGACGTACGATATCTGACACGGCGCCTGCCAGAGCATCATTCATTGCCTTGCCTCCACTCCAGAGCGATCTTTTTAGTTTGTGCCACTAAAACTTCATGATTTGATCCCGATCCGCATTTTGCCCATATGCATTTAATGGCCGATGATACAGAGGTAATTTTTCATATAAAACCTGTGCAGCTCTTACTAATTCTTCATCCTCGATGGCTACAATTCGGGTGCGAACTTCAGACTTATCGATTTCCACGATGCGTATGGAAGGATGACACAACCCTGCAGCAGTTTGAATAAAATTCCATTGCCCTTCCTTTACAATGGAGTGTACGTGATTGTGGCCGTTGAAGTAAAAACAGTTTCCTTGTCTTTTTTGTAATACGGCTCGCATATCAATCGTAGGATCAATATGCATCTTCTCATCCAGTGACCCAGTTGTCGTGTTATATAGGGGATGATGGGCAAAAACCAAGATTGGCTTAGATGGAGAAACGAGCATTTGTGCCTCCAACCATTCCAATTGTTCCGGATTAAGATGACCGCTATAATCTTGCGGGTCCATTTCTCTAGTCGAATCAACAAACACGAACAGGGCATCACTTGTTTCATATACATCGTTTAATGGTTGATCAATCAAATATTGAAGTTTTGTTTTAGGTAATTCATATGCATCGTGATTCCCTAGTACTTGTCGAAACGATACACCGGAGCTACGAATATACTGATATACGTTTTCGAATTCTTCCTCCGTTCCCATGTGAGTCAAGTCGCCAAGGGAGATGTGTAAATCTGCCTCGATTTCGAATAGCTTTTGCAAATATTTTTCATAGAAATATTCTTTAGCCCTTAACAGTTCTTCATTTCCTTGCACAAATTTGTTATCAAAAAAATGCAAATCTCCAAATAGCGCCAAACGCATCATTTTATCTCTCCCCTATCTAAATTTGAGTCGATTTCATTATTCGCCAGAAGGCACATCAATTGGCTGATCGATTGGGACCGGAATTCCGAAATCGGGATTACCTTGTTCATCCCATCCGAATTTTTGTGCTCTAGTACTTCTATGCGCACTTCCTGCGCCTGATACTGAAATAGCGTGGTAGATTATCCAATCTTCCTTGCCATCAGGTGACTTAACAAAACTATTATGTCCTGGCCCGAACACTTCGTTTTCCAAGCTCTTTTGGAATACTGGACTTTCGGTTTTTATCCAAGATTTTGGATTCATCAAATTATCCTGTTCAGAGCACGTCAGCAAACCTAGTGAATAGTCATCAGACCAACAAGTGCTAGCCGAGAACACAAGAAAAATCTTCCCGTTATTTTTCAAAATTACAGGGCCCTCATTAATCGCCATACCACCTTGCATTTCCCAAGGGTCCGTTGGTGCACTTAGCAGGACGTTTTCTCCTTCTAATGTCCAAGGATTGATCATTTTTGCCATATAAATCGCAGACCCATACTCCGGAAAATGGCCATATCCCGCATATAGGAAAAAAAGACTGCCCATATGTTCAAATACCGTACCGTCCAAGCCTGCATATTCTGTATTAATAAATCCTTTATCCGTCCAGGTTCCTTCAAAAGGGTCATCTTCCTCATTCTCAAGGACAAATATTTTACGAGTACTGTCCCCGCCCCCATCATTCGCCGTATAATATACATACCATTTTTTGTTAATATAATGAATTTCTGGAGCCCAAAGATTATTACTGTTAATTCCGGTCTCTTCCGGGATCCAGATTGTTTTTTTGTCACCGTTGGCGATATTCGTAATATTGTCTGATCTCCATAGGTCTAGACGATTCCTTCTTGTAACCATAAAATAATAGGTTCCATCTACGTGTTTATACATCCAAGGATCCGCGCCATGCACTAGTAATGGATTCACAAAAGTTTTGCTCATACGATTCCCCACTCTTCTAAATTATTTGAAGTTCGTTTACTCAACAGGTGAAGATCTATACTTATAGTAGTAGTCTTGGCCTGTCGATCCATAGACCCGCCGTTGCTTTTATTTCCCAACTTCACACTTTTTTGAAGGCAAGCATGGAGTAATGCCTTCTTTTCCTATTTTTTAATACCATGCCTAGATATTTGTGTTCATTATACTTAGGATATTTCAAAAGTTATATATTAAATTTAGTACATAATATATAAGTTATAATAAAGAGTATGAGCTGTTGTCTAATTGAAGAAATCATCGCAGATTTCGCATTTTCAGTGAATACCTCATTAACCGCCATATATTCCGAAAATGCAAAAAAGACAGCTGATAAGATTGTTTAAATTAGCATTTCGCTTAATAATGCTTTATGAAATATTCTTTAATTTGGAATACCCTCATTAGATTTATATTAATATACTTCTCACTATACGATTCTGGTGTTTTTCATTCTATTAGTGATTATTGCTTGTAGTTGAGGTATCCTCGGCCGCAATGATAGAAGAGAAGAAATATCTATCCAGAAGTCTCGTAGTTTGGGTCTTTTGTGTTCTAAAATTCATATCTAGAGCTTCAATATTCAATCTGGTCACTCATCACCGCAGAGAAAACGTCCAATCCCAAAGCATCATCCGCACATAATCTACATAGCGTTTAAAAATCGGGATGTGATTGTTTAGCAACATAAACTTCCGGTACAAACGTTTGAGTTCTCAAGCAATGCAAAACTGTACGTTCACACACATTGTCCTAGCCTTTTATAAAAGGCTAGTATCATACCAGAACAAACATCCAATCACTAAGTTCTATCAGTACATACTCTACATGGAAATCAATACACAGGGAGGCGAATTAAAAAACACGCAATAACCTAGGTACGATTTTTGTGCTTTTCATTTATAGGACATCATCGCTTGTGGTTGCAACGTCCACAGTCGCAATGAGAGACAAGATGAGAGAACGCGACGAAAAACGTGAAGAAACAATCTGCTTCCTCAACAACAACAAAGTCTATTAATTGCGTAATCTACATTCGTTAACTCATATAATATCATTAATAACTAAGTCCATTCTTTGGGCTCGTTTTATAAAAATTAATGTGAAAGGAGTACTCAAATGAAAAGTAGAAGGAAACTTAAAGTATGGGTCATGACAAATGAATTTCATCCAAATATTGTTGGGGGACTCGGTATTGTCGCAACCAATTTGACTAAAATGCTGAGCAAGCTCGATGTAGAAGTTATGGTGTTATGCTCCAGTGACTCTAAGCAACTTTCGTTTTCGAACCCTAACGGCAGACTGCGAATCGTTAGGATTCCCAAAAACTTACGTTACTTTAGTCATTACACTCGAGCGTTCAAAGCTAGTACCGTTCTGCGGGCTGCAGTAGCCATGGGCTTCGGCAAACCAGACCTCATTCATGTTCATAGTACGGATTTCGCCGCAGTTGCTTTGGCAGCAAGAAGCTTGTACCGTATTCCTATCATTTATACATGCCATTCAATGGCTTCAAAAGGAATCACTTCATCATCAGGAAAAAACCAAGCCAAACTGTTTCTCACCGCGAAACGGATCGTCGTTCCGAGCAGGTGGCAAGCAAATGAAATCAAACGGCTGAATCCACGTAAACAAGGCAGTATAACCGTCATTCCTAACGGTGTGAAAGCCAAGTCGAAGCAAACTAAAGGTTCTCCTACCAAATTGCTCTATGTCGGAAGACTTCTTCCTTCGAAAGGCATTAACCCCTTAATCAAAGCTGTTGCTTTGTTATACCACAATCACAAGAATGTTAGTTTAACAATCGTCGGAAGCGGCTCAGTGGCTTATCAAAATAGTCTACAAGCCCTCGCAAAGCGATATGGCATTGCTGAACGCATTCATTGGATTAAAAAGAAACCGAACGATGCGGTACAGCGGATGTACGCTACTTATGGGGCCGTTGTTGTTCCGAGCAAAAAAGAGTCGTTCTGCCTTGTCGCGCTCGAAGCGATGGCAAACGGCGTACCACTTGTATCAACATTATCTGGCGGGCTAAAGGAATTTGTGAACACACGGAATGCCCAAGTTATTCATTCCGTTGATAGCTCCACTATCGCCGATGCAATTGCAGCGCTGTGGAAAAATCCGGAGAAGAAAAAGCAGCGTCTGACCAACGCCCATTCGACTGCCGCTCGTTATAGATGGCCTTCAATCGCTCGCCGCTACAAATCACTATATATGAAACTGAGGAAGGTGAATTCTCCTTGAGTGAGCAACCGATTTCTAGAATCGCAGAACGATTTGGAATAAAGGCAAGCAGAATAAAGAAAATTCGGAAAGGAGTTTATCGGGTTGTAACACCTAGCGGGAAAATATTCAGCTTGAAACGAATGCCAAAGCAGCTTGCGCGTTTACAGTGGACCGACCGAGTACTGCGACGTGTCCAAAATAGCGGACCACTTCTTGCATGGCGCAATCCACAAATGCCAGAAGGACGAAGGCTTTATGTAATCTCGCAAAAAGGAGAGCCTTACGTACTTACACCATGGATCTCAGGGAGAGAGCCTTCTCCCCGTTCTTTAAGCGATATGCGAGCATGCGGCGTCGCCTTAGCACAATTTCATTTGGCTGGACGTACCGGACTTAAAGGTAAAATCGCTCATAGCAGGATCGGATCATGGCACTCTACTCTTCGTTATCGGCAACGGAATCTACAAAAAAAGATTACCAAGGCGAATAGAAATGGTTTCAGTCCTCCGATTAACCGCTTTGTACAACAGCACCGCTCGGAAATTTTGCATTATTCGAGCCAAGCGGGAGCGCTGCTGCGAAACAGCGGATATCGAGCTTATTGCCGTAGTCCGCGCCAAAACGGAGTACTATCACACGGCGATGGAGGGCCCAGCAATTTTATTCTAAATGAAAAAGGAACATATCTTATCGACTTCGAAACGCTGCACGTCGATTTGCGCGCCTACGACCTGTTTCGAGTCATCTATAATTCGTGCAAAGATTACAATTGGAATTTCGCGATTGCTAAGGCTATTCTGACAGGTTACCGCAAGGTAGCGAAACTAAGTAAAACCGATTATGAACTTATTAAAGTCTGGTTACGGTTTCCGTACACTACGTACTTGGTGCTATCTTCTTTTGAGAAGTTTCCTTTAACTACAAGCTGGTTGCAATGGGCGCTAGCATCAGAAAGGAAAATCGGCTCGTTCCTGCAAAAGCTCGACAATTATGCTGCGAAGCATAGCCAATAAATTTGCGGTAAAATCACTGGTTTGAATATTTCATTTTCACCGGGCTCGACTTTCTAAAAGATGCTGTTCTTCCTTCGCAGGCAGTAATATTAATAGAGTAGACTCAACAAACGTGATTGCTTGTTTCCCACTCAGTGATTCAACTGCAGAAAAACCGGATTCACTTAGATACTTCGTCATCATCAAGTTGGCCTTTAAAACAACCACATTACTAATAGGTTTCTTCCACTTCAGTCTCGCCCTCAATAACAGCAAGGCATCCCTGGCATTAAAATTACACTGGCCTGCTGGAGAATCAAAAACGATTGATTTTACCATTTTTGAATTTTAGCACTTTAATTATAAAAATAAACAATGAGATAGCTTATAAACGAAAATAGCGAGTAAACCAATAAGGTCTATTCGCTATTTTTTTCAAATTCATTATGATTTTCTAACTCTAATATATGTTTATGGATAAGTTCATTAACTTAAGCTTCTTCCCTCTTATTCATGAAGGTTATAACTAGCGATAACAAAAAAATGAAAAAAAAGACGTTGGAATAAAAATATCAAATACTCTATCATTTTATATAGTTTCGTTCTATGTCTAACGGCAGCTGTTACTTTTATATTTTTGCTCTTTACCTCAGCACATACTCGCCTTCTCCTCCACTGTCATGAGAGGAAGCCATTCCTTTATTTTCACTTGTTCCATTTATTCATCCACCTTACCCCTACACACCCTTACCCCTTCACTGCACCAATCGTAATCCCCTTGATAAGATACTTTTGGAAAAAGGGATACATCACCATAATCGGCAGAACACCGATCACAGCAATCGCCATCTTCACCGTCGTACTCGGCAAGTTAGCTCCAGCCTCACCTAGCTGAGCACTGAACTTGCTCTCCGTCAGAAACTGGATGTCGGTTAGCATTCGATTCAATATGTTCTGTACGCTGAACAGCCGCGAATCGGTCACGTAAATCATCCCATTAAACCAATCGTTCCAATAAATGATCGTCTGAATCAAACCTACTGTAGCTACGATCGGCATCGATAGCGGCACAATTATTTTCCAGAATATTTTGAATTCTCCTGATCCGTCGATTTGCGCCGCCTCGATAAGTGCCGGGGGGATCGTCGTCATGAAGAATGTTCGCATTAGGAGCACATTAAAGCCATTCATGAGCAAGCCTGGTACGATCAAGGCCATAATGGTGTTTTTAATATCGAAGTATTGGACATAAACTAAGTAGGTTGGTGTAAGTCCGCCGTTGAATAGCAGCGTGAAAAACACAAAAAATGCAATTCCGTTACGTAAAGGAACTCCCTGTCTGGACATCGGGTAAGCAAGCATCGAGGTCATCAGCAGACTTGCTGCCGTGCCGAATACCGTAATAAACACCGTGATCCCATAAGCACGGGCGAGCTGCTCCGAGTGATTCCATAGATAGTTATAAGCGCCCAATCCCAATTGATCCGGAAAGAAGGTATATCCCTGTCGCAGAATTGAGCTCTCATCGGAGATCGATGAGATTACAAGCAGCAGGAACGGCAGCACGCAGGCCACCGCCAGGGCCATCATCGGAAGATGAAGCCATATTCCCTTGTTGATCGTTTTCATGCTTCTACACTCCAGTCCCACGCCTTAGAACAATGCGCTGTCCTTGTTGAATTTGCGCACCGCGTAATTCGATAACAGTACCAGTATAAAGCCGACTACGGACTGATATAGCCCCGCTGCCGAAGACATTCCAATATCACCTAAATTCATAAGCGCCCTGTATACATAGGTATCGATAACCTGTGTCGTATCATTCAGTGCCCCAGAGCCGAGTGGAACTTGATAAAATAGACCGAAATCAGAATAGAAAATTTTGCCGATGGCAAGCAAGGTCATCATGATGATAATCGGATACAATAATGGGAGAGTAATATAGCGAATTTGCTGCCATTTGGAAGCCCCGTCTAGTTTTGCTGCCTCATAATATTCCGGATCAATCCCGATGATCGCAGCCAGATAGATGACGCATAAGAACCCGGCGCCTTTCCATAAGCTGATAATCGTCAGAATGAATGGCCAATATTGCGATTCGCTATACCATGAAATACCCTCTATCCCCAGACTGGAAAGAATGGTTTTGTTAATAAATCCAGTCTCCATGCTGAGCAGGGAATAGGCCAAATAACTTACGATAACCATCGATATCAAATGGGGCAACAGTAATACACTCTGGTAAAACCGCGACATAAAGCGGCTGCGAATTTCATTCAGTGCGATTGCAATTCCCAGTGCAAAAGCAGTATTTAAGATGATGAAACAAAAATTGTACAATATCGTATTGCGTGTAATGATATACGCATCCTGCGTTTTGAATAAATACTCAAAATTTTTCAGACCAACCCAGTCACTACCAAGTAGCCCCTTCGCAAAATTGTAATCCTTGAAGGCGATAATTAGCCCGAACATCGGCAAATAATTGTTGATGAGCAAGTAGACAAGCCCCGGTATCATCATGAGCAGCAGTACGTAGTACTTTCGCACACTGCTCTTCCGGCGGGGCCGATAGGTTTGTTCCATATTACTCCCCGCTTCCCTGGCTGATCGCAGATGAACCAATAATGCTAACTGGACCCAGCAAGCCAGAGGGCTCCTGCTGGACGAACTTGGAGAACCAGTCCTGCTGATTCTTCGCTAGTGTATTGGTCACCTCAATAGTCACTTCATTCTCTCCTTGCTTCCAATAGCGAGCGATATTCCATACATAAGGCGCACACAGCTTCACACCCACATCCTGACCATTAACCCACACCTGTGCAGTCTCATAAACCTTCCCCAGATCCAGCCATATCGGGTCAATGATTTCACCAGTTAATTCACCAGTTACGACACACTCATACTTCATCGTGCCAGAAAATCTCGGCAACAGGTCGCGTGAGCTCATATTACGAAGCTCCTTCATGGTCCCCCAAGGTGTGAACGTTGGATATTCTTTTGCTGTAGCCAGGGAAATGCTCCACTGGAAAGGCTCTATCATACGTCTGGATAAAGCACGATCCGCACTGGCATACAGGCTCAAATCTGTCCCAAGTGGAGCACGCTGCCACTGGCCTATTGGTGCCGGTAGATTCCCCTCTTCTCCATCCGGTACACGAAGCAAAATTAGTGATTCATAAGTGCTCAGTCGCAAATCAAGCTGATAGTTTTCTCCTGCCCCTACGTGATCCACCTTGTTAGTGAATGCGTCATAACGAAGCCATACACCAGAGCCTGGGAGCGTAATGCTAGTCTCAATCGGCTGATCTGGATTCTCATTGAACAACATGAGAACTTCCAATTGATCATGACGGTATTGGTAGGCTCGTAGATAAGGCTGTTTGTCCCTGAGCACCAGCTCATTCATCCCTCGGTCGATAAGCGTCTCTGCCAGAAGCTTCAATGGGGTTATAGTAACCTGAGGGTAAGCCGCCAGCTTCTTCAGCAATTCCTCGCATGGTACAGATTGGCTCGCTCTTACTGGCAATGCATCAATGAAGATAATAGACAAACCAGCTGATGCGAGCTCAGTAAGCTTATCCAGCCACTCTATTGGGAGCGCCTCGGCATAAGGTACGATTAGGCAGCGATAACGTTCTTTGTGCACCGCTAGCTCCCCATCGATAACTTCCGAAGAAACCAGGATATCGATCGGTAGCACATCGCAGTCGATTTGGCTCTGCATCAACTGCTTCACCGGCTCCTGGAACAGCATGTATTCCCCGGACCATTCAGCCTCAGCGTGATAAAGCACAGCAGCACTCGCAATATGCTCACCGTCATTCAACAAGTGGCATACCCGGTTCGTATAGTCATTAAGCAGTCGGTAATACCTGAACTGCGGATTATACCCTCTGGCATAGAAGTGCGGCGGGCAATCCCAGTCAGGAAACTCTTTCTGAGAAAAAGCATGCGGCACAAAATGATTGACGCCTCTAACCAGCATGTGGTCGGTCAGCCACTTCATCAGCTTCAGCCCTTCCGCCCAGCCGTAAGCACCGAAGATTTCGCAAAAGGTTCTTCCTTGCTTCCTAGGGTCGATATGTCCCAGTGAAGCAGCTAGCTTGGTCATCCCGTAATGGAAAAAGACGCTGTCTGTCTTCCCGCCCATCCATGAGAAAGACATTTCATCAAACCCGGGTACAATTTGCCATAACACGACATCCAGACCAGACATGTCCTGCCCCTCCAGCGCACGGAAGAAATGCCCTGCTCCGCAGCCCAGTCTGGCGTGTACATTATTGTCCTCCATTAGATGGCCGATATAGGCTACGCCGCGTTCTCGGCACCAGTCTCCAATCCGCCTGCTGAAGTGCTCTGCGTACAGCTTGCTCACTACGTTCATGTAGGCGTAGCGCACAGCAAACGTCTGAGGTCCTCCCTCATGCCAGAGCAGAGGCAGATGCTGCCGCAGGTTCTGACCGTATTCTGCCTCCAGCAGCTCCAGCAAATCGGAACGCCACGGCAGAGCCATCTTGGCATCACCAAGTCCCGAAGCATAATCGTACGATGCTTTGCTATTATAGAAACCAGGCTCATCCGAGAAGAAACCTGCGAATGCGACGCCAAAATCATCCTTGTATCGTGCGTAATAAGCTTCGTAAATTGTATCGATCAGAATCTGCGTCGATTCCGGCACGATCGGGTTCAAATAATCTTTGCGGCGATCATCCCCGCCTTCCCGGGTGACGACGAACAAGCAGATCGTCCAGTAGCCTTCCGGCACAGGCCAATAAAGAACCCCATCTTGCACAGAAGCTTCGAGATCTATTACAATAAACTCCCCATCCAGCTCGCCCGTAACTGGATCACGCCTAGCTGCAGCAGCACCGACAGGTCTTGCTCCATCTAGCACCGACCAGGGGCGCAGCAGGAATGAAGCTTCAGGATCGGGTCCGCGTGCATCAATTCGACGCTCTGAGAGGAACTGCCGCTGGTGTTCCAGCGGCGCGTCCTTCACCTTACCTGCTGCGTGTCCTGTCGGAAAGTGATCATCGTCGAAGACCCAAATTTGCATGCCATGCTTCCGGGCTTCATCCATAATGGTATCCATATCCTTCCACCACTGTGGACCAAGCATATCAGGGTGGGGACGGGATTCCACACATACGGCATGGATGCCCGCTTCCCGTATACGAGACAGCTCCTCACGAATGACCGCCTCTTCTTCTCCGCGCTGCCAGAAGAACGGAAGAATATAATTCCGTTCCTCACCACTTAGCAATTCATGAAGTTTACGACTCATTGCACACCCTCGGCTTTCGCCCATTCATCCAGCTGGCGCTGCTTATCCGCAATAACCTTATCGATTCCTGCAGCCTTCAGCTTCTCAATAAATTGCGGCAAAACCTTATCTGGGTCCACAGAGCCTGTTTCCAGAACGAGATAATATTGCGCGATGACGTTGGATACCGCCGCTATTTCTGTTTTGACGGACTCCGGATTCATCGTAAAGCCCATCGCCTTGGATTTAATCGCCTGCTCATTAAAATCCTTCATCTTCTGCCAAATATCCGGGTCTTCTCCCTCAAATACATAAGAGAGGAATTGGTTGCCAAACAGCCAGCTCATATTTAAATTGTAGCCGTTCGTCAGCATCGTGACGCCTTCTGGATATTTGATGACATTATCGGACACTTTGACATAATGCTTGCCTTCAATACCCCAATCCAGCAGATTAACAAGCTCAGCATCCCCATACATCAGATCCAGAAACTTCATGGATGCCACCGGATTCTTAGCTTGACGCGGAATCCCCCACATAATGTTCAGCACATGATCTGTCATGGATACAGGATTAGACAAGGTTGCACTAATCATTTCCTTGCCAATGGATCTGGACTCCTGCGCATCAAATCCCGGTTTCAGCTTAGAGAGATAACCAAAAGCTCTATCAGCCTTCATTAATTCGATTTGGCTCGACTTGTTGGTTGCTGAATCTTTCAACGTATAACCCGCTTCATACCAGTTCCTCATCCGTTTCAGGAGCGCAGCATATTCCGGAGACTCGATGCTATTAACAAGCTTCAGACCATTATCGTAGCCTGGTAGCACGCCCATCCCGTTGCTAAGACCATCATGCCAGCTGTAGCTGGTCAGAAAGGAGAAGCCTGCTCCGCTAGGAATTAGTGGCGTAATGTTTGGTTCATTATCTTTAATGATTTTGAGCGCTGCTTCTACATCATCCAGTGTTTTAATCGCACTCGCGTCGATTCCATGCTTATCTGCAAGATCCTTGCGCATTGTAAATCCGTTGGCTGTTGCCAAGTCTCTCACAGGTGTGACGCCGTAAACCTTTCCATCTACCTTACTGGCGTTCAAGTAGTCCGGGTCAAGCGCCTTGCGAATATTTTCCCCATTCTTCTCCAGCAGCTCATCGAGCGGCAACAGCTGTCCTCTGGACACTTGCGAGCTAAATCCAAACGGTGATCCGACGACAATCAGATCCAGCTTCTCATTGCTCGTCAGCATTAAGTTAACCTGCTGGGCATAAGCGCCGTAATTGATTGGCATCAGATTAACCGCTACATTGATTTTTTCCTTTGTAATCTTGTTAATCTCATCCTCTACTGCCTTCATATCCGGTGGCGTGCCGGTAACACTGAGAAATGCGACATTCAATTCATCGATCTTTTGTGATGCTTCCTCGCCTGTTGTTCCGGGGCTGTTAACCGGATCTTTCGCCAATCCGCCTGAATTTCCGTTCGAACCACATGCGGATATGAGCAGCGATAGACTCACTAGACTTGCGAATAACCATGTCTTCTTGCGCATTTTGTTTTCCCCCTGGCTTGATCATTTGGCTTTCTCTTGCCATTATAGCGGGAAGAGGACCGCATCCTCTGCTTCAGGTTCGACCTTTGACTGACGTCATTTCGACTTTGCAAGGGGGGCACCTCGTCCGTGCTGGCGAAACTCGATTGGGCTTAAGCCTGACTGAGCCTTGAACAACTTTGCAAAATGAGAAAAGTTCGAATAGCCCGTAGCCATCGCAACGGCGCTTACAGGAAGCTCAGAATGAATAAGCAGCTGCCTAGCCAGCTTGATTCTCTCCTGCAAAATATACTCTGGTATCGTACAGCACAGCTCTTTTTTAAATAAGCGGGTCAAATAGTCCGGGTGCAAGTATACGTGGTTCGCTGTCGTTTCTCTGGACAGATTCTGATCCAGATTGGATACAATATAGCGTGTCGCCCGTTCAATCACATCGCTAATCGAGGACGGATGTGTGGTATTCACAGCCTTCATAATGACATGGGCAAGCCAGCGCTCCAGATCGGTAAGCGAGCGGGATGCTGCTTCCGCCAGACGCAGGCTCTCCTCATCACAGAACATGAGATGTGCCTGAACCCCTTGCTGCTGCAGGACTACATGGGCCATTTGCAAAAAATTCTCCTTCAGCGCACGCAAATAATCGCCATCTATTCCCGTATGATCCCGCAGTGCATGGATGCAAGCTCTCGCTTCTTCCAGCAGCCTCTCCTTCACGCCTTGCCTCATCATCGCTGCCCAGCCACTCATATCTGGCAGAGCTGGAGGCGCTGCTGCAAGACGCTTTGCCTCATTCAGAGCAACATAATGGATTCCGGTCACATTATCTCTGTCTAAATTGTGTAATTGAGCCAGCAGAGCAGGGAGTTCATGTCCTTCTACTGGCCGCCCCCCATAGCAATATAATTCACAGTATAAATGTACACGACAAAACTCAACCAAGCGGCTACACATGATGGCAAGTCCGTTCTCTAGTTGTTCCTGTTCCACAGGCATAATAAGCAACCAAGCGTCATTCCCGGCAGGTACAACGACACTGCCTAACGTAAGCCTTCCCAGCATCTCTTTGCCTGCGTTCTTGAGCCCATATTCCAGCAGCTTCCGATCTCTGACCAGGAAGTCCTGCTGCCAACCACGTATGATCATTAACACTGGCAGAACCAAGGAGTCCGCAGGGAGAGATACTTGCCTTGCCGCCGCTTCCTTTACAAAAATCTCACTCACTGCCGGAATGGTTTCATTCAGAACATCCAGCCAGAAGCGCTCACGATTTATATCCTGCTGCCGAGACCACCAGTTCTTAACCCGCTGCGCATCCGCCAGTTCTTGCTCGCGCTTCACAGCGTCTGCCGCCTTGCACAGTGCGGCTTCCAGCTCTTCCTTGGTCAGCGGCTTCAACAAATAATTGGAGCAGCCCAGACGTACAGCTTCTTGGGCGTAATTGAAATCCGCATGGCAGGTCATCAGCACAGGAACGGTGCGAATTCCCTTCTCCCGCATCCACTTCAGCAGCTCTAGTCCGCTCCGCTGCGGCATTTCAATATCGCATAGCAGAATATGAATCTCCTGTACCTCAAAAATCCGCTCCGCCGCAGTCGGATTGTAAGCAACATAAACGTTGGAAATACCAAGCTGCAACCAGTCCACCATTTTTTTAACCGCTTTCACAAAATGAATCTCATCATCTACGATCAGCACGTTCAGCAAGGTGTTCCCTCCTCTCCTTCCGGGAATGACTTCATGGGTAAGCGAACTTCGACTCGAGCCCCGCCTGAATGAAGATTAAGAAAGCTAAGGTCGGCTTTTCCGCCATACAATAGTTCTAGTCTGCGCCATGCATTCCAGATGCCATGCCTGCTGCCGTCCTCACGCTCCAAGTTCCTCTTCTCATTTAAGAGATGCAGCAGCTCTGGGGTAAATCCTTCTCCGGTATCTTCAATAACGAGTAGAATGCGAGGCAGCTGACCATCTGATTCTAGCTTTCCATGAATCGATAGCCGGAATGGCGCTTCCAGCGTAAAGGCGTGCTTGATGGCATTCTCCACAAAGGTTTGAATCACAAGCGGGGGTATAGCGAGGTTCAGCAGATAAGATGGCACCTCAATTTCACTGCTCAGCTGATCTGGAAACCGCAGCTCTTGAATACGTATATAATTGCGCATATGCATCAGTTCATCCCCGAGAGAGACGAGTGACACATGACTACGGAAAATGTAACGGAAATAGTCCGAGAGACAGCGCGACATCTCCTGAATTAATTCATAATTGCGTACAGCAGCCAAACTGTGCAGCATATTAAGGGAATTTAAATAAAAATGAGGATTAATCGTTGTCTGCAGCTGCCTAAGCTCCGCCTGCTGTTTGCTTAATTGTTCCTCATAAACATGGATTTTCAGCTCTCTAATGTGGGAAAGCATTTGGTTAAAATGATCGTTAACGACGCTAAATTCTTCGGTTGAGGCTTTAGATTCTGGAATCCCTTGCATATGCCCTTCACCGATTCGATTCATGGCAGATAGCAGTCTTCTGATCGGAAGCAAAATCATCTTGCGAAGCAGCACCAAACTCAAGGGAATCAGCAATATTGAACCCACAGAGACAAACCTATTCCAGCTCCAGAGATTGAAAAAACCTTTCAAAATATCTTGCTCCGGTATAAGCGCAACCAGTCGGAAACCACCATGCCGGGAACGTTCACCTACCGTCAGATAACGTTCCGGACCACCTGATAAGCTATATCCACCAGAGGCAAAGCTTAAATCAATTTGTTTTTCGCGAACCACTTCAGCATGCAGCATAGGCTCTCCAGCTTCTGTAGAAAATAGCGAAAAACCGTTCTCGCCTAAATTAATCAGGTTAAACGGAATGAGAAGTGTGTCCGCCTTGACCCAGGCGCCAACATAAGTGTTGGGAGCTGCCTGAAGCAAGCGGAGAATATAATAGCTGCCATCGATCTGTCGTACAAGCCAGTCACGCCCCCCAAGCTCAGACTGTGTGGGGGACGCATTCAGCTTACGGGTAACCTCACCTGATACCGCTACTCTTTCCATATAGGATGGGCGTGGACTGAATGCTTCTATGAAGCTTGCATCTAGTGTGCTATAAATAAAAAAGCCGTCCACTGCTCCATTACGGGAGTTTTCGTTCCATAGCTGCTTGGACAGTTGTACCTTTAGCAGTGCCGTCTCGGCTTCTGGCTGCCTTCGGTCCAGCAGCAGCAGGTTCGGGTCAGAAGCCACCATGTTAATTAAGAAGCTGTCGATTTCATCGAGCAGCCCATCAATTTGATTCATATAGAGGGTGATAAAGCTCTGATTGCTCTCAGCGACTTGCTTACGTACTACTTGAGCGGCATAATATTGGTTGAAATTGAGCAGCACAATGAGCGGAACCAAAATGGCGGCTACGCCCACAATGAGTTTGAATCGCATCGTATTTCGAAGCTTGCTTCTGCGCTGTGAATTCATTTCTTTTCCCATAGGCTAAGCAGAAAATCCTTATAACGCGCATTCTGCTCCAGCTCTTCTGCCTTGGTTGCGTCACCGTTCTGACGGCAAATCAAGACAGACTTTTGTAAATAAATGAAGTACAAATGTGTAATCATTCGCGTACGTTCGATCCAAGCCAGCTTCTCATCATTAGGAATTTCGGCTGCGCGCTCAGTGGCAAAAGCACTCATCGACAAGCGTGTCTCCTCGCTGATCAGCTCCTTGAATGCCTCCAGTTCCGCCGGATTCTTGCCCATACTAGCGTAATACACACTAAAGAGCGAATCATAATAGAGAAGATCTGGCTGGTGCTCTCTTAACCACAAATACTTGTCGAGAATGGCTTCAATAGAATCACGCGGGGATTTAAAATCGAACTCCACCAGCAAGCGTCCGAACATGTGCTTCAGATTATCTACATACACTTCAGTGGCCAGCTCCTCCTTATCCTTAAAATGATGGTACAAGGTACGTCTGGATGCGCCTGAACGGGTAGCAACGAGTACCAAATCCGCACCCTCAATCCCCTTCTCGCAAAAGGCGGCCAGCGCCGCCTCTTTAATCATTTCTCTGGTAAGCTGCAGTTGTTTCTCTCTAAGCTTCATCATGTGCTCCCCTATCCTGTAGTGCTAAGCTCTTCGGCAGCATTGGAGCTCGCTTCTGCATCGTTATGCAGGAAGCGTGTGCCTCGAGAGCTGCGTTCTTGCTTGTGAATAATGCTATCCAGCCATGCCACTAATTTCTGCCCTTCCTCCTCTGCCTCATAGAAGGCTTGCATCGGCAGCAGTGTATGCGGAGTCGTGTGATTCTCCTTATCATAGCCGTATTCTGTAAGAAAATAATAAAAATTAGGAAGTTGTTCGTCAAGTTGGCGGGTTGCCGCTCGAAACTGCTGGCTCCATGCCTTCAAACTTTGCGGGTCAATATCGTCTCCTTTGCCATTAAGACGGTTCTGGAATGAGGTGAGCACCTTGTCATTAATCGTACAAGCATGCATGAGCACAGCATGAGCAGGCATGGCCTTCGCATTGTGGCGGAACGCCGCCCCAATCATATCTGTCTCCATCGGAAATGCGAACTGGCGTGTGAAACCCGTATTCCACTGCTTGTTTACAATACTCGGCCATTGCTCGGAAGCAAGAAAGGAGCTGTCAGAGAGATGATAGATTTCTACATCTTCATAATGGCTCGCAATGTCACTGGCATAGAAGGCTGAACCAAACCCACCAGCACTGGAGCCTGTAATCAGAAGCTTATCCGGTGTGTCGAAATTAGCATACACCCATTGCAGCGCTTCCTCCACATTATTCCTGCCATTATGACGGATATGCCGCACCTTCTTTCCCTTCTCATCGCTGTAAGTAACTGCAGCATTGCCGGTATGGAAGTCAGCTGAGACATAAGGAATGAAGACGACATTCCACTCGGAGAACGGGTTGTCTGGACGTTGATCGAAGATCCCACGGTGCATATTAAAGATGTAGAACGGAATTCGGGCGAAATAATAGCCAAATTGCCCATACTTGAGATAAGAACGCAGGGACAACGGGATCTTCGCTGTCTCTGCATCCCAGCAGGCCCCGCCCCCGCAGAAATAGACCATCAAATTTCGGCTGCTGCCTTTGCGAGAATACAAGCAAAACGTTGAACCATCCGTGGCCATTGTCTGCTTGCTAAGCTTTACCTTGTTCCACTTGCCCGGTTTCGTATCAAGGAAGCTATTCTTTTGGCTTGGTCTTTTGAAAACCTTACGGCTGACAAAGACAATGGAAAGGACTGCCACTGCAACAATAAAAAAGAATGTTCGCTTCAGCCTTTGCATGCTAATTCCCCTCTTCTCTCATAATTAACAGCCTTCAGTCCTTGTGAATGGACACCGCTCCAGCCTTTATTGCGGTACAGCTCCGGATGCTCTCCAGAAAAAGCTGCCGCTGCATCTGAATCATCAGCCAACCGATAACGCAGCCATGCGGTCAAATAACCTCTATGCATGCCGCCCTGCCCCATGCTCTCTAGATGATGTGCCGCTCTCGTCATCGCCATAACAGCTGCTTGGCCTGATCGAACCGCTGCGTAGGCACTCCGATTGGAGGACTTTGGCGAGATCATAAAATCATGCGTTCCCGCCATGAAAAATAATGCAGCAGTTTGCGTTTCGATCTCATAAACATCCTTGGGTTCACACCACATCGGAGCCGGCAGCGCAATCGTAACCACCGTCTGAAGCGGCTCATCCAGATAATTCCCTGCATTCAGGACCCCTGTCGCGCCTTGGGAATGACCCACTGCACCAATGCGGTCTATCAGCAGCTTGCGATAAAAAGGGCTTGCAGGATTAACATTCTCCTGCAGGGCATAACGGACCGTATCTGCAACTTCTCGGCCTGTGCCCGTATGACGGCAATAGCTGTCGATTACAACAAAGCCCCAAGTCGCCAAATGAAGCAGCAGCGCATCATAATTCTCAGGCTGAGCATCCGAGCCATTGCCCCAAACAATAACAGGACAAGCTTCGTCCATCTCCTCCGGGCAATAGATTTTGTATAGCGGCTTCCCATCCTCTGCCTTAATTACCACACTTCTGCTACGATGCGGCCCTGGTTCGCCATAACGCTGCTCCACAGGTTCTGGCTGATAGCGGTAAAGCCTCCTTCGTAATTTAAGCGGATACATGACTAGCAGATAGACCGGAATTAAAATCCACTTTACCCAGGGGCGGTAAGCTGGCTTCTCTGATGTTATCATCCGTGCTTGCCATCCTCTCATTTTCATTTTGCATTACACCAAGATCACTTACTACACACCGTGTGTAATGAAAGTATAATAAAGGACACTGCCACTGTCAATGCAGGATTTGTGAAGTTGCGAATTGTAGTTGCTAGGGACGAAAATAAGGGCAGAAAAGTGCAGCACATTAAGGCTTTTGTGTGGAGAGGAATCCTAATTCTTTGATCGTGGCGTTGTTGAGGGTTCTGGAGAGGATAGGGCTATTGGACCTTCGCCAATAGCTCTTTCTTGTACCGTTTCAGTCTCATCGCTCGGACTTTTTTTCCCATACCGTTGCTTCTCGACGTTAGCTTTTTTGCTTTTGCTTTGACTTTCATCTTGGCGGTAGATTTTGGGTGAACTACTGGCGGTTTCTACTCCAGGTATGTAATTGGCTCTCTTAAAAACAAGGCTATGTATACTGATAGATCATTTTAACGAATAACTAGCATTGCTTTTAACGCATAAAAGGCCAGAATCACCTTAATGTGACTACCAGCCTTTATGACTCAAGAAGTAAAATTCGTATGATCTATTCTCGTATGCACCTGTATGTCAAATTTCACTACCGGATAGTACTCCTTCCAATTATCCTTCATTTTACGCCAATATTTTGGCTGCTTACGATGAATCATTTCTCCTATCCCAAGCATATCAACCTTATTTTTCTTGGAAAATTGAATAAACCGATCGATCTCTTGGGTAATGCTTTCATTTAGCGCTTTCTCCCAAGCGGCTACCTCTTCCGAATCGATCTTCGTATCTGTGCATTGTTGACTAGTTAAATTCAGATCCGCATAAATTTCTATTTTGACAATTGCTTTGAGCTGCTGATCCACAATAGGATGTATGACGCTGCGGTTATTAATGTTTTCAAATGTCAGCATCTCCTTCTTTCGCCCGCACCTTATCGTTTCGGAAGAACCGTTCATCTGGCCTGAAGCACGAAGGAAACCTTTTGTTTCCTGTACATGCAAGAAACCGACGAGATGATCGCCTTTAAAAGCAAAAAGTCCCTTCGTCTGTAACAATTGAAGTTTTTTATCTACCTGGTCACTAACAATCTCTATCGACGGAATGCTTATGTCTTTGTACTGGTTAATTAATTCTTGATAGACATCAATGAAAGTAGTTTTTTGGGTTAAGGCCGTCGTGTTCCCTCCCTCGGATAAACCCTTTAGTGCTTGAGAAGAGATGGATACGTTTGGCATAGATACTTTTAACGCTTCAAAAGCAGTACCTTCCTTTACGTACACTAAAGTTGAATTCCGAAATTGTCTTAACCGCCGGATATCCTCTAACATCTTATCAATTCCGCTCCTAGCTAGGTCCGCACTAAATATAATGGCAGACGTGTGGCCCCAAAGCAGCGTTCGGTCCGATTTCGATCTCATGAGACGGGCGGCCTCGAATAAGCTTCTACCCTCCGTGGATAAAAAAAACGTTCGCTCCTGCATCCCCTTCGGCTGTTGTCCGCCAGTCGTCAGCCTCGCAATTTCAGCCGTTAATCTAACCGCTCCGTTCTCTCCTTTGTCAATGGCAATGGAATGTACAATATGGAGTTCGTTAAGCTCCATACTGCCCTTGCAGCCGGTATTAATAAAGCAAACAACAATTACCGCGACAGCAAACCATTTTCTTGCTTTCATCTTTGCTTACCTGAGAATCGCCTGTTTTGAATCGAACGAAACAATCCGGGCCGTTTATTGTTCATTGAATGCGGCCTACGAACGATAATGTCCGTTAATTCTTCGAACTTAAATGGTGAAGCAGGTCCCAAATAAGGAATGCCGAAAGAGCGAAGCGAAGCGAGGTACGTCAAGAGCATAATGATCCCAACCATCACTCCGACATATCCTAATAAGGAAGCAAGCAGCGTCATTCCGAACTGAAGCATACGTATGACATAGTTAATAGCGGTAGGAGGCAGCGTAAACGTGCAAATTCCGGTTAGAGCAGCGACGATAACCATAATGGGGGATACGATTCCAGCTGCTACGGCAGCTTGCCCCAATATGAGGGCGCCTACGATGCTGACAGCTTGTCCGACCTGCTTCGGCATGCGGATGCCCGCTTCGCGCATAATTTCGAAAGCGATCATCATCATGAAGCTTTCCACCACCGCCGGAAAAGGAACAGGCTCTTTCGCCGATGCGATGCTCTGCAGTAAAGTCGTCGGTACCAGCTCATGGTGAAATGTAACCGTAGCTACGTAAAAAGCAGGAAGCAGCATGCCGATCATTGCGCTGAAAAATCGAATTAGACGCATCACAGAGCCGATATAGTAGTTCCAGGCGTAGTCCTCGCTCACTTGGAATGCTTGCAAAAAAACGAACGGCAGAAGCATTACAAAAGGCGTTCCTTGCACAATGACCGCAATTCTGCCGTCAAGCAATGCCCCGATAACTCGATCGGGCCTCTCTGTCGATTCAATTAACGGAAATAAGGTCCCGCGGTTATCGGTGATCCACTCCTCCACGTAGTTGCCTTCCAGTATCGTATCCGCTGGAATTTCACTGATTCTTAAGTGGACTTCCTTTAAAATTTCCGGATTCGTTATTCCTCCAACTGACAGAATGATGAGGTTTGTTTTACTCAAGTGACCTACCTTGCGGTATTCAACCTTTAAGATGGGAGACGGAAAATGATAACGGATCAAAGCTAGATTATTGGTCAAGGACTCCGTAAATCCACTTCTTGGACCTTTCACTACCGCTTCAGTTACCGGTTCATCCACGCTTCGTAGTTGGATTCCGAGCGTATTGATGGATATCGCATATTCTTTTTCATCAAAAAACAGTACCGATAGGCCAGCCGAAAGAGAGTCCGCGGCATCCTCGATGGTGTAGACTTTCTCGTCCATTCGGAAAGCAGTCAGCAAGTTTTCATCTTCTTTATATCGAATCAGCATAAGATCAAGCTTCCTCGTATCTGTCATTTCATTTAGATAACATACCGTAGCAGACTGGCCCTCGCTAAAGGTGGAATGAACCATAACCAGATCATCCGTCGCTTGCATGTATTCCTTTAGCAATCGTTTGTTATCGCAAACGTTGCTCGTGAGCTTTGTTTTGTTGTTACTGTTGTTGCCCACAGCATTCACCTGCTTTTTTTTTCATATTCTCTTTGATCAAAGCAATAAACAGCAGCACGGCTGGAATGAATAGCTGAAACATAACAAAATACCAAGCCTGGCTGTCATAAAAGGCAGATAGCTCGATTAATCCCCATACTTTGAACTTGGAGACGATAACAAAACCAATGGCCAGCGGAATAATGAACATGTGAGGCTTGCGGAGCCGCAGCAATTGTGATAGACCCTGGTTCGCGGACCAGAAGTATACCGTTATTTTGATAAACGAGCTCATCACCCAAACAACAACGAGCGCGGCATCAAACCGTTCTATGTTGCTGAACAGCTTTATATTTTGAATGAGACTAATGCTCGGGTAAGTAAAGGTTGCCGTCGTCTTGCCGCCAAACAGCATCGTGCACGATAAGATCGACATCAAAAGCAGCAGCAATGTAATGCCCACGGCACTTATGGCATAAGCATTCGTGTGCTTCGTCTTACGAACATGCTGCAGAACCATTGATATAAACATCAAATCACCAAACCAGGACATAGAGAGCAAAAGCCCCCTGAGCGGCTGAGCCAGACCGTTTTCCAGTATTGGAAGCAAATATTCGGGGTGATATTGGTTGATCAGCAGCAAGTAGATCAACAAGAAGGTGGTTACTGTAACAAAGAATATTATCTCTGAAACACGCGCAAACACTTCAAGGCCATGATAAGCCGCATACGCACACATGATAGCACCGGCAGACAAATACCAGATCTGCGGAATGAGCGGATTTAATACGATAATAAAAAACTGGGAAAACTCGCGTAAAACCCAAGACGTTACGTCAATAAAATAGCAGATAAATAAAAAGGCCATAACGCTTCCGATCCAAGAACCGAGCAGATGCGTACAAATGGAAATGATATTTTTATTCGGGTAAAGTTGATTGAGCTTCAAAAAAACGCACAAATTTATGAGACCCATTATTCCTCCCGCCACTGCCAAGTACCAAGAGTTTCGTTCCGCATAATCGGCAAATGTTGCAGGGGCGTAAAGACTTGAGGTTCCGATCGTTGAAATGACGATTAAGGTCATCATTTGAAAGTTGCTTATTGTCGTGATACGACGTTCCATATTGAACCTCCCTTACCGATTGATTCATTATGCGCTGTAATTGGTAATTTATTCGTGGCATAATTGGGTTGCGCATAAGGAATAATAGCTCAGAGGTGAGAGATCATTGTGAAAGCTTATATCATCGTGTCTACTTTTTCAGCCGTCTGGCTTGTTATGGTGTATGTGTTTTTATCTGACTACTATTGGTACCAAAGGATAGCTGCTGGAACATGGGGATTTATACTCGTGAATGCCATTACGCTGGTTCCCGTATTGCTATGTTTCTTTATTGCTGATCGGCTTCAGCCTGTCGTGAAATCGGAAGATTCGCAATAAATTGATTTTATGCGTTCTTCGCTATCAGCTGAGTTTATCTGTACCTCTCTCTCTATACGAATAATGCCAATGAAGATATTAAGAAGTACTTGGGTTCTGGCAGTTCGCCACAGGAATACAGGTGTATTATAAATAAAAAAAACTGCGATAATCCCGCACTTATTTGGGGTTATCGCAGCTTAATCAGTTTCTTATATGTTGGAAAAAACCTCTTTATATTTGTTAACGAACACATTCGAATCAAGTTATACACCATACCGAATATTGTTAACCTTTGTATTTGTCAATGAAAAGTTTTGAAAGACTCGTTCTCCACCTTTTCCTATTGGTGCTTGAGCTACAAGTCCCACCTTAATTGTCTTTTCGACTGGTAAGCTAAAGAATCGCATCATATCGAACTTAACCCCATCCAACGAATAATGGAATGAAAATGAGTTATCAACTCTTGCAACCTGTAACCATACATGATTACCTTTAATGTTACACCCGTTAGCGTCATCCGAATGATGATTCGTGACAACACTTACTACAGCATGTGTACCAAAATCTGTCTGTTCGAAGCATGCTTTAGCCCACACCTGGAGATCTTGCATAACCATAATTGTCGCCGCATCGTAAGTATCCCTGAAATCATGAGAAACCTGAACACGCATCACAAAATCGCCTGTAACTTCTTTGTAATAAAATGGTGCATTGCAAAGATTTTCCGGTGTAATTCCTGTTTCGGAAACGGCACCATTATTACAGAAGAAATCACTTTCTGCAGGGGCTTCAATAATCAGTTTGTCATTTTCATAGGTTGCCTTGCTTTCATTAATCCACTTAAAATTGTCAAATATTGAATTTCCCATTGGAGATTCTCCTTTGTTTCGATAAAGTATGATGCAAATTACTAGTTTAAAGTAGCTGATTGCTTAAATACAATAGTACCATTTTAAGCTGATACAACGATAAATTAACCTAATCAATCTCCTTCAAACAAGAAAACCGACATGTTTGACAAGTAAATTATACCGTTTTTAATTATCCCAATAATTCACTAGTAAGAGTTAATGATTACATTTGAACATTTTTGAGATGGAACCAAACGATTCATCGAGGTAGGAAGTCCCAACTGATATCTGTGTTGATTATAATAATGTGGCCAATCTCTCTTTGCAATTATATCAAACTTTTTCCATTTTTAACAATTGTCATTATCATATATATCGCCGATGATAGACTCCTGAGGAGCATTACATCATTTGAATTGACTGTAGGTTTATTTGTATCTGTATACATCAAGGATAAGCGATACTGCTCTTTTGGATCATTCTCTGCTCTACCGCTATAAACCAAACTAAACCAGTTATGACGGACACGTATCTGGTATCGACGTGACATCAAGAAAAGTCCTTCAGCAATTCATGATTGCTCAACCAGGTGAATGTCCATTCTCTACTTTAACTACAGCTATGAAAAAAGTAGATGTTGTTTAGCTAAGCATAACATTCCCCTGTACTTGAATCCGCGACGAGATAAACGTAACATGATAGAACGTATTATAGAAAAAACAATTCCAAACAGAACCACACGAATCCACTGCTCTATCCATTTCTGATTAACTTAAGATGGTAATAAACCTGTTTCTTGTTGTCCCTTCGAATGCCATTTTTATTGAATGATTAATCCAAAGTTATTTTGAATGTAATTCACGTTAGGATTAGCAAATTACTCGTTGTCAGATTGTTAAACGTTGCATACCCATTGCCGGTATAAGTGTAAATAGCTGCTCCTTTATGCGGCAATGTGAATCGTGAGGTTAATGTTCCGTCAAGCCCAGTACCATTGATGTTACTTATGCCACTACTAATAATCGTATCCGGTAAGAGAATGCCAGTATTGTTCTGAAAGTGGGTAATCAGGGAACACGGTATTCATTCTGATACCGTTACCGTCTACAGTGTCGCTGATAGCATTATTTGTTGACTTGTGTCCTCCTCCAAAGAATGCAACGGCTGCTGCACGCCAGTTGTTCTCAATGGTGTGGTGTGACACTGCTGACGCGCCATTGGCTTTACTCGTCCACACAGCGATGCCATCATCTCAATTATTGTGTAAGCTGCTGTTACGAACAGTCGAATTGGGCAGTTGGAATTTATATAATGAAAGCGATATGCTTCTTTCATGCCCAATAGACAGAAAAGGTTTGATATGTATAGATGTTTACACAGAGCAGTCGCCCCAAGCTATGAACCCGCTTGAGGCGACTGTATTTTATTTATTTCAATATGGTTGGAAACAATCCAAATATCAATACTTCTTATTCGCCTTTTTCCGTTCCAATTGGCATCATCATACCATTATCCATCCCCATCATTGTAACGCTGCTCGATTCTTCTTCTCCGTCTGCCAAATAAACCTCAGTTCCAAATGCTGGCTCAGCATAAGGGAGGTTTGTGTTTCCGCGGACGAGAATTTGACGGTAATTCCCTGAATGACCTTCGAATCCGTCATGGTCCCATGGAACCCAAGAACGTGCATTGCAATAATGGCAAACGAATGAGCGACGGTAGCGATCCTGGGTACGATTCGGGTAGGAGCGATGAAGTAGATGCGAATGGAAAAATAAAACATCTCCAGGACTTAGCCGAACGGGTATGGCAGGAGGATAGTTTGCGACAACCTTAGATAGCGTATTCACATTATCGTCCAAATGGCTCACATTCTGCACACCATTCAAATCCTCGAATGCATCCACCGCGTGCACATTTCCTCCTCCAACACCATCAGGAGGATATATGGGTTCGTGGTTCGAACCGGGTACAACCCATAAGCAGCCATTTTCTTCATCTGCATCCTCTAAGGCGATCCACGCTCCGATTAACGTATCTGGATGCGTCTTAATATAGCATGCATCCTGATGCCAGCCTTGACCGCCTTTTCCAGGAGGATTTAAGAAAAGCATGGACTGAAGGGCGTATACATCCGGCCCGACCAATGCCTCAGTAACATCGACTATTCGAGGGTTAAGCATGCCCCTCTCCGCTGCTCCGCTGAAACGAGACATCATGTGAATTCGTGTCGCCTTTGCAAATTCCTCCTTGAGAGGGTCCTTACTATCACGATCTGCCTGATTATCTAGCTGAAGGCTATTAAGCCTTGATTGCTCTGCTAATTCATATAGCTCGTCGATGTCTTCTTTTGACAATAAGTTTCTGACAATTAAATAGCCTTCTCTGTGATAGTGGGAATAATCCTTCACGCTTACTAAATAGCGGTTATCCCTCGCACGTGATTTAGGTATATAAAACTTCCCCATAACCAGTTCACTCCCTCGATTTATATGCCTACCCCCTAATTTTAGCGTGATGAGGCAGCACTCTCCATAGTCTAAAACCGGCAAATGATGTGTTTATTTGACCAAGGAATTCACCAAAATATTTCGATTTAAAGGATAAGGAGTGTACGGGTCCAATACGGATACCGTGTGGCGAAATAAGGGATCCTGGCACCTTTTTATGTAATCCGATGCTGTTATTCCACGAACTTTTTTATACATTTTTGAGAAATGGTGTTCATCACCGAAGCCCACCGAATAGGCAATCTGTTTTACCGTGCCGGTGCCCCTCATCATCAGTATCTCAGCACGCCTAAACCGTAATTCGAGCAGCATCCGTTTGGGGGACATGCCCGTGGTAGCGACAAACATTCGTGTGAAGTATTCATGTGACCAGCCCGATATCGCTGCGATTTCTTCAATCTTTACAGGATCGGTCAAATACTCTTCCATATAGGTAATCGCGTGTTGAACAGGAATAGGCAAGGGAATGGCTTCCCCTTCCGCAACTTGTGAGGAAAAGGACGATAGTTCTTCTAGAGAGGCGGAAATCAAAACGGCAAGCCTTCTCCGCCAATACGCAGGCTGGTGATTCGCAATCCAAAGTATTTTCTCCATTAAGCCAGTTACGAGCATATGGCGCCCTGCCAGGAACATATGCCCTTCTCGGAGCAAGGCCACGAATCGTTCGTCCGCATTCCGCAGTGAAGCATAATCAAAATGCACAAACAAATGCCGTACGTTTTTTTCCGGCGCGAACCGGTAGGTATGCCAGTCACCTGGGCGTGTGAATATGAAGCATGGCTCTTTAAGAACAAATAGGCTTCCGCCTATCTCATATTCCGTTTGGGTACCATCGGGAAAGTAGACTAATTCGAAATCGTCAATTTGCCTGGGCCCGAGCACAAACCCAGCTTGAATGACAAAGTCTCCTGCGTTATGGACTAAGGGCAATTGAAAGGTCTCTTGCTCTTGTTCACTCATATTCATCAACTCCCTCTCTATCTAATATGTACAGTCAAAGGAATTATTTTATTTGTCCCTTCGCTTGAAGATATCATATAAATAGTCTAATGCTAAAAAAGAAAAATACCTTACGCACGATCGATGCACCATACCAAGCAGTTATATCGCTACCAGTTTCATTTGTGGTTTTCACACATTATATGACTGATACTTTCAGTGATCCTGTTGAGCTGGACGTGGTAAAAATTCAGTCAGAGGTATGAATGCCTCCTTCGAATCATCACATACATTCAATCGATACCTGCTGCTGATCCCCTTCGGACAGTATGTATGGAAAAACGAAGCCAAATCTTTCCCTCCACTCAACTTCATCTTCACAAAAAAATGGACATCTTCGTTCCTAAGAAACGGATGCCCAAGTATGTTGTGTAACAATATATAAAAATACTAAGAATTATAGGTTTGGCAATTCGTAAAAGAAGTTGAAGATATCAGCCGGAAGTACATTTCGATGCGTTCTGCAGAAGATCCGAAAAAAGTAAAATCTGCTAATAACACACAATTCTATAATGCGGGGCTCGCGGGCATCGCTGTACGATAAGGAAACGGATAGAGGTCTCTTAGGTCTCAACCCGTTTTTTATGATCGGTTTATCCTTTTATGCCGGACAGTGTTACCCCTTCAATAATATAACGCTGTCCGATCATGTAAACGACCAATACCGGGAGCAGAGCGATTGAAGCACCAGCCATCATCAGCGTCCAGTCCGTCGCATACATGCCGCGGTATAGATTCAGCATCATAGGTACCGTAAATTGCTCCGGGCTGTTGAGAAAGATAAGCGGATAAAAGAAATTGTTCCACATGCCCAGAAACGTGAATATGCCGAGCGCTGAAAGCGCAGGCTTGACAAGCGGAAGCATGATGCGCGTATAGATCGTAAAGCGATTGGCACCATCCACAATGGCTGCTTCTTCCATTTCCTTCGGGATGCCTCTAAAAAACTGGCGGAGCAGAAAAACGCCAAAAGCATTTAATAAGGCAGCAGGCACGATGATCGACAGATGCGTATCGAGCCAGCCGAAATTTTTCATCATCAAGTACAGCGGGATGATTGTCACTTGTCCTGGCACCATCATTGTTGCTAGAAACAATATGAACAGCGGTTCCCGGAATGGGAACCGGATTTTGGCGAAAGCGTATGCAGCCATCGAGCATGTTATCAGCTGCGCAAATACGACGATGACATTGATATAGAAGCTGTTAAAGTAAGCTCGCCCGAAAGGCAAGGCCGTCAACGAAGTTTTGAAATTGGACCATACGAACGGTTCTGGAATCCATTTAGGCGGAACGACGAATACTTGGGACAAATCTTTTAGCGCACTGAGTATCATCCATAGGAAAGGCAGCCCCATGATGCAGGCCCCAATAATCAGCACGACATGAAGCACCATCGTAGAGGGTTGAAGCTTTTTCGAATTCATGAGTTTTCTCCTTCCCGGTCATCCTTATTCTTCGTAATGAACCCAACGTTTGGATATTTTCATCTGCAGCAAGGTCAGCGTCAAAATCATCGCAAACAGCGTGACAGCGGCCGATGTGCTTGTACCGAAGGTGAAATCAACAAATGCCGAGTCATAAATGTGGTATACAAGTGTATAACTGGCTTTTGCAGGTCCACCCGAGGTCATGACAAAGGATTGATCAAACACCTGGAAAGATCCGATCACGGACATGATGGTGACAAAAAATGTAGTCGATGACAACAAAGGAACCGTAATATGCCGCAGCTGCTGCCATTTGCTGGCGCCGTCAATTTGTGCAGCCTCGTAATATGTCGCGGATATTCCCTGTAATCCGGCAAGGAAAAGCACCATACTGCCTCCAAGTCCCATCCATATGCTAAGCAGCGCAATGGAAGGCATTACGAACCGCGTGTCTGTCAGCCAACGGGGACCTTCAATGCCGAACCAATCTTTTAAGTATAAATTAATCAGCCCGAAATCCGCGTTAAAGAGCCACATGAAAACGACTGCTACAGCTACGGACATCGTAATGTTAGGCATAAAATAAATAAGCCGGTAAAGGATCTTTCCTTTTACTTTATTTAAGCCAATAGCAACAAGCATCGCCAGAATGATGCCGGTCGGTACGGTGAGAACGGTATAATACAGCGTGTTAACTAGCGCGATCCTGAAATCGGGATCTTTAAACTGCCCCACGAAATTGTCCAGTCCGACAAAGGTCCGTTCACCGAAGCCGTCCCAGCTCATTAGACTGATGGCGAAAGCCAATATAAGCGGAATCAACGAAAAGATAACCAAACCGACCATTTGCGGAAAGATGAAAAAATATCCCCAAAGGCTGTCCACCGTCTTCGTCCTCATGAAATGGCGTTTCGAATCTGTTTGGTCTATTGACGGAGAGGGCCCATTATTAATGGCCGTTTTCATATCGATGTATGCCACCTTTCTTCTATTATAGTAAGAAGGAAGGGATTTTCGAATGTTCGAAAGGCCCCTTCCATTTCCTTGTGAAAGGACTGCTGGATGCTTATTTTTTTCCTTTGTATTCCTCAATCTTCTTGTTCGCCAATTCCTCGATTTCCTTCATTGCTGTATCCAAATCCTCATTTTTCAGCCATAGCGCCTCAAAACGGGAATTAATATCATTACTTAGACCGGGAATACCCGCTTCAAACGGAGTTAATGCATAACCGATTTCACGAGCATCCAGGAAAAACTGCGCATGCTCGGGAAGGTTCCCTTCAAGCACCACTTCGTCTGCTCCCGATACCGAAGGAACGGCATTGCCTCCTCCTTGAAGACGATAGGTTTGACCTTCCTTATTGACGAATTCCGACAAGAAGGTGTACGCCGCCTCTTTATGCTTGGTAGTCTTATTCAGTACCATATAGGCTGTCGGGATACCTGCGGGCTCGATTTTATTGCCGGTATTTGTCGGCCAGGTGACGATATCGTACTCGAGGCTATCGTTTTTCTTGAACAGCGGCAGGTACCAGCGCCCTGCGCCGACAAAGCCAACCTGATTGGACATAAACATCGCATCGCCGCCTTGTCCTTTTGGAAGCGTACCGGCAAATGTAATGTTTTTACTCTTGACGTTATCATATAAGAATCGGAATGCTTCGACCGCTTTCGGATCCGTGTAGCCGATATATTTGCCATTGTCGTCATAAACCTTTCCGCCGTTAGAGGTTACCCAACTGTGTGTGCTGTTCCATGCATTATCAAGTACGTAACCATATTTGCCGCTTTCGCGGATTTTGTCGGTCATTTCCTTAAAAGCGTCCCAGTTCCACTGACCATTTATCTGCAAATCGGCGGGCATTTCAGTAATGCCTGCGTCCTTTAAAACCTTCTTGTTATACCAAAGCACCATCGGGTTATTGTCTACCGTTGCCCCGTATATTTTACCGTGGCGCTCAGCGGCTCCCCATAGGCCCGGGAAGAAATCCTCTTTCTTAACCGCGCTTCTTGCATCATCCATTAACGGTGTGAGTTCCTCTATGCTGCCGTTTTCAATCAGTTTAACAATAAAAGCGTCACCGGCATAAAAAATGTCAGGGGCCGTTCCGCCACTCAATTGCGTTAAGATTTTTTGATCGTACTCCCCAGGGATCGGGATTAACTCCGCTTCAATTTCAGGATGCTTCTTATTAAAATCATTTGTGAAATCTTGAAACCTTGTTAATTCTCCCGGATTCCCCCATGTAGCCCACTTGATTTTTACTTTCCCCTCTTTTGGACTGTTTGTTCCAGCTTCTTCTCCATTAGACACTCCGTTGTTGCCACCACCGCTCGTACCGCAGGCTTGAATCAAAGCAGACACAGCAATAATCATGATGAGTAGAGACCATTTGAGCTTTTTCATTCTCTTTTT
This sequence comes from Paenibacillus sp. 01T47, assembly GCF_056398245.1. NCBI lineage: Bacteria > Bacillati > Bacillota > Bacilli > Caryophanales > Paenibacillaceae > Paenibacillus > Paenibacillus sp. 01T47. The sequence goes on from NZ_JBFTPA010000002.1 coordinate 742,820, forward strand.
CCTCCCTCAAGATATCTAATTTTCATTCAAAAATATTTTGTAAGCGCTTTAATTATAGTTCATTGTCAAAGCGGGTTTGAACGGTTTATGTTCCGAAAGAGTGTCTTGTTTTCCGCAATTAGCGTTATTTTATTTTCGCAATAAACCTTGAAATTCGGCTGGAGATACACCTACGATCTTTTTAAATTGCTTGCTAAAATATTTTACGTCGTTAAAACCAGACTGCTCGGCTACCTCATATACCTTGAGCGATGATCCTTGCAGCAGCTCCTTCGCTTTCTTTACGCGCAAGGCGATCAGGTGGTCGATGAAGTTCTCTCCTGTCACACGTTTAAACATTTCGCTGAAATAATTCCTGCTTACATTTACCGCATCAGCCACTTCCTGCAGGGAGATCGATTCCCTATAATGGCTCTTGATATAGTCAGCGGCCTCCATTACGATCCTTTGGTGCAATGTTTTATCCGGCCGTGGAGAGTCTTCACCGCCTACGATTGTTTGGTAGACATCTTTTACATGTTGAATGACCTCAGTGACATAACACAGCCTGCCGAGCTCCCGGATTTTCCGGATGATGGAAGAATCTGCGTCTTTGAATATGGCAAACAGGCTAAGCAATTCCTCTGCCTCCTGCAGCACTTCCTCTTTCGATCGATATTGCGGTAACCAATGCTTCATGATTTCATTTATTATTTGTTCTGATCTGGAATGAAAGCCCATCGTTAACGACTCTTTGAGATCGTGTAAGACTGCCGCAAAAGGATAGGGCGATGCCGAAATGGAATCCGTTTGCTCCTCAGCAGCAATCAAGCGACACGGTCCGAGGAAGAAACCGACCGCGAGCATTTTTTTCGCCTCCATGGAGGCATTCTGAAGTTCAAGATAATTCTCATAAACGACGCTGAGTCCTATGGATACTTGCAGTAGGTGCGACTCGGTATGCTGCGAAAACTGCTCGATAAGCTCATAAAAAGTGGCATGCAGGTTTGGGTGTACAGGAAGAGCAGCCAAAAGCAAGTCCGGACGAAGCATGACCGACACATAGGAACCAAATGCTTGATAAAGTACCTGTTTGAGCGATTCTCCCAGCTCCGTTAGGAGATCATTCCTTTCAGCATCCGTTTTGCCAAATACGTTGATCCCCAATGCGGCAATACGGTAGCTTTCTTCCGGGCATTCTGTCTTTATTCGTTCGATAGCAGCCAGGTCACCGCATAGCGCCTTGCAGAATGTCTTCTCCAGCATTTTCAGCTTATTAGCGAGCTGTTGGTCTTCAAACTGCTGAACGATTTGTCTGTTCTCGCTTTCTTCCTGAAGCTTTTTCTTCATTTGATTCAGAACCGTTATGAGTGAATCCGAATTAAGTGTCGGCTTCAAGATGTAATCGCTGGCCCCTAACCGGATTCCTTCCCGTACATATTCGAAATCATTATGGCAGCTGAGCAGCAACACCTTGACCCAAGGACATAATTCTTTAGTCTTGCGCGTGAGCTCGAGTCCATCCATCACAGGCATAGCAATATCGGTGATCAATATATCAATCTCTTGATTCTGAATCCATTTCATTGCGTTTTGCCCGTTTGACGCTTCACCAACCAATGTAAATCCGTGTCTCTCCCAATCAAAAGTGGTACGAAGCCCGATTCGCGCTATCTTCTCGTCATCAACCAATAGCACTCTGTACATAGGTTTCCTCCTTTGAAATAGCAATCGTAATAAGCACCTGGGTCCCTTCGTTTTTGATGCTTGAGATGCTGAGGCCGTATGTACTTCCGTAATATAACTGAATGGTCTGATGAACATGATTCAGCCCGATATTGGTCATCCCTTTATTGCTGCGCTCTTTTTCGTTCATCTGCAGTTGATGAAGCCTTCCCTCATCTATTCCGATACCGTCGTCGGTTATTTTGACCACAATATTTTGTCCGTTTTGTTCGACTTCAATATCAATCGATCCATCTGCATCCTTTGGAGCGATCCCATGGAAAATGGCGTTCTCGACAATGGGCTGAAGCAGCATTCGGGGAATTTGTATTTTTTTGAGCTCCTCCCGGCAATGGATATTTAAACTGATTTTGTTATCATAGCGGTATTCCTGAATGATCATATATTTCTGGAGCAGTTCAAGCTCCTCCCCGAGCGGAATGAAAACGCCATTCCGTTCAAGACTGCCTTCCAATATTTGAACCAGCGTAGTGACGGCGTTATCTACATCATTGGTCCGGTTCAATTTAGCCATCCACCTAATCGAGTTCAGCGTATTATAAAGAAAGTGAGGGTTAATCTGATAGCGGAGCGCTCGTACCTCCGCCTTTTTTTTCTCCGATTCCTCCTTGGCGATTCGGGCGATTAACAGATCGATCTGTTTGATCATTTTATTAAAGCTGCGGCCCAGCTGCCCAATCTCGTTCCGGCCGACGCTCTTGCTCCGGACGCTTAGGTCGCCGTTCTCGCCTTTACGCATCAATCGGCTCAGATTAACTAACGGATTACCGATTTTACGGGTAACGAAATACCCCATGCCTATTGCAGAAAGGATGCAGCAAAGTGCAATCCACATCGTGAATTTCCGGATACTGGCTGAATCCGCTGTCAGTTCCTCGAGAGGTACAACCCCAACCACATCCCAGCCGTTATACAGGCGTTCAGGAATCACCAGCGTGCTTTTGTTGTCTTTGTTATATTCCGTTGCTTGTGAAGGAAGGATGAGCTTGGACTCTTTCCCATACTGCTTGGAATCCGGATGATAGAAATAACGGTTCTTGTCATTGGTGACGTAGATGTAACCCGTATCCCCAAATTGAACGCGGTCAAGCTCATCGATCAGAACCTCGCCCATAATCTCAAAGAACATCACGCCGATGATGTCGCCGGTTTCCCAGCTTCGTATAGCGCGGCCAAGGCCGAATACAGGAAACCCCATTTCCGTTTTCTTTAAATAAGAGTTTTGAGAGAGTCCGAACCAAACGCTATTACCGTTTGCTTCCAATATCGCTTTATACCAGTCGGAATCCCATTGATCCAGAGACACCAAGGAGTCCGAGCTTAATACCGAATTGTTGCGGTTCACATCGAATATATAGATATCGAGGATTTCTGACGAATTGATCATGATGGATGTTAGAATGTCTTGTCCATCTTGAATCTTGAGCGTGGTTTCATACAACTTCTCTTTCGATTGTTCCTTCAAAATATTGTGGATAACCTTACTGTTTAACAACATCATGGACGAATCATCAAGCTTTTTGAAATAAAGGTTCAGCTTATCACTCACCTGTGTAATAGTAAGCGAGGCTACCTTACTGACTTGTTCCTCTACGATAGAGGACGATTTATGATAAGACAAAAAACCCATGACCAGAACGGGAAGCGTCATGCCAATAAAGCAGAACCAAAAGAGTTGGGCTACAATGGAATGAAAATGACGGAAGCGCATGGTCGTTCCTCCTTTATATTCAATATTAGTTTGTTGAACCTCTATATTACTCAAACTATAACAGCGCTTACAATAGTTCATATTAAAAAAATAGATTATCTTCTACTCTTTCTCTTTATTTTAAAAAGGTGCATTTTGCAATAATCAAAGCCCTCGAACTATAAGGTTTTCTGAGCATAATAAAGAGACTTCACCCTGACTTGGAGAAGTTTTCAAGTAATTGACAGAACTCATAATTGAAAAAATAATTCCCAAAAAGCATCTGAAAACCAACCTCACATTAAAGCTTCGACGAATAAATTACCGGTGAATCGGTATTTTCAACCGTAGGCTTGCTTCACTTCCGTCAGAATTGGCAAGATCAACTAAAATGCCCTTTATTATGGAAAATTTCTCTGTTTAACTTAAACACATTTCCAATTTGTATAAGCAAAAAGAGGAGCTGCCGAAGATGCTCCTCCACTATCGAACCCATTAGCTTAATAAAATGAGCATGCCACTGTAGTGCCTGCTCCTACATGTGTGTTTTTCAACTATCGTTAACCGATAATTGAATAGAAACGGGGGTTGAGGCTAAATATCATACGAAATCTGACCCCAACCATACCTAGTAGATAATGTAACTGTTGCGCTTTCAGAGTCGTTTCAGAGTGTAAACTCCACAACTACGTCATGTCCTTAAGACGCTGGAAAGCTGAGGGCGGCGACTCCTCTTCGAGGCGCTGACGGATCAGGACGGCACACTCTTCGGAACTTAGCACCGAGGTGTCAACCTCCAGATCATAGATACCAGGCATATGGACAGCCTGCTGCCACAATCTCACCGGCTTTGGCACAGATCCGTCCTCTTCGTAGCAGGAATTCCAGGTAGCGATCCGCCGCTGCATAACAACCTCTAATGGGCATCGCACACCCACAAACAAAACCGGCAGTCCACTCAGAGTCCGGGCACAGCTGGGAAGAATCCCCCGCGGGATCGAATAAGCATCGTGGTGACCGACATCAACTACAACATTCAGCCCCAAGCGGCTGTGCGCAGCAATAGACTCATACATGGCTTGATAAAGGGTCACAATAAGTGGCTCAAGGTCGGGGCGTTCCCCACCTGGCCGAAGCCCAATCCCTGGCCGGTAGCGTTCAGGGGTCATCTGCATGAACCGGTCGACTCCCATGTTCATCCACACACCCTCGAACGTATTCTGAATCACAGTGGCAATACTGGACTTCCCTGACCGCGGAGTCCCGTTTAAAATAATAATCTGTCCGGGCTCATCTACCTGCAACATTTGCTTCCCCCTTGATTGAAATGAATAAAAGTTCCTGCTCTCAACCTGATGACACTGGAAATTCGGACCCTCTTGGAGGCGCTGGCGGATCAGGGCGGCACACTCTTCAGAACTGAGTACCGAGGTGTCAACCTCCAGGTCATAGTTACCATGCATATGGACAGCCTGCTGCCATAATCTCACTGGCTTTGGCACTGAGCCGTCCTCTTCGTAACCGGAATTCCAGGTAGCGATCCGCCGCTGCATGACAACCTCTAATGGACATCGTACACCCACAAACAAAACAGGCAATCCACTCAGGATCCGGGCACAGCTCGGAAGAATCCCCCGCGGAATCGAATAAGCATCATGGTGCCAGACATCCACCACGACATTAAGTCCCAGACGGCTGTGTGCAGCAATGGCTTCATACATGGCTTGATACAGGATCACAATGAGAGGCTCAAGTTCAGGGCTTTCCCCACCTGGCCGAAGCGAGATCCCAGGCTGGTAGTGTTCGGGGGTCATTTTCTTGAACTGACTGCCCCCAACGTTCATCCATACACCCTCAAACATATTCTGGATCGCGGTGGCAATGCTTGACTTCCCAGCCCGCGGATTGCCGTTCAAAATGACTATTTGTCCGAGTTTATCTTCTTGTGACATGCGTTTCCCTCCCTACAATGATTTCATTCATACTGTGAATGTTTACTACATCTTTGGAAGTTACAATAGAGATTGTAGCAACTATTCGGCTAATGGAATAGTCTGTAATTTTAATATAATAAGGCGTAAAATTGAATGAGAACATAATCTTATCTTGTTGTGCTATTCTGCCCGTTCATATTATGGTTCAACTAGATATATCCTTATGCCGCAGTCATTGTCAGATAGGTCACTTAATAAGCAAAAAAAACCACCCCGAAGGGTGGTCCGTACTCATGATGAGCACAATCGGATTTGGATAGGAGTGGAGATTCCTGTCCTGAACCTGTAGCTTTTTTAAGTGTTACACATATTCATGTCTTTCAACTTCAATAACCGATTAATGAAGGATCTATTCGACACTAGGTTACCCTCCAAAAAAAAAACGAAACCTGTAAAGGCGATGATGTCAACCAAGGTTTGTTGGTCGCAACTTAGCCCCTTTGCCTTTACGTCAAGCACCTCTGATTTTTGTTGAAGCAATTCGTATAGTGTGAACAGCAGTACCAGCTCCACTATGATTAATCCTTACCGTGCCTGGTGCCAACCGATCGGCATACATCGGCTTTCAAATCCGATATTTCTTCATATTAGAACGCTGCTCATTAGCGCAGTGAGGCTGCCGTTACATGCCTGCAGCCTCGTCTTGGTTATTGTTAAGCTAAAGTACACGTTAGTTTAATACCATGTTATTGCATAATATTTTATTTTAATCCATTTTGTTAACTGCTGTTCACTTACAGTGACACTCTACGCCGTCGGACATTATCGGTTAAAGGTCTTCCGGCTTTATAAATTTCACCTCTGGATACATGTCGTTCGGGCCCTGAATCAGATTTCCACCTGCTCCTTTCAATTGCTTATTAAAGAAATCGAGTACATATTGATTTACGATGCTTGATCCTCTTTTACCATTTATATCTCCTGTTATTCCAGTCAGTTTAATCAACTCAGAATAGAATTGAAGGTCCGTGAAATTGAAGTGTTGGGTACCTTCTACATAAATCGCACTTCCCCCCTGATTGATAACATTTTTAATAATGTGCAGCTCATCTGAAAGTTGTTTATTTATTTCGTTATCCGAACTTTTATCATTTTTAAAATCTACTAACCAGTCTTTAAAACTTCCCGATCTAATGAACATAAAAGGCTTGTTTATAACATCTCTATTTTCCACTTCAAATAGTGACCCGTCCATATTAATCCCGGCCTTGATTCTATGATCTAAATAAGTTGTATTAAACGCCGTTGCTCCCCCAAAAGAATGCCCCATCACGCCTAAGTTATTTAAATCTATTTTCCCTTTAAATTGACTTTCGATTGCACCTGAATTTAGCTTTTCAATTTGGTTGATTACAAACTCTACATCTTGTGTCCATATATTTCCAATTCTTCTGCGTTCATCTACTGTTGTCATCTTTGTTTTATAGTCCGTTACACGGCCATCCGGAAAAATGGTAGCAAAGGTGCTGTATGTATGATCGATTGTGACCACGATAAACCCATGACTGGCCAGATTCTCGGCCTGTGATGCATGTAGAACTCTACTGGTTCCCATTCCGTGAGATAGCAGTACCAAGGGATAAGGACTTGTAGAAGGTAATATTTCTACATTATCATAAGAGTTGGTTTTACTATACTTCCAGTAATCGAACACAAAATCGGGAAGGTTTAAAGAATTAGAGTATGTCTGAATGTACTTTTTGAACATTTCTTTATCTTTTGGAAAAAGAGCTTCACTCTTGTTGTTATTGCTCTTTTCAGAAGGATACCAAACTTGAACCATTAGTTCCCTCTTATCGTTTTGATCTTCAGTTAAGACTTCATCTCTGTTCTGATCCGTAAAATGAAAAGTTTGAGTACCCACTTTCTCTGGACCATTAGGCTTTGGCAAATGAAAGACAGGCAAGTATACAGACAAGCTGGTAGATACAACAAGTAGAATGACGACTAGGGAAAATAAACTATATTTCAACGGCTTCCCTATTTTTAGATTCACCATCTTTTTTGATTGCCTGAGTAAAACGATGAGTATGAAAAGAGCCGTCATAATATATACTAAAAGCAACTGCCATCTGTATCCCTCAACAAACAATTGAACTACAAATATAACGCCACTTCCTATACACAAAACCAATCCTGTTTTCTTTGCACTTCTTTTAATAAACAATAGATCTACGAGTAAAGCGAAACAGGATAGAACTAAAAGTATCTCAAATAATCTCATTTGAATTCCTCTCTTTCATCACGAACTTTTACAGGTTATTTACTTCGCTTCATTCATGAATGCGCTCAGCTATTTCTTTAAATTTGGTATGGTGTAAATAATGTGATCCATCCATTGTTATTACTTTTCCATGCACCGAGTCTTTGATCTGTCATTCGTGCAAAGGTATCCATCCTTTACACCTTCATTATTCGCTTGAATCACGAGAAGAAGTGGAAGATCTTTAGGGAAGGTTAAACCTTGAGCCCCTTTAAAATTGGAAAAAAAGATGGTCCATCTCATTCAACATCGTGGAACGATTTGAGTTTTTATTCGACAGCATTTTCATCTACTCTACAGTGTCTCATCAAATGCGAATCCAGCTTAAGGCTCACCACCAAATTTGATCGCCAATCTTTGTAGACCTGATTTTTTGAGAAATGTAAACGTCTTTAATGGGAATTTAACAACCATACCCAGTTGTGTTGAAACACTGCTATCGATTCCGAAAAATACAGTCAACTCGTATGGATATTTATTCACATAATCAATGCCATAAAAAAAATACCTAGAAACAGAACAACGGCGATTACGATTGCTCCTAGTATTTTAAGTATAATGTTTCGTACTTTCTTGGCCCTCGATCCATTCTACGTTTTCTTTTCCTTTGGTTGTGTCACTCTCATCTCTCCCTGTCTTGAACTGTTTGTTGGATTTTCTTCTTTGATGCTAATGAAATCTTAACCAATGAATATGTATTCCCCATGACGTCAATATGAACTGAATATGAACAAGCAAATAAATTAATAATTACTGTGACGTCATTGGCGGATAAATTTGCGCGAACAATTTATAAAATTTCCTTCATAAAACCCCTGAATCTTTCAGCAATGTATTTGGAATGGGAACGATAAAAATAATGATGATTTACTTCCAGCAGCACCACTGCACCATGTACAGAATCCTGTATTAGCTTCTCGTGCTCGGGAATCCATCTGTCCGTTGCCAGGCAATTCGATTGGATAAAGAAAATAACAGGAAGATTTGGAGGGGAAGTTAATTGTTCAGCTGCTTTAAAAGTTGAGGCTTGAAACGTGGGACACAGTCAATCTGGGCAAATGCACCGATTGTGTATCTCATGGAAACTTCCCCAAGCGGGTTTAATCTCTGCAATAAATCAACTTGAACTGGGAGTTCATTACTTGATACCGATTGTACTAATCGGACTCCCTTTTATGTTGTGGACGATTGGCATCATGCGTAAACGGTATTCCATTCGATGATTACCTTATGGAAAGTAAACTTGAGGAGCTTAGCATAGATTTAGCATTGCAAGATATGTGCCTGGCATGCGAAAGCCAGCCGCCCTCCATTCTCACCTTTGATAAACCTCATAGCAGATAACTCCGGAATCCCCTGTTGTACTTTATTTGCCCAAACACACTTTCCGATTCAATCATTCTTCGAACCGACAACGCGTATCCATCCTCGTTCCTAAGTTTCTCACGGACTTGCTGCTTGTCACATAATTGAATGACTTTTTCTCAGGTAGCTTAATAATGTTGTTTCTTTATTAGAAACTTTCAAACATTTTTTGAAAAACCCCTAAGATTTACCTATGATTGGCCATGCTGCATATGTTCTTTTGATATTTTAGCAACTGAACATTATCTCTTTAGGAGTGATGCATTATGGACTATTGAACATTTGGTAAGAGAACTATGTCATTCCGGAATACAGAAATGAAGACGCATCAAAGTAGGACTGACTATGAAGTACCATGCTAAAAGACGGATAGCCCCTGTTAATGTTCATATTGAAAAGAAACCAACTCCCCCTTTTCACTTATCACTTCGCAGGAAGAGTAAAAGAGATGTTCAACTGGCTGTTGATAAAAACGGATAGTTGACCATGGCATCAAAATAGCCCTACCTACGCTCCATGAGTTTTGGGTTTAGTTCATGGTATCAATTGGGCGTAAAGACAAGATAATATCGTTACTAATTATTGGTTTGTTTCTATCAACTAAATTGTTATTAAGAGGTGTACTTTATGACTGTCATTACAATTTGTGCAATTCTAAAAGCAAAACCTGGACAAGAGGAGCAGCTACGCGATGAATTGATCAAACTTATTAAACCGTCACGTGCAGAAAAAGACTGTAAACAATATAAGCTGCATAAATCGCTTGAAGAAAAAGGCACATATGTTTTTTATGAGTCTTGGGCTGACGAAGATGCCATAATCGCACATGTAAATACTGATCATTACCAAACATACCTCAAAAATACGGAAACCATAATTGCTACTATGGAAGTTTATCATTTGGAAAACATTGAATGATAAGATTAAAGCACATCCAAGTACGTTGTTTTCGTTTATGTTAATATCATTCGTTTTCGAATTGGTATTATCATTTATCTACCGAGAAAAAGTTTCTTTTATAGAAACTCTTTCTCTTTATTTGAACTTATTTAAGTTCTCACTTAATATTGGCCTACGTAAAGGAGGTGAAAGTATGAATTCAAAAATCTTAATAGCACTAATGTCACTTGCGTTAAGTGCTTTTGCCATAGGAACGACAGAATTTGTTATTGTCGGTATTCTGCAAGAGGTAGCCACCGATCTTGGCATAACAGTAACCCAAGCTGGGACACTGGTGTCTGGGTATGCAGTTGCCCTTGCTATTGGAACCCCGATCGTCGTAGTTATTACTGGGAAACTGCCTAAAAAAGGATATCTGGTGTTCCTCATGATCGTGTTCACTGCAGGGAATGCTCTGGCAGCAATAGCTTCTACCTATTCCATGTTGCTCTTATCAAGGATAATCACAGCTGTTGCACACGGTGTATTTTTCGCTGTTGCAGCTACAGTGGCCGCAGATATGGTCCCTGCTAACAAAAAAGGCACCGCCATTTCCATCATGTTCACGGGGTTAACCGTTGCTACCATTCTGGGTGTTCCCCTAGGAACATATATCGGACAGGAATTTGGTTGGCGGATGTCATTTGCCGTGGTCGCTGTATTAGGGCTAATCGCTTTGTTGGTCAGTCTTATAGCGGTAGAAAAAGTCCCGCGTTCAAAGCACTCACCGAGCCTTAGAGATATTGGAAGTTTGATTTTCAATCCTCGGATCATCACTGCACTGCTAATGACTGTACTGGGTTTCGGCGGAACCTTCGCCTTATTTACGTATATCTCTCCTATCCTTAAAGAGATTAGCGGATACTCAGCCTCGTCTATTTCATGGCTGCTGTTGGTTTACGGTGTTGCAGTAGCAATTGGGAATATTATCGGGGGGAAATTAGCAAATGGGCATCCTGTCAAGGCGCTTCGATTCGTATTTCTATTTCAAGGCATTGCCCTGCTGCTGCAAATATGGCTACTGCCCAATAAGACGCTCACTATTTTGTCCCTTATATTAATGGGTTTCTTCGCCTTTATGATGTCTCCCGGCGTACAGGCTTACATTCTAATGCTTGCAGAAAAGCTGGTACCTTCTGCTAAGGATGTCGCTTCTGCATTAAACATCTCTGCATTTAATATTGGGATAGCTGCTGGTTCTACTTTGGGTGGGCTAGCTGTAGACCATAAGCATATTATGGATACGGCTTGGATCGGTGCAATTATGGCTGGATTCGCATTTTTACTCGCAGCTATAAACTACAGAATGGATAAGAAACAGAATCTTTTTGTTGAGGAGAGAGGATAAATGAACTTGAAATCATTAGACCTGTTAGAGAAAGAATTGGAATTTACAAGTTTTAGCCATAAAGATGCACTCGCCATTGGCAATCTGATTGTGCAGTATGCCCAAGAAAACAACGTAGCGGTGGCCGTGCATATTGAACGTAACCGAGTTCCTGTGTTTACACATCTAATGGATGGTACTTCGGAAGAAAACTACGTATGGTTATTTCGTAAAAAACGGATCGTCGATCACTATAATCGCAGTTCTGCCTGCATCAACCAGCGCTTTATCCAAAGCGGTGCATCTCATGATGAACACTCTCTGCTATCCAATGCAGAGTATCAAGCAGTTGGCGGTTCTATTCCCATCCGTGTCAGAGGTGTTGGCGTAGTCGGGTCTGTAACGGTCGGAGGATTGACGGGCGATTTAGATCATGCTTACGCAGTTGAGGGCATTCGCCTGTTTTTAAAAGGAGAATAAGTGGTCATGGTTATGGCCATTTTAATGATGAGAGGGTTGGGCGTAAAGCTCTTTCCCTCTCTTTTTCATTCATAATCAGTTCATCAAAAGCTACTTTCTATATTTCACTTCATACATGTTAGTATGGAATGCAATGGTTTTTACTTATATGTAAAATTGTATGTCAATCATTCAATTATAATAAACAATGTCCCGCTTTCAGTAAATCTGAAACTATATTGATAGTCATGAAGACAATATATAAAGATGCTTAGAGGTGAATCAATGGAACAATATGAGGTTGCAACCCTAAAAAAAGGACTACTAATTCTAGACGCATTGCAGCAAGGTGCACCCATGAGACTGACAGAGATTATGCACCGGTTTAACCTTAACAAGTCTACAACTTTTCGTCTGCTATATACGCTGGAAATGACAGGTTTTATTCAAAAAGATGGTTTCACGTACAAAGCTTCTGAATTAAAGGAGCACCATTCATCATCTGCAAACACTCGACTTAATTGGTTAGCTGTTCCATCCTTGCATCAATTAGCGCTGGAACTTGGCGAAACCGCATATATAGGAGTTTTAGATGGGATGAAAGTCATGACAGTACAAGTGGTGGAGGGCAATCATGCCATCCGTAGCCACACACGCGTAGGTGATTCCGCTTATGCCCATCTAAGTGCCTTTGGGAAAGTAATTCTGGCACACCTAAGTGATGAACAACAAAAAAAAATGCTTACACATCTTACCCAGCACAAAGCAACAAAACATACTTTTGACGACAACCATTTATTAAAAGAGCATCTAAATGTAATCCGTCAACAAGGATACGCCATTGATGATGAAGAAACAGAAGTAGGTTTACGCTGCGTAGCTGCACCAATATTTTATAATGGTAAAGTGATCGCAGCATTGGCTATATCCGGCCCTGCCGCACGATTAAGCCGAAAGAGAGACCGTGCGGTAAGTAAAAAATTGAAGGAATGCAGTGCACAGATTTCCGGTCTACTTTGACCCGCTCAACTTCGAACGGCGGATATTTAATGGTACAGAATAACACGGAGAGAATCGACATTCATATTGAAAAATAGTTAGAAATTTTTGTGCTCAATTTCATGAAAGCTTACCTGCATCTCAAGTTCACTTATGTTTTTTCCACTTCCTAATTTTCGCACGAAAGGTTTTGAAAGGGGCTGCCGAATTAATGTGGATCCACCTTGCCATAGGCCAGTTTTCCTTGCCGCCTGTCCATCTGCGGATGCCTTGTGTAAAAAGCTCTTCCTCGGTCAACGTGTTGATCCAGTCAAGCCATTGCTGCTCCGCTCGCCGGAATAAGTCCCGCAGCTCAGGCAAGGAGACTGCGGTATATCTGTCGTAAAAGGACCGATACAGTCCGCCAAGTTGGTTCCATTTATAGTCGGGAGATGGCATGAGAATGGGGCGGCCTTCCTTTTCATCCTTGTCCCAGCCCAACACCAGATCAAGCCAACCAAGCTGGTAAGCGATGATCTCGACGGGTGTTTTATCCACTTCAGGTATCCTAATATCCTTCTCACTATTGTCGATCCCGTCAAACTCAGCGTCCAACAACATATAATGAGAATGGATCGTCTTCATCAAATCCTCTTTGGAAACATAATCATAGCTTGCCACAGCACTCACTCCACTTTTTTTATTCTGGTAATACCATAAAGCTGTACCAACTGTCAGTGTGGTTTCAGCTTGACAAGCTGAAAATCAATTATGAATCCAAACCAATCAATGGAGCTGGATCGTGAGTTCTACGAGTAGAATCTAACACAACGTTTGTATTGAACAAATTCAACAGCCTGTCTCTTTGTGTTTGGATTTTGGATACATCTTTTCGAGTTTATTATTCTCTGATATTTCCTATAACATAACTTTCATGAATTTCTAAAAATTATATAATTAGTAGTACTTATAGATTCGCAAGCGATCTGCTCTATCAGCTATCATATCACACTATGGTTAATTATGGATATTTTCGACAGCTTATCCATATGTGACTTCAACAAATTACGCTTGTCTTCATTTGATGCCACTTGATACATCCTATCTTGATCGTGTGATCCAACGCCGACTCTTCATTCAGATCAAATTTTTTTTATATTAGTACAAGCTGTAAGGATTCCCGGATCTTGCGACTTTCCAAACTGCTAATAAATTTTGCATTATTCAGCAATCCTTTGTTTTTGAATATTTCGAGAGGAAACATAGTAACTGGCGATTTCCAATGCCTATACCAAAATTAATAATTTGTATGGGAATTTTGGTGACCTTCTTAGTGAATTTGCAATCGCAATTGAACTCGATCTAGATTCACGAGATAAACGTATCATGATAGAACGTATGATAGAAAAAATCATTCCAAACAGAACCATACAAATTTACTTTAGATGGGGTGAAAAAAAAGAGATTAACTAGACAAAATCATCTTACAAGAATAATGAGGTTCTATTTTTCTCAAAAAAAAAACCACCCCGAAGGGTGGTCCGTACTCATGATGAGCACTATAGGATTTGGATAGGAGTGGAGAGTCCTGTCCTGAACCTGTAGCTTTTAGAGTAACGTACTTTCATACCGTGCCTGATGCCAACCGTGCCGCTTTCAACAGCATTCAAAACCACTATTTCTACATAATAGGAATGCTGCCCGTTAGCTTAATAAAGAAAAAGAGCAGCTGCCACAACAAAATTCTGTTTGTTCAACTATCGTTTCCGTTAGCGTAACAGCTGTATTAGATCGTACGCTCGTTGTATCTCTCTTTTTATCTTGGAAACTGAATTTTTTTAAAAATCGTATCAATCAACCATAAACCTGTTGCGGCAATAAAAACTGAGTACACAAAAACACTGGCGTACTTAAAAAGAAAAAGGATGCCTTCTGATTCGGTAAGAGAAAACAAATACAAAATAATCACTGCAAATATTAGATGTGAGGCTAACCCCATGAGCATGCTCAGCATTGTTTTTATTACCTTAATTTTTAAGATAATCATGTCTGTAATTAATGAACACGGTACGCCTATTATTAAGCAACCGAGGAATGAGTACATAAAATAGATGAAAAACGGGGCATAACCATGAAACTCCACAAGAATTAACGAAAGAATTAATGTTGTGAATATACTAGAAATTATCTTCCTACCAATATCAATTTTTATTGAAATTTTAGATTCCCCCCTTGTCACTGGATGATTAATAAACAAAACTCACATTATTTCAGCGATGGATTCATGAAGATTTTAAGCATAACTTGCCCGTTATCTGAAAGGCTACCCATGGTGCTGGTAGCCTATTGTCATGGTGCTATCGTTTCCCGTTAGCGTAGCAGTTGTTCTGTGGTATTGAATGAATGAGGTTATTTTGTATCTTTTCCTTGCACTTCGACCACCTTAGTTAATCGACTTAGTTCATCTCTAAGCAATTGAATCTCTACTTCAATTTCTCGAACGAATTTCAAAAACGCATAACCAATAACCAATAACCGTTAACATTAGACCCAAGATAGGAAATGTTATCCTTTTTGCAATTATTGACATAATCACACTATTTGGCGTTTGAGATGAAAATGACTTTGGCATGTATTGCCACAGGCCAAAGATAAACAACAACACTCCGATTACAATTAAGACATACGAAATACGTTTAGTTATGCTGTAAGACAAGTGATACCACATCCATAAAGTCATTTCTAATTCTTGAGGCCACTACGCTTCCAGAAGGTGGAAGTTGCGCTAAACTGCCAGTTAGCGTAATGAAGCAGCCAACCATTGTGGTCGGCTACTTCCGTGTTTTTATTGAACTATCGTTGCCCGTTAGCGTAATGAACCTGCTAATCAATTCATTTTTATAAATTAGAAAGAGCCACCAGCGAAAGCCCTCTTACGTTCTTGCATACTGAAGAGGGCTTTTACAAGGAGTGATGAAGCTTTACCGTTATGCAGATACTAGAGCTTCTGTAGAACATACCATACTGTGTACAATGCAAAAGCAAATATGGAAAAGAATACTGCAAGCAGCGCCCCTCTGACAACCCTCTGCCACCCGATACGGATCAACCCGTAACATCCACCATACACAATCATTCCGGCAGCAGCTCCCTCCAAAAAGACGCTCGGTGCCCGCAGGAGAACAATATAAAACAAAACGCTTATCCCTAACAAAAAGTAATTCATCCACAGAAACGCAATTCTGCCTTGCTTTTGCATCAAGCTTATCCCCTCCATACAGTCTGCCGCGTCATGCGCACAGTCTGTATGTCTTCTAGATACGAGGATTCATTTCCTTCTATTTCCTTTGGTAGCGCAGTGTGTTTCAATCTGAGAAATTTAATCCCAGTCTAGAAAAGAACAAACTCGTCACCGCCTCTAATTGTTCACGTCGGCCCTTTCGTGTATCGAACTCAACCGAAATTGAAGGACCAAATGCACATACTCTACAGACTGTTATTTTTTTAACAACAGCCAGTCGACTGCAATTCTAAGTAAAGTACTAGAGAATACAAAGGGAATAGCAAGGATCTGGAAAGTGAGTTGGAAATAACTTCTTACTTCCTCTAAATTAGTATCATTTTTGAAATCAGGAATCATTTGAGTAAATAAGCTAAAGTCATTAATAAGTTTTCCAGTTACAGCGCTTATTGTTACAATGACCACAAAAATGAATCTGATTATATCCAATGCGATCTTAGAGTGATCAAGGAATTCTTTACGAGAATGCTTCCTGTTAATAAAATACAACATGAAGAAGAATATAATCGTAGTCAAAAAAGTGAAAATTAAAAATAGGGGTATTGAAATACGTAGTTGTAATCCGATTAAGAAGTTTAAACTAAAGGGTACTGTGAAATAAGTGAAAAAAGCCATAAACAAAATTTGATTACTTTTAAGAAGTAATTTTGGCTTCACAATAAGTGTGAAAGGTAAAATTATCAGGTAGAGAAAGAAATACATAGGTTGTTTATCTTTAATAATAGAGTAGGCAAACACTGTTAAAAGAATAAGGTTAAATGAAAGTAATAAGTGTTTGTGAAAGATAAAATACTCGATTTTTGAAGGGAATCGAAGCACCCTTATTAATAGGTCAGACATTAAGTACTCCTTTGAATCATTTAATTCACATCTATTTTGTATCGGCAAAAGTTGTGGTGTATTATATACTTTTTTCAATATTTCCGTTTCTAACTCCTATACTGCCGCTGTTTTATTGAGCTAACGTTACCCGTTAGTTCAATGAACAATTTTCTGACCGATTATAAAAAACTAATTACCTTTCAGATAGAATCTTCTTTATGCTTACCAATTGAACGCAGAGACATAACACTTCAATGGCTGTTTCTAGCTCTTTAACTGATGGAAAAGTAGGGGCTATACGTATATTTCGATTCCTTGGATCTTTTCCATAAGGAAATGTAGCCCCTGCCTTAGTCAATGTGACACCGACTTCTGCCGCCATATTTACTACGTCTTTAGCACAACCGTCTAATGTATTAAGGCTAATGAAATAACCCCCGTTCGGTTTATTCCATGACGCAATATTTTTTCCACTTAACTCTGATTCAAGCTTATTTAATACCATATCAAATTTGGGTTCTATTATAGCAGCGTGCTTTTCCATATGAACTTTTAAATTATCAATATTTTTTAGAAAACGAACATGTCGAAGTTGGTTGATCTTGTCGGGGCCAATTGTCTGGATAGAAATCTGCTTCCGTATAAAATTCAAGTTCTCCTCGCTGGATGCTAACACTGCAATGCCAGAACCAGGAAAAGTAATCTTAGAGGTAGAACTGAACATATAAACACGGTCAGGATTTCCTGCTGCCTTACAGGCTGCAAGTATATTTTTCAACTGATCGGGTTTAGTTAAATGGTGAACAGTATAGGCATCATCCCAAAAAATTCTAAAGTCCCTTGCTTTAGTATTCATGTGAGCAAGTCTATCTACCGTCTCTTCCGAGTATGTGATTCCGTCAGGGTTACTGTATTTAGGAACACACCATATTCCTTTGATAGAATCATCTTCACTGACAAGCTTTTCGATCGTATCCATATCTGGTCCATTCTGCAACATGTCTACTACGATCATCTCTATATTTAAGAGCTCACATATGGCAAAATGCCTGTCATAACCTGGACTGGGGCACAAAAATTTTATTGCTGGAAGCTTCCCCCATTGCGATCCGCTACCGTAAACACCATGAAGCATCGCTCGGGATATAGTATCATACATCATATTAAGGCTTGAATTGCCACCTATAATGATTTCGTTTGTGCTAACCTCAAGAATTTGAGAAAATAATTCTTTTGCTTCAGGAATTCCGTCAATACCTCCGTAATTGCGACAATCCGAACCATCCTTTGCCTTTAAGTGATCATCAAATATCAAGATATCGAGCATTTCAGTGGAAAGATCAAGTTGTTCAGGACATGGTTTGCCTCTAGACATATCCAATATCATGTTCTGACTCTTATACTCATCGTACCTTTCTTTTATGATCAGATAACGTTTGTTCAATTCGTTTACATCTTCACTGATGTAATCAGTATGATTTTCCATTCCCATACTCTCCTGTCAAAGAACTTTTTGAAAAAATTATACCATATCTGTTGAAGATAACTGCCCGTTAAGAAGAGCAGGCCACCGTAGCGCCTGCTCATCATGTGTCTTATTCAACTTTCGTTACCCGTTAGTTCAATGAAGTCTTCAAAACGAGCTATTCCCACATACCAGTGAGTTCCATGCCGCTATCTGGGAAATGGAACCACCTTGCATCCCTGAGGGTGTTATTGCGCATATTTGTTTCGGCCTTGCACCTACTCCATATGTAATCACAGCTCTAACCTGCATAGGGCTTTTGTTCACCTCGAACACAAGATCCGCATGGCCTGTGCAATAGTAACCATCGTCATATTCAGCACGAACGTTACTGAAGGATTGTAGTCGAACCCCTTCCTCTTCAGCCAACTGCTTCCAAGCACTTTCCTTGCTGCCCGCGGTCTTCTGCCCTTCCCAGCCAAACAGATCCGCAGCTCTGCCGTAGTTTTGCTCCTGGACTGCTTTCAGGAATGAAACGGTTTGCTTTTGTATGCCTATTGGGTTCCAATACAAGGTTACTTTGTACAGCAAAAAAATCATGCACAACAACAACCCCAAATAAACTACCGATTTCACAAGTAGTTTCTTCATCTCTGTCCTCCCTCCAATCTATTCAGTAGACGAAACGGATAGGGAAAATGTTACGTTAATCTGCCAGTTCGTATTATGGTTCAACTAGATTGATCCTTATACCGTAACCTTTAGGAGATAGTTCACTTAATGAGCAATAAAAAATAGCCACCTGGAAGGGTGGCTCGCACTCAAAAAGAGTGCAAAAGTATAGATAGGAGTGGAGCGTCCTGTCCTGAACCTGTAGCATTTAGAGTAACGTACTTTCATACCGTGCCTGATGCCAACCGTGCCGCTTTCAACAGTATTCAAAACCACTATTTCTTCATAATAGGAATGCTGCCCGTTAGCGTAACGAAGAGGTATCACGCGGCGCCCTTCTGGTGTTCAACTATCGTTTTCCGTTAGTTCAACCCCGAATTATTCTTCCTTCCTGAAGTACTCCATCCCTAACACAATCAATCCTAGAATAAACAAAACAATACCCATAATAAAAGGAAAGCCAAGAAATAAACTATCTACTACTACTTCTTCGCCAAAATCATTTGTTCCGAAAATGGCAAACCACAACTTTGAACCTTGCCAAGTAGTGATACTTGGTGCATAAGAAGCAGCTGCAATTAAAATCGCTAATGAAATCATGGTGCCAGTTAACAAGAGTACCCCACCAATTATTGTCCTTTTCATAAAATGGTCGCCACCTCCATCCGATCAGATCCTGAAGTAATTCAGTCCATTATCTTACAAATAGATATTACCACATATTGTAACTATTCTGCGCCTTAGCGTAATGAAGCTGTCGATTATGCCAGCAGCTTCATCATAACTGTTTAATTGAGCTATCGTGTCCCGATAGCTTAAACCTCGGACCTATCAAATAAATATTTTAGAATCGAATCTGCAAATTCTTCTGAAGAATTTGTGTGTGTATTGACAGTACAGTTGTATTGTATATCTTTGGCCATAATATTATTTTGCCACTCAGATTGATCTTCGGTTCTATCTCCACGTTCAATATTTCTTTGGCGACAAATGTCTAAAGGACAAAAAACTTCGACAATATAGAAAGGATACCCGGCAAATATATCCTTAACTTTTTCATAATGCGGTTTTAATTCGGGTCTTTCAACCAAAATTCCGTCTATTAGTACATTCTTACCATGGTCAGAAAATAGTTTAGCAGTATGATACATCATAATAATTGCATCACTTAAATATTTCCAATA